>NZ_JAWLRW010000007.1:102305-274361 GCF_033142235.1 Rhodococcus sp. IEGM 1408
GAGGGTTCCACGGAAATGGGTTCACTCGGCGGGTCGCTCGCCCTGCTCATGGCCGGTTCGTCCGGTTCGGGTGAGGGTTCGGCTGAGGGTGAGTCGTTGGACCAGCTGTCGTCGGGTTCCGGTGAGGGCTCGGGTGAGGGCTCGGGTGAGGGTTCTCTGGAGGCGGGTTCGCTCCAGGCCGGTTCGGAGGCGGGTTCGGCCGAGGGTGAGTCGTTGGACCAGCTGTCGTCGGGTTCGGGTGAAGGTTCCGGCGAGGGCTCGGGCGAGGGTTCGCTCGAGGCGGGTTCGCTCCAGACCGGTTCGGAGGCCGGGTCGGCTGAGGGTGAGTCGTTGGACCAGCTGTCCTCGGGTTCCGGTGAGGGCTCGGGTGAGGGTTCCACGGAAATGGGTTCACTCGGCGGGTCGCTCGCCCTGCTCATGGCCGGTTCGTCCGGTTCAGGTGAGGGCTCGGCTGAGGGTGAGTCGTTGGACCAGCTGTCGTCGGGTTCCGGTGAGGGCTCGGGTGAAGGTTCCGGCGAGGGCTCGGGTGAGGGTTCGCTCGAGGCGGGTTCGCTCCAGACCGGTTCGGAGGCCGGTTCCGCAGGCGCCGGTTCGCTCATCCCGGTGATCCTCGTCGGTGGGTCCCTCGCTGGGCTCGCCATCGCGGCGCCGCAGATTCCCCAGTCGGTGGCCGCCCTGGGTACCGGTATGCAGGCCCTTCCGGCGGCTCCCGCGCCCGTTGCCGAGGCGCCCACGGCACCCGGACCGACCGCACCCAACGGCCGCGGTGGCGAGCCGGGCGCCGAGGGCGGGGCGGCTGTCGGCGTGAACGCTGTGGTGGTGACGACGGGTTCGCTCGGCGACTACGCAGTGGAGCTGCCGGCAGGCATCACACTGCCTCCGTTGCCGTTCATCCGATGAGCTGACATCGGGGTCACGGCCCCGCTCCGGGTGGACCACTCGGAGCGGGGCCGTTCCCCATTTGGCGGCCAAATGCGTGAGCGCTGAGAGAAATCTCACAAGGTGGACCCTGGATCCCACGTCGATGGACACAGTTTGACGAAACCGAATTGTGCGACTACCCCCTTTTCCCCATAGTATTTCGGAGCCAGGGCACCTCGGTTCTCTGAGTACGGGTGCTCCAGCCACCACGGAGTCTTCCCGTCGACCAGTGAAGGCGAACAGATGATGACGACTCCCGGCCCAAAGGGCCTGTACCGCCCGGAATACGAACACGATTCCTGCGGTGTCGCGTTCGTCGTCGACATGTACGGGCGGCAATCCCGGGACATCGTCGAGAAGGCGATCGCCGCTCTGGTGAACCTCGAGCACCGTGGTGCCGTAGGGGCAGAGCACAACACCGGTGACGGAACGGGCTTGTTGATCCAGGTACCGGATCGGTTCCTCCGCGAAGTGATGCGTGAGGAGCAGAACGTAGAACTACCTGAGGCCGGTGCATACGCGACCGGCCTTTGTTTTCTCCCCCAGTCGCGCATGCTGGCCATGGACGCCAAGCGCATGGCGGAGAGGATCGCCGCAGAGCAGGGTGTGAGCGTGATCGCGTGGCGCGAGGTCCCGGTCGACGACTCGACTGTCGGTGCGATCTCCCGTGACGCCCAGCCCACCATCCACCAGATCTTCGTCAAGGCCGCCGGCGCCGACGGCACCCTGCTCACCGAGCTCGCACTGGAGCGCAAGTGCTTCGTGATGCGCAAGCGGTGCGAGCACGAACTCGGTTCCAAGGGGGCCGGCAAGGGCGACCTCGGCTCCGAGACCGTGTACTTCCCGTCCCTCAGCCCCCGGACCTTCGTCTACAAGGGCATGCTCACCGAGAAGCAGCTCCCCGAGTTCTACCTGGACCTGCAGGACGAGCGCGTCGAGTCCGCCCTGGGCATCGTCCACTCCCGCTTCTCCACCAACACCTTCCCCGCGTGGCCGCTCGCGCACCCGTTCCGCTACGTCGCACACAACGGCGAGATCAACACCGCCCGCGGCAACGAGAACTGGATGCGGGCCCGCGAGTCCCTCATGTCCAGCGAGCACATCGCAGACCTGTCCGCGGCCCTGCCCATCTGTACGCCGGGTGGCTCCGACACCGCGCGCTTCGACGAGGCGCTCGAGCTGCTCACCCTCGCCGGCCGGACGCTGCCGCACGCCGTGATGATGATGGTGCCGGAAGCGTGGGAGCGCCACGAGTCCATGGACCCCGCCAAGCGGGCGTTCTACGAGTACCACGCCTCGATGATGGAGGCGTGGGACGGCCCAGCATCCATCACGTTCACCGACGGCACCGTGATCGGGGCGGTCCTCGACCGCAACGGCCTGCGGCCCTCGCGCATCTGGGTGACCGACGACGGCCTCGTAGTGATGGCCTCCGAGGTCGGCGTCCTCGACATCCCGCAGGACAAGGTCGTCACCAAGACCCGACTGCAGCCGGGCCGGATGTTCCTGGTCGACACCGCCCAGGGGCGGATCATCGACGACCAGGAGATCAAGACGCAGCTCGCAGCCGAGCACCCGTACCAGCAGTGGCTCGACGACGGCATGGTCCGGCTCGAGGACCTGCCGCCGGTCGAGCAGCCCTACATGGCCCACGAGCGCGTGGTGCTGCGCCAGCGGGTCTTCGGCTACACCGAGGAGGAGCTCCGCATCCTCGTCTCCCCGATGGCCGGGAGCGGCGCCGAGGCGATCGGGTCGATGGGCACCGACACCCCGCTTCCCGTGTTGTCCCAGCGGGCCCGCATGCTGTTCGACTACTTCGCCCAGCGCTTCGCCCAGGTGACCAACCCGCCGCTGGACGCCATCCGCGAGGAGCTCGTCACCAGCTACGGCGTGACCCTCGGCCCCGAGGGTGACCTGATCAACCCGGGCCCCGACTCGTGTAAGCAGATCAAGCTCGACAACCCGATCCTCGGCAACTCCGAGTTGGCCACCCTGATGGCGGCGGGCGAGTCCCGCCCCGGTCTGCGGTCGGTCACCGTCCGCGGCCTGTACAACGTGGCCCATGGCGGTCGCGGTCTGCGCATCGCGCTCGAGCGGATCCGCCGCGAGATCTCCCACGCCATCGAGGACGGCGCCACGATCATCGTGCTGTCGGACCGCGAGTCGGATGAGCGGAACGCGCCGATCCCGACGCTGCTGCTGACCTCCGCCGTGCACCACCACCTGGTCCGGGAGAAGACGCGCACCCGCGTCAGCCTGGTGGTGGAATCCGGTGACGCCCGCGAGGTGCACCACATGGCGGTGCTCTTCGGCTACGGCGCCAACGCGATCAACCCGTACATGGCGTTCGAGTCGATCGACGAGCTGGTCAAGGGCGGCCATCTGACGGGTATCGACACGCGCGAGGCCTGCGCCAAGTACCGGAAGGCGGCCGCCAAGGGCGTGCTCAAGGTGATGTCCAAGATGGGCATTTCCACGCTCGCCTCGTACACCGGAGCCCAGCTGTTCGACGTCACCGGTCTGTCGCAGGAACTGTGCGACGAGTACTTCACCGGCTCCGTCAGCCCCATCGACGGGATCGGGCTGGACGAGATCGCCGAGGACGTCGCGCTGCGGCACCGCTTCGCGTTCCTGCCCCGCCCCGAGGAGGCCGCGCACCGCGAGCTCGAGATCGGCGGCGAGTACCAGTGGCGCCGTGAGGGTGAATACCACCTGTTCAATCCGGACACGGTGTTCAAGCTCCAGCACTCCACGCGGTCCGGTCGATACGAGATCTTCAAGGAGTACACGAAGCTCGTCGACGACCAGTCGGAGCGCCTGGCCACGCTGCGCGGTCTGTTCGAGCTGAAGAGCGACCGCCCGCCGGTGCCGATCGACGAGGTCGAGCCGGTCTCGGAGATCGTCAAGAGGTTCTCGACCGGCGCGATGAGCTACGGCTCGATCTCGGCCGAGGCCCACGAGACCCTCGCCATCGCCATGAACCGCCTGCACGCCCGGTCCAACTCGGGAGAGGGCGGCGAGTCCGTCGACCGCTTCGACCCGGACCCCAACGGCGACTGGCGCCGCTCGGCCGTCAAGCAGGTCGCCTCGGGTCGGTTCGGCGTGACCAGCCACTACCTGGCCAATTGCACCGACATCCAGATCAAGATGGCCCAGGGTGCCAAGCCGGGAGAGGGCGGACAGCTCCCTCCAGGCAAGGTCTACCCGTGGGTGGCCGAGGTACGCGGGTCCACGCCGGGCGTCGGACTCATCTCGCCGCCGCCGCACCACGACATCTACTCGATCGAGGACCTGGCGCAGCTCATCTATGACCTGAAGAACGCCAACCCCGCGGCGCGGATCCACGTCAAGCTCGTGGCCGAGCAGGGTGTCGGCACCGTCGCGACGGGCGTGTCCAAGACACACGCCGACGTGGTCCTGATCTCGGGCCACGACGGTGGCACCGGCGCCTCACCGCTGACGTCGCTCAAGCACGCCGGCGGTCCCTGGGAGCTCGGCGTGGCCGAGACCCAGCAGACTCTGCTGGTCAACGGTCTGCGTGACCGGATCGTGGTGCAGGTCGACGGTCAGCTCAAGACCGGTCGTGACGTGATCGTCGCCGCCCTGCTCGGCGGCGAGGAGTTCGGCTTCGCCACCGCCCCGCTGGTCGTGGCCGGCTGCATCATGATGCGGGTCTGTCACCTCGACACCTGCCCGGTGGGCGTCGCGACCCAGAACCCCGTCCTGCGGGAGCGGTTCAACGGCAAGGCCGAGTACGTGGTGAACTTCATGGAGTTCATCGCGGAGGAGGTCCGCGAGTACCTCGCCGAACTGGGCTTCCGCACGCTCGACGAGGTGATCGGCCACACCGAGCTTCTGGACAAGTCGCGGGCGTTCGCGCACAACAAGCGCGCGGCCAAGCTCGACCTGTCGCCGATCTTCGCTCAGGCCGAGTCGCCCTTCATGCACCAGGACCTGCGGTGCACCAAGGAGCAGGACCACAAGCTGGTGGGGATCCTGGACGAGACGCTGATCGAGGACTGCCGTTCCGTGTTGGCCGACCCCACCTCGGAGCCGGTGACCGGCAGCTACCCGATCTGCAACGTCAACCGCTCGGTGGGCACGATGCTCAGTTACCGCATCTCGAAGGCCTACGGTGCCGCGGGGCTGCCCGCCGGGTCGATCGACCTCAGCTTCACCGGCTCGGCCGGCAACTCGCTCGGCGCGTTCCTCGCCAGCGGGGTGACCCTGCGGGTGTTCGGTGACGCCAACGACTACGTGGGCAAGGGCTTGTCCGGGGGCCGGGTCGTGGTCCGGCCCTCCGAGGACGCGGCGCCCGACTTCGTGGCCGAGGACAACATCATCGCCGGCAACGTGATCTGTTACGGCGCCACCAGCGGCGAGCTCTTCCTCCGCGGGATGGTCGGCGAACGTTTCTGCGTCCGCAACTCGGGCGTCACGGCGGTCGTCGAGGGCGTGGGCGACCACGCGTGCGAGTACATGACCGGAGGCCGGGTCGTGGTGCTCGGATCGACCGGCCGCAACGTTGCCGCCGGCATGTCGGGGGGTGTCGCGTACTTCTACGACCCCCACGGCCAGCTGCAGAGCAATCTCAACGACGAGCTCGTCGAGATCGAGGTGCTGGAAGCGGACGATGTGGAGTTCCTCCGCGGAATCGTGGAGCGGCACGTCGAGGAGACCGACTCGGCACGGGCCCGGGAGATCCTCTCCGGTTGGGCCCAGAACGTGAATCACTTCGCCAAGGTCATGCCGCGCGACTACAAGCGCGTCTTGCTGGCCATCGAGCAGGCGGAGAAGGACGGACGCAACGTGGACGAAGCGATCATGGAGGCCGCAAATGGCTGACCCGAAGGGCTTTCTCAAGCACACCGAGCGGGAGTTGCCGAAGCGGCGGCCGGTGGACCTCCGAATCATGGACTGGAAGGAGGTCTACGAGTCGACAGTCCTCCCCGAGGACGCGCTGAAGACCCAGGCCTCCCGGTGCATGGGGTGCGGAGTCCCGTTCTGTCACCAGGGTTGTCCACTGGGCAACATCATCCCCGAGTGGAACGACCTGGTGCACCGCGGCGAGTGGTCGACGGCCGTGGACCGGCTGCACGCGACCAACAACTTCCCCGAGTTCACCGGTCGACTCTGCCCTGCACCCTGCGAGGGGTCGTGCGTCCTGGGGATCAACCAGGAGCCGGTCACGATCAAGCAGATCGAGGTCGAGATCGCCGAGGCCGCCTGGGCGGACGGCGGTATGGACCCGGTGATCCCGTCGTTCCGGACGGGCCAGAAGGTCGCCGTCGTGGGCTCCGGCCCGGCCGGGCTCGCGACCGCGCAGCAGCTCACCCGCGCGGGGCACTCGGTGACGGTCTTCGAGCGGGACGACCGCATCGGCGGTCTCATGCGCTACGGCATCCCCGAGTTCAAGATGGAGAAGTCGGTCATCGATCGTCGGCTCGCCCAGATGGAGGCGGAGGGCACGGTCTTCCGTCCCGGCGTCAACGTGGGCAAGGACATCGCCGCCTCGAGCCTCCGCGCCGAGTTCGACGCGATCGTCCTGTGCGGCGGTGCGACCCTGCGGCGAGACCTGCCGGTGCCGGGCCGCGAGCTCGACGGCATCTTCCAGGCCATGGACTACCTGCCGCTGGCCAACAAGGCCGCGGTCGGCGACCCGGTGGTGGACACCGACGGACTTCCCGCGATCAACGCGCGGGACAAGGACGTGATCATCATCGGTGGTGGCGATACCGGGGCGGACTGTCTCGGCACCGCCACCCGCCAGGGCGCGAAGTCCATCAAGAGCTTCGAGATCATGCCCCGACCGCCGGCGACCCGCGCCGCGTCGACCCCGTGGCCGGTGTATCCGCTGATGTTCCGCACGGCGTCAGCACATGAGGAGAACGGCGAACGGGTCTACAGCGTCTCGACCGCCGAGTTCCTGGGTGAGGGTGGCCACGTCACCGCGCTCAAGGGCTCCGAGGTCAAGATGGTCGACGGTCGGTTCGAGAACGTCCCCGGCACCGACTTCGAGTACCCGGCCGACCTGGTGCTGCTGGCCATGGGCTTCACGGGCGCGCAGAAGACCGGCTTGTGCTCGGATCTCGGGGTGGAGTTCACCGACCGCGGCAATGTCGACAGGGACGGGACCTTCGCGACCAACGTCGACGGTGTCTTTGTTGCCGGCGACATGGGCCGCGGACAGTCGCTCATCGTGTGGGCGATCGCCGAGGGCCGCGCGGCGGCCGCCGCCGTCGACCGCTTCCTCATGGGGGAGACCGCGCTGCCGGCGCCGGTCCGACCGACGGACGTCGCCCAGCGCTGACAACCCCGCCCACCGCGCTCCACTCACCCCGACCACTCTGCGGTCGGGGTGAGTGCGTTGGGCGATTCTTATAGCCCTCTCCGTGAGAGGGGAGCTCGGCGACGACGGCGAACTGTCGTCGCTCCGCCCCCCGGGTCCTGCAGCAGGGTCGCGGCGCCGAGTCGGATGGCAGGGCACCGTAGCGCCAGACCTTAGGAGAACCTAAGATCAAGGGCGTTACGACATCAGGCCGCCCGGCCGCCGTCACGGAAGGCATTCATGGTCCGCCGCCGCCCTTTCACCGTGATCGGCGCGCTCTGCCTGTCGGTCGCGTTGATCGGCGGGCCCGCGGTGTCGGTACAGGCGGTCGCTCCCGGTGCCGGAGTGGAGGTGAGCGACCTGCCCGTTCTCAGCGAGCTGCCGCCGCTGCCCGCCGAGGGGGACTCTCCGCATGAGGGGGACGTCGTGGGCGACGATTCGGCGGCCTTCGGGATGTCCGGCGTCCAGACCGTGGCGTTGGCGCTGGCAGCCGTGGCACTCGTGGCCGGCGGGTTGGGCCTGGCGTGGGTCACGCTCCGTGGGCGGGGAGCGGCAGCGGACGAGCGGCCCCGGCCAGCTGACACCGCCGTGTGATGGTGCTGTCGATAAGCTCGGCGGTATGAGCCGCCACATTGCAGGACGAGGACGCGCCGACCGGTCCGCACCGCCTCCGGCCGGACCGCCCCCAGAAGACGTCGAATGCGAACTGAGCAAGAAGCTGACGCTAGGTCAGTTCCTCAAGTTGGCCTCGTTGCTGGATTCCGGGGCGGACGCCAAGGAGGCTGTCGCGGCGGGTGCGGTGAGCGTCAACGGTGAGGTGGACGTCCGTCGCGGTCGTGGGCTGGTCCACGGCGACGTGGTCGCGTTTGCTGATCGTTCGGCCCGCGTGGTCGGCCGGGCAGGACAGGGGGAGCTCTGATGGACCAGTCGATGTCCAGCGCGGTTCCGGCGCCGGTGGTACTGCACGACGACGACCCGGGTGCCCGCCGCTACGCCGAGTGGCTGGCCGGGGAGTTCGATGCCCGGACGTCCCACCACGACTCCGTGGATCCCGGCGAACTCGTCGTCGCCGGCACGGTCGTCCTGATGACGGGCATGCGTCCGGGGGGCGGGTTGGGCGGCTCGGGGTTCATCAAGGACAACTGGGAGGCGCTCGTGGAGGCCGGTCGCCGTGTCGCTGTGGTCATGGTGGGTCCCACGCCTGTCACCGACGACGCCCGGATCGACCTCATGTCGAGTGAGTTCACCGCAGACCAGCTCCGGGATCTCAAGCTCTTCCAGCTGCGCGGCGTCGTTACCCCCGATCAGCTGGGATTCCGGCAGCGGCTGGGGATCAAGACCGCACTGGCTGCACTACGCCGGAAGTCTGATCTCACCCCGGACGAGGAGTCGATGCTCGAGCTCGGCGGTCTGGACCTCACCGACCGCGCGTCGCTCGGCCCACTTCTGCGCTGGATCCGCCGCGAAGCCTGAGCCCAGGGATCTGACGCGGGATACCCTGAGGCGACGTCACGTCGACCGACGCTGCGCCGATCCGGAGGACACCCATGCGCCCGACCGCCCTCATGTCGACCCTCGCTGCCGCTCTAGCGGCAGGATCGATCCTCGCCGGTGCCGGGACGGCGGCGGCGCAGGAAGTCCCGGTGCCCACCCCGACGGACCTGGAGGTCGACGCCGGGTGCGTGGACATCGAGACCTTCGGCGGCGTCATCCGGTGCATGAACCTCGACCCGGCCCTCGCGGGGCAACTGGGCTCCCTCGGCTACGGCTCGCTGGGCACGGGCTCGCTGCTCGACCTCCTGACCGGGGTCATCAACACCGGCTCCACCACGCTCTCGCTGGACGTACCCAACTCGACCGGGTCGTACGCTCCCGGGTCGCTCGGCAGCTACGGGCCCGAGGCGTCGATCGGGGAGCTGTCCGTGGGTTCCCTCGGCAGCCTCGCCGGGGCCTCCTGACCCGCTGACCGCGCGGCGGCCACGAGGTCGCGCCGCCTCCCCATGCGAGCGCATGGCAGCAGCGTGCGGGCGGTCAGCGGACCACGATCCCGTCGGAGTCCGCGTACAGCATGTCGCCGGGCACGAAGTCGACCCCGCCGAAGCTCACGGTGACGTCCCGCTCCCCGTCGCCCGTCTTGCTGGACTTGCGGGGGTTCGTGCCCAGGGCCTTGCACCCGAAGTCCATCCGCCCGATCACCGCCGAGTCCCGGATCGCGCCGTGCACCACGACGCCGGCCCAGCCGTGGGAGCGCCCGAGCTCGGCGATGAGATCTCCCACCAGCGCGGTGTGCACGCTGGCGTCGCCGTCGATCACCAGGACACGACCCTCACCCGGTTCACCCAGGACGCTCTTGAGGAGGGCGTTGTCCTGAAAGCAGCGGACCGTCGAGACCGGACCGTGGAACTCTGTACGACCTCCGAGGTCTCGGAACTGGGTGTCGCAGCTCCGGACGCCCTCACCGATCTCGTCGACGAGGTCGGCGGTGGGGATGAATCCGGTGGATGTGTCAGTCATGGTGAGCCCTCCTGGCGCAGTCGTCTGTCACCCCCACGCTATCCGGCCACCTGCCCTCGGAGGGGCGCGGCCGTGGGGGACAATGGCGGGAAGAGGGGTGTTCCGCAGCCCCCCGAGACACAGGAGGACCGATACGTGGCCAAGTACGAGCTCCTGATCCACGCCCGCCGCGCCGTGGTCGACGGACGTATCCAGCAGGCGGCTGTGACGGTCGACGGCGGGGTGATCTCGTCGGTGCGCACCGGCTCCGAGGCGCGGGACATCGGCCTGGCCGGCTACCACACGATCGATCTCGGGGACGACGCCGTCCTGATGCCCGGGCTGGTCGATCCACACGTCAGCACCGAGGACGTCGCCGTCGGAACCCGCTCGGCGGCCCTCGGTGGCATCACCACGGTCGTGGACTACGGAACGGACGGCGCTCCCGTCGCCACTGAACCCGACCACGTGGACCGGTGGCGCGACGAGGTGACCGGCGAAGCCGCCGTCGACGTGGGTCTGTGGGGTGCGGCGGTCCCCGGCAACTTGGAACGGCTCGGTCCGCTGTTGGCCCGCGGGGTGTTCGGGATCTCGGCGGTGGCCGCGGGCAAGGGGGTCCGCGGGGCGCCGACCCTGGACCGTGGCCAACTGGTGGCGGCGGCCGAGGAGGTGGCCGGCCGCGGCGGACTGTTCGCCGCGGACGCAGGGGTCGACGACCTGCCCCAGTTGCTGGACGTCTTCCGGCGGACCGGCGGCCGACTGCACCTGCGTGGCGTCGCAGATGCGGCTGAGCTGCCCCTGCTGCGCCGGGCCAAGGCGGAGGGGCTCCCCGTCACCGCCTCCACCAGCCCGCACCTCCTCGCGCTGGTCTCGGAGGTCACCAGCGGGGGCGCGGCGGTGAACTTCCTCGATCCCCCGATCCGGGACGCCGCCACCCGCGAACTCCTCTGGGAGGCGTTGCGGGACGGGACGATCGATGCGGTCGCGTGCGCCCGTCTCGGGCTGTCGGTGGTGTGGACGGAGGGGCGTCGCCGTGGTTTCGACCTCGCCGACGTGGCCCGGTGGATGGGCGAACGGACGGCTGCGGTCGTGGGGCTCGAGGACCGGGGGGTGATCCGTCCCGGTCTCCGGGCCGACTTCGCGGCGGTGGCCGACGACGAGGCCTTCGTGGTCCTCCCCGGGGTGCGCGAACTGGGTTCGGCCGACTCGGTGTACGCGCAACGGGCCCTCGCGGGAGTGGTGCGCTGGACCATGACGGGCGGACGGTTGGTCGATCCCCGTGCCCTGCCCCTGGGTTCCGTCCTGTCCAGATCGGTCACATGAACCCCGCGGTGGACCGCCTGGCCTTCCTCCCGTTCCCGGACGGTGTGACCTCGGCGCTGCTGATCACCGAATACGCGATCAAGATCCTCGCGCTGGGGATGGTCCCCGAGAACAGGCAGCCTGCGGCCTCGCAGGCGTGGCTCCTGGTGATCCTGTTCATCCCCATCGTCGGGGTGCCGCTGTTCCTCCTGCTGGGCAACCCGTACATCACCGGCCGACGGCATGTCATCCAAGCGGAGGCCAACCGGCTGTATGAGGAGGCGCTGGAGAAGTGGCCCACGGTCCCGGACGGGGTGCAGGTCGGGCCCGGGGTCCGGACCATCCTCGAGATGAACCGGAACCTCACCGCGATCCCGTGCATGTCCGGTGAGTTCGTGGCGCTGCACTCGGACTGCGCCGGGTCGTTGGCCGCGATGACGGCGGCCGTGCGCTCCGCCCACCACCACGTGCACATCGAGTTCTACGCCCAGTCCTGGGACGACGAGACCAGCGAGTTCTTCACTGCCGCGATCGAGGCCGCCGAGCGGGGGGTGACGGTCCGGGTGCTCGTCGACCACCTCGGTTCCCTGCGCTACCGGGGCTTCAAGAGGCTCCGCCGGCGATTCCGACACACCCCGGTGGAGATCCACCTCATGCTCCCGGTCAACCCGTTTGCCGGTAGGTTCCGCCGCCCCGACCTCCGCAATCACCGCAAGATGCTCATCGTCGACGGCGACCACGGGTTCATCGGCTCGCAGAACCTCATCGAGCGGCACTACGGTAGCCCCCGCAACACCCGGCTCGGCCGCGAGTGGGTGGATCTCATGATGGAGGTCCGCGGGGAGATCGTGAAGGAGATGGACGGGGTGTTCGCCGTGGACTGGTACTCCGAGTCCAGTGAGGTCATCGGCACCCTCGAGCAGCTCACCCGCGGGGTTCCGCTCGCCGCCGGCCGCGCGGGCGGCGACCCCACCGCGGGGGACCCGGTCAGCGCATTCCAGCTCGTCCCGTCGGGGCCCGGCTACCGCACGCAGCCGAACCTGCGCATGTTCACCCAGCTCATCGGACAGGCGGAGCACAGGGTCAGGATCGTCAGCCCGTACTTCATCCCCGACGAGTCGCTCCTCCACACGATCACCTCAGCGGCCTACCGGGGCGTCGACGTGGAGTTGTTCGTGCCCGAGCACGCCGACCAGTTCATGGTCCACCACGCCCAACGGTCGTACTTCCGCGCGCTCCTCGAGGCCGGGGTGAGGATCCACCGGTTCCGATCGCCCGCCGTGCTGCACACCAAGATGCTGCTCATCGACAGCTACGGCGGTGTGGTGGGCTCCAGCAACATGGATCTGCGCTCGTTCAACCTCAACTTCGAGATTAGCCTGCTGGTCCTCGGCGGGGAGGCGGTGGCAGGACTGAACGAGGTGGTGGACAGCTACCTCCGTGAGACCACGCCACTCGACCTGGACACCTGGCAGGGCCGACCGTGGCCGGGACGGTACGTGGACAACGTGGCACGGCTCACCTCAGCGCTGCAGTAGTACAGGCTCTGCAGTAGTACGCTCTCTGCGTGCGCGGGCCGACGGGCCCGGCTCGTGACGAGAGGTCGACCCAGATGCCCCAGACCCGTGGTTCCGGACTCCGGACCAGACGCTTCGGCGCCGCCGTCGTAGTAGCCGCGTTGGCCGCGGTCGCGACCCCGGCCACGGGGCAGGCCCAGGACACCACGGGTTCGCTGCCCGAGGACACCGGAAACGGCAGCATCGACAATGTCATCGGCCTCCTCCCCGAGGAGATCGTGATCGGCGGTCCCGGTTTCGGCGGCGGGTCCGATGTGCTGCGGGAGACGGGGAGCGGCATCATCCCGGACACCGCGCTGTCGGTGGGTCAGGTGATCGGCTCCGTGGCGCCCCTCGAGTCCGTTGGCGTGTCCGGCGGTTCGGCGGCGGCCTCCGTGGCGTCCTCCGGAAGCCTCCCCGGATCGGTCTACGCCAATCCGGTCGGATCGATCGGATCGGGCACCATCGGTATCGGTTCGCTCGCGATCTCCGAGTACGCGATCGGTCTACTCGCGTTCCAGGCCGCCGGTGCCTACATCACCGTGTTGGCCGCCCGCCAGGAGGCCGGAACCCTTACTCCGGATGAACTGACCTTCTGGAACAACGTCGTGGTGGGCTCGGCCCAGGGCGGCGCGATCCTCGAGGACGCGGCGGGTGCGGCGGGCACCGAACTCCCCGGCGCACTGGCCGGCAGTATCGACTCGGTTCAGCGCTCCGCGCTCGAGAACCCCGTGGAGGTACAGGACAGGATCAGGGCAGAGGCAGAGGCAGAGGCAGAGGCAGAGGCAGAGGCAGAGGCCACCGCGGAGGCGGAGGCGGAGGACGGGGACGGGGACGCCGGAGAGAACACGGGAACCCCGATCGACGACGACGAGGTCGGCAATTCCCCGGACACCGACGGTGTGCACGCCACGCCGGCCGGCACAGGGGACGGGATGCCCGTTCTGACCGCCGCCACCGCACCGAACGCCACCGCACCGAACGCCGGGGCGCTCGTCGCTGCTCCCGCGACGCTGGCCGCGACCGGTTCGGAGACGGCCACCGTGGCGGGCCTGGCCGCAGCGAGCCTGCTGCTAGGCGGGTTCCTCCTGGCAGCCTCCCGCCGGCGCGCCTGACCGCTGGTCGCGCCCCGAGGGCGCCCGGCGTCGGCTCAGCTCGTCGTCATCGCCTGGCACCGCTCCCACAGGGCAGCGGCGACGTCCCGGTCATGTGAGGCGCGGGTGGAGTCGACGATCTCCGGATACCCGGTGAGCTCGCCGAGCCCGCTGGGGCCGACGTACGCGCCGCCGGGCACCGACTCCACGGTGGCGGCGTAGAGCTCCGGGAGCGCACCCCGCTCGGCGGGCTGGACCAGGAACGGGACCTTCTCGGCGACGCGCATGACCAGATCCTGTACCCGGCTGCCGCTGTGGTACTGCAGGTCAGTGGCCGAGTAACCGGGGTGGGCGGCCACCGCCTTGAGCGTGGATCCGGCGGCCTCGAAGCGCCGCTGCTGCTCGTAGGCGAGCATGATGCAGGCCAGCTTGGTGGCCGCGTAGACCGGCATCGGCGAGTACTTGCGGCGGGTCCAGTCCAGATCGTCGGGGTCGACTGAGCCGAACCTGTGCATCATCGACCCCAGCCAGACCACCCGGTCGGTGAGCACCGGCGCCAGCTGCTCGGTGAGCGCGAAGTGCCCGAGGACGTTGACGCCGAACTGCATCTCGTGGCCCTGCGCGGTGCGGCCCCGCGGGATGTTCATGACTCCGGCGTTGTTGATCAGCACGTCCGGGCCGAGCCCGGCCAGCGTGTCGCCCGCGGCCCGGACCGAGTCGAGGTCGGCCAGGTCCAGCTGCACCACCTCGGCCCGGTCGGGGTGCGGCAGTCCGGCCCGGGCGGCCCCGGCGCGCGCGGTGTCCCGGCACGCCATGAGGACGCGGGCGCCCTTGTCGGTCAGGGCGCGGGTGGCCTGCAGGCCCAGCCCCCCGTTGGCACCCGTGACCACGAAGGTCCGCCCGGTCTGGTCGGGGATGTCTGCGGTGGTCCATCGGCTGGTCATCCGGTCAGACTACGCACGCGCGCCCCCGCGCTCACCCGGTCCGGGGAACTGTGCATTCCGCAGTCACGACCGCTCCGCAGCGCGACGGGTCAGCACCAGGTAGCGGTGTCGGGGTCGACTCCGTTGGCCCGGGCGTCGGCCTCGACGGCAGCGACGATCCACTCGGTCAGGCCCGGCTCGATCGAGTCGTACGTCTCGGAGAAGTTCGGGTCCTGCCGGTACATCCGGGCCAGCAGAACCTGCATGGTCCGCGTGCAGTCGTAGAACGCCGAGATCGACGCCCGGTGCCGCGCGACCAGCGCCGCGGCCTCGGCGGAGGCGGGATCCACGCCGGCACGCTTGGCGCCGGCCAGGTCCGCGTTGAGGGCGTCCGTCCCGGCCTTGACCTCCCTCCAGTCCGACTTGGACATGGACCCGCTCCGCCGCTGGGACTCCTCCCACTGCGGGGTGTCGCCCCAGCGTTCCTCGGCCTCGGACTGCCAGGACTCATTCCAGTCGGTACCGAATATCTCGGCGCGGTCCTCCGGGGTCAGTGGTGTGTTCACGGCATTCGCCTCCTTCAGGCGGTCGACTGCGGAGACCATCTCCTGCAGGTGGTCGATGCGCCTGACCAGCAGCTCTCGCTGGCGGGCCAGATGGGCGTCCTCGTTGATGTGGGGATCGTCGAGCAATGCGCCGATCTCCGAGAGCGGGAAGCCCGACTCGCGATAGACCAGCACCCGGTGGAGGCGCGCGACGTCGTCGTCGTCATAGACCCGGTAGTCCGACGACGTCCGCCTGCTCGCCGGCGCCAGCCCGATCCGGTCCCAGTGGTGCAGGGTCCGCACACTCACGCCGACGAGCGCGGCGACCGCACCCACGGTGCGCCCCTCATCTCTTCTCATCTGCCCAGCATCTCTCACATCCACGATCCTGGGGCCTGACGCGGCGTCAGGGTCAAGGGCGACTCGGTACCGCGAGTGCTTACCCGTCGGTAACATCGGGACCATGAGCCGACCCACTGCCCGTGTGTACGACCGCCTGCGTGACCTCGTCGCGATCCCCGAGTTCCGCGCCGATCCCTCGAGCCGCCCGTCAGCCGTCATCAGCGAGGTCTTCACCGGCGATCCGCTGGCGGAGATCCCGGTCGGGACCGCGGACGACGTGGACGTGGCCGTGAAGCGCGCCCGCGCCGCCCAGATGGCGTGGGCCGAGCGCAGCCCGGAGGACCGGGTCGCCGTCCTCAGCCGGTTCGCCAAGGAGGTCATGCGCAACCGGGACCAGCTCATGGACATCATCCAGGCCGAGACCGGGAAGAGCCGGGCCTCGGCCCAGGAAGAGGTGCTGGACTGCCTCATCACCGCGCGGCACTACGCCAAGACCGCGCCGGGTCTCCTGGCGCCCAAGCGGGTGCAGGGCATGCTCCCGGGGCTGACCAAGGCCGTGGTCCGCCGTCACCCCAAGGGCGTCGTGGGCGTGATCGCGCCGTGGAACTACCCGCTCAATCTCGCCGCGACGGACGCGCTGGCGGCGCTGGCCGCCGGCAACGCCGTGGTGATCAAGCCGGCGTCCCTCACCCCGTTCTGCGCGCTCGCCGCCGCCGACATGCTGTACCGCGCCGGGTTGCCCCGCGACCTGTTCCAGGTGGTCCCGGGCCCGGGAGGGGCTGTCGGTGGGGCGATCGTGGAGAGCGTCGACTACCTCATGTTCACGGGCTCCACGGACACCGGACGAACCCTCGGCCGTCAGTGCGGCGAGCGGCTCATCGGCTTCTCCGCTGAGCTCGGAGGCAAGAACGCCATGATCGTCGCGCCCGGTGCGGACCTCGACGAGGTGGCGGAGGTGGCCACCCGCGCGTTCTTCTCCAACTCCGGGCAGCTGTGCATCTCCGTCGAGCGGGTGTACGTGGATCAGTCGGTGGCGGCGGAGTTGACCGAGAAGCTGGTCGCCCGGGTCGAGGCCATGAGCGTGGGCCCCGGCTACGACTTCGACGCCGAGATGGGCAGCCTCATCTCCAGCGACCAGTTGGAGACCGTCACCGCGCACGTGGACGACGCGGTGGCCAAGGGCGCACGCGTCCTCGCGGGAGGCCGCCCCCGCCCGGATCTCGGCCCGCTGTTCTACGAACCCACGCTGCTCGCCGACGTCCCGGAAGACGCGACCTGCTACGGCGAGGAGACCTTCGGCCCGGTCGTGTCGATCTACCCGGTCGCGTCCGTCGACGAGGCCGTGGCCAAGGCCAACGACACCGAGTACGGGCTCAACTCCTCGGTGTTCGCCGCGTCCGACGCCGAGGGCGAGGAGATCGCCGCACGGCTGCGCACCGGCACCGTCAATGTGGGCGAGGGCTACGTGGCCGGCTGGGGTTCGGTCGCGGGCCCGATGGGCGGAATGGGCGCCTCCGGGGTCGGCCGCCGCCACGGCGACGAGGGCCTCCTCAAGTACACCGAGGCGCAGACCATCGCCACCCAGCGGGTCATGCACCTGGGCGGGCCGTCGTTCCTGCCCCGGAACCGGTGGCAGAAGCTGCTCGCGCCCGCCACGGATGCGATGCGGTTCCTGCCCGGCCGCTGACACCGGCCGACGGCGCCTCGGGCAGAGGGGCAGCACATCCGACGCCGGATGCGCTGCCCCTCTGGCTTGTGCGGGGAGAATGTACGGAAAACCCGGGGTCCCCGGCCGGTCATTTCCCCCGGCGCAGCAGCACCAATGCGCCGCCGATCAGCAGCACGGCCAGGCCGCCCACCACCCACAGTGCGGGATCGATCCCGGAGGAGGTCTCCTCCGAGGTCTCGGCCGCCTGTTCGTCGGTGGCGGCCGGATCGGCTGTCGCCGCTGCATCGGTCGCCGGCGCACCGGAGGTCGCGGCCGCCCCGGGCGCGGCCGCCCCGGGCGCGGCCGCCACGGTGAATCCCGAGGAGCCGCTGATGACGTGTCCGTCGGCCGAGGTGACGCGGAAGCCGACGGTGTACGAGCCGTCCGCCAGACCGTCGAGCGCTGCGGTGACCTCCGCGCCCACCACCACGGGTTCGCCGACCACGAGGTTGGTCCGGTCGTCGCCCGAGGTCACGGCGACCGAGGCGAACGTCTGGTTGATGTCCTCGTTGAACGTGAGGACGACCCGGTCCGGGGCGGCGTCGAGGGCAGCGCCGTCGGCAGGGTCCGTCGAGAGCAGGACCGAGTGAGCGGCGGCGACGGGGGCGAGGATCGTCACGGGTGCCGCGACGCCGCCGAGCAGGGCCGCGGCGAGCGCCGCCGAGGCCAACCGGCCGCGTGCAGCCGTCACGCCTTGACGCCGAGGCGGGCGAAGACGTCCTTGTTGACCCTGTCGAGCTCACCGGAGATGGCCGTGTGCACCTCGCGCCGCTGGGCGGTCGGGGTGGACTCGGCGGTCTCCACGGCCGTCCGCAGGTCCTGGAGTCGCGACCGGGTGGAGGCGATGAAGTCCTTGATCTGACGGTCGTCGCCGCGGCTCACGTCGAGCTGGCCGAGGGTCTGCTCGAGACGCACGATGCGGCCACCGAGGGCCGCGCCGGGACCGGTGGCGTTGATGCCGGCCGCCTTGAGGTCCACCGAGCCGGCGCCGGCCGACTTGTCCGCCGATCCCTGGAGGTTGGAGACGAGCTTGTAGGCCAGCGGCAGCAGTACCGGGGTGGCGACCTTGGCCAGGCTCAGCCAGCGCTGCACGTCCTCCTTGCCGAGTTTGGCCCCCTCGAGCTTCTTCAGCTCCATCTCGGCGACCTGGTACTCGTGCTTGCGGCCCGCGGCGTCGATCTTCTCGGCCATCTTGCGGTCCTTGGCCTGCAGCTTGGCCTCGCGCTTGAGGGTGGCGCGCTCCTGCCTGGACAGGGCCTTCTCGCCCTTGATGTCCCGCTTGGCGGCCTTGGCTGCGAGCGCGTCCTGCCGCTCGGCCCGCTTGGTCTCGCGCTTGGCCTTACGGTCCGCGTTCTTGCCCTCGAGCTTGGCGCGCTCCTTTGCCTCGGCCAGCTGGACGCGATGCGCCTCCTTGGCCTTGAGGCGGGCCTCCTTGGCGGCCAGCTTCGCCTCGGTCATGGCGGTGGCCTTGAGCGCGGAGGCGCGGGCGCGGAGCTCGGCTCGCTTGTCGCGGTAGGTCGTCAACTTGCCCATGGTGCCGATCCTTCTCTCGTCGCGAACATCAGGGCACCAGCCTAGGCGAATCGTCCCGCGCTGAGCACCGGACCGCCTATCCGCGCACGGTGTGGGGCATGGGTGTGGGTCATGATGGACAGCGATGGAGGCCGTCGGCGACAGCTCGGACCGGACCCCCGGTGGCGTGGTGATGGGACCCGCCTCGGGGGCCAGATGTCTGCACCGGGTGGCTCGGGAGCGCGACGCGGGCCCGGGGTGGTGGCGGACGGCGCCACTCGACGAGGGGGTGCGCCTGCGCGCCATGGCGGCGGCCGACCGTCGCGCCGGCCTCCGCGAACGCGCGCTGCGCGAGGGTGTTCCGAGCGGTGCGGGACCCGACGCGCGGGTGGTGGACGTGGTGGGGGACCGCTGGACGGACCTGCCGGGCGACGTCCCGGACGACGACGACGAGTTGGCCACCCTCGAGGCTCTGGAGGGCGGGGCGAGTCTGGTGTGGGGCGCGGCTCTCCCCGCCGATCGGGCTTCGGGTCGGGATGGCCTGCGCTGCACGCTCGTTGCGGTGCCGGGTGGAGGCTACGCACCTGTGCTCGTGGTCAACCACAAGGTCGTGGATCCCCGGCGGAGCAGGGGCTCGGTGGGAGCCCTGGTGACCCGTCTACTCGAGTGGGATCCGGCCCCCGATCCCACACTGCGACTTCGTCGTCACCCGGCAGATCTGGACCGTCTCGCCCACGCGTGGCACCTCCTCGACTCCCTCGGCTACGCGGGATCACACCCGGTCGGGGCTGTGCTCGGACTGGGTTCGGCGCGCGCGGTGGTCCACGATCTCGGAGCGGTGCTCCCCGGGACCGCGCAGAACCATGCCACGCGTCTGGCGGTGGCCCGCGGTCAGGTGGACACCGCCCCCAGCCGGATCGGCGAGTGCCGCATCTGCCCGTGGTGGGAGGGGTGGGACGACCGGGGAACCGCCGTGACGGGCTGTCGCGACCGTCTGATCAGCGCCGATGATGTCAGCCTCGTCGTCGGCGGGGGTCAGGTCGGGCCGTTGCGCGCGGCGGGGATCCGGACGGTCGCCGAGCTCGCCGAGGCCGGGCCGGATCGACCGTCGGATTGGAACGGCGAGCCCTTCGCCGACGCCGTGCTCCGGGCGCGGGCGCACCGCGACGGCGACGTGGTGGTGCCCAAGGTCGCCCGTCCATCGATTCCGCGCGCCGACATCGAGGTCGACGTGGACCTGGAGAGTCACCTGGACGACGGCGCCTACCTGTGGGGTGCGCTGCTCACCCTGCGGGACGGGCGGCCGCTCGAGGCCGAGGGGTACAGACCCTTTGTCACGTGGGCGCGACTCCCGGACGCCGACGAGGGGCGGGCGTTTGCCGAGTTCTGGCGGTGGCTCACCGGGATCCGGGACAGAGCGGCAGGTCAGAACCGTAGCTTCCGGGCCTACTGCTACTCGCGCTCTGCCGAGAACGCCTGGCTGCTCTCGTCGGCCACCAGGTTCGGGCCCGCCGGCACGGTGGCCGAGGTGAAGGGCGTCCCCTCGGTGCAGGAGGTGCGTGAGTTCGTCTCGTCCCCGTTGTGGGTGGACGTGCACGAGGCTGTCGCCACGCAGTTCGTCTCCACCTCGGGCCTCGGACTCAAGGTGGTGGCTCCGGTCGCAGGGTTCGCCTGGCGCGATCCCGACGCCGGGGGCGAAGCGTCGGTGGGCTGGTACCGCGATGCACAGGCGGCCAGGGGTGTGGAGCGCGATTCGGGGCGCGCCCGGATCCTGGCCTACAACGAGGACGACGTTCGCGCCACTCGGATTGTAAGAGAATGGATATCAGCCCAATAGTGACCAAAGAATTATCCGAGTTCCTCATGTTCATATCCTGAAAATCTCCGTTAGGGTGGGCCATGTGGGCCGGTCCGAACAGCAATTTTCTGGGCCGACCCCGCAGGCCCCCTTTGGCGAGTCACGGCTACGAGCCGACGCTCCGCCATGCCATACAAGGAGACGCACACATGACGTTCACGACCCGCAAGGCCGCTGCCATCGCAGCCGCCACCGCCCTTGCCCTCTCCGGCGCCGCCGGCGTCGCCAACGCTCAGGAATCCGGGAGCCTCAACGCCGACAGCCTCGGTGCCGGCTCCGCCGACGGCAGCACCGCGTCCACGGGCAGCGGTGACTCGGCGGGCACCGGTTCGGTCCCCGAGAACCTGGGTTCGCTGATCCTCGATGCCAACGCCACCGGCGAGGGTTCCCTCGACACCTCCGGCTCCGCGCTCTTCGGCGAGCCGTCCACCGGTTCCCTGGCGCCTCTGGCGGGTTCTGTCTCCCAGGCAAGCGGCTCCGTCGACGTGTTCAACCCGGCCGAGGGCACCGGTTCGGTGGACACCTCGGGCTCCGCTCTGCTGGGTGAGCCGACCGCGGGTTCGCTCGCCCCGATCTACGGCCCCATCGCGGGCTCGCTCGGCCTCGGCGAGGGCGCCACCCTGGTGCTCGGATCGGACGCGGGTTCGTTGCCGGGTGCCGGTTCGCTCGGCCCGGCCATCATGATCGGTGGTTCCGTTGCCGCGATCGGTGCGGGCATCTACTTCGCGCCGCAGATCCAGCAGGCCCTGACCGACGCCGGCATCCAGCTTCCGCCGCTGCCGGGCCAGGTTCCCGTTCAGGCGCCGGCTCCCGCCCCGGCGCCCGGCCCGGACACCCCGAACGGCCGCGGCTGAGCCCCTGCCGTTCCCGCAGGCGAACAGTGAGTGGACGCACGCGGCCTCCTGAACAACGGCCGCGTGCATCCCGGTCACCCGCACTGCAGCACTGAAGGCCCGCCCCTGGAGAGGGGCGGGCCTTCAGTCTTTTCCGGTCAGGTCGCTTGACCAGATGACGTGGCTATCTCTAGCGCGGCGCCATGCGCAGGGCGCCGTCCATGCGGAAGCTCTCGCCGTTGAGGTAGTCCTGCTCGACGATCGCGTTGGCCAGCTGCGCGTAATCGGACGGGCGGCCGAGGCGCGACGGGAACGGGATCGCGGCCTCGAGGGACTTCTGGAACTCCTCGGTCAGACCCTTCAGCATCGGGGTCTCGATGGTGCCCGGGGCGATGGTGTTGACGCGGATACCGAACTGCGCGAGGTCGCGCGCGGCGCAGATTCCCATCGAGTAGACGCCACCCTTCGAGGCGGCGTAGGCGATCTGGCCGACCTGGCCCTCGTAGGCGGCGACGGAGGCGGTGTTGATGATGACGCCGCGCTGGCCGTCCTCGTCCACGGTGTCCTGGGTGGACATGGCCTCGGCGGCGAGCCGCAGCACGTTGAACGTGCCGACCAGGTTCACCGAGATGCAGGTCTGGAACAGGTCGAGCGCGTGCACGCCCTTCTTGGAGACGATGCGGGCGGCCGGGGCGATGCCGGCGCAGTTGACCACGACGCGCAGCGGGGCGGCCTCGGTGGCCTTGGCGACGGCGGCCTTGACGTCGTCCTCGCTGGTGACGTCGGCGGCGATGAGGGTGATCCCCTCGTCGATGCCCTGCTCGACGGCCTTGTCGATGGACTGCTGGAGGTCGAGGCCGAAGACGATCGCGCCCTTCTCGGCGAACGAGCGCGCGGTGGCGTTGCCCAGGCCGGAGGCGGCGCCGGTGACGATGACGGATGCACCCTTGATGTCCACGGGTGATGTCCTTTCTGTTGACGACGCAAGCACTAGGAAGTGCAAGCATTAACACTCCCAGTGTCCCAGAAGCGCGGTCGATGCACGTCGAAGGCCTGGCTCTCCCCCCGCAAGCGGACCGTCCGGGGGTACGCGGACGGGCCCCCGCGCGGAGTGGCGGGGGCCCGTCAGGTCGTACGGGAGTGCGGGGGTGTCAGCCCTTGGCGGCGGTGTACCGCTCGGAGACGTCCGCCCAGTTCACGATGTTCCACCAGGCCTTGACGTAGTCCGGCTTGACGTTCTTGTACTGGAGGTAGAAGGCGTGCTCCCACATGTCCAGCATCAGCAGCGGGGTGATGTTGATGGAAATGTTGCCCTGCTGGTCGGTGAGCTGCTGGATGACCAGACGCTGACCGATGTGGTCCCAGCCCAGGACGGACCAGCCCGAACCCTGCAGCGTGGTGGCAGCGGCGTTGAAGTGGGCCTGGAACTTGTCGAACGACCCGAACTCGGCGTCGATGGCGGCGGCCAGGTCACCCTCGGGCTTGTCGCCACCGTTGGGCGACATGTTCTTCCAAAACACCGAGTGGTTGGTGTGGCCACCGAGGTGGAAGGCCAGGTTCTTGCTCAGCAGGGGGGCCTTGGCGGCGATGCTGCCGTCATCGCGTGCGGCCGCGAGCTGCTCGATCGCGTCGTTGGCGCCCTTGACGTAGGTCGCGTGGTGCTTGGAGTGGTGGAGCTCCATGATCTCGGCGGAGATGTGCGGCTCCAGCGCGCTGTAGTCATAGTCGAGATCGGGAAGAATGTACTCGGCCATAGTGGTGAGTCCTCTCAGTTGAGTGACGTGTCGCTCGCGGGAGTCGCCCGCGGCGCCCGTCACGACGTCCGTCCTCCACCATAGTGATCGGGCACCTCGGGCGTCGTCCACTGTCGCGAGCCACGGCAGCACCTCGCCGTCGACCTGCCATGATCGGGGACGTGGATCACTCCGATACGCCCGCCGTCCGCGTCATCTCGGTGTCGGCGGTGGTCCTGACACGACCCGATGGTGCAGTGGTGTCGGTACGCAAAGCGGGCACGGATCGCTTCATGTTGCCCGGGGGTAAGTGGGAAGCGGGGGAGTCGCCGCTCGAGTGCGCGATTCGCGAGATCGACGAAGAGCTGGGTGTGACGCTGGCCCCGGGTGCGCTCACCCCGATCGGACGCTTCCATACCGCTACCGCCAACGAACCCGGATTCCGGTTGGTCTCCGAGGTCTTCGCGGCTGAGATCGACTGCCGGCCGGAACCCCGTGCGGAGATCGCCGAGATCCGCATGGTGGGACGGGCCGAGATGGCGCGGCTGGCCGCGCTCCCCGAGGACGGTTGCGCGCCCTGGGCTCCGTTGCTCGTCCGGGTGGCCCGGATCAGCTCAGCGCTGGCGTAGGTCTCCGACGCGCGGCTTCACCGGATCACGCGGCAGCTCACAGGATCAGGAGCGCGACGAGCACCATCAGGAGTAGCAGGGCCCCCGCCACGCTGATGACGAGTTTGCGATGTCGGACGTGCTCGTTGCAGCCCGAACCCTCGAACGGCTGAGCCGAATCGCGCTCGAGGATGCCGCGGAGATGCTGGGCGGCGGGTTTGCTTGTGGTCACGTCGGATTCCCCCTCGATGTCCCCCTCGGACGATCTGGCGCTCACCCTAACGCGATGTATGGCGTAGGTCACATCACACTCGGGTCACGATTTCCATTCAGGGTTACCCTGGCAACATGGGCTGGCTACAGGACGCGATCAGACAATCCGCTATGCGAACGGCGACGACGGTGGTCGACGCGGACTCGGCGCTGCCGGGCAGGCCGGAGCCGGTGTCCGTGGCGCCGGTCAACCTCGCCACCGGCAACCCGATGGTGCCGCCCTTCCCGGAGGGCTACCAGTCGATCGTGCTGGGGATGGGCTGCTTCTGGGGTGCGGAGAAGATCCTCTGGCAGCTCGAGGGTGTGTGGACCACCGCGGCCGTATACGCCGGCGGCTGGACGCCCAACCCGACCTACGAGGAGACCTGCACGGGCGCGACCGGTCACACGGAGGCGGTCCTGGTGGTGTTCGATCCCGCGGTGTTGCCGGTCGAGCGCCTGCTCGCCACGTTCTTCGAGTGGCACGACCCCACGCAGGGCATGAGGCAGGGTAACGACATGGGGACCCAGTACCGTTCCGCGGTGTTCACCACCACGCCGGAGCAGGCAGAGGTTGCCCGTCGCCTGGCCGCGACCTACCAGAAGGAGCTCGACGCCGCCGGCTACGGACCACTGACCACGGAGTTCGGCATGCTCGACGAGGTCCGTTCCGGGGAGTTCGCCTACGCCGAGGACTACCACCAGCAGTATCTGCTCAAGAACCCCGGCGGCTACGACTGTCACGTCCGCAGTGGCGTGGCCTGCCCGATCTGAGCCGCTGGCACATTCTCACGCTCCTTGAACTGAAAGCGCCTGACACGGATCCGTGATCGGGGGGTCGGGGCGCGCATGCCCGCGGCGAACAGTCCGACTTTGTGAGTGCGCGTCCGCGCCGGGAGACGTTGTGGGCAGACCGGGTCCGGCGCAGCGCCGATGAGCCGATCGGCTCAGGTGGGTGCTGCTGGGCAGGAAGGCGATCGGCGGGGTCGCGCTGCCGCTGTGGACCGAACAGGCAGCGTAGGGCGAAGAAGCAGCGCATCCGGGTGGGGCCGCGCTGGCGGAATGCCCAGTTCCCGGCCATACCGAGCAAGCAGACAGCGTAAGGGGCTCTACTTACGCCTCCCCTCTGGCCTGCGATGGGGGAATGTACGCATTGGCCCTGGTCGTGCTGGCGCTGTGGACCGCAGAAGCAGCGTAGGGCGACGCGGCAGCGTAACCGGGTGGGGTCGCGCTGGCGGAATGCCCATCGGGCCGGTCGGGCCGGTAGGGCTGGCTGAGTCCCGCGGATGCGGTGCGGGGCTGGTCGCTCCTTGAGCAAACCACGGACATGCGAAAGGGCCCGGCCGGGATCTCTCCCGGGCCGGGCCCTTACGTTGATGCGAAGTCAGATTGCTCTGACGTCAGCTCACATCGGGGTGATGTTCTCCGCCTGCAGGCCCTTGGCGCCCTGCGCGACGTCGAAGGAGACCTGCTGGTTCTCCTCGAGCGAGCGGTAGCCCGAGCCCTGGATGGCGGAGAAGTGAGCGAAGACGTCGGCGGAGCCGTCGTCGGGGGCGATGAAGCCGAAGCCCTTGTCAGCGTTGAACCACTTAACGGTGCCGGTAGCCATATTGGCGTCCTTTCGAGAGTCGGTACCCCGCGTGTCGGAGTACCAGATGATGCAGCAGAGAGCGTGCTGTGTGTTTCCCTGCAGTGCCGCATCGTCCTCTCGCAAGGACGGTGGATCAACAGAAATACAACGAACGTTTTCAACTACTGAGAACGACCATACACAGGCTCCGGCCTCCTGTCACCCCCACCGGGTGTCGGATGAGGAAGATCGCCCGCGCTGCCCCGGGTTTCCCGGCGACCGCCCGCCCGGACGGGGCGAGAATGGTCAGGTGTACTCAGACCTCGCCGACCAGCTCGACGCTCTCCTGGCCGACCTCGCCTCCGGCCGTGCCGGACTGGCGACCGAGGTCGACGCCGTCGCCCCGACCCACCGAGGGGGTGCGCTGAACCTCGTGGACTACGCCACTCTGCGTCGGCACGATCTCCGCGACCTGCAGGACCGGTTGCTCGACGTGGGTGTCTCCCCGTTGGTCGGGTGTGAGGACGACGTGATGGCCTCTCTCGGGGCGGCCCGAGCCGCCGTCGCCGCGCTGCAGGGAGAGGACCCGGGGGCCTTCGCGGACCCGGAGGAGACCGCCGAGGCACGCGATGCCGGGGACGCGGCGCTGGCGGCCCACGCCGACCAGCTGCTCGGGACGGCCCGCCACGGCAGGTCCGGACGCGTGATGGTCACCTTGCCGTCGTCGGCCGCTGACGACCCGGGGCTCGTGTTGGACCTGGCCGAGCGCGGGATGGGTCTGGCCCGCATCAACTGCGCCCACGACGACCCCGAGCGGTGGGAGAGGATGATCGCCCACGTCCGGGCGGCCGAGCGCATCGTCGGCCGGCGAATCCCGGTCTCCATGGACCTCGCCGGGCCCAAGCTCCGCACCGGGCCGATCGCCCTGGGCGCGCCGGTGGGCCGGGCGCGGGTCACCCGGGAGAACGACAGCACGGTCGTCGAGCCCGCGAGGATCTGGTTCACCCGCGACGACCCGGGCCGCGTCGGCGCCCCGGATCCCGCCGCCGCGCCCCCGCCGCCGCCCGTCACCCGGGGCCGGCCCGCCCTGAGCGTGCGCGTCGACCCCGACTGGCTGGCGGCCCGTTCCCCGGGGGACGTGATCGACGTCCCCGACACCCGGAAACTCATGCGGCATTTCACCGTGGTCTCCGCCGGGGCAGACGGGGTGCTGGCCGAGGGCGACCGCAACGCGTGGGTGCGCGACGGCACGATGATCAACTGCGACTTCGAACGCACCCGCGTCCGCGGCATCCCCGCGGTGCCGCGCCGCATCCGCGTCCGGATGGGGGACTCGATCGTTCTCACCGGGGACATGGAACCCGTGGAGCCGCCGCCGGCGGGCAGCGAGATCCGCCTGGGGTGCGCGCTGCCCGAGATCGTGGA
Source organism: Rhodococcus sp. IEGM 1408 (assembly GCF_033142235.1). Taxonomy (NCBI): domain Bacteria; kingdom Bacillati; phylum Actinomycetota; class Actinomycetes; order Mycobacteriales; family Nocardiaceae; genus Rhodococcus; species Rhodococcus sp. IEGM 1408. Next base: position 129,309 of record NZ_JAWLRW010000007.1, read on the forward strand.
GGCGCTGTCGGTCGGGGACCGGGTGCTGTTCGACGACGGGGTGATCGCGGCCGAGGTCACCGCGACCGCGGGGCCCGGCAGGGCAGACGGCCCGTGGGCCCGGCTGGAGGTGGTGCGCTGTCGCCAGGGCGGCCGCTGGCTGGGTTCCGAGAAGGGGATCAACGTGCCGGGACTCGACGTCGACACGCCCGCCCTCACCGGGGAGGACCGGCAGTGCCTGCGGTTTGCCGCCCGGCACGCGGACGTCGTGGCGTTGTCCTTCGTGCGAACCCGCCAGGACGTCGCCGACGCGCTTGCGGCCCTGCGGGCGGCGGCGGTCGAACCGGGCCGTGAGCTGGGCCTGTTGCTCAAGATCGAGACCAGGCAGGGGTATCGCCGGTTGCCACACCTGCTCCTCGAGGCCATGCGCCACGACGAGGTGGGGGTGATGATCGCGCGCGGTGACCTGGCCGTGGAGATGGGGTTCGAATCGCTCTCGGAGATCCCCCGCAACATCACGCTGATGTGCCAGGCGGCCCGCGTGCCGGTCGTGTTGGCCACGCAGGTCCTGGAATCGCTGGCCAAGACCGGGATGCCGTCCCGGGCCGAGATCTCCGACGCCGGGTCGGCGCAGCGGTCCGAGTGCGTGATGCTCAACAAGGGCCCGTACGTGGCGCAGGCGATCGAGACGCTCGACGCGATCCATTCGCGGATGGGCAGGATCCAGCGCAAGGCGCTGCCACTGATGCGCCACGTCGAGAGCTGGGACTGACCGGGCCGGGCCGGCCCCGCGCAGCCCGGGCGTGCGCTGTCTCGCCGCCTCGCGTCAGGGATGCTGTGCCAGCATGGTCGCCATGACCACACCGCGGCGGACCGGCCAGTGGCGTTGGGTCGCGCATCCGCCGTGGCGGCCGCCGTTGCCGGGGTCCCGGCCGCCCCCGCCGCGCCACCGCACGGGGCCGGCGTGGGGTGAGCGCACGCCCGCCTATCCGGCCACACCGCGGTGGGGGTTGCCCCCGGTGGCGATCCCGTACCAGCCGGGGCAGCCCGCGGCTCCTAAGCCCGCGCGGCTCGCCTCGGTCGCACCCGGGTTCCTGGGCGCGGCGGGGACGTGGTTCGCCGTCGCCGCGGTGGCCCACGGACTGAGATATGCCGCGCTCGCGTGGTACGACGAGCGGCTCGCGCCCTGGTGGGTCGAGGCCCTGACCACCGCGCTGGTGTGGGTGACGGGCGTCGTGGCGATCGCCGTCGGGGTGGCGGCGGCCGTCGCGGCCACGGCATGGCTCGTCGAGCAGCGGCGCCGCGTGTACGCGCCGGCCCCGGACCCGCGGCGACGGGCGGGCCTGTGGCTCGGTTGCCTCCTCCCCGTCGTCAACTGGTTCCGGACCCCCGTCTACCTGGAAGAGCTCCGCCGGGCCTCCTCCCGCGCCCCCACCAGGGCGGAGCTCCGCCGGTGGTGGGTGGTCGTCGCGGTGAACGGGGCCGCGGTGGCGCTCGCGCTGTGGCGCGGCACGGGGGAGGGGCCGCAGGCGGCGGCGGACACCGTGTTGCTCACCGCCCTGGCGGCGCTCGCCGCGGTGTGGGCGGTCCGTGACACACGGGCTGTCATGCGGAGTTTCGACGACCCCTCCCCGCGGTTCACCCGCCGGCTTCTCGCGCAGGGGATCGTGAACAACGCATCCCCAGCGCGCGAGGAGTGAGACATGACGGTCCCCGTATCCACCTATCTGCCGTCCCCGGTGTCCACCCGGAGCGGGGTCGTCGCCCACCGCGGTGCCTCCGCCGAATTCCCCGAACTCACGATGGTGGCCTTCCAGCAGGCGCTGGAGCAGGGCGCGGAGGCGCTGGAGATCGACATCCGGCTGACCTCCGACGGCGTACCCGTCCTACTGCACGACCCGCGGACGTCGCGCGTGGCGGATCGGGATCTGTGGGTCCACGCCAGCTCGCTGGATCAGATCTCCACGCTGGACGTGGGGTCGTGGCACCCGGTTCACCGCGCGCCCGAGCCCGTTGTCACGCTGCGCAGCTTCCTCGTGATGGCCGAGGCTCATCCGCGCGTCAAGCTGTTCCTCGAGACCAAGCACCCGGTCCCCTCCGGCGGTCAGGTCGAGACCGCGCTCCGGGATGAGCTCAGATACTTCGGGATGGACCGGCCCGCCTCGTACGCCGGGTCGCGCGCCGTCATGATGAGTTTCTCGGTCCTGGCGGTACGTCGCTTCAGGGAGTTGGCGCCGGAGATCCCCACCGTTCAGTTGCGTGAGCGGCGCAACGTCCTCAAGTCGTGGCCCGCCGAGGGCTTCGGGGCGCAGCTGATGGGCCCCAGCATGGGAACGCTCCGGGCGCGGCCGTGGCTGGTCGAGTACTGGCGTTCGCGCGGCATGGGAACCTACTGCTGGACCGTCGACGACCCCGCCGATCTGCGCCTGTGCCGCGACCTCGGCGTGGACTGGGTGGGGACCAACGTCCCCGCGCGGGCACTGACCGTCCTCGACGGACCCGGGCCGGCGGACCTGACCGGTCCGGCCCGCGGCTGACAGGGTCCGGCCTGCGACTGATCGCCCCGCGCCCGGCCGGCGGGCGCGAGTCGGACGTCCCGCACGCGGCCGGGGGAGCCGCACCGTATCGTGTTGGTCGTGGGTAGACGTCAGCGCCAAAATGAGCCCAAGTCCGGCGGCAACCGCCAGGCCAAGATCGCCGCACGCGCGGCCGAGCGTGAGGAACAGAGTGTCGAGCCAAGGCCGTTCGCCGGGTTCGCCGGGGAATGCGACATGGTCGCGATGCGCGAGTTCGTGCCATCGGCCACCACGCGCCTGACCACACCAGGACAGGGTCGTGACATCACGCTGGCCACCGTCCTGCCCGGGGCCATCGCCGGCCTCGTCCGCGACGAGGAGCTGGGCGGGGAGGCCCTGGTGGGTCTCCAGGTGCAGGTCCACGGACAGGACCCGGCGGCCGACCTCGCGTACGCGGTCGACTGGGCGTCGCGCGCTGGTGGCGGGGAGACGCTCAACGCCTCGCATCCGAGCGAGTCGACGCCGGCGCTGGCCGACGTGATGATCGCGGACGCTCCGATGGAGATCGTCGTCCACGAGGACTTCTCCTGGTGGCTGGCCGAGGGTGTGCAGGTGGCGCCGGAGATCGCGCAGGCGGTCAAGAACGCCAACGAGGTCATGATGCCGTCGGCGCGGGTCGCGGCGGACGGCATCGAGGCCGCATGGTGGGTGGACGCGGGCGAGAAGGCCCACGTGCGCTGGGTGCGCCCGGAGGACGAGGACGCGCTGTTCGAGGCGCTCGCGCGGGTCCACGCCGCCGGCGGCCTGCACCTGGGTGACGGGTCTCGTTTCGCGGGCTCGTTCCGGACCCACGGGCTGCTCGTGCCGGTCTTCGACCTGGACCCGGAGATGCACCACCAGGAGTGGGCGCCGGGACTGCTCGAGCTCGACGCGCGACTGTCCGAGGCATTGGCCCAGGACAGCCCCCTCAGCTCGGACGAGCGGGCGTCCCGCGCCGGGCTCCGGTCCCGCCAGGTCACCCTGCGCTGACGCGGCGCAACACCTCGGGCTGACATGGAACAGGCCCCCGACCTGGCTCGGGGAGCTCTAGTATCCCCTCGGGAGGCTAAGGGGTCGCCCAGCCGGACCTGAGGTGATGTGGGGTGTAGCCGCCGTGGTCGACCAGCCGAACACCCGCGACGACGACGACGGGTCGCCGCCCCCGGAGGTGACCGTTCCGCCGTGGCTGCGGACCGGGCAGACCCGGGATCAGGCTGTCCGGTCCCAGTCCGCGGCAGGTGAGTCCGCCGCGGGGCAGGGCGGCCCGGACCGCGATCGCACCGAGGCGGGCAGCCGGGGTTCCTCCCGGGAAGCCGCCCCCAACCGGATCCGGCTGGGCGCTCGGCGCGCTCCGGGGGACAGGTTCGCGGACAGGTTCGCGGACACGGTGCAGGACCCGGTCGAGGGCGCCCGGCCCGATGCGGGTGGGCCCGCGCGCCGGGTGGATGACCTGTCGACGCTGCCGCTCGGGTCCGGTCCCAACGGTCCGGCCGGCCCCGCCGCACCCGAGCCGCGCGAGCCGCGCGGGACCGTGGGGCACACCGCGGGCGGAACCCCGGATCGCGTCGGTCGTTCCGGCCTCAGCAATCGTTCCCGCCGGATCGGCCTGTTCGCCGCAGCCGGCGTGGCGGTGTTGGCCGGGTCCGCGGTGCTCGGGTTCGTCATCACCCGCGGAGCCGTCGCCCCGGTGGAGGAGCAGAAGGCTGACTGTGCGGCGGTCTCCGAGCCCGGCCGGGCGGCGGGCGACGGCCCCGGATCGCTCGACAGCCCGCTGGGGACGGTGCTGGCCTTCGACCACGCCTATTACGTCGAGCGGTCGGCGGAAAAGGCGTTCGAGGCGGTCTCCCCGTCGAGCCGGATGACCGAGGAGCAGTTGCGCGCCGACGGGGTGGACCGGGTCCCGGTGGGCACGACCCACTGCGTGGACGCCCGCGCGTTGGCGCCGACGTTGCTCGAGGTGACTCTCACGGAATCCCCGCCGGACACCGAACCGGTGGTCATCCGGCAGCACATCCGGGTGGCGGAGAACCCGGACGGCACGTGGGGGATCGTCACGATCACGCCGGCGGGCTGAGGTACTCCTGCGCCGGGGTACGGCCTGATGCGACGGCGTCGAAGAACTCCGACGTGCTGGGGCCCCACACCAGGTAGGAGCCGACGTCGCCGGAGTCCATGCCGTCGTAGGGGGCGGTCACGGTGAGCGGGTCGTTCTTGAGCTTCCACATGACCGAGGCGAGAGTCCAGATGTGGTCGCCGGTGTCCACGGTCGCGGCCGCGGCGGCCGCGTCGAGCAGGGGCAGCGCCGTGAACGGGTTGAGCAGGTTCCCGGGGGACATGGTCTTGCGCATGAGCGCGCCGAGGAACTGTCGCTGATTGCGGACCCGCTGGAGGTCCTGCTCGGCGAACCCGTAGCGGGTGCGGACGAACCCGAGGGCCTGCGGCCCCGCGAGGGTCTGGCAACCGGCGGCCAGGTCCAGACCGGCCAGCGGGTCGTTGATGGGCTCGGAGATGCAGATGTCCACGCCGCCGACCGCGTCGACGATCCCGGCGAAACCGCCGAAACCGATCTCCGCGTAGTGGTCGATCCGCATCCCGGTCTGCTGCTCCAGGGTCTGGGTGAGCAGCGGCGGGCCGCCGAAGGTGTACGCGGCATTGAGCTTGTTCTCCCCGTAGCCGGGAACCTCCACCAACAGGTCGCGCGGGAGCGAGATGAGCATCGTCCGGCCGCTGTCTCGCGGGGTGTAGACGAGCATCATGGTGTCGGTGCGTTTGCCGCCGGCGTCGGATTCCGAGCCGGTGGACAGCTGGGCCTGCTGCTCCGGGGTGAGTCCCTCGCGCGAGTCGGTGCCCACCAGGAGCGTGACGGTGCCCGGGGTGTTGCCGCCCCGGCCCGGGTAGTCGGTGAGGGCGTCGATCCGCTGGAGCTTGGAGTCCGCCCACAGCACGCTCACCACGCCCAGCGTGAGGACCAGGACGAGGACCAGTCCCAGGATCCGCACGGGGCCGATCCTGCGACTCCTGCGAACCCGCCGGTCGCGAGGTGCGGCGCGCCCGCCCGGCGACTGCCGACGGCGAGACCGTGCGGCCCGAGGGTCGACGGGCTGGCGGTAGGGGTCCCGGTCGCCGGCCCGCGACCGGGATGCCCGCGCGGGGTCGCGGCGCGGGTCATATCGGGGATCGCCGCGGGGATCCCGTGCGGCGTACCGGGCCCGATGCTCGGGGCGCAGGGGTTCGGGCTGCTGGCGGGGCTGGTATCCGGTCCGACCGACGGGCCGCTCGTGGCCGGGCTCCGGCGAGCGGGGGGCTTCGCGCCGGGGGTCTGCGGACCGGCGTGGCTCGGGGCCGGGTGCGCGCCGTGGATCCGCCGCGCCTCGGGGGTCACGAGGGGGCTCGCGACGGGGTTCATGTCGGGGTTCACGACGGGGCTCACGGGGGACCTCGCGACGGGCATCCGGATCGCGGGGTCCGCCGGGGTCGGCGTAGCCGCGGGCTTCGCGCGCGCGTCGCCGGAGCTCGGCGGCCTCCTCGGGGGTGAGGTGCCGGCGCCTAGAGTCGTCGGTCATGGGATCGGACTCTACTTGCCCACCTGCCGGATCTGCGTGTCGCACCGTGCCGCCGAGGTCAGGGTCACAGCCGCCCCGCGCCGCGGGCGACCCCCGTCGAAGCGTCGGCGGGATGGACGAATAATGCCGGGTCGTGCTGGCAATTCGGTCCATTCGGGACGCGCGAGTCAGGCAGTCAGCGGGAGGTAGAGGGCCCGCGCAGGGCAGCCGTTCACAGCCACGTCACGTGCGGCGCGAGCAGCGCGTAGCCCAGGAAGGCCACGACATCCAGAAGGGTGTGCGCGAGGATCAGCGGCCACAACCGGCGGGTCCGCATCCACCAGAGGGCAAACACGATCCCCATGGCGAGGTTGCCCAGCCCGCCGCCGAAGCCCTGGTAGAGGTGGTACGACCCGCGAAGGAGGGCCGTGCCGATCAGGGCGAGCGCCGGCGGTACCCCGAGTTGTCGCAGGCGGATGAGCAGGTAACCCACCACGAGGATCTCCTCGGCGGCGCCGTTCCCGGCGGCGGCCAGCATCAACACGATCGGCCGCCACCACGTCTCCGTGAGTCCGGAGGCCGAGACCTGGAGGTTGAACCCCGCCGCCACCGCACCGAGGTACAGCGCCAGGCCGGGGATGCCGATGACAGCGGTCAGCGCGAGCCCCCAGGCGACCTGCCCGCCGGCGCGGTCGCGGACCAGTCCGACCGCTCTCGGTCCGATCCCGGAATGGGCCAGCAGGACCAGCGGCAGCAGCGACCACGCCGCCATCCGCAGTACCCCGAGCAGCTGATAGGCCAGGTCGAGCCAGGAGTGCGCGGATCGGGAGGCGTTGAGGGTTGCGGTCTGGTCGGTGAGGTCCTCCGGAGCGAGCAGAGCGGAGACCAGGTCGAGGACGGAGTAGAGGCCGGAGAGGCCGAAGGTCACCAGGAGGACGACGACGAGCTCGACCACCAGGAGCCGGCGGATGCGGGGATCGGTGACCGGGTCGAACCGCGAGGCGTGGCGACGGAATGCCTCGCGCGGGGAGAGCGCCCGTCGCATGCGGCCCTCCCGGTGGGTCACTCCGGCAGCCGGACGTCGTTGACGATCCGGTCGATCCAGCGGGTCCCGGGGGCTGACTGCTGGGACTCCGTCACGTACGCGATCCACCAGCGCTCGTTCTCAGACCCGAACACCGCGGCGTAGACCAGCCCGCCCGCAGACGGGTCCGCGGGCGCCTCGGGGACGACGACATACGAGACGGCTGCCCCGTCCCCAGCGTCATTTCGCACCTCGGTCGTGCGCTGTTCGTCGCGCGAGCCGGTGACCCCCATGACATACAGCTGGATGATCTCCGCCAACGCTGTCGCGGCGCCCTGGTCGTCGGCGATCGCCGCGGCGGCGATACCGGGCTCGAGAACACCCGCCAGGATGCGGGTGTCGCGAGCGCGCCCGGAACCGACCGGCACCATCTGAACCGTGCCGAACTCCGGTTCGTCGATGATCTTCCACCCCACCGGAACGGAGATCTCCAGACCGGAGGCCTCGTCCAGGTGATGGTGACCGAGCAGCGTGGAGTCGCGGGGCAGGACCGACGCGGGATCCGTCGCCACCGCCACGATCAGGAGGGCGACGAGGAGCGCCAGCGCCACGTGGATCGTGCGCGGACCGCTCTTCTCCTCCGGGGTCAGGTGAGAGGCGTCGGGGGCCTCGGGAGCACCGTCCGTGGCGGGGGTGGAGTCGGCCGCGGAGCCGGAGTCGGAGCCGAGGGCGGGGGCGGGAAAGTCGTCGGAACCCATCGGGGGAGAGAGTAGCAACGTCGGCGGTGTAGACCTGTGGGCATGACGGTCTCGCTCGAACTGCTCAGCCGCGGTCCCTCCCGCCCCGACCTCTTCGAGGACCTCGTGGTGTCCGGTTCCGGTCTCGCCGCGACGCTGTCCCGGTGGTCAGTGCCGGTGCCCGTGGACGTGGCCCCGGACCCCGACACCGGTCTGCCCGGACTCGACGCGGTCGCCGAGGTGTTGGCCGCCGGCACCGCGGCGGTGGTCGACGTGGCGCCGGGTCTGGCCGGGCCGGGGCCGGCCGCCGACTGGTTGGTCGACCTGCTGGCCGTCGCCGCGCACTCCGGTGTCGGCTTCGGGTCGGGACTGGCGCCCCGGTGCACCGACGCCGGGCAGATCTGGGCGCTACTCGCGGGGGCGGTCGCGGCCATGACGGGGGGTGACGTGCGCGCGGCACTGGCCTCCCCGGACCCGGCCGCGCTCGTCGCGCTCCCGAGGTCCGCGCGCGAGGCGATCCGTGACGTCGTGACGTGCGCTGTGGTGCCCGCCGGCGTCGAGGAAGAGGTGGCGGCGGACCTCGCGTCGGCCGGGCGTTCCTGACGCTGGCTAGTCTTGTCGTCGTGGTCACCGTCGCCTACCTCGGCCCGCCCGGAACCTTCACCGATGCCGCCCTGCACCGTCTCCGCGCCGACGCGCGCATCTCAGCGCTGCTCGACGGGGCCGAGGCCGTCCCGGCCGGCACGCCGGACGAGGCGTTGGCCCTGGTCCGGGAGGGTGCGGCGGACTACGCCTGCGTGCCGTTCGAGAACTCCGTCGACGGCACCGTCAACCCCACCAGCGATGCCCTCGCGGTGGGGCGGCGGCTGCAGATCTTCGCCGAGACCGAGCTCGACGTGGTCTTCTCCATCCTCGTCCGACCCGGCACCGCCGCCGCGGACGTCCGGGTCCTGCGGACCCACCCGATCGCCGCCGCACAGGTCCGTCGCTGGGTTGCCGAGCATCTGCCCGGAGCGCGTGTCGAGACCACGTCCTCCACCGCCGCGGGGGCAGAGGAGGTGGCGGCCGGGAGCGCTGACGCCACCGCCGCACCCGCCCGCGCGGGCCAGATCAACGGCCTCGTCCCGCTCGCGGAGGACGTGGCCGACGTGCGCGGGGCCCGCACCCGGTTCGTGCTGGTGGGCCGCCCCGGGTCTCCGCTCGAGCGCACCGGTCACGACCGGACCTGCGTGGTCTTCGGCCTGCCGCACGAGCCCAACTCGCTGGTCCAGGCGCTCACCGAGCTGTCGATCCGGGGCATCGACCTCACCCGGATCGGCTCGCGACCCACCCGCGTCGAGCGGTTCACCTACCTCTTCCACGTGGATCTGGTCGGCCACATCGACGACCCCGTGGTGGCCGAGGCGTTGGCGGCGCTGCACCAGCGGACCGCCGACCTGCGCTTCCTCGGATCGTGGCCCGTCGCGGACGGCGTCGGCGCGGGCACGGTCCCGCCGGACCGCGCCGAGGCGCTCGACTGGATCGAGGGCCTCCGGCACGGGGCTGTCGAGAGCCCGGATGTCGAGGCTGTCGAGTCCCCGGATGTCGGGAGCCCGGTCACTGGGCACAGGGCCGGCAAGCACCGGGCGGACGACCGATGAGCGCCCGCCTGCACCTGGTCCGCCACGGGCAGACCCCGTCGAACGTCGCCGGGGCGCTGGACACCGCGCTGCCCGGCGCGCCGCTGACCGAGCTGGGGCGCGAGCAGGCGCGGATGGTCGGCGCCGAACTGGCCGGCTCCGGGATCTCCCCGTCGGTCATCCTCAGCTCGGAGGCCGCCCGCGCCCGCGAGACGGCCGGGCTGATCGACGACGCGATGGGATTGACCACTCAAGCGGTGCCCGGCATGTACGAGGTACAGGCCGGCAGTTACGAGATGCGGACCGGCGAGGAGGCGCTGTTGGCCTACAACCGGGTCGTGCGCGACTGGCTGGAGGACGGCGACCTGGCCTCGTGCCTGCCCGGGGGCGAGAGCGCGCTGGACGTGCAGGACCGGGCGATGCCCGTGATCTCGGAGCTGCGGGAGAGCTACCTCGACAACGGTATCGACGTCGTGCTGGTGGTCCACGGCACGCTCATGCGGATGATCGCGGTCTTCGCCGGGGCCGTGCCCTCCCAGTGGGCGCTGGCCAACCGGATCCCCAACTGCGGGGTCATCGAGCTCGCGCCGGACGGCGGCGGGTGGTCGTGCGAGCGGTGGGGCGACCACCTGGGGCGCCCGCAGTTCTGACGGGCCGGCTCAGCCGCAGCCCAGCTCCAGGCCAGCTCAACCCAGCCCCAGCTCAGCCCCAGCCCAGCGCGTGCAGGGTGTGTTCCTCGATCCCGAAGTGGTGGGCGATCTCGTGGATGACCGTCACCGCCACCTCGTGGATCAACTGCTCCTCGGAGGAACAGAAGTCACAGAGCGCCCCCCGGTAGATCGTGATGGTGTCCGGGAGGAAGCCACTGTAGGTGGTGTCGCGCTCGGTCAGCGCCACCCCCTCGTACAGGCCCAGGAGGTCGGCCTCCTCGGGATGGCGGTCGGCGATGAGGACCACGACGTTGTCCATCGCGGCGAACAACGCGTCCGGGATGGAGTCCAGCGCGTCGTCGACGAGTGACTCGAACCGCGCCTCGTCGACGACCATGCTCACGGCGTGCCGCCCGGGACAGGGACGGACACCGTCCCGGATCCCGGGTCAGCCGCGGCGCCGGGCGCCCCGGCCGGTGCGCCCGGCGAGGGGATCTGCGTGGTGGTGGGCGCGACCGGCGTGGCGCCGTCGATCAGCACGCCCTGCCGCGCCGAGCCCCGCAGTACCGCGAACGGCCCGGGATCGGCGGCCTTCATCAGCCCGCAGTTGACGGTGCGGCTGCCGGTGGCCCAGGAGACCTGGGAGATCGGGTTGACGAGCGTGGAGATGAGAGTGGATTGGCGCAGTGCCTCGGCGTCACCCAGGTAGTCGGCCCCGTCCGCCAGACAGGCCTCCGCGGTGAGTTCGGACTGCACCCGCGGCTCGGGCGGGAAGGGCGACTCCGGGAAGACCCCGGTGACGTCGAGTTCGGAGACGACCTCGATCGGGTGGTCCGCCGAGCACGGCACGGGCGCCCCGGGCAGTCCGGTGTCGGTGAAGCCCAGGCAGGTGCCGGCCTCCCACCGTCGATGCTGATCCGCTTCCGCGAACACCCCGGTCGAGGTGGCGGACCGGCCGTCGAGCTCGGCGGCGGCCACTCCGCACAGCACGGTGTGGTCGCCCCTGGTCCAGCCCTCCTCGGATGGCGGGACGACCAGCCCGGTGAACCGCCCCGCGGCGTCGACCTCGCGTCCGCCGGCGTAGCGGCTGATGAGCGGGAGACACCGGTCCGTGCCCACAGGGGCCAGGTCCGCCTTGTCCGGCAGGGGCGTCTTCTCGCCGAAGCCCGGGATTCCGATGAGGTCGAGACGGCCGGCGACCTCGAAGCGGTGGGGCTCGGCGCAGTCGACGGTGGTGAAGGCGGTGACGCGGTCGGCGGCATCGACCGACCAGGTCAGGCACGTCCCGGGTGCGGCGTCCGCGTAGGCGGGACCGGAGAGCGTCCGCGGGTCGACCTGCGGGACGATCGCCGAGATGCGCTCGGCCGCGGGCGAGTTGGGGTCTCCGATGGCCGAGGCCATGAGCGCACCCGTCACCGCCCCGCCGGACAGGATCGCGAGGAGGGAAGCCATGACCGCGCCCCGGGTGCGGAGTAGGGACCGACCCCGGTGAGACGATCGGGTGGTAGTGGTCATCGCAACCATGATGCCGCAAGTTCGCCGTGCCGATAGGATCAAGGGCATGAGCGGACAGAACCACGACGAGGCGAGCGGCCCGGACGGCAACGTGCGTGCACCGCGGGAGGGCGTCGACCCGGAAGTTCTCGAGTTCGCCCAGATGCTCTTCCAGCTCGCGCGCGACGGTGAGACCGAACGCCTGGCCGCGTACGTCGACGCCGGGGTGAGCCCGGACCTGACCAACGAGCGGGGCGACGCCCTGCTCATGCTGGCCTCCTACAACGGGCACCCCGAGACCGTCCGGGCACTGGTCTCCCGCGGCGCCGATGTCGACCGCTCCAACGACCGCGGCCAGACCCCGCTCGCCGGCGCGGTGTTCAAGGGTTACGGCGAGGTGGTCCGCGTTCTGTTCGAGGCGGGCGCCGATCCGTACGGCGGAACCCCCACCGCGGTCGACACGGCCCGCATGTTCGAGAAGGACGCCTTCCTCGAACTCTTCGGCGTCTGACCCTGGCCGGGCGGATCCGCTGCTCTCCCGCCACGCGGTGGCGGATTCGGGTGGTGGGACGCGGCCGCTAGGCTGGGCGCCGTGATCGATCTCAAGCTGCTCCGCGAGAATCCCGACGTCGTCCGCGACTCCCAGCGCACCCGCGGCGAGGACCCGTCGCTGGTCGACCGGCTCCTCGCCGCCGACGAGTCCCGCAGGTCGTCGATCTCCGCGGCGGACAACGCGCGCGCCGCGCAGAAGGCCCACGGCAAGACGGTCGGGCAGGCCTCACCCGAGGACCGCCCGGCGCTGTTGGAGGCCGCGGGCGCCCTCAAGCAGGCGGTCAAGGACGCCGAGGAGGCGGAGAAGACCGCCGCGGCCGAGGTCGACCGGATCCAGCGGCTGCTCTCCAACGTCGTCGAGGAGGGGACACCCGCCGGCGGCGAGGACGACTTCGTGGAGATCGAGCGGATCGGCGAGATCCCCACCTTCGACTTCGAGCCCAGGGACCACCTCGAGCTGGGCGAGAGCCTGGGGCTGCTGGACATGGAGCGCGGCGCCAAGGTCTCCGGCGCGCGGTTCTACTTCCTCACCGGCGACGGCGCCCTGCTGCAGCTGGGCATGCTGCAGTTGGCGGCGCAGAAGGCCACGGCCAACGGCTTCACGCTCATGATCCCGCCGGTCCTGGTGCGTCCGGAGATCATGCAGGGCACCGGGTTCCTGGGCGCGCACTCCGACGAGATCTACCACCTGGCCGACGACGACCTCTACCTGGTCGGCACGTCCGAGGTCGCGATGGCGGGCTATCACCAGGGCGAGATCCTCGACCTGTCGGACGGACCCAAGAGCTACTGCGGCTGGTCGTCGTGTTTCCGCCGCGAGGCCGGCAGCCACGGTCGGGACACCCGCGGCATCATCCGGGTGCACCAGTTCGACAAGGTCGAGATGTTCTCCTGGTGCAAGCCGGAGGACGCGCACGACGAGCACCTGCGTCTGTTGGCCCTCGAGAAGGAGATGCTGCAGCTCATGGGCCTGCCCTTCCGGGTGATCGACATCGCCGGCGGCGATCTGGGCTCGTCGGCCGCCCGCAAGTACGACTGCGAGGCGTGGGTCCCCACCCAGGGCACGTACCGCGAGCTCACGTCCACCTCCAACTGCACGACGTTCCAGGCCCGCCGGCTGGGCGTCCGGTACCGGGACGAGAACGGGAAGCCGCAGACGGCCGCCACACTGAACGGCACGCTGGCCACCACCCGCTGGCTCGTGGCGATCCTCGAGAACCACCAGCAGGCGGACGGCTCCGTGGTCGTGCCCGAGGCGCTGCGCCCGTTCGTGGGCAAGGACGTCCTGCGGCCGTCCCGCTAGTCCTCCCGACGGGCGCCCAGGACGACGACGAGGTCGTCGTCCGCCCGGCGGGCCGATGCCGGAGCGGCTGCCGCGACCGCCGCACTGCTGGCTCCGGAGTGGAAGTCAGGGGCGGAAGAGCATCATCACGCCGCTCGCGCTGGCGCAGGTCCGGCCGTCGGTGTCCAGGACCTTGGCCTGCACGACGCACGTCGACCGACCCACGTGCTCGACCTCCGCGTGGATCACCGCGGGGGTCTTGTCCAGCCGGAGCGCGCGGAGGTAGCGCACGGTGAGGTCGAGCGTGCTGTAGACCACGCCCTCCTCTACAACCGTCGCCGTGGCGTAACCGAGCGCCGAGTCCACCCAGCCGGACACGATCCCGCCGTGCACCGTGCCGCCGTTGTTCAGGGCCCACTCGGCGGGCTCGGCGGTCATGGTGACCGCGCGGTCGTCGACCGACGTGAGCTGCAGTCCGAGCGTGAGCGCACCGGGGGAGAGGTGGCGCTCGCCGTCGATGACCCGCTGCAGGGCGTCCGGACCCGCGTGCGGGGTGCGCGCTCCGCCGGTCGGCAGCGGCGGCCAGGAGTAGTGGCGGCTGTGCGCCGCCGGGTCAGCCGGATCGGAGCGCGAGTTGTCATCCACGTCACCGAACGTACCGAGAGCGAAGCGCAGCGGTCGGGGCGGGCCGCTACGCTGTTCCACGTGGAGTTGCTCTATACGGGGATAATCGGGTTCGCCCGCACGCTGTTCAAGGTCCAGGGACTGGACATCACGATGCGGGGGGAGAGGAATTTCCCTGCCACCGGCGGTGCGGTGGTGGTGATCAACCACACCGGCTACTTCGACTTCGTCTACGCCGGGATCCCGGCGCGCGTCCACAAGCGGTTCATCCGCTACATGGCCAAGGCCGAGGTGTTCGATCACCCGGTCGCCGGGCCGATCATGCGCGAGCTCAAACACATCCCCGTGGACCGCACGGCCGGTAAGGCGTCGTTCGACGAGGCCGTCGCGCGGCTCCGGGCGGGGGAGCTCGTCGGGGTGTTCCCCGAGGCCACCATCAGCCGCAGCTTCGAGATCAAGGGTTTCAAGTCGGGCGCGGTGCGGATGGCGCTCGAGGCGGGCGTCCCGATCATCCCGGTCACCCTGTGGGGATCCCAGCGGGTGTGGACCAAGGGACTGCCCAAGAAGCTGCTGCGCCCCCGGGTCCCCATCCTGATGGAGGTCGGCGAGCCGATGCAGGCCTTTGCGCCCGCCGAGGACTGCACCGAGGAGCTCCGCTCGCGGATGCAGGCCACCCTCGAGGGCCTCCGCGACGAGTACGCGCGGCGCTACGGTGCGTATCCGACCGGGGCCGCCTGGGTGCCCGCCCGTCTCGGTGGGTCGGCCCCGACCCTCGAGGAGGCCACCGCACTCGACGAGGCCGAACACGCCGAGCGCATGCGCCGGCGAGCGCAGACGACGGACGGCGGGGACGCCCCGGAGGGACCGGCGGGTCCGGACGCCCCGTGAGCCCCGAGCGACCGCTCCTCGTCGCCACCGATGTCGACGGAACGCTGATCGACCGACACGAGCGCATCCCGGAGGCCAACCGGGCCGTCATCGCGGACCTGGTGTCGGATGGCGCCACGTTCGTGCTGGCCACCGGGCGCCCCCCGCGGTGGCTGTCGCAGGTGGTCGAGCAGCTCCCCGTGGCGCCCCTGGCGGTATGTGCCAACGGCGCGGTCATCATGGACACCGCCAGCGGCGAGTACCTGAGCACCCGGCTCCTCGACGCCGACGCGCTGCAAGCGATCGACGAGGTCCTCCGCGACCGCCTGCCGGGCAGCGGGATCGCCGCCGAGCGACTGGGCACCGACGCCGCCGACCCGCAGTTCGTGGCCAGCCCGGACTACGAGCACGCCTGGATCCATCCCGAACACCTGGAGGTCGGTCACTCCGAGGTGCTCTCCCAACCCGTCCTCAAACTGCTGGCCAGAGTGCCGGGAATGCCCAGCGCCGACATGGTCGCCGCACTGCGGGGGGAGTTGTCCGACCTCGCCGACGTCACCTACTCCACCACCGACGGACTGATCGAGTTCGCGGCGCGGGGAGTGACCAAGGCGAGCGCGCTGGTAGAGGTCGCCGCAGGACTCGGACGAACCGGCGACGGATGGCCGGGGGCCGCGCCCCCACCCGGCGCGGTGCCGAGAACGGTCGCCTTCGGCACAGTGCCGAGAACGGTCGCCTTCGGCGACATGCCCAATGACCTCGAGATGCTGCGCTGGGCCGACCACGGGGTGGCGATGGGCAATGCGATCCCCGCCGTGCACGCCGTCGCCGACGAGATCACTCTCAGCAACGACGAGGCGGGACTGGCGCACGTGCTGCGCCGCTGGTGGAACTGACCCCGCCAGCACGGCGGGGGTGATCAGTCGGGATCACGCGGGAGCGGATCACTCGACAAAGAGGGCGCGGACCGGTCCCCGCCACTTCCCCGGTGTGCCCGCCGCCCCCTGGCTGGGAGCGGCGGGCACACCTGATGGGACCCGGCCCGCGAGTCTGGTCGGCCGACGCCTGGGCGTCGGCCGGGGATCAGGGGTTCGGCTCGACCGTGAGCTCCTTGGTGGCCGGGTCGAAGACCAGCGTGCCACCGACGAAGCGCTGGGCGATCGTGCCGTCGTCGCGCGTGGTCTCCGCGGACACCGGCAGTCCCAGTGGTCCGTCCTCGAAGCCCTGGGAGGCCCAGGCGTCGCCGATCGCGCCCCACACGGGGTGGGTGCCGGTCTCGGGGGAGGAGTACAGAGCGCCGTTCTCGTGCTTGACCAACGAGACGTTGCCGAACTTCTGGACCCCGGAGAGCACCTTGCCCAGGGGGCCGGCGAACTGCGAGGCGAGCTTGGCAAAGTCCCCGCCGAGCAGGCCCTCGACGGAGCCCACGTCCACACCGACCGCGTCCTGCACCGATCCGGCGTCGAACGGGATGTCGGCGAGAGTCATCCCGCCGGTGAGGATCCGGGTCAGCTCGGCGGGGTCCAGCCGGCCGCCGGTCAGCACGGTGCGCAGCGCGGAGGTCACCGCGTCCCTGATGTTGCCCTGGCTGAGACCGGGGATGGTCGCGCCGCCGGTGCCCGGCCGGGGTGCCGACCAGCCGGGACTGGTGGCCGGGGGAGTGGGGTTGGACGGAGCGGGAGACCCGCCGCCGGACTTGGCGTAGGAGGCCGCGATGTCGCGGATCTGGCCCATCTTGGCGTAGCCCGCGTTGCCGGGGCACGAGGTGTTGCCGGTGTCGCGATGGGCGAAGATGTTGGGCAGCCGGACGGCGGCACCGGCCGGGTACTTGGTGTACGAAGTGCCCTCGGAGTAGTGCGTGCTGGTGCCCTTGGGGTCGACTCCCGCGAGGGACAGCCGCCAGCCGATGACCTCGCCCACCTTGCGGATGGTGGCGTCCGGCGGGGTGACGGTGGAGTAGTCACCCATCATCGAGATGCCGAAGGTGTTGCCGTTGAAGCCGCCGGCGTGGGCGCCCTGGACGTTGCGGGTGAGCCCGCCGCGGCGGCCCTCGAAGGCCTGGCCGTACTTGTCGACCAGCACGTTGTAACCGACGTCGCACCAGCCCAGATTGCGTGCGTGGTAGACGTAGATGCCCCGCACGACGCTGGCTGAGCCCTCGCGCGTGTAGTTGTTGCTGCCGGCCGTGTGGTGCACGGTGGCGGCGGCCAGCGAGTCGTCGTAGGTGGTGCCGCCGCAGCGCATCGACTCGTCTGCGCCCCAACCGCCCCGGGTGATGATCGAGGGCTGCTTGGCGGCGATGTTGCCGTTGACCCCGGTGCCGCCGTTGGCGGAGACGTCCCCGAACGCCTCGGCGTCGGGGGTCGGCGCGGCGTCGGGGGAGAGCAGGACGGCGGTGACGGACTCGGGGTCCAGGTCGGTGGTCTCGGCCACCGGTTTGATGTCGGCGAAGCGCGTCGGGATCGGCGGGACCGCATCGGCGGAAGGCCGCGCCGGCTCCGCGACGGACGGCTCGGCAGCGGGAGCCGCGACGGACGGCTCGGCAGCGGCGGGCGCGGCGGTGCGGGTGGCCGCGACGTCGCGCCGGGCCGGGCCCTCGGCCTCCCCTGCAGCGGGCTCGGTCGCAGCGGGCTCGGCCTCGGGCGCGTCTGCCAGCGAGGTGTCGGCGAGGTCGACGCCGGAGAGCTTGATCTGGACGACGGTGGCGTCGATGCCCAGGTAGACGGGCTCGGTACCGCCGGTTCCGGTGGTGCTCTCGCCCGTGTCGTCGACGGCCTCGGCCTCGTACCAGGGGCCCCACGCGCCGTCGGCGGACCTCGCGCGCATGGCCGCGGTGGCGTCGGGGTGGTGGCCCTTCCAGGTCACGCCGACCATCGAGAACGGGGTGTCGGAGGTGACCTCCTTGACCGGTGCGCTCCCGGCCGCGATGTCGGTGTCCACGCCGACCGCCGATGGGGCGCCGGACAGCGGGACCGTGGTCTCGCCTGTCGGGGAGGCGGTACCGGCCTCGCCGGCGGTGGCCGCGATGTCGCCGGAGGACTCGACGAGGTGGTCGGCCCCGTACACGGCGAGGGGGGTGACCACGGACGCCGCGACCGTCACCGCGAGGGCGAGGGTACGGCGTCGACCGCTGGCGTACAGGGGGCGGCGTCGTGTTCTCAAGGGCTTCTCCCGATCAGGTGTCTGTGTTCCGCGGTAGTGAACCGCAGGGCACTTCTCCCCGGCAGCCGTTACGAGAGCGACAGCTGGGACGAATGTGACGAACGAGGTCAATGGTAGCTAAGAAACGCGTGAAACCAAGTGGTACAGATGTGATTTTTGGGATCACATTCATGTGGTTTCGAACGGATATACGACGACGAGATCGCCCGATGCGCCCGCCGAGCACCTGCGCCGGGTTCCAGAGGGGCTCTCCTCGTCGTCGTCTGGTGTGGCCTGGAGGCCGCGCGCACCCCCGACCGATACCCTTGGACCCGGACCCGCGCCGACCGGCGCGTGGACGTGTGCGAAGCAGTGACGGCTACAGGAAGGCTCCAGCGATGGCGGACGAGCGGCAGTGGGGGACCTACGACCTGATCGTGGTGGGGTCGGGATTCTTCGGACTGACGGTCGCCGAGCGGGCCGCGGCCGAGCTCGGCAAGCGCGTGCTGGTGCTGGACCGCCGCCACCACATCGGCGGAAACGCCTATTCGGAGGCCGAGCCCGAGACCGGGATCGAGATCCACAAGTACGGCGCGCACCTGTTCCACACCTCCAACGAGCGGGTCTGGGAGTACGTCAACCGCTTCACCGACTTCACCGGGTACCAGCACCGTGTGTTCTGTATGTACAAGGACACGGCCTACCAGTTCCCCATGGGCCTGGGCCTGATCAACCAGTTCTTCGGTCGCTACTACTCGCCGGACGAGGCGCGGAAGCTGATCGCCGAGCAGGCCGCGGAGTTCACCGCCGAGAGCGCGGCCAACTTCGAGGAGAAGGCGATCTCCCTGATCGGCCGCCCGCTGTACGAGGCGTTCATCAAGGGTTACACCGCCAAGCAGTGGCAGACCGACCCCAAGAACCTGCCCGCCGGCAACATCACCCGCCTGCCCGTGCGCTACAACTTCGACAACCGCTACTTCAGCGACGCCCACGAGGGGCTGCCTGTCGACGGCTACACCGCGTGGTTGGAGAACATGGCCGCGGACGAGAAGATCGACGTGGTGCTGGACACCGACTGGTTCGACGTCTCGGACGCGGTCCGCGCCGCGAGCCCCGACGCGCCCGTGGTCTACACCGGGCCGCTGGATCGCTACTTCGACTACTCCGACGGCGAGCTGGGCTGGCGCACCCTGGATTTCGAGACCGAGGTCCTGCCCACGGGCGATTTCCAGGGCACCCCGGTGATGAACTACAACGACGCGGAGGTCGAGTACACCCGCATCCACGAGTTCCGGCACTTCCACCCCGAGCGCAAGAACTACCCCACGGACAAGACCGTGATCATGCGGGAGTTCAGTCGGTTCGCCGAGCGCGAGGACGAGCCGTACTACCCGATCAACGAGTCCACCGACCGCGAGAAGTTGGCCGCCTACCGCGACCGCGCCAAGGTGGAGACCGCCGAGAACCGGGTGATCTTCGGCGGCCGCCTGGGCACGTACCAGTACCTGGACATGCACATGGCCATCGCCTCCGCGCTGACGATGTTCGACAACACCCTGGCGCCGCACCTGCGCGACGGGGCGCCGCTCGAGGCCTGACCGCGCCTGACCCTGCCGGAATCCACTACCCGGTGAGGGCGCGGACCGTCTCGGGGCGCTGCGCCGCGTGTACCAGGGTGGGCTTGGCCTCGCCGAGGTGCTCGAGCACCGGGGTGACCGAGGACCAGAAGCGGCTCAACGAGCTCAGCCCCTCGTTCTCCGCGCGGGCCTGTTCGCGCGCGGCCCGGGTGTCGTCGGAGCGGGTCGGGTGGTGGGCGGCGCGCTTACCCTCGATGCGGTCGTCCTTGCGCTGCGAGATCACGTAGCCGAGGGCGAACGCGATGCTCCGCGGCATCCGGCCGGTGAGCAGGACGTGGGCCTCGGGGTAGTCGTCGAGGACCTGCTCCACCGCGCCGGAGAGTTCCTCCACCAGCCGCGCGAACGAGCGCCTGTCGATCTGCCGCCCGCTCGCACCGGGGTACCAGCGCCCGGCGGGCATCGCCCAGGGGCGGAGGGTCTCCACGCCGCCGTCGGTTGCGGTGGGGCCCACGACGACGACGAGGTCCGCCGCGTTCCGCAGCGGGTGCCCGGCGTCGGCCTCGGACACGGCTCCGCCCCCGTCGAGCTGGAGTGAGAGCCATACGCGACCCACCGCCGTCCGGTCGGCGGGCGGCGTCCCCAGGGTGACCATGGTGAGTTCGGAGTCCGGCCGACTCCGGCGTGAGCGCCACCGGCGCTCGGCCCACATGTCGTCGCCGTCGTCGAAGTACACCGTCCGCACCCCGGTGTCACCACCCGGCCGGCGGCGCCTGCGGGCCTCGGTCGGCAGCTCGGCCAGGTGGGTGCGCTCGCGCAGGAGGGTGTCGTACCCGACAGCAAGTGCGGCTGGGAATGCCAGGTTGGGGGCCAGGACGTAGCCGGTCGCGTCGTCGTCGTCGTTCATCGCCCGCTCGAGCTCGTCCGAGATGTGGTCGACCTCGCGCCGCAGGTCCACGACCTCGTAGTCGGTGCCGAACCACCCGGTCGCGGAGCGGAAGTCCAGGCTCCGGGCGTTGGCCACGTCCACCGCGGCGCGCATCCGGTCCGCGCTCTCGGCCGGGAGCAGGCGCAGGTAGTAGAGGGTGCCGTTGTGGGTGATGAGCCACGCGCGCACCGCCATCGCCACGATGAGCGCCAGCAGCGTCCCGACGAGCCAGCCCAGTCGCGAGGGGGACGTGCACGTCTCGGACCACAGGTCCGGGACCGACGAGATGGTGCACGCCGCGTCGCGGGTGATGAGGTCTTCTGCCACCAGACCGCCGAACGCGGTGGTCAGCGCGACGGTGATCGCGATGAGCGTTTCCAGGATGAACACCCGCGTCAGATTAGCGGTCGGACGAGCGACGACGACGATTCGCCGCCCCTAGAGTGGGCCCATGACCAGCTCGGTGTCCCGCGTCCCTCGCCTCCCACTCGTGGTGCTGTTCGGCATCGCGGCCCTGCTGTTGCTCCTGCTGCCACTCGCCCCGGCCGGCGCCCAGGCCCCGGCACCCGCCCCCGCTCGGGCCCCGGCCGTCGGGGTCGGCATCACCGACCGGGCGGGAGTGCTCTCGCCCGGGGACCAGGACCTGCTCCGGGGCGAGACGGAGCGCATCGCGTTCCCGCCGCAGGTGCGGCAGGTCGAGTACCTGGTGTTCGACGACGGGGGCGAGAACCTCAACGACACCACCGAGCGCTTCGCCCAGTCCGAGCGACCGGAGCTCGTGTCGGAGGACAAGGAGAAGTGGGCGGCCGGGACGCTGATCGTGGCCAACGACCCGGAGGCGGAGAAAGTCGGCATCTACTGCGGCGACGACGTCTGCGTGGCGCTCGACCTCTTCGAGGGCAGCCACCTCGACGGCTCGCTGGAGGCCATGAAGGATCCGATGCGGCGGGAGAACTACGCGGTCGGCCTGCTCGCGGGCGCACAGGCGGCGGCCGACCCGACCGTGGTGGCCCCGGAACCCGAGGGCGCGCCGTCGTGGCTCCCCTGGGCTGTCGGCGGGGCGGGGGTGGTCGGCGCGGGCGCGATCGGTGCCGCCGTCGCGGCGAGCAGGAAGAAGAAGGCGACGACGGCGAGGGAGCGCTACGACCGGGTCTCCCGCGAGTACGGACGGGTCGCCGGAGAGCTCGACGGGCTGGACATCCGCGCCAACTCGCTGCGCTCCAAGCTGGCCGACGACGAGCTGCGGTCGCAGTGGGCGGACGTCCGGGACCGCTTCCTCGCGCTGGACACCGTGATGGGCCGGATCGGTGACCTGCGACCGGAGTCCAAGGATGCAGAGTTCCGCGAGAAGGCCGCCGACATCGAGACCGCCCACACCACGGTGGACCAGATGGAGACCGCCGAGAAGAACATCGACCAGCTCTTCCGCATGGAGCAGGGCGACGCCGACGTGCGCCGTCGCCAGCTCGGAGAGCTCCACCAGGACATGCTCGCCGCCGCGCTGGGAACGAAGGACGAGCGGCTCGCCGCCGAGGCCAGGGCCCTCGACTCGCGCGCCGACGAGCTCTCCCGGGACACCGCGGCGCCCGACTTCATGGACCGCTACGCCCGGCTGGTGGTGGACTACCGGATCGTCGTCGAGGCGATCCGGGCCCGCGAGATGTCGGATGTCGAGGCGGCCGAGGACGCCGGCGACCGCCACGCGCCGAGGTTGTACGACCGCGACTGGCGCGCGGGCTACGGCTACAACGGCTTCGTCCCGTTCTACGTGGTCTCGAGCTGGCATTCCCACGACGTGCAGGCTGCCGAGGCAGCGACGAGCTCCACCAACACGGGTTACTCCAACGCGTCGTTCTCCGGAGGAGGGGGATCGAGCGGCTACTGACCTGCGTCGGGGCGCGCTCCTGCAGGCATCGCCCGGCTGAGCGGCAGAGTGCCGGAGCCATGCCGCTGCCGTGTCCCCCGACGTAGCAGCAGCGCACGTGCCCCGACCCGCGCTCCCTCTTTGACCTGCGCTGCCGGAACGCTCGATTCCTGCCGGGGTGCGCTGGCTGAAGGGACCAGAGTGCCAGCGTAGGACGAACGGGCAGCGTGTCCGGGAGGGGTCGTGCTGGCCCTCTGTCCGCCCAGTCGCGTTCCTGCCGTCGCCGTGACCCCTCGCGGCAGAGGGCCAGCGCACTAGCCTCGGCTCGCGCTGCGTCTTTGACCTACGCGGCCGGAATGCCCGGTTCAGGCCGGGGTGCGCTGGGCGACTGGACCAGAGCGCCAGCGCCGGGCGAACGGGCAGCGTATGCGGCGGTGCTCGCGCTGGCGGAATGCCCGTACGGCCGTGTTCCCGCCGGCTGCGCGGCGCCGCCGGGGACCGGAGGCCCCGGCTGGCCGCGCGGGGGATCGCCTCCAGCCCCTAGCCTCTCGGCCAGCTCGGCCAGCTCGGACCGCTCAGTCCGCTCAGCCCTCGACGATCTCGACCTTCTCGATCGTGTGCAGCGTCTTGGGGGTGCCCTGCGAGCTGCCGTCAGCTTCGATCGCGGTCACGGTCTCCATCCCCTCGGTGACGGTGCCGAAGAGGCTGTAGTCCGGTGACAGGGAGACGCCGGACTCGCCGGTGACAACGAAGAACTGCGAACCGTTGGTGCCCGGGCCGGCGTTGGCCATGGCCATCGACCCGACCTGGTACTCGCCGTCCGCGGGGAGCTCGTCGGCGAACTCGTAGCCCGGGCCGCCGCTGCCGGTGCCCTGCGGGTCGCCGCCCTGGATCATGAAGCCGGGGATCACGCGATGGAATCCGATGCCCTCGTAGTACTTGTGGCGGGCCAGGAACACGAAGTTGTTCACCGTCGCGGGGGCCTTCTCCTCGAGCAGGTCCACGGTGACCTCCCCGGCGTCGGTGGTGATGACGGCGCTGTAGTCGACGCCGGGGGTCAGGCACATCGGCGGGGCCGAGGTGAACGAGGTGGCGCGCTCGGTCGCGCCCTCGGCTGGCGGGCACTCGGCGGCGACGGCCTCAGTGGACTCCGAGCCAGCCGTCTCAGAGGCCGCGGTCCCGGAGCCGGCCGCTTCGGATCCGGCGGTGGTCGCGGTACCGGTCGCCGAGGCGTCCTCGGCGGGGGAGTCGTCGGCACCGCACCCGGCGAGCGCCAGGGGCACGGCGAGGGCGAGCACCCCGAGGGCGGTGCGGACGGTCGGGCGGCGGCGGGCGGATCCGGTGAGGGACATGAGGTCAACCTACTGGGTCGGCGGCTTCGCGCGGGACCTGGTCCGGACGAGAGGACCCAGAATTCCGGACGAGCGCGGACTATCCGTAGGTGATGCGTGACCATCTTGGTGTGTCGTCACATAAGAAGAAAAGGGGACTTATACTGTCAGCTGTCAAGTGAATCGACCAGATGAACGGTGTGCATGCTGACCTTCGAGGAATTGCGCGACTCCGTGCTCCCACTCCCGACGCGGGACGACGGGTATCGGCGGGTGCTTATGTTGGGGACGACCGGCGCGGGCAAGACAACTGTGGTCAGGCAGCTGCTCGGGACGAACCCGCGCACTGAACGGTTCCCGTCCACGTCCACCGCGAAGACGACGGTCGCCGACACGGAGATCATCCCGCGCGACGAGCCCTTCTTCCGTGCGGCTGTCACCTTCATGCCCCGCGACGAGGTCGAGGATCATTTGCTTGACAACGTGGTGGCCGCGGCCCAGGCGGTGTACGAGGGTGCCGGCGACGACGTGGTGTACATGAAGCTTCTCGACCATGAGGGACAGAGGTTCCGGCTGAGCTACCTTCTTGGCCGTCCGCTCGTGGAGGACGACGACGATGTCATCGATGACGTGATCGATGACGACATCATCGAGGACGATCAGACGGGTGCCGTCGACGCCACCGGAGACGAGATCGCGGAGATGTCCCTCGCTGCGGGAACCGGCCTCGTGGAAGTCGACGTCTCGAGGTCGCGCGAGGTCATGGATCACGCGGTGGCCAAGGTGCGGACGATGGTCCGGTCGATCCTCTCAAGACCCGACCTTGCCGGGGCCGTACAGAGCGACGAAGACGCCCTGTACGAGGCGCTCCAGGACGCGGTCGCGGAGTCGGTGACCACCGGTCATGTCATCGCGATGGTCGTCCACGAAGTGACTAGTCGGTTCTCGGCACTGTCGTTTGGCGACCTGACGTGGGACAACGAGGGCTGGCCGCTCATGTGGACCCAAACCTCCGCCGACCGGGTCCGGTTCCTCGGGGAATTGTCCACTTTTTACGGCAACTCCGCGACCGGCTTCGGTCGCCTCCTCACCCCGGTGGTCAATGGGATCCGCGTGAGCGGTCCGTTCGTCCCCACGTGGTCCGACCGACCCCTCCGCCTGGTGATCGTGGACAGCGAAGGGCTGGGACACACCCCCTCGTCCATTTCGTCGCTCTCGTCGTCGCTGGTGCGGAAGGTGGGACACTGCGACTCTGTTCTGGTCGTGGACAACGCGCAACAGCCGATGCAGGCCGGGCCTCTCGCGGCGTTGACCCAGATCGTTGAGTCTGGAAGCGTCGGCAAGCTGCATCTCCTGTTCACCCACCTTGACGGCGTGACGGGAGCGAACCTCACCGGTTACTCCGCGCGGACCGCGCACGTCCGCGAATCGGTGGAGAACGCGCTCACGAGTATCGAGTCGGCAGCCGGGGCACCCGCCGCACGTGCCTTGCGTAGACGTCTGGACTCGTCCGTCTACTACGCGGGGCGGCTCGACCGGTTCCTCACCTCCAAAGACGTCTTCGGGCGTAAGGGGGCGGCGGAGTTTCTGCGTCTACGTTGCGAGCTGGAGGGTGACGAACCGGTAAGCGATCACGGAGACGCCGAGATAGTCGTCGCCCGCAAGGGGGTGGTCATCGCCGTGGAGAAGGCGACGGCTAGGTTTCAGGAGGAATGGCTCGTCCGGCTGGGCGTGGAGAGGCCGGCGCCCGCAGGCGACCTCCGAGCTGAACATTGGGCGAGGATCAAGGCGCTCAACCGCCGGATAGTCGGCCGGACCGACGTCGAGTACCGGGATCTCAAGCCAGCCGGCGACTTCCGGCGCGCGCTGCAGAGTGTCCTGTACGCGATGCTTCAGAACCCCGTGCGCTGGCAGGGGCAACCCGTGTCCGAGGAGGAGCGGGGCGAGGTCGTCGATACGATCGCGGTGGCGTTGACTGACAAGGTCGTCGAGCTCGCCGAGAAGCAGATCATTCTCGACCGGATGGAGGCGTGGGATGTGGCGTGGGCCCTGGCGGGCAAGGGGTCGGTTGCCCGTCGCGCGCACCTCCTCGCCGCGGACGTCATCAGGAGCGGTGCCCCGATTCCGACGGCCGACATGTCGTCCGGAGCGACCGAGCTGGTTGATGCCGTCGAGCGCCTCCTTGAGGAGATCCGTGCGGACCACCATCTTGCGCTCGAATAGGAGCGCACCCGCTTAGATCGCGTGGACGGTCTGGCGGTTGAGATCGCAGCCCGTGGGAGCGTGGTGCGCGGGCCGCCGCGCCGGCGCCGGGTACGATCGACCCGGCTTTCGACTAGCGGATCGCGACACGCGTGACGCGGGACAAGGGCGGACATAGAACGGCCGTCGGGACGGGGACTCATCCACATGCCACACCACGGCCACCACGAACTGGTCGACGAGGTCGAGCGGTCGGTCGCCGGTCTCGCGGACCCGCTCGGCCGGGAGTGCCTCCAGCGGATCATCCTGCCCCGCGCCGGTGAGCCCCTGGACGTGCGCTCGCTGTACCTCACCGAGGCCTCGACCAACGCCCGCCGCGCGCACTCGGCCAGCCGTACGACGCTGAGCGTCGGCGCCGACTCCGAGGTCTCCTTTGCCACCTACTTCAACGCGTTCGCCGCGGCGTACTGGCGGCGCTGGACGATCCTCGGCGACGTGGTCCTGCGGCTGACGATCCGCGGCGCCGGCCGGGTGGACCTCTACCGGTCCAAGATCGACGGCTCGCGCATCGCCATCAGCGGTGACGTGGTGGGGGAGCCGGGCGAGGCGGGGGCGGACCGGGTGACGACGGTCGAGTTCGTGTGCGACCTCGGCCCGTTCGAGGACGGCGGTTGGATCTGGTTCGACCTCACCTCGGACACGGACGTCGAGCTGCTCGCCGGTGGCTGGTATTCCTCCGTGGATGCGCCCGCGACCCGCCCCGACGCCGGCCCGGATGGCGCGCCCGACCCGTCGGTGCAGGTCCCCAACGACCGCCGGGTGACCATCGGCATCCCCACGTTCAACCGCCCGGGCGACGCGGTGGCCGCCCTGCGTGCGCTCACCTCCGACCCCGAGGTGGACGCGGTCATCGACGCCGTGCTCATGCCTGATCAGGGCAACCGGAAGGTGCGCGACGAGCCCGGATTCGAGCAGGCCGCCGAGTACCTGGGCGACCGCCTCCGGATCTTCGACCAGCCCAACCTCGGTGGCTCGGGCGGGTACAGCCGCATCATGTACGAGGCCCGTCGGCTGACGGACTCGCCCTACATCCTGTACATGGACGACGACATCGAGATCGAGCCCGACTCGATCCTGCGGGCGCTGGCCTTCGCCCGCTTCTCGACCGTGCCGATGCTGGTCGGCGGCCAGATGCTCAACCTGCAGGAGCGCAGCCACCTGCACACCATGGGCGAGGTGGTGGGCGCCCACGACTTCATGTGGACCGCCGCCCCCCACGCGGACTACGACTACGACTTCTCCCGGTACCCGCTCACGGACCGCGAGAACCCCAAGGACCTCCACCGCCGGATCGACGTGGACTACAACGGGTGGTGGATGTGCCTCATCCCGCGCGTGGTCGCGGAGAAGATCGGCCAGCCGCTACCGCTGTTCATCAAATGGGACGACGCCGAGTACGGACTGCGGGCCCGCCGGGCCGGCCACCCCACGGTGTCCATGCCGGGCGTGGCGATCTGGCACATGGCGTGGTCGGACAAGGACGACGCCATCGACTGGCAGGCCTACTTCCACCTGCGCAACCGCCTGGTGGTGGCCTCGCTCTACCACGACGGCGACCACAAGGGCATCATGCAGTCCAGCCTCAAAGCGCTGGTCAAGCACCTGGTGTGCCTCGAGTACTCGACGGTGGCCATCCAGATCGAGGCCATCCGGGACTTCCTGCGCGGCCCGGAGGCGCTCTACGAGCTGCTGCCGACCGCGCTGCCCAAGGTGCGGGGCATGCGTGCGGAGTTCCCCGACGCCGTGGTCATCCCGTCGGCCGTGGACCTGCCCGCCCCCTCGGGCGGGCCGGCCGGGATCCACACCGAACCGCGAGGCAAGGCCGGCAAGGTGGTCGCGCTGGCCAAGGGCCTTATCCACACCCTGAGTCGCGACGACAAGGCGCACCACGACGTGCCGCAGGCCAACTTCCCGCCCGTCGAGGCGCGCTGGTACTCGCTGAGCAGGATCGACGGCGCCACCGTCACCACCGCCGACGGACGCGGCGTGGTCTACCGGAAGCGCGACCGTGACCAGGCCGGAGCCCTGCTCAGGGAGTCGGTCGCCGTGCACCGCGAGCTCTACCGCCGATTCCCCGAGATGCGCCGCCGCTACCGTGACCAGCACGCCGAGCTCGTGACCAAGGAGGCCTGGAGCCGTGTCTTCGACGCCTGATCCCAGCAACGCTGCCGCCACCGGGGCCGCCGACGTGAATGACGACGTGCACGACGACGCCGCCACCACTCCGACGGTCGAGATCCCCGTGCCCACCGGGGAGGTCAGACTCCTGGGGGCCATCCAGCGCCAGCTGCTGGCGGTCCCGGCAGCGCGGGAGGTGGCCGTGACGCTCTCGCATGTCGGGGAGCACGCGCTCGGCTGGATGGCGATCGCCGCGGTGGGTGCGGCAGTCGATCCGACTCGTCGGGGCCGGTGGGCGATGGTCGGGGTCGGCAGCTTCGGAGCGCACGCGACCTCCGTCGTCGTCAAGCGGGTCGTGCGTCGCCGGCGCCCGGATCACCCCACGGTCACCGTGGGTGTGAGCACCCCCTCAAGATTGAGTTTCCCGTCCTCCCACGCCACTTCGACCACGGCGTTCGCCCTGCTCGCCGGCGCGGTGAGCGGCGTCCCGGTGGCTCCCGCGCTCGTCCCGGTGATGCTGGCGTCCAGGTTGGTGCTGGGCGTCCACTACCCTTCGGATGTATTCGCCGGCGCCGCGGTCGGCGCGGGCTGCGCTGCCCTCACCCGTGCGGTCTGGCCCACCGAGGCCGTCCAACGGGTGTTGCCCGGGTCGCTCCGTGACGACGCGCAGGGCCTGCGCACCACCCTGATCCACGAGGAGAATCGATGACCGATCAGACCGGAGTCCCGGCTGCCCGGGCCGGGCACGAGCACCACCTCCTCGGTGCGGAGCCGCACACGGCCAACGAGATCGACCTCGCGGAGGCCCAGGACGAGGCCAAGGGCGCACCGCCCAAGAACCTGCTCGACGGCATGGTCAAGGCCCTCCGGCCCCGCCAGTGGGTCAAGAACGTCCTGGTCATCGCGGCGCCCGCGGCCGCCGGCTCGCAGACCCTGGCCGACACGTCCGTCCTGTTCTCCGTCGCCATCGCGTTCGTGGCGTTCTGCATGGCCGCCTCGAGCGTGTACCTGATCAACGACGCCCTGGACGTCGAGGCCGACCGGGCGCACCCGACCAAGCGGTTCCGGCCCATCGCCGCCGGCGTGCTGCCGGTCGGGCTGGCCTACGGCATGGCCGCGGTGCTCATCGTCGCGGCCATCGGCATCTCGCTGGCCTTCGCGCACCCGGCGCTGGCGATCGTCGTGGGCGTGTACATCGTCATGCAACTGATGTACTGCCTGGGGCTCAAGCACCAGCCGGTGCTCGACATCGCCTTCGTCTCCTCCGGTTTCCTCCTGCGCGCGATGGCCGGTGGCGCGGCCGCCGAGGTCGAGATCTCCCAGTGGTTCCTGCTGGTCATGGCTTTCGGCTCGCTGTTCATGGCGGCGGGCAAGCGCTATGCCGAGCTGCGCCTGCACCTGGAGACCGGCGCCAAGATCCGCAAGGCGCTGGAGAGCTACACCCCCACCTACCTGCGCTTCGTGTGGACGCTGTCGGCCACGGTCCTCGTGCTCTGCTACGCCCTGTGGGCCTACCAGCGCGGCGAGGGCACGGACACCGCCATCTGGCTGCAGATCTCGATCGTGCCCTTCACCATCGCGGTGTTGCGCTACGCGGTCGACGTCGACGCCGCCCAGGCCGGCGAGCCGGAGGACATCGCGCTCGGCGACCGCGTCCTGCAGGTGTTGGCCGCGCTGTGGGTCCTCACCGTGGTGATCGGCGTCTACGTCGTGCCGTCCTTCTCCTGACCTGACGTGGACGATGACTGAACTGACGGGGCGGCGTCCGGCGGCGAGCCCCCGGCACACCGAGCCGGTCTTCTGGGTGGGCCTCGCCGTGGTGGTGGCGGTGTTCTCGGCCGGCGCCTGGCAGCGCCGCTGGATCGCCGACGACGGTCTGATCGTCCTGCGCACCGTCCGCAACCTCATCGCCGGCAACGGCCCCGTCTTCAACGCGGGGGAGCGGGTCGAGTCCAACACCTCCACGCTCTGGACCTACCTCGTCTACGCCGGCCACGAGGTGGTGGGTTACCGGCTCGAGCTGGTGGCCCTGGGGCTGGCGCTGACGCTGAGCATGATCGCGGTCGCGTGCGCGATGCTCGGCACCCGCGTGATGTACCGCGGCACCCGGCACGCCCCGGCCGGCGGCCCCATGCTGCTGCTGCCGCTCGGCGTGGTGGTCTACATCATGCTGCCGCCGGCCCGGGACTTCGCCTCCTCCGGCCTCGAGACGGGGCTGGTGATCTGCTGGATCGGCCTCATGTGGCTGGGCCTGCAGCGCTGGGCGCGGGCCCCGCACCGCGAGTACCGCTTCGGTCTGCCGGCGGCGGGTACGGCCGCGCTCGCGTTCCTCGCCGGGCTGGGCCCCCTCGTGCGGCCGGAGATGGCGCTGGCGGCGGCGGTCTTTCTGGCGCTGATGGCGGCGGCGCGGCAGTCGTGGCGGCACCTGGGCTGGCTGGTGGTGCTGGCGGGCACGGTCCCGGTGGTCTACCAGCTCTGGCGGATGTCGTACTACGCACTGCCGTACCCGTTGACGGCCGTGGCCAAGGATGCGGGCGGCTCCAAGTGGGACAAGGGCGGAGAGTACCTGTGGGACCTCCTGGCGCCGTACGCGCTGCTGCTGCCGCTGGCGGCGGTCCTGATCGCCGGCCTGGTCTCGCTGTGGGCGGTGCGCCGCTCGGGTCCCGCCGCTGTGGGTGTACGTGCTGCGGGTGCGCGGGTCGAGGGCGCACGGGTGGAGTCGGACGACGACGAGGTGGGCGGCCTGCGCGGCCTGCGGAACCGGGTCCGCTCGACCCCGGTCGTCACCGTCGCGTTCCTCGCGGTCGCCGCGATCATGCTGGTCTACGTCACCCGCGTGGGCGGGGACTTCATGCACGGCCGCGTGCTGCTGCCGTCCCTGTTCCTGTTCCTCCTGCCGGTCTCGGTGGTGCCGCTACCGGTCGGTCCCGCCCGCGGGGAGGCCGGCGCCAGGGCGCGGCGCGTGGCTGTCCCGGTGGCCGCCGGTGCCTGGCTCGTCGTCGTCGGGTGGGCGGTGACCGTCCAGGTTGTCCAGGACCCGTTCCGCGACGAACCCGAGACCATCACGGCGGCGGGGATCGTCGACGAGCGGCAGTACTACATCCAGCGGACCGGCCACAAGCACCCGCTGCTCGCGGACGACTACCTCGACTTCCCGAGGATGCGGGCGCTGGTGCGCGAGGTCTCGAGCAACCGGACGGGAGCGGTCTTCCTCCCGGTGCCGGGTTTCCAGGACCGGTGGGACGTGGTGGCCTACGACCATCCGTTGCCGGGTCTGGCGCCGTTCGAGCTCCCCGACCGCCCCGACAAGACGATCGTGTTCCTCAACCTCGGCATGACCAGCATGAACCTTCCGCTCGACGTGGACGTCTACGACACCGTGGGGCTGGCCGCGCCGCTGGCCGCCCACACGGACCGCATGGAGGACGGGCGGATCGGTCACGACAAGTTCCTGCCGTACGACTGGGTTCTCGCACGCACGGGGGTGATCGAGGACCCGGTCAACTTCCCGCGCTGGATCGACGTCAACTGGGTGAACCAGGCGGAGGTGGCGCTGCAGTGCCCGGCGACCCAGGCGCTGGTCGAGTCGTATTCCGGCCCGTTGACGCTGGAAAGACGCTGGTCGAACATCATGAACGCATTCTCATTCGCCGAGTACAGAATCAACAGAATCCCTGCATACGAGGTGCAGAGGTGCGGTTTGCCCATGCCTGAGAAGGTGGAGAAGTACCAGGGCACTCGGTAGGGTGACCCCTACCGTTATCTCAAATCGGTAACAATAGGGGGCCGAGATGGCCCTCCACGTGTAACACCTGCCCCAATGTGGGCGACAGTTACGATGTCGCAGTTCCGGTCCTCCCCTGGTGGTGCCGGTCCGATGGACGTCACCGATGCCCCGGGTCCCCTGCGGGCACCAGGAACGAACAAAGGAACCAACGAATGTCCCAGACCACCCTCCGGCGCAAGTTCGCCGCCGGGCTCACCGCCCTGGCGACGGCTGCAAGCCTCGTCGTCGGCGCCCCGGCTCTCGTCGGCGCCCAGGCCACCGAGCAGGGCTCGTCGGCCAGTCTCGGTTCCGGCGGATCGGCCGGATCCGCCGGCGCGACGCCGCCCGCCCCCGCGTTCCGGCCTGCCGGCGGTGACGAGAACCCGGTCGGCTTCCGCAACCGGCTGCGCCCCGGGTGCGTCTGGGACCAGGTCGCCTCGTGGGTCCAGCTCTGCGAGGTCTGGTCACCGGCGATGAACCGCCACATCAAGGTCCAGATCCAGCCGGCCCGGTTCGGCGGCAACGCCGGGCTGTACCTGCTCGACGGACTGCGTGCGCGGGACGACTGGAACGCCTGGACCCACGACGCCCAGGCGCAGCGCATCTTCCTGCAGGACAACATCACGTTGGTCATGCCCGTCGGTGGCCAGGCGTCCTTCTACTCGGACTGGGACCGGCCCATCAACCTGGGCGGCAACATCCTCGAGTACAAGTACGAGACCTTCCTGACCAAGGAACTGCCCGGGTACCTGTGGCAGAACTTCGGGGTCGCCGGCAACAACAACGCCGTGGCCGGACTGTCCATGGGCGGCTCCGCAGCCGCCATGCTGGCCGCCAATCACAGCGACCAGTTCAAGCAGGCCTCGGTGTTCTCCGGCTACATGAACACCACCGCACCGGGCATGTACACCATGCTCCCGCTGGCGATGTTCGACCAGTGCAAGTGCGACCCGTTTGCCATGTGGGGCCTGCCGGGGTCGCCGCGCTGGGGCCAGAACGACCCGCTGCTCAACGCTGGCAAGCTGCGCAACGTGCCGATGTACATCACCGCCGGCTCGGCCATCCCGGGCAAGTACGACCAGCCCACCAGCCTGCAGGCCGTGTTCAACACGTTCAACGGCATCATCCTCGAGGGACTCTCCCGCGGATCGACCATCGCGTTCCAGAACACGATGAACGCCCAGCCGAACAAGGCCACGTTCGACTACCGCACCACCGGCGTCCACGGCTGGGGTTACTGGAACGACGACCTCGTCGCGGCCCGCTCGGCGCAGATCCTCGACGTGATGAACGCACACGCGTGGTGATCGACGCCAGCTAGCCGACGAATCGGACTCCTGTCAGCGAGTCCTCACCCGTCACACAGGGGCCCCGCGCGTAGATTCTCGTGCGGGGCCCCGGTTTTTTTGCGTGACCTCCGGGTTCGGCCGCGGGAGGGGAACCCGCGGACGCGCCACGGACCCGGGCCCCGGACACAGCTGACCGGGTCGCGCGCGCGGCCCGCCCCCCAGGCACTCGGCGACGACGCGGCAAGGAAGAGAACAACACCATGGCGACCCCCAGCGCACACGCGAGCCCCCGCAACCGGTGGGCGACCCTCCTCGCGGCCCCACTCGTGGTGGGGGTGGTGGGCTCCGGTCTCGCCGTCCCGCCCGTCGCCGGAGCCCAGCAGACGCCGGCCCAGCAGGCACCGGCACAGGAGACGCCGGCCCCGGTGAGCCCGGGACGCACCACCTCGGCGCCCGCGAGCCCGGCCTCGAGCCCCGCCGCCAGCCCGGCTCCGTCGACTCCCGAGAACCGGGTCGATGCCCCCTCGCTGCGCGTGCCGTCGGCGGTCCCGTCGGGTGTCCGGCTGGACAAGGTGGAGTGGAAGACGGCCAACCGCGTGGCGCTGTGGGTGCAGTCCCCGGCCATGGAGCAGGCCGTCCAGGTGCAGCTGATGCTCCCCGCCCGGTGGAACGCCGAGCCCGACCGCACCTACCCGTCGCTGCTCCTGCTCGACGGCCTGCGCGCCCGGAACGACGCGAGCGGGTGGACGCTCGAGACCAAGATCTCGCAGTTCGTCGACGCCAAGAACGCGATCGTCGTGTTGCCCGTCGGCGGCGAGTCGAGTTTCTACACGGACTGGGTCTCCGACGCCAAGGGCTCCGCCTACCAGTGGGAGACGTTCCTCATGGAGGAGCTCCCGCCGCTACTGGCGCGGGACTGGCGCGTGAACGACAAGCACGGTGTGGCGGGACTGTCGATGGGCGGCACGGCCGCCATGATGCTCGCCCAGCGGTACCCCGAACATTTCCAGTTCACCGGCAGCTTCTCGGGCTTCCTGGACACCACGAGTTTCGGCATGCCCGAAGCCATCAAGGTGGCCATGCAGGACGCCGGCGGTTACGCGGCGGAGGGCATGTGGGGGCCGCTCGGCTCGGACCGCTGGCAGGAGCAGGACCCCAAGCTCCACGTGGACAGGATGCGCGGCCAGAGCGTGTACGTCTCCGCCGGCAGCGGCAACACCGGACCCTGGGACCAGCCGTCCGGCCTGCCCGACATCCCCACCAACTTCCCGGGTTACGGCCTGGAGTTGCTGTCCCGGATGACCAGCCAGACCTTTGCCAACAAGGCACGGGGCGCCGGGGTCGAGGTCACGGCCAACTTCCGGCCGTCCGGTACCCACACGTGGCCGTACTGGCAGTTCGAGATGACGCAGGCGTGGCCCCAGTTCGCGCGCGCGGTCGGGATCGAGAACGTCGAGGCGCCGTGCGCGGCGGCGGGCGAGATCGCCCGGGTCGCCGGGCTCCAGCCCGGACTGGGTCCCTGCCTGACCGGCGAGTACGACGTCAAGGGTGGCAAGGCCACCGACTTCCGCTTCGGCCGCGTCTTCTGGTCGCAGCAGACCGGCGCGCACTCGGTGCTCGGTGCCATCGGCGCCGCGTACCAGGCCGAGGGTGGCCCCGACGGGCCGCTCGGGCTGCCGACCTCCGGCGAGACCGCCACCCCGGACGGCAAGGGGCGGTTCACCCAGTTCCAGAACGGCGTCATCTACTGGTCGCCGGCCACCGGGGCGCACTCGATCCGCGGCGCGGTCCGGGCGATGTGGCAGGACCGCGGCGCGGAGCGCGGCGACCTCGGCTACCCGACGACCGATGAGGTCACCAACCCCAACAAGCCCGGCGTGGTCCAGGGCTTCCAGGGTGGCACCGTCTACTGGTCGGAGGAGACGGGACCGAAGGTCGTGGAGGGCGCGATCCTGAAGGCCTACCGCGATGCCGGGGCCGAGAACTCGGCGCTGGGCTACCCGGCCACCGACGAGATCTCCCTGAGCACCCGGGGCGGCGCCTTTAACCGCTTCGAGGGCGGCTTCATCTACTGGTCACTGCCCACCGGCGCGCACGTCGTCCCCCGCGGCCCGGTGTTCGACGCCTGGGGCACGGTCGACTACGAGCGCGGCCGCCTCGGGTACCCGACCAGCGAACTACGCAACACCCAGGCTGGTCAGGTCATGGAGTTCGAGGGCGGGCGGATCACCGTGACCGGCGGCCGGGCGGAGATCTCGTGATCGGCCGGTCCACGGCGCTCGGCGCAGCGCTGGTCGTTGTCGGCGGGATGCTGACCGCCTGCGGCGGTGGTGATTCCACGGTGTCGGGCGTTCCCGACTCGGAGACGTTCGCCCCGCCGCCCGGTGGCGCCGCCTCGTCGTCGTCACGGGTCGCCGCGTCCGAGGACTCCGGGCGCTTCACCGAGGCGCCCGCGCCGGTCGACTCGGACACGCCGGGCTACACCTCCCCGGTCGTCGGCGCGCGCGAGCGCGGTTACCTCGCGGCGCTCGAGGGTCGCGACATCCAGACCGAGGAGCTGTCGGACTCGCTCGTGGCCGCCGGGAACACGATCTGTCGGATCAGGACCACCGGCGGGGCCGCGGGGGAGACCACCACCATCGCCGATGCCGTGGCCGGGCAGATCTCGGCCGGCGGCTACTCCGAGCGGGAGGTCGAGGAGATCTCCCGCATCGTCGTCGACGCCGCCGCCGGACAGCTCTGCCCCTGAGCAGCCGGCGGCGTGAGGCTCGACACGCCGAGTCGTCTGCGGAACCGGGACGTCTCCCGGGCCGTTGAACGTGTCATCGGCTGCCCGCGACTCTCCGTCGGGCACCCGGGAAGGAGTTTTCTAACGTGGCTCGTGGATCTCGTCGTGGAGGCGGTCGCCGTCTCGGGTGCGCGCTCGGAGCGCTCGTCGTGGTGGTCCTGCTGGTGCTGGGAATCGGCTGGTGGATCGGGAACCAGGGGTTGCCCCCGGGCCCCGGGGGCGGGCCGGACGACGGCCCGGACGTGCCCCAGCAGTCCCAGCCCGCGGACTGCCCGGATGTGCAGCTGATCGCGGTGCCGGGGACGTGGGAGAGCAGCCCCACCGATGACCCGTACGCGCCGGCCTTCCTGCCCAACGCCCTGCTCCGGTCGGTCACCGACCCGCTGAGCGAGCAGTATCCCGACGATCGGCTCGAGGTCTTCACGGTCCCGTACGTCGCGCAGTTCCGGAACCCGCAGCGACCGGCTGAGATCACCTACGACCAGAGCCGGGCCGAGGGGACGGAGCGCGCCCGCACCGAGCTCGCCGCCGTACACGCCCGCTGCCCGTTCACCTCCTACATCCTGCTGGGCTTCTCACAGGGCGCCGTGATCGCCGGCGACCTCACCAGCGAGATCGGCACCGGCAACGGCCCGGTACCGGCCGAGCTGGTGCGCGGATCGGTCCTCATCGCGGACGGACGCCGCGTGCCCGGTCAGGGCCAGTCGCCGGGGCTGTCCCCCGGGACCGGCCAGGGCATGGAGATCTCGCTGCAGCCCGTCACCGGATTCACCCAGCTCATCGCCGGGGCCACCATGACGGGACCGCGGCCGGGAGGCTTCGGCGCGCTCGCGGACCGGACCGCCCAGATCTGCGACTCCCGGGACCTGATCTGCAACGCGCCGCTCAACATGGTCGACGGTGCTGCCCGGTTCCAGGAGTTCGTGGCCAACAACGCGATCCACGCCATGTACGCCACCAACCCAGACGTGATCGTGGGGACGACGGTTCCGGAGTGGACCATCGGACACGTCCGCGGGCTCACCGACGCCGCGCCGGAGATCGCCCACGGCTGACGCGTCGGTGGCGCACGCGTGACTTGCCGCGACACGCCTGGCCGGATCGGGACTCAGGAGTTCGGAAGTGCCGTGGGGCACGCTGTAGGATCGACCAAGCTTGTCGTCCGGTTTGTCCGAGGTCGGCGACGTCGGCCATCCAGTCATCGGTTCGGAACGGAGCAACGTGGAGTTCGAGCAATACCACGACGCCAGCGGGGCGATCGTCATACCCGATCGCACCACCCTGGTCGACTTCGTCGAATCCAACGTCTCCGCCGCACGCCAGGATCCGGCGGCCGACGGGCTGATCTACCGCTACATCGACTACTCGGCGTCGCGGCAGGGCGAGGTCCACGAGCTCTCGTGGTCGGACTTCGGGACGCGCCTCTACGCGATCGCGGCGCGGCTGCAGCAGGTGGCCAAGCCGGGTGACCGCGTGGCGATCCTCGCGCCCCAGGGGCTCGACTACATCGTGTCGTTCTTCGCCGCCATCCACGCCGGGCTGATCGCCGTCCCGCTGTTCGACCCGGACGAGCCCGGTCACCACGACCGCCTCCACGCGGTCCTGGGCGACTGCACGCCGTCCGTCATCCTCACCTCCACGGAGTCCGCGGCAGGGGTGCGGACGCTGTTCCGTGAGCTACCCGCCCGTCAGCGGCCGCGCACCGTCGCCGTCGACGCCATCCCGGCTGAGCTGGGCTCGGGCTGGTCCCGGCCCGACCTCGGCGCGGACGACATCGCCTACCTGCAGTACACCTCCGGTTCGACCCGCGTCCCGGCGGGCGTGGAGATCACCCACCGCAACGTCGTCACCAACGTCATGCAACTCTTCGACGGGCTCGGCCTGACCCGCGCCTCGCGCGGGGTCACCTGGCTGCCGCTGTTCCACGACATGGGTCTGCTCACCGTGATCCTGCCCGCGATGGGCGGCGCCACCATCACCGTGATGAGCCCCCGCGCCTTCGTGCAGCGGCCCGGCCGGTGGGTCACCCAGCTCGGCGCCATGGCGGACGGCGACGGCGTCTTCGCCGCCGCCCCCAACTTCGCGTTCGAGCACGCGGCCCGCCGCGGCCTGCCCCGTGAGGGCGAGACCCTGGACCTGTCGGGCGTCACCAGCATCATCAACGGCTCCGAGCCGGTCACCCCGGCCTCGATGCGCGCGTTCAACGAGGCGTTCGCGCCGTACGGGCTCGCGCCGACCGTCATCAAGCCCTCCTACGGGATGGCGGAGGCGACGCTGTTCGTCTCCTCGCCGCGCAAGGACGACGAGGCGATCGTCATCCACGTGGACCGCGACGACCTCAACCGGGGCGTCATGACCGTTCTCGACCCCGCCGAGGTGGAGGGCAACGAGGAGGCCATCCCGCAGGTCGCGTGCGGCTTCGTCGCGCCCAGCCAGTGGGCGGTCATCGTCGAGGCGGGCATCGACGAGGCCACGGGAGAGCACGACGGCACCGGCCGCGAACTCCCCGAGGGCCGCGTCGGAGAGATCTGGCTGCACGGCACCAACATCGGCCGCGCCTACTGGGCCCGCCCCGAGGAAACCGAGGCGACGTTCGGCAACACACTCGCCGAGCGGCTACCGGAGAACTCCAAGACGATGCGGGAGTTCGGCACGGTCCCCCCCGGCGCGCGCTGGCTGCGGACGGGCGACTTCGGTGCCTATGTGGACGGCCAGCTCTACATCACCGGCCGGGTCAAGGACCTGGTGATCGTGGCCGGCCGCAATCACTACCCGCAGGATCTGGAGAACACCGCGCAGGACGCCTCCGCGGCGCTGCGCCCCGGATTCGTGGCCGCGTTCGCCGTGCCGGCCAACCAACTCCCGATCGACGCCCGTAACGGTGCGGAGATCGCCGCCGATGACTCCTCGGAGACGCTGGTCGTGGTGGGCGAACGCGCCCCCGGCGCAGGTAAGGCGGATCCCGGTCCCATCTCGGACGCCGTCCGCTCGGCCATCTCCGCCCGGCACGGCGTGACGGCGCAGGACGTGATCCTGGTCCCCGCGGGGTCCATCCCCCGGACCTCGAGCGGCAAGATCGCCCGCCGCGCGTGCAAGACCGCGTACGTCGACGGCACACTGCGGGGTGGCCACCAGCAGACGGCCTTCCCGGACGAGCCCGCGGAGTAGGTTCCGGGCCGGTTCACGGCGCGACGAGTGCTCCGCGGCGACGGGCGAGCACGACCGGACGATTCCCGATGGAAAGGCGAGCCCCACGATGGCACAGAGCGACATGACGGTAGTAGAGCTCCGCGATTGGTTGCGGGGCTGGGTCTGCCGGGCCACCGGGCTCGACATCTCCAAGGTGACGGACGACCGCTCCCTGGAGGAGTTCGGACTGTCCTCCCGTGACGCCGTGACCCTGTCGGCGGATCTGGAGGACCTGCTCGGCCGTCCGCTGGACGCCACGGTCGCCTACCAGCACCCCACCATCGCCTCGCTCGCCGAGTACGTGGTCAACGGGCCGGTCGATCTGGGCGAGCCCAGCGACCTGCACACCTTCCGCCACCGCGGCGCCGGCATGGAGTTCGACGTCGCCGTGATCGGGTTCGCCACCCGGTTCCCGGGCGGCGCGGACTCGCCCGAGGCCACGTGGGACCTGCTGGCCGAGGGCCGCGACGCCACCAGTCCGCGGCCGGCTAACCGCTGGTCCGAGTGGGCGGGGGACGCCTACGTCCAGCAGGTGCTCGCCGACGCACCGGACCGGGGCGGCTGGTTGGACGACTCCGAGGTGAGGGACTTCGACGCCGAGTTCTTTGGCATGAGTCCCCGCGAGGCCGAGATGGTCGACCCGCAGCAGCGGCTCGCCCTCGAGCTCACATGGGAGGCGCTGGAGCACGCGCACCTGCCCGCGAGCGACCTCAAGGGCCACGAGGTCGGCGTGTTCATCGGGTCGTCGTCCAGCGACTACCAGGTGTTCCTCACCTCCGACTCCGCCGCCGCCTCCCCCTACGCGGTCACGGGCGCCTCCAACTCGATCATCTCCAACCGCGTCTCGTACACGTTCGACTTCCGCGGCCCGTCGATGACGATGGACACCGCGTGCTCCACCTCGCTCGTCGCGATCCACGAGGCCGTCAACTCGCTGCGACTGCACGAGTCCGACCTCGTCGTGGCCGGGGGCGTCAACATGATGCTGGCACCCGCCGCCACCATGGGCTTCGCCAAGACCGGCGCCGCGCTCAGCCCGGACGGGCGAATCAAGGCCTTCTCGTCCGACGCCAACGGCATCTGCCGCGCGGAGGGCGGGGGACTGTTCATACTGAAGCGCCTGTCCGAGGCCGAACGGGACGGGAACCAGGTCCTCGCCGTCATCAAGGGGTCCGCCGTCAACTCCGACGGTCGCTCCAACGGCATGACCGCGCCCAACCCGGACGCCCAGGTCGCGGTCCTGCGTCAGGCCTACGCCGACGCCGGGGTCGACCCCAGGGACGTCGACTACATCGAGGCGCACGGCACCGGCACGATCCTCGGCGACCCCATCGAGGCCACCGCGCTGGGCCAGGTGCTCGGCCGCGGCCGGGACGCCGACCGCCCGACCCTGCTGGGGTCGGCCAAGACCAACTTCGGGCACATGGAGTCGGCAGCCGGTGCCGCGGGACTGGCCAAGGTGATCCTGGGAATGGGCAAGGACGCGCTCCCGCCCACGCTCAACTACGCCGGCCCCAATCCGTACATCGACTTCGACGCCGCCCGGCTGAGCGTCGTCACCGAGACCACGCCGTGGCCGCGCTACAGCGGTAGAGCGGTGGCGGGCGTCTCCGGCTTCGGCTTCGGCGGCACCAACGCCCACGTCGTGGTGGCGGAGTACCAGCCGGGCCCCGTCCGCGCCGCGGACGCGGATTCCGGTGCTGAGGCCGACGCGCCGCAGGCCGACGCTCCTCAGGACGAGGTGGCCCGCTGCGTCGCCGAGGCCGTCCAGCGCAACGCGGACGAGCTCGCCACCACCGGCACCTCCGCACCCGGCGCGGCCGCCACCGTGCTCGTGGTGTCCGGCTCGCTGCCCTCGCGCCGCAAGGCCACCGCCGGTCAGATCGCCGACTGGCTCGAGGCGCAGGACGACTCCGTGGACCTCGGGGCCGTCGCGCGCACCCTGGCCACCCGCAACCACGGCCGCTCCCGCGGCGCCGTCGTCGGCCACACCCGCGCCGAGCTCGTGGCCGGGCTGCGGGCGTTGGCCGCCGGCGACCCCGGACCCGGCGTGTTCAGCGCCGACGGCCCCGCCGGTACCGGCGACGTCTGGGTGTTCTCGGGCTTCGGCGCCCAACACCGCAAGATGGCCAAGGAGCTGTACCTGTCCAACCCGCTGTTCGCCTCGTGCCTGGACGCGGTGGACGAGCTCATCGACTTCGAGGCCGGCTACCGGATGGTCGAGATGTTCCTCGACGACTCGGTCACCTACGAGGTCGAGAACGCCCAGGTGGGCATCTTCGCCATCCAGGTCGCGTTGATCGACACGCTCCGGGAGCTGGGCGCCAAGCCGGAGGCCGTGATCGGCCACTCGATGGGCGAGGTCGCTGCCGCCTACGCCGCCGGCGGGCTGAGCCTGGAGGACGCGGTGCGCGTGATCTGCGTGCGCTCGCGGCTCATGGGCGACGCCGAGGGCCAGGTCTCCGACGCCGACGCCGGGGCCATGGCGCTCGTGGAGTACTCGGCCGACGAGGTCGCCCAGATCATCGCCGACAACCCGCAGTTCGCCTCGATCGAGCCCGCGGTCTACGCCGCGCCCACCCACACCACGGTCGGCGGCCGGGCCACGCCCGTCGCCGAGTTCGTGGCGTGGGTCGAGGCGCAGGGCAAGTTCGCCCGCCAGCTCCAGGTCCGCGGCGCCGGGCACACCTCCGACGTCGACATGCTGCTGGGCGAGCTCGCCGCCGAGATCGCCGGCCTCGAGCCGCGCGCCCTCACCTCCGGACTGTTCTCCTCGGTGGATCGCGAGACCTTCTACCGCGCCGGCCACGAGCCGGTCCACGCCGAGGAGTACTGGGTCAAGGGCATGCGGCACTCAGTGTGGTTCACCCACGCCGTGCGCAAGGCCGTCGACGCCGGGTACGTGACGTTCCTGGAGTTCGCGCCCAACCCGGTCGCGGCGATGTCCGTGGCGGCCACCTGCTTCGACGCCGGGCTCGCCGAGCCCAACCTGCTCTTCACGCTCAAGCGCAAGGAGTCCGAGGCCGACACCCTGCTCCACGCGATCGCCCAGCTGTACGTCCACGGCCACACCATCGACATGACGCAGGTCGTGGAGATGCTGCACGGCTACGTCACCGGCCCCGGGCGCTACGCCGCGGTCCCGGGCACGGCGTGGAAGCGCCGCACCCTGTGGCCCACGGTCACCGCCGGCGGCGGCGGGTCGGGCGAGGGACGCATGCCGGGCTCGCACGTCGCGCTGCCCGACGGTCGCCACGCCTGGCAGGTCCGCGCCGAGGCCGTGCCCAGCGTCGACGCGCTGATGACGGCCGCCGCCGCGTCCGTGGTCGAGGGCGCCGCCCTGACCGCCGTCAGTCGCCCCGGCGTCCTGCCGGTCGCGGGTGCGGTCACCACCACCATGACCCCGCACCCGGGTGGTGCCTCGCTGCAGGTCCACGCGCACACCGGGGACCCGGCTGACCCGTTCAAGCTGGTAGCCGAGTGCGCGGTGAGCGGTGGCACGCCGATCGAACCGGGCACCCAGCCCACGGCGCCCTACGAGTCGGCCGAGTCCGACGCCCCGGTGGTGGACCCCGATGACGACGACGAGACGGACACCCGCTGGAAGCCGGGCAGTGGCGAATCCATCGGCGACCGCCTGGCCCGGATCGTCGGCTCCTCGATGGGGTACAGCCCCGACGACCTGCCGCGGGAGCTCCCCCTGCTCGACCTCGGGCTGGATTCGCTCATGGCCGTCCGGATCAAGAACCGCGTCGAGCACGAGTTCTCCATCCCGCCGCTCGAACTGCAGGCCATGCGGGACGCGTCGATGAACGACGTCGCGGACATGGTGACCTACGCGGTCGAGAACCCCGACAAGGTCGGTGAACTGGCCGATCAGCAAGCCCGCGGCGAGGGCGCGGTCGACGTGACCGCCGTGCGCGGAGACGCGCCGGCCGGTGCCGACGAGTCGGCCGCGTCCGAGGTCGCCATCGCGCCCCGCGACGACACCGAGCGGATGGCGTTCGGCGCGTGGGCCGTGGTCACCGGTGCGGCCGCCCCCGGAGTGACCGGGCTGCTGCCCGCCGTCGACGACGCCACGCGCACCGCCCTCGCCGCCCGCCTGTCGGAGCGCTGCGGCGGCGAGATCACCGCCGAGCAGTTGGCCCGGGCGGCGACCGTCGCGGAGATCGCCGACCTCCTCCGCCCGTTCACCGAGGTCGCGGTGGAGGGCAACATCCGCGTCCTGCGCGAGGGTCGGGCGGACAACACCCCGTTGTTCCTGTTCCACGCCGCCGGTGGTTCGTCTTTCGTGTACGAGCCGCTGGTCGACAGGCTGGGCGGCGGCAACGCGGTCTACGGCGTCGAGCGCACCGAGGGGCCGCTGGAGGAGCGGGCCGCCGGTTACCTGGAGCGGATCCGGGAGATCGCCGCGGGGCGTCCCGTCGCGTTGGGCGGCTGGTCCTTCGGCGGGGCCCTGGCCGTCGAGGTCGCCCGCCAGCTACGGGCCGCTGACGACGTGGTCGCACTCGTGGTGCTGCTGGACACGGTGCAGCCGTCCGAGCCGATCCCGGACACGCTCGACGAGGCGGAGCAGCGCTGGAAGCGGTACACCGAGTTCGCCAAGCGGACCTACGGGTTGGACATGGAGGTCCCGCGGGAGTTCCTGGCCGAGCACGGTGAGGACGGCGTGCTGGGAATGCTCCTCGAGGCCTTGGGCGACGAGGCCAACGCCATGGGCGGCGGCGTGATCGAGCACCAGCGGGCGAGCTTCGTGGACAACCGCATCCTCCAGAGCGCCGACCTGTCCACCTGGTCCGGGGTGGGCGCCGAGGTGTCGTTCGTGCTCTACCGCGCGGAGCGGATGCACGACGGCGCGATCGAGCTCGAACCGCGCTACGCACACATCGATCCCGACGGTGGCTGGGCCCGGATCGTCAACGATCTCGAGGTGGTCCAGCTCAAGGGGGACCACCTCGCGATGGTCGACGAACCGGTGGTCGGTACGGTCGGTAGGCATCTGGCGCGTCGGCTCTCGGAGATCGACGCGGGAGTACTGAAGGGAACGGACGCGTGACGGCCAAGACCACGGCGGAGAAGATCGCAGAACTGCGCGTCAAGACCGAGCAGGCCCAGGACCCGGGCAGCGAGCGGGCCAAGGCCCGTCGTGACGCCGCGGGCCAGACGCCGCCGCGGGCGCGCATCGCGGAGTTGCTCGACGCGGGCACCTTCGTGGAGATGGGTCAGCTGGCCAAGGCCCCCGGCAGCCGGGACAACCCATTCGGCGACGGCGTCGTGACCGGCCGCGGCACCATCGACGGCCGCCCGGTGGTCGTGTACGCGCACGACAACACGGTGTTCGGCGGGTCCGTGGGCGAGGGCTTCGGCAAGAAGGTCTGCGCGATCATGGACTTCGCCATCAAGGTCGGGTGCCCGATCATCGGCATCAACGACTCCGGCGGCGCCCGTGTCCAGGACGCCGTCACGTCGCTGGCCTATTACTCCGAGATCTCCAAGCGCCAGTACCCGGCGTCGGGTTACATCCCGCAGATCTCGATCATGCTGGGCAAGTGCGCCGGCGGCGCCGTCTACGCCCCCGTGACCACCGATTTCGTGGTGGCGGTCAAGGATCAGGCGTACATGTTCGTCACCGGCCCGGACGTCATCAAGCAGGTCACGGGCGAAGAGATCTCCATGGAGGACCTCGGCTCCGCCCTCCAGCAGGCCAAGAACGGCAACGTCAACCACGTTGCCGTGAGCGAGCACGACGCCTTCATGTACGTCCGGAACCTGCTCAGCTA
Source organism: Rhodococcus sp. IEGM 1408 (assembly GCF_033142235.1). Classification (NCBI taxonomy): domain Bacteria; kingdom Bacillati; phylum Actinomycetota; class Actinomycetes; order Mycobacteriales; family Nocardiaceae; genus Rhodococcus; species Rhodococcus sp. IEGM 1408. The sequence goes on from NZ_JAWLRW010000007.1 coordinate 174,264, forward strand.
CCTGCCCTCCTCGGCCGCCGAGAAGGCGCCGCGGATCAACCCCGGGCTCGAGCCGGCACCCACCGAGTCGGACCTGCAGCTCGACTCGATCATCCCGGACTCCGACAACTCGGCGTACGACATGCACGACGTGCTCATCCGGATGTTCGACGACGGCGAGTTCATCGAGACCTCGGGGCAGTTCGCCCCCAACATCATCACCGGGTTCGCCCGGGTCGACGGCGAGTCCGTGGGGGTGATCGCCAACCAGCCGCTACACCTGTCCGGCTCTCTGGACATCGACGCCTCGGAGAAGGCGACGCGGCACATGATGCTGTGCGACGCCTACTCGATCCCGCTGGTCTACGTCGTCGACACCCCCGGTTACCTGCCGGGCGTCCAGCAGGAGCGGCTCGGCATCATCCACCGCGGGGCCAAGATGGGCTATGCCGTGGCCGCCACCTCCGTGCCCAAGGTGACGTTTGTCGTCCGCAAGGCCTACGGCGGCGCCTACGCCGTGATGGGCTCCAAGAATCTCGGCGGCGACCTGAACTTCGCCTGGCCCACCGCGCGCATCGCGGTGATGGGTGCCGAGGGCGCGGTGGACCTGCTGCAGCGTCGGCAGATCGAGGAGGCGGGCCCCGAGGAGGGTCCCAAGCTCCGCAGGCAGCTCATCGACATGTACAACGAGTTCATCGCCACCCCGTACTCCGCCGCCGAGCGGGGCTACATCGACGCGGTGATCGAGCCGTCGCAGACCCGCCTGGTGCTGCGTGGGGCCCTGGCCCAGCTGCGCGACAAGATCCGCATCGAGTCCCCGCGCAAGCACCCGATCGCCCCGATGTGATCGGCGCGGGCGGACCGGCGACAACGCCCCGGCCCGCCCGCCGCTGAACCTGCCCGGCCTGCACGCCCGCCGGTGAACCCGCCGCCGCTCCGCCCGCCGCTGAACCCGCCGCCGCTCCGCCCGCCGCTGAACCTGCCGCGGCTGCTGCTCTGCACGACGGTCCGCCTGCCCGCCTCGCGAGCGGGCATTCGGCCATCGCACCCGGCCGCACCTGCGCTGCCCCTTTGACCTGCGCGGGTTCTATGGTCCCGTGCGGCAGCGCAACCCCTTGATGTCTGTGCAAAGGGGGTGCGTAGGACGAAGGGGCAGCGAATCCCTAGGGGTTTGTGATGCCTTTCTGCCCACTGAGCGGCCACCCGCCTCGCGAGCGGGCATTCGGCCATCGCATCCGGCGGCACCTGCGCTGCCGCTTCGGCTTGTGATGGCCGTATGTGCGCTGCTGGGGGGCTCACGCTGGGGGATCGGACCATTCCGCCAGCGCAGGGCGGAGAGGCAGCGTATCGCGAGGGGGTTGCGATGCTTCTCTGCCCGCTCCGGAGCCGGGCCGCCTACGAAAGAGGCCCGCCGGGGGCTTTCACCTCCGGCGGGCCTCTGCTCATGCACTAAGCCCGCACCGGCGGACCGGCCTACGCCTCCGGGTCGGTCACGAGGATCGGGCCCTCGGGCTGCCACCAGCCCCACCGGGTCTCGGTCCCGGTGGTCACCTCAGCCGGTGCCGGCGGGTCCTCCTGGTAGGTCCCGTGCGGGGTGTACGCCTCGATCGAGCCCCAGTCCCGGTTCCAGTCGTGACGCAGGTACGAGGGGATCGTGCGGGCGCGCTGGGCGACCTCGATCCAGCCGAGCGGCCCACCCGACTCGTACGACTGCCACGTGCTGGTGGCACTGACCGCCAGCGGGCGGTCCGGGAGGATGCGGAACTCCGGCATCTCGGCGACGCCCGCGAAGTGCGAGAACGGACGCTGGCACGGGAACTGCAGGCTCACAGCCCAGTCCAGCATGACGGGCGAATCCGACCCGACCAGCTCCTGAACCGTGACTAATTCGGGCGCGCGCGGCGGGGTGATGGCCGCCCACTGGTCGGGGGTCAGGTCGTTGTCGTCGACCCGGATGCGCATGACATCGGCGTCGGCGGGGACCTCCTTCATGTCGACGCGCAGGTTCCGCCAGGTGGGGGCGGGGCCGATGTCGAAGGGCACGACGGGCGCCCCCACGACGTCCGCGCCACCCTCGGACGAGCGACCGAACTCGACGGTGACCTCCTGCCCGTACTTGTACAGACCGTCGGCGTCGAACCGGCCGATCCGCCCGGCAGCCGAGATGACCAGCAGCGGATGCGCCTCGCGGTCCTCGGGAAGGCGGTACCAGCCGGTCTCCAGGTCCGCCTCCCGCTGCGGACCCACGAAGAACGAGCCGAGCACCGGGGTGGTGGCCGGGTCGAGCCCGAAGGGCAGGGCCACAGTCGACTCGTTGACGCCCTCGGCGCCCCGGCCGCCCGCGGTGCCGGCGCTCTCACCGGTGCTGACCGTGGGGCCGCCTCCGGGCTCCTGGGTGGTGTTGGCGGCGCCGGGGTCGGCGACCACCGCGTCCGCGGACAGGTCCGGTGCGACGCCGCCGGGCGAGAACCCGGAGTTCGTGCCCGCATCGAGGGCGGCCGCACGGTCGGCTGGGTCGATGGACCCGTCGGGCCGGGGGGTGGCCGCGAGCGGGGTGAGCATGCCGCCGTTCGCGTCCGGCTCCACCAGGACCCGGTCGGCGAGCATGCACGGGTTCCCGGCGAGCGCGGAGACGTTGCCGGCGGCCACGGTGTAGGCCGGGAACTGTTTGTGGACACCCTTGGCGAACGAGGCCAGGGAGAACACCACCAGCACGCCCGCCACCACCGCGATCGGCGCGGCCGCGATGGTCCGCCTCCGGCGACGGCCCGCGGAGGTCCTGGGCACCTGGACGCCCACGTAGTCCTGCCGCAGGTGCTGCCAGCCGGCGTAGGCGAAGGTGATCACGGCCAGGACCAGGAGCACCGTGGCGGCGTCGATGCCGCGGATGCTGGGGGCCTTGTCCCACCACGGGATGCCGTAGCTGGAGACGTACCACCAACCGTTGGGGCCGGCGAAGGCCAGGGCGAGCACCACCAGGATGACGCCGAGGAACACCGTCCGGTTGCGGGCGGTGCGGACCGCGGAGGCGGAGATCGCCAGCGCGCCGAGCGCCGCGATCGCGGCACCGATCCCCGCGTAGACGCCGAAGTGGTGGGTCCACTTGGTGGGGGAGAACATCATGAAGAACGCCGTGCCCACGACCACGCCGACCAGACGCCAGACCGGGCCGGAGGCCGCGCCCGGGACCTTGCCGCGGCGCAACAGGGTGCCGATCACCATGACCAGGCACAGCAGGACCAGCAGCACCGGGAGGCGGCGCGACAGCGAACCGTCGACCGTCGGGATCATCAGGTAGTAGTAGCGGACGAACTCCTCGAACCACTGCAGGCTCGGGCCGATCTCGCCCCGCACGCGGATCGCCTCGAGCACCGAGGCGAGGGTCTGGACGCCGAAGACGCAGATGAGCACCATGGTTCCGGAGGCCAGCACCGGGGCGACCAGCGCGAGGGGCGAGCCGATCTCGCGACCGCGCACCACGACGGTGCGCAGGACCGGGCGGAGCCCCATGACGAGCGCCGCCACGGCCATCAGGCCGGTGGGGCCGGTGGCCAGCGAGAACGAGGCCACGATCACCGCGATCGCGTACGGCAGCATCCGCCGGGTGGCGATGGCGCGTTCGACCGAGACCCACGTCAACAGCGCTCCCAGCGCGATGACCGGTTCGGGCCGCAGGCCGTTGTTGAACGCCATCCAGAAGGCCAGGAACACGGCGGCGGCGCTCCACACGGCCACCGGGGTGGTGCGCGCGGCGCGGCCGAGGCGCGGCAGGACCTCGCGGCTGATGACCAGCCAGCACAGGATCGCGGCGATCAGGGCGGGCAGTCGCATCCACGGGCTGGCGGTGGACACGTGGGCGAACATCGTGAGCAGGTCGTAGTAGGGGGAGCCGAACGGCGACTCGGGCACGCCGTACCAGCGGTAGTAGTTGGCCATGTAGCCGGCGGGGTCGGCGGCCCGGGCCATGGTGAGGATGTAACCGTCATCGGAGGTGTTGCCGCCGAGGAAGTGCCACAGGCCGAGCGTGCCGATCACGGCCACGTCCGGCAACCGGATCCTGAACCACCCGCTGGGCAGGAACCGGCGGGACCGACGGCCGTCGGTCTGGTCGAGCCCGTGCAGGGCCCACAGGGCCACGGCGGTGGCGATCAACCCGATCACGATGGCGGCCCACTTCAGGGCGGTGGGGTCGGTGGTGAAGCGGGAGTCGACCTCCACCACCACGTCGAGCCCCTCGGGGACGGCGGTGTCGGAGGGCAGGTCGGTGTAGACGCCCACGACCATCGGCCGCAGGTCGTCGGCGTCGACGCGGCGGGCCGCGGCGGGGTCGTCGATACCCTCGAACTCCGCCTCCACGTAGGTCGGGGCCGCCACCACGGTGAGCTGCGTGCACCCGCCTCCTGCGACCTGGTCGCGGGGGGCCGAGACGATCACCCGGTTACGGGACACTACGTCGACCGTGTCCGCCGAGGCCCGGACGAACAGCGCCCGGTCACCGGCCTCCTCGCCGCCCGCGGGTGCGGTGGACAGCAGGATCCCGCCGTCTGCGGGCAGGTCCGCGGCCAGGGTGCAGGGCACGGTCGCGGTGAACCGCTGCGGCGAGTGCGCCACCAGCGGTGCGGTCACCGAGTTCAGCGATCCGTTCTGCGGCCACTGCACGGTCGAGGTGGTCTGGGAGACCGGCAGGAACGGCAGGGAGAGGAAGCACAATGTGCCCAGGAGGCCGCTGACGATGGCGACGAGGCGGAGCCTCGCGACACGGCCGTCGGCGGCGACCGGGCGGGAGGCTGCGGTGGAGTCTGACACGACGCCCGATTCTAGGCGACGGCGATCAGTTGATGGGTCCCGGCGTGGTCCAGCCCCAACGGACGTTGCTGCTCCGCACGAGCTCCGCGGGTGTGGCCTCCGGGTCCAGGGGCTCGAAGCGCTGGAGCGAGCCCCAGTCCCGGGACCAGTCGTGATCGAGGTACGTGGGCACGGTCACGGCCTCCACGGTCTGGGTGGTCCAGAGCAGCGGGCCGCCGCCGCCCGCGCTCTGCCACCAGTTGGCGGCGGCCGAGGACTCGCGGTCGGCGAGGATCCGGTACCCCGGGATCTCGGCGACGCCACCGTTGTGCACGAACGGGCGTTGGCACGGGAAGGCCAGGGCCACCACCCAGTCGATGAGGACCGGGTCGGTGTGGCCGACCACCTGGTCGAGGGTGCGCAGTCGCGGGTTCCGCGGCGGGGTCACGGCGAGCCACCAGTCGGGGTCGAGGTTGCCGTCGGCCGCCACCACGCGCACGACCTCGGCGTCGGCGGGGATCGACTCGAGGGGGATCCTCAGGTTGCGCCAGGCGGGGGCCGGACCGATGTCGACGGGGGACATGGACCCCATCACCTCGAAGTCGGTGGGGCCGGACGCGCCGACCCGCCCGGGCCTGCCGTATTCGATCCTCAGATCGTTCGCGCCGATGCGGCCGGCGGCGGCCATGACCAGCAGCGGGCGGTTGGGGCTCCGCTGGGGCAGCTGGTACCAGGCGGAGGTGAGGTCGGCGGCGACCTGGGGTCCGCGACGGTAGGAACCCAGCACGGGCGTGGTGTCGGGGTCGAGCCCGAACGGCAGCGCCACGGTGGATCCGTTGACGGTGACCTCGCCCCGACCGCCGGTGGTGCCGGCGTCGACGCCGTCACCGGGTTCGCGTTCGCCGGAGTCGGACAGGGCGAGTGAACCGGAGGACTCGGTGCTGTCGACCGTGATGGAATCCGGCAGCCCGTTGGGGGCGAAGCCGTTGACCCCTCCGGCACCCAGGGAGATCTCGGGCCCGGCCCCGATGGCCCGGAGCAGCCCGTCGTTGGAGTCCTCCTCGACCAGGACGGAGTCGGCGAGCGAGCACGGTTCGCCGCTGAGGGCGCGCAGGTTGGCGCGTCCGACGGTGTAGGCGGGGGTCTGGACGAACACGGCGGTGACGGCGGAGAAGAGCTCGAAGATCACCACGGAGAACGCCACCACCGTCAGCGGGGCGCCGTCGATCCCGGGGCCCCGTCCGGACCCGACCCGGCGACGGTCGCGGGCCAGCGCGGCCGGGGTGTCGGGGGCGGAGCGGAGGAAGGGCAGGACGCGGGAGAGTCGCCGGGCGAATGCGCCGTCGGGCGAGTCGGGCAGGATCCCGGCGTGGATGAGCCCGGCGACAGCCAGGCACACGAACCCGCCGACGAACGCGACGTACTGGATCTGGATCCCCAGCACCTCGGGGAAGGTGTCGGAGAAGGGGATGCCGTAGTTGGAGACGTACCACCAGGTGTTGTCGGTGGCGGTGGACAGGCCGACGACGAGGCACAGCGCAGCCCCGACCAGCCAGCGACTGCGGCGCAGCGAGACGGAGGAGGAACGGAGGGCGATCACGGCCAGGACGGCCAGCGCCCCGGCCAGCCCGGCGAACACGCCGAAGTGGTGGGTCCACTTGGTCGGGGTGAACACCAGGAAGAGCAGGGAACCGGCGATCACGCCGATGAGTCGCCGGGCGGGGCCGGCGGCCGCCCCGGGGATCCGGCCGCGGCGCAGCATCACGGCCGTGACCAGCGCCAGGCACATCAGCATGAGCAGCACGGGGAAGCGCCGGGCGACGCCGCCGTCGGCGGACACCCCGAACAGCGCCTCCCAGCGGTCCTTCTCCCCGTACCAGGGCAGGCTGGGGCCGAGCTCGGTGCGGATCCGCGTGGCCTCGAGCACCGTGGCCAGGGTCTGGTCGGCGAACACCGTGTAGAGCAGGGCGAGCCCCACCGCGAGGACCGGGCCGATGATCGGCGCCCAACCGATGACCTGCGCGCGCTTGCGGAGCATGCCGATGAACTCCCTTGCGCCCGCGGCCAGCGCCGCCACGCACATGAGCCCGGTGGGCCCGGCGCCGAGGGAGAACGCGGCCACGCCGATCGCGGCGACGCCGGGGACGAGCCGGCGCGTGGCGATCGACCGCTCGACCAGCGACCACGTCAACAGCGCACCGAGGGCGATGATCGGCTCGGGCCGCAACCCGTTGTTGAACGCCATCCAGAAGGCCAGGAACATCGCGGCGCCCGTCCAGCGCGGGCGGTGCCAGGTCCGGGCGAGCCGGCCCAGCCGCGGGACCACCTCGCGGCTGATGATCAACCACGAGAGGACGCCGCACAGCAGGGTGGGCAGGCGCATCCACGGGCTGGCCGTGGACACCTCGGCGAACACCCGCAGGATCTCGTAGTACCAGCCCACCGGGGACTCGGGGGCGCCGAGCCAGCGGAAGTAGTTGGCCATGTACCCGCTGGGTCCGGCGGAGCGGGCCATGGTGAGCAGGTAACCGTCGTCGGAGGTGTTGGCGCCCACGAGGTGCCAGAACCCGAGGACCCCGATCACGACCCCGTCCACGGCCGACGGCCGCGTCCACGAGCGGGGCACGAACCGTCGGTCGGTCCGCCCGTCGATCCCGTCGAGCCGGTGCAGGAAGAACACCGAGGCGAGGGTGGCCAGGACCCCCAGCACCATCAGCACCAGCTTTACCGCGGTGGGGCTGGAGGAGTAGCGGGAGTCGACCGTGATCTCCACCGTCGACTCGCCGAGCCCGTCGGGCGCGGTGGCGGGGGTCAGGTCGGTGAACACGCCCGTGACCTGGGGCCGCATGGTGCCCGGGACGGCGGCGCGGGTCGGGTCGTCGGCGCTGTCGGGGTCCTCCGGCAGCCCGGTCAACTCGGCCACCAGGATCCCGGTCTCGGCGCGGATGTGCAGGGTCTCGCAGGCCGGGTCGCGCAGCACCGACAGCGGGACCGAGAGCAGGGTGAGGTTGCGGACCGCCACCTCGATCGTGGGCTCGGCGGCGGCGGAGGTCGAGCGCTGCACCACCAGGCCGTCGGAGATCCGGCCCGGCGCCCCGTCGGGGAGCGTGGAGAACACGATGGTGTTGTCGGGGACCCGGGCCAGCGGGGCGCAGGGCGCGGTGATGGTGAGGTCGAGCGGGCGGCCCGAGACCAGCGGGGCCGTGACGGAGGCGAAGTCCGGACCCGCGGTCCACTGCACCGCGGTGGTGTCCTGGTGGACGGGCAGGAAGCCGGCGAGGACCGCCAGGAACGCGCCGAGGAACCCGGTGATCACGGCCAGTCGGCGGTGCCGGTCCATGCCGGGGTACGGGTGCAGACCGAGGGGCTGCTCACGCTCCGGGCGCCGGCCCGCCTCGTCGTCGTGGTGCCTGTCGGAGCCCGTCGTCACGCCCGACACCTCACCGCACCACGATCACGGCGAACGGACCCACGTCGTGGACCTCGAAGTGGGGGCCGGTGACGGCCTCGGCGGGGATGGTGACGCCGAAGCGGCGCACGTTGGGGTCGTTGGGGTAGGTGTCCTCGGCCAGGCGCAGCGCGTACCCGGAGCCGGACGGCCGGGCGAGGATCGCATCCGGGCGCCGCCACGGGGTGTCGGTCATCAGGGCGTAGAGCTCGTCGCCGCTCGTGGCGTCCGCCCAGCCGGTCATCGCGGCGTTGCGGTCGGCGTACCGCCCCAGGGGGTTGGCGTAGTGGGAGGTCACGGCCTGGTAGGCCAGGTAGGGGTGGAATGCCAGGAAGGCGTCGGAGGTGCTGACGACGACGAGGTCGGTCGTCTCGCGGCCCGGGAACGACTCCTGGATGACCCTGTCGACCTCGGCGTAGTGGGACTCGGGCCCGGGCGGGTAGCGGTCGGCGCGCTCGCCGCGGCCGTCGGTGTCCGTGTAGGCCAGCCGGATCTCCTCGTGCAGGTGATCGGGGATGGACTGCGCGTGGGCCAGCCCGGCGATGGTGGCCAGGACCCCCACCACGGCGGTCGCCCGGCGGCGCTGGGTGCGGGCCTCGGCGGCGGGTCGGTCGGTGCCGCCCTGGCGCCCGGCGGCGCGGACGGCGAGCCCGGCCAGGTCGGCGAGCGCGAACACCCCCGCCACGGCGAGCAGCAGGATGAGCACGGGCTCGAGTCGGAAGCCCAGCATGGTGGTGCCGAGCACGGTGACTGCCATCGACGCCAGGCACCAGAGGTAGACGGCCACCACGCCCAGCCCGAGCGCCTGCGCGCGGGGCGAGGTCCACGCCCGCGCGACGATCCACACGAGGCCCGCCAGGCACACCCAGCCGGTGAGGCCGCCCGCCGTCATGGGCAGCGGCAGGCGCGCGCCGGATTCGGGCAGGTAGTGCAGGGCGGTCCCCGAGTCGGCGGGGGCGCCGCCGAGCGAGGCGAGCAGGTAGGGCGCCCAGACGACGAGGGCGATGAGGATCGACCCGATCCCGACAACCGCGAGCCGGGCAGCCGGCAGCCAGGGCGGGAAGGGTCCGGGACCTCCGGATGCGCTGCGGGGTTCGGCTGGGCTGCGGCGCCCTGCTGCGCTGCGGCGGCGGACCAGCGCGGCCGCCGTCGCGACCACCGCCATGAGGACCACCGTCCCCGCCGCCAGGCCGGTGTACAGCGTGTACGTACTGGCGGAGGCGCCCAGGAACAGCATCGTGGCCACGGTCGCGCCGCGGCCGCCGGCGCGGGTGGTCGGTGCCATCGCGTGCCAGGCCAGGATCAGGACCGGCGGGAGGAACAGCGCGACCACGGCGCCGTAGGGCTCGGGGCTGGCGTACATGAGCATGACGGCCGTCGAGACCACGCCCACCACGGCGCCGAGGTCGGTGCGCAGCAGCCGCGTCCACAGCACCGTGACGAGCGCCGCGGCCACGGCCAGCGACAGGATCGACCACGGCTTGTACGCGGCCCAGCCCTCGAGCCCGGCGAGGTTGGCGAACCGCCCGCCCAGCCAGAACCACCCTGACGGGTAGAACGACGGCAGGTCGGCGTAGGCCATGTCCGGCAGTCCGAGCGAGGTGGCCGAGCGACCGAGGAACTGGGTGCGGAACTCCTGGTCCACGCTCACCCCGTGCAGGTAGAGGCGCGAGGCGGCGAGCGGGATGCCCAGCGTCGAGGCCACCAGCAGGGCCGACCCGGTGGGGGCGGCGAGCTTGCCCGCCCGGACCAGTGCGGCGCGCCTGCGGGGGCGATCACCGGGGTGCGCGCCGTCCCGCCCGCCGTCCCACTCGCCGGGGTTTCCACCGGTGCGCTCGCCCGCCCGCGCGCAGAGGATCCCGGCCACGACCAGGGCGAAGGCCGCGGTCTGGCCCACCACGGTCAGCGCCCGCAGGACGTTGGAGTTGCCGTAGGCGGGGAAGGAGACGACGGCGAAGCCGGCCAGGACGACAGCGGTGACGGCCGCGGCCAGCAGCGCAGCCGCGCCCGCCAGGCCGAACCCACGGAGCGCCACCGGCATGCTCAGAAGGGGAGCTTGCGGAAGATCGGGCGCGGCACGTGGGTGAGCACGGCCATGACCCCACCGAACGCCGCCGGTGCGAAGACCGCGCCCTTGCCGGCGCCGGACTTCTTCACCGCGATCCGGGCCACCTCCTCCTTGTTGATGGTCAGCGGCGCCTCCTTGACGTGCGCCGACATGCGGGTGCGGACCTGCCCCGGGCGGATCACCAGGACGTCGACGCCGTGCTCGTCGAGCGCGTAGCCGAGACCGGTGTAGAAGGAGTCGAGCCCGGCCTTGGTGGAGCCGTAGACGAAGTTGGAGCGGCGGGCACGCAGGCCGGCGGCCGAGCTCATGGCGATGATCCGGCCGTAGCCCTGCGCCTTCATCCGCTCCGCGAGCAGGACGCCCACCGAGACGGCGCCGGTGTAGTTGATCTGCGCGATCTGGACGGCCTTGCGCTGGTCGGACCAGAGTTCCTCGTTTTCCCCGAGCAGACCGAAGGCGACGATCGCCACGTCCACGTCACCGCCGGAGAAGATCTGCTCGAATGCGGCCGGGTGGGAGTCGGTGGCGGCGGCGTCGAAGTCGACGATCTCGACGGCGGTCGCGCCCGCCGCCGTCATCTCGGCGCGCGCGTCCTCCCTCGCCGGGTCGCCGGGCAGGCAGGCCAGAATCACGCGCATCGGTCCCTGCTGGAGGAACTCCGCGCAGATGGCCAGACCGATCTCGGAGGTGCCTCCGAGCAGGAGGAGGGTCTGGGGGACGCCGACGGCATTGATCATGCGCAGGAGTCTACCGAGGCCCCGTGACACCGCCGCGGGCTCACGGGGGGAAGGCGCCGGGGCGGCGGTCGCGGCGGTGGCCCGGGGTTGCCCCGGGTACCGGGGTTAGGAGGGCGACCGGGAGGGCCCAGTCGGGTGGGGACCACGTGTGGGTCGGCGGCCCGCAGGTGGCGGCTGGGTCGGCGGTCGCGGTGCCCGACCCCTGCTCGGTGTGGGCGTGGACGCGGCCACGAGGACGAGTGCGGCGACGACGGTACGGACGATCATGGGGGAATCCTGTTCGATTCCGGACGACCCGCGTCGTCCGAGACCCCAGTCTGTGCCGGGACCACGGAGTTGTATAGCCCCCTCCGGACCCACCCGTCGGTGGCGGCCGCGGGGACGGCGGAGCGGGCGGTCCCGCCGCGCGCTGTCCGTCAGAGCAGCTCGAGGCGGCGCCCCATGTCGGAGACGAAGACCCCGTTGGGATCGATCCCGCGGCGGGTGGCGATCCACGAGTCGATCTCCGGGTACATCGCGTGGAAACGCTCGGCCGGGACCCGGGAGTCCTTGGCGGTGTAGAGCCGTCCGCCCATGGACATGACCTTGGCGTCGAGCTCGTTGACGAACGCGTTGAGGCGGCTGTTGATGGGGAAGTCCACGCACACGTTCCAGCCCTCCATGGGGAACGAGAGCGGGGCCTGGTTCCCGGGACCGAACAGTTTGAACACGTTGAGGAACGAGTAGTGCCCCGAGCGCTGGATATCGCCGATGATCTCCTTGAACCCGTCGACCGCGCCGGGCGGGACGATGAACTGGTACTGCAGGAAGCCCTTGGATCCGTACGCCCGATTCCACTCTCCAAAGAGATCGAGCATGTGATAGAAGGCCGGCAGCGTCTTGATCTGGTTCCGCGACGTGCCGCCCAGGCGGTAGTACACCTCGCCGATGGGGCCGAAGGTGTACTTGTTGGCGAGCCCGTTGGGGAAGACGTCCGGGAACGTGACCAGCGGCTTGGCGTTCATCGCCAGCGGATCCTTGGCCAGCTCGGGCGCGTGTTCCTCGAGCTGGGCGAGCGTCGCCAGGGACCCGCGGGAGACGGCGGCCCGGCCGAGCTTGGGCGGTGCGCTGATCGAGTCGAACCACGCGGAGGAGTAGGTGTACCTGGACTCGGACCCGTCGGTGTGCAGCGCGATCGTCTCGTCGAGAGAGGCGGTCTGGTCAGTGTCGGCGAGGAAGAACGCCGTCTCCGTGCGGGTCATGGCGATCCACGCCCGGAGCACCACGCCCGTCAGGCCGTTGCCGCCGACGGTGGCCCAGAAGAGGGTGCCGGCCGGGTCGTCGTTCGTCCCGCCCGGCTCCAGGGTGAGGACCCGGCCGTCCGCGACGAGCAGCTCCATCCGGGTCACGTGATTGCCGAACGACCCGGCCGAGTGGTGGTTCTTGCCGTGGATGTCATGTCCGATCGCGCCGCCGACGGTGACCTGGCGCGTACCCGGGAGCACCGGCACCCACAGTCCGAAGGGCAGGGCCGCCCGCATGAGCTGGTCGAGGCTCACGCCGGCGTCGACCACGGCCAGGGCCTTCTCCGCGCTCAGCTCGTGGATGCGGTTGAAGCGGCTCATGTCCAGCACCAGACCGCCGGAGTTCTGCGCGCTGTCGCCATACGACCGGCCCAGGCCCCGGGCCACCACTCCGCGTCGCAGGTGATCGGGGCTGGAGGCGTTGGCGTCGTTGACCGCCGCGATGGCAGCGGAGATCTCCTCCACCGACCGCGGGGTGAGCACGTGGCTCATCGCCGGGGAGGTGCGTCCCCAGCCGGTGAGGCGCCTGAGTTCGGTGTCCAGGGACGACGGGGCCGGGTTGCTGTTCTGCGCTGTGCTCACGGTGCCGAGGTTACCGCTCGGGGGCGGTGGGCCGTCGTCTCGGCGTGGCTGGTGAGGCCCGCTCGCCGGCCGACCAGGCCGCCGGGACTTCACGCTCAGCGGCAACCCGCGGTGAAGGGCACCCCGCGGGCGCGGGCGTCGACCCAGTCGAGGGCCGGTCCGACGGCCGTGTACGCAGCGGTGATGTGCTCGCCCGCCACCGGCGTGTACTCGACGTCGGCGCCCGCGGCGCACCACTCATCGGCCAGGCGGCGGGCTGTCCACTCCGGGACGAACGGGTCGCCCGGCCCCTGCTCCGACCCCGGGCCCGGGCCGATCGGGACCACCGCGTCGCCGTGCCACACCTGCACCGGACCGGTGGGCACCTCACGGGGATCGGCTCCGTTGGCGGGATCGGCGTAGCCCAGGCGGTTGCGGGCCAGCACCTTCTGGACGGTCGGGTCGGTGCGCGGGTCGACGTCGGTGAGGAGGGACAGCGGCGCGAGGAGCAGCCCGGAGGCGGTGTTGGCGGCGGCGCAGGAGTCGCGGAGGTGATAGGCCGCCAGGTCGCCGGCGTCGTTGAGCAGCGGGTAGAGCTCGGGGTACTCGCGGGCCAGGCCCAGGACGGCGGCCCGGTAGAGACCGGACGCCACGGTGCCGTCCATCGAGTCGAACAGGTCGCTGTAGTCCGCCGGCACGCCGCCCACCGACGAGCCGACCAGCACCCCGGTGAGCTCCGGCGCGTACACGGGCTGGAGCTGGGCAGCCCAACCCGTGGCGATCCCGCCGCCGGAATACCCCACCTGGACCACCCGGGAGTCGGCGAACAGTGGGCCCCCGTCGCCCGGCGGCACGAACCCGCGGGCGGCCCGGATCCCGTCCAGCACGGCGCGCCCGTTGGCCCGGCCCGCCCCGTACGCGGCCCTGGGGCCCTGGAAGTCGGTCACCACGAGTCCGTACCCGCGGTCCGCCAGGATCTGCAGGAAGGGCGGCAGCTCCAGATTGAACTTGTGGGGCAGCGTGTGCGACGGCATGCACGTCAACCCGAGCGAGTCGATCGTGGCGTTGAAGGACACCAGCGGTCGCGGGCCCGGACCCGGCCAGGGGGTGGCCGGTTCGATGATCGTGGAGACGATCTGCTCCGGGTTGTCGTGGGAGTCGCTGCTCTGGACCAGCACCTGCCACCCGCGACCGAAGTTTCGGACGTTGTGCGGCGGGATCGTGACCGGGCGCGTGGACAGGATGGTCCCGGGCGCCGTGGCGGGGTCGACGGCGGGCGGGGAGGAGTACCACGGGTCGGGCGAGGGGCTCGGGAGGTAGCGCTCGGGCGTGCGCGCCTCGGGCGGGGCCGGCTGGAACCCGGCCAGGCGGTCGGTCAGGGCAGCGAGTGGATCTGGCAGCGCGGCAGAGGAGTCGGCCGGCGATCCGGGATCGAGGGTCAGCGGAAGCGCAACGGCGGGGGAACCGCCGAGGGCGCACGTCAGGGCGAAGGCGAACGCGGCGACCGCGGCGCCGGGACGGGAGGGACGTCGCGACCACATGCGCGTACGGTATCGCGACCGGCGGGACGACGCGGATGTTCCCCGGCCCGTATTCCGGCTCTGCGCTGCGACGTATGGTTGCCCGCGTGGAATCGACGATGATCGAGATCGGGCCCGCGCTCGCCGTGGCCGTCGTCCTCTTCGTGGTGATCGGTTCGGTGGCCGCGTGGGCGGGTCGGACGGGCCTGGAGCGGGAGATCCCGTGGGCCTCGATCCGTGCCGCCCTGCAGCTCATCGTGCTCGCGCTCGTCATCGGCTACGTGGCCGACCGGCTGTGGCTGGTCGGGGTGTTCGTGGTGGTGATGACCACGACGGCGTCCTGGGCGGCGGCCAGGCGGCTGGCCCAGCGCAGCAACCCGCAGGCCGAGAAGACCCGGGCCACGGTGCGCGACGCACTGTGGTGCGCGGTCCCCGTCGCCCTACCGCCGGTGCTCCTGGTGGTCTGTCTACTGGCGGTGGGCGTGGTGCGGCCGAACGGGCTGTCGATCATCCCGGTGGTGGGGATCTTCCTGGGCAACGCCATGACGATCGTGGGACTGGCCGGTCGGCGCGCGCACGACGAGCTGGACGGCCGCCACGGCGAGGTGGAGGCGGCGTTGTCGTTGGGCTTCGCCGACTACCCCGCCCGGATGATGGTGTGCCGTCAGGCGGCGGCCACCGCCCTCAACCCGTCGCTGGACCAGACGCGGACCATCGGTCTGGTGACCATCCCCGGCGCGTTCGTCGGCATGGTCCTGGGCGGCGCGGAGCCCTGGGAGGCCGGGGTCATGCAGGTGTTCGTCTCCACCGGGATCCTGGCCTGCGGGGCGATCGCGCTGATCGTGACCACCGCGCTCGTCGCTGCCGACCGCCTCTGAGCAGGGCCCGCGGCTCGTCTCCGCGGAACCCGTACCGCGCGCCCTACGCGGAGCCGCGCGTGGTCGGTGTCGAGAGGATCACCCGCCCGGTCGGGGTACAGGACGGCGCGGCCGGGCGACGGTTGGGCGTGCGCAGCGGCGAGGACGGCGGGATGGCCCGACCGGTCGGCGTGTACGAGAACACCGTGGGTGCGTTGTTCAGAGCGGAGTTGCGGTACTGGGACATGAGAATCCTCCTGGTCAAAGAGAGAGGAATCGTCGACGGGCCACCGGAAGGGTGGGACGACGGGTTCGACTCTGCTGCGTTGGTGGAGGCGATGGCGGGTCACCCGGGACCGGCGCGCGAACCTTGTGGTGTGGGCGCCGTGTGGATTGGGGTGGCCGGAACTGATCGCTCCTGCGGAATCGAACGCACTCGGCGGATGTGCCGCCCGACTGTTCGACCAGAAGCGCGCTGGTGTGCGCGCGATGGGAGAAGGATGCCACGGGCCCCGACCGAGCACAAGTGCACATGGCGGTGACCGCCCGGCGCGCCGCCGGACCTACCCTGTCCTGGTGAGCTCATCCACCAGCGACGCGGACCTGCCCGACGATTCCGTCCTCGATTCCCTGCGCGGGGCCGTCGACCCCCTCGAGCCCCGACACGAATCCGACCCGTCGCAGCCGACGGACCTCAAGACGCAGGTCATCCGGTTCTTCCTCACCGGCGTCCTGTCGGCGGTCGTCGACTACGGGCTGCTGCAGCTGATGATGGCGTTCGGGGTGGACTACGGTCTGGCCAAGGCGCTGTCCTTCGTGGCCGGCACGCTCACCGCGTACTCGCTCAACCGCCGGTGGACGTTCCAGGCGGAGCCCTCGCGCGCCCGCTTCCTGGTCACCATGGCCTTGTACGCGGTGATGTTCGGCGTGCAGTGGGGGCTGTTCATGTTGCTGACGCCGTGGTTCCTCGGCATGGACTGGAGCCCGTTCTGGGCCACCACCGCGGCCTACGTCGTGGCGCAGGGCGTGGCCACCGTCACGAACTTCGTCGTCCAGCGGACCGTGATCTTCCGGGTGCGCTGACAACGGTGACCGCCCTGCTGCTCCTCGCGGCCGCGACGGCGCTGCTCGTGCTGCCGGGGGCGGGCATCTGCCTGGCGGCGGGCACGCGGTGGCGGGACGCGGTCGCGGCCGGGCCGGCCCTGACGCTCGCCGTGGTGGCGGTGGGAAGTGCGGTCACCGCGGCCGCGGACCTCCGCTGGGGTCTGGTCTCGGCCGGCGTGACGGCGCTCGCCGCGCTCGCTTGTGCGGCCACCGTCGGTATCGCGGGCCGTGTGCGCGCCCGGTCGGCCGACCGGGTGGGCGGCCGGGTGACGCGTCGGCTGCCCGGGGAGGGCGACGACGACGAGGTGAGCCGTCGCGGGCCGGGCCCGGGAGTGGCCGACCTCGTCGTCGTCCTCCTGGCCGCCATCCCGGCTGTCCAGGTGCTCGTGGCCACGCGCGGCCTCACCGCGATCCCGCAGGGCTGGGACGCCATCTTCCACGGCGGCGCGACGCGGTTCATCGCCGAGACCGGGCGTGCCGGGGTCACCGATCTCGGCCCGGTGAGCCAGCCCGCCAACCCGCACTTCTTCTACCCCGACACCTATCACGCGCTCGCCGCGCTCCTGCTGGCCCTGCCGGGCGAGCTGATGCCGGGCGTGCTCGACGCGCTCTCGGCGGTCACCGGCGTGGCATTTGTCCTGGGCGCCGCGGTGTTCGCGGGCCGCGTGTGCGGCGGGTCCCGGCTGGCGGCGGTGGGCGCGGCGATGGTGGCGGCGTCGGCGTGGACGTTCCCCTACCTGGCGCTGGGCCGGGGCCCGGTGCTGCCGTTCGCGCTCGGCGTGGCGGTGATCCCCGGGGTGGTCCTGCTGGGCGAGCAGCTCGCGGCGCGGCGGCCCGGGATGGTGGCGCACGCGCTGCTGCTGGGGGCGGGGATGGTGGGCGCGTGGTCGGTGCATCCGTCGGTGGCGCTGGCGGCGGCGATCCCGCTGGCGGCGCAGGCGCTCGCCGGAGTGGTGGCGGCGCCCGGGCTGCGGCCCCGCCTGGCGGTGGCCGGCGGTTTCATTCTGGCGGCGGTGCCGGCGGGCCTCTACGCGGGTTGGTCGATCTCCATGACCTCAGCGGGGACCGCGGAATCGCTCGCAGGATTCTCGTGGCCGCGCGAGGTCAGCGTGCCGCGCGCGGTGGCAGCGGTGTTCGATCTCGGGCCGACGCCGGTGGCCTCGGTGGGGATCACGGTGGCGGTGCTGCTGGGGCTCGTCGCGGCGGTGGTGAACCCCGCGCGTCGGCGCGCGCTGGCCGCGCCCGTCGCGGCGCTGGTGGTCTACGGGGCGCTGTACGTGCTGGCCGCGGCGGTGGAGGGCGACTGGGTGCGCACGTTCACCGGTTTCTGGTGGGACGACTTCTACCGGTTCTCCTCGTTGTTGGTGCTGCCCGCGGCGGTGCTCGCCGGCGCGGGGGTCAGGGCGCTGATCCCGCGCGGGTCGGCTCGCCGCCCCGAGGCGAGGACCGGGGTCGCGGTGGCGGCCCTCCTGGGTGTGCTCGCCGCGTCCGGGCACGCGGTGCTGGCCCGGGACCTGCGGGTGTGGGGCTACGACGACGGGCCGGCGGTGAATGCACAGGAGCGGATCGTCCTGGACGCGCTGGCCGAGCGGCATGACGGCGGCGTGGTCCTCAACGACCCGTTCGACGGCACCGCGTGGGCGTACGCGCTGCACGGGGTGCCGGTCGTGTTCGGCGCGCCGCTGGCCGACGACCCGCTGGCGCAGGTCGGCGGGGACCGGATGGTCCTCTACACCTCGGCCAACCGCTACGGCTTCGACCCGGTGGTGACCCGCATCGTCCGCGACCTCGACGTGCGCTGGGTGGTCGTCGGGACGGGGGCGGTGGGCGGTCCGGGCCGGCCGGGCGGCTTCATCGGGCTGCGGTTCAACCCCCACCTGCGCCTGGTGGAGGAGACCTCCGGAGCCCGCCTCTACGAGGTGCTGCCGGTGCCCGCGGATCATCCGCCGCTGCTCCCGCCGCCCGGCATCCCCGCGGTGACACCGGGAGAGCAGCCGGCGAACACCGACACGCCGCTGGTCGACCTGCCGCTGGTGGACGCGCCGCTCGACGACTTGCCGGTTGACGACTCGGCCACCGCGGGACCGACGGCTAGCCTGGACGGCGCGATCGGGTCCTGACCGGCCCGGCTCTTCGAGACACCCTCCAGCGCCCGTGACCCCACGCATCGAATCCCATGCACCGACACCCATGCACCGTCACCCATGCACCGACACCCCAGGAGCACCCGCCACATGGACGCCACCACCGTGACAGCCGCCGGCGCCGACTCAGGTGCCGACCTCGGCGCCGCCCAGCCCGAGCGTGACCTCCTGCTCCAGCGCACCCTGTTCTCGGGCCCGCACAGGTGGGTCAACGACGACCTGTACTCCCGGATCCTGCGGGGCGTGGTCCGCCGCACGCGGTCCGAGCTGCACCTGGACGCCGGGGCCGCCGCGGACACCAACACCTACTTCGGACGCTTCGAGGCCTCGTACTGGCAGCGCTGGACCTCCGTCACCGAGCTGACGGTGCGCGTGGCGGTGGAGTCAGAGGGGCAGGTCGACGTGCTGGTCCGCGCCTCCGACATCGGCTCCCACGTGCGCACCGTCGACGTGGTCCACCACCACGGCGACGGGATGGCCGTGCTCGACGTCCCCGTCGACACCTTCACCGACGGCGGCGCGATCTGGCTGGAATTCCACGCGGTCGACGCCGCGGCGACGGTGTCGGACGTGACGTGGGGTACCACGACGACGAGGCCGGCCCGCCGCGCGGCGGTGGCCATCTGCACGTTCAACAGGGCTGACGACTGTGCGGCCACGGTGGACTCGCTGGCCACGGATCCCCTCGTCGCGGACCTGATCGACGACCTCTACGTCACGGACCAGGGCACCGACCTGGTGGAGACCCGCGAGGCGTACCAGCACGCGGCCGGCGAGTTCGGCGACCGCCTGCACTACCTGCGCCAGCCCAACCTCGGCGGCGCCGGCGGTTTCAGCCGCGGGATGTACGAGGCCACCGCGCCCGGTGCGCCCGGACCGGTGGACGTGCTGCTCATGGACGACGACGTCCGGGTCGAGCCCGAGACCGTGCTCCGCATGTTCGCCTTCGCCGCCGTGACGCGCGAACCGATGCTCGTGGGCGCCCAGATGCTCTACCTGTTCAATCCGGACTACCTGTTGGTCTCCGCCGAGCGCACGCAGCTCGACCAGCTCAAGGGTGGGCTCGACGCCGACGAGTGGGCGCTGCGCGACGAGTCGGTGGTGGAGAACCAGCAGGAGCGGCGGATCGACGCCGAGTACAACGCGTGGTGGTCCTGCCTGGTGCCGGGCGAGGCCGTGGCGGAGGTCGGGCTGCCGATGCCGTACTTCTTCCAGTGGGACGACATCGAGTACGGGCTGCGGTGCCGCCAGGCCGGGATCCCCACCTGCACCCTGCAGGGCGCGGCCGTGTGGCACGCCGACTTCTACTGGAAGGACGGCGACGACTTCGGCCAGTTCTTCTCCCAGCGCAACTCCCTGGTCACCGCCTCGATCCGGCAGGGGATCGACCCGAAGGACATGGCGAAGAACCTGGGCCGAAGCGTCCTGCGCGCCCTGGTGGGCATGCAGTACGGTCTCGCCGCCACCCGGATGCGGGGGATCGAGGCCTTCCTCGACGGGCCGGACGGGTCCCACGGTGTGGACGACGGCGGTCAGCAGGCGCTCACCGCGATCCGCGCGGAACGAGCGGACTACCCCGAGACGGCCAAGCTCGCCGTCGACGTCCTCCCCGCCGGCATCGGGGTGGAGCGCAAGGTCGGCATCCCCCGCGAGGACCGCGAGGATCAGGTGCTGGCCAAGCGGCTGCTGCTGCAGAAGCTCGGCCGGCAGCGCCGCGACGTGGTGGCGATCCCGTACGAGGACGCCGCCTGGTGGCACGTCTCGCGCTTTGACGAGGTGTACGTGACCGACGCCTCCCAGAACGGGGTGCACCACCGCAAGGTGGACCCGCAGCGGGCCACGGAACTGCAGAAGCGGCTGGGGTCACTGCTCGCGCGGTTCCTCCGCGAGGCCCCGGCCGCGCAGGCGCGCTGGCGCTCCGCGCAGGCCCGGCTCACGACGCGGGAGAACTGGGCGCGGCTGTACGGGGTCTGACCGTGTGCCGGACTCGGCGGAAGGTCTAGTGTTCGTCGACGTGAGTACACGCAGTGGAGCGTGGTCTGGGCCGCTCCGACAGGCCGGAGCGCGGGTGACGCGCAGCCCCGCCCGGGTGGTGGCACTGGGTTTCGCCACAGCCGTCGTGGTCGGCACCCTGCTGCTGTCGGCACCGGCCGCGACACAGTCCGGTGTCGGTGCCGGGGTGATGTCGGCGCTGTTCACCGCCACCTCCGCCGTGTGTCTGACCGGGCTGATCGTCGTCGACACCCCCACGTACTGGTCCGGGTACGGGCAGGGGCTGATCCTCGCGCTGATCCAGCTCGGCGGGCTGGGCATCATGACCATGGCCTCGTTGGTCGGCCTGTTGTTGGCCAACCGCATCGGCCTGCGGGCTCGGCTCAACGCCGCCGCAGAGGCTCGCACCTCCGGACTCGGCGACGTGCGCACGGTCATCGTCGGAGTGGTGCGGACCAGCCTCCTCATCGAAGCCGTGGTGGCGGCGTGTCTGGCGGCCCGCTTCGCGATCGGCTACGACGAACCGCCGGTCCGGGCTCTGTGGCTGGGGGTCTTTCATGCGATCTCGGCGTTCAACAACGCCGGGTTCGCGCTCTTCAGCGACAACATCATCAGTTTTGCCCGGGATCCCTGGATCTGCGTGCCGTTGATGGCGGCGGTGATCCTCGGCGGCATCGGATTCCCGGTGTTGTTCGAGGTCGGCCGTCACCTGCGGGGCCGGCGCCGCCGCTGGTCCCTGCACACCCGGCTCACCGTCGCGGTGACCGCGGTCTTGCTGCTGATCGGTCCGCTGCTGGTGTTGCTCCTCGAGTGGCAGCACACGCTGCGCGGACTCGGGCTGGGCGGAAAGCTGCTGGTGGCGGCATTTCAGGGGATCATGCCGCGCACCGCCGGGTTCAACAGTGTCGACTACGCCCAGATGGACGATGCGACGTTGTTGGTGACCGATGTACTGATGTTCATCGGTGGCGGCAGTGGCGGGACAGCGGGCGGTATCAAGGTCACCACCTTCGCGGTCCTGCTGTTCGTCATCGCCGCCGAGGTGCGCGGGGACAAGTCGGTGACGGCGTTCGACCGTCGCATCGAACCCCGCCTGCAACGCCAGGCCCTGTCGGTGGCGTTGATCGCGGTGGCGCTGGTGATGGCGTCGACCCTCGCCTTGCTCGCCGGCACCGCCTTCGATCTGAACGTGTTGCTGTTCGAGGTGACCTCCGCGTTTGCGACCGTGGGTCTCTCTACCGGCATCACCGCTCAACTGCCGGCATGGGGGCAGCTGCTCCTGGTTGTCCTGATGTACCTCGGAAGGATCGGGCCGATCACCCTGGTCAGCGCTCTGGCGGCCCGCGACCGCGGCCGCCGCTTCGAACTCCCCGTAGAGAGGCCGTTCATTGGCTAAGAAAGCCGCCGTCGACGTCGTGGTCGTGCTTGGTCTGGGCCGGTTCGGCAAATCTCTGGCCCTCGAGCTGATGGCCCAGGGCAGCGAGGTACTCGGGGTCGATGCGAGCGAGGCGGTGATCGAGAGGGTGTCGGGCCGGCTCACCCATGCCGCCGTCGCCGACACCACCGATGAGGTATCGCTGCGGCAGCTGTCGGTGCACCAGTACGACCGGGCGGTCGTGGGCATCGGCTCCGACCTCGAGGCGAGCCTGCTCACCGCCTCGGCGCTGATCAACATGAAGGTGCCGAACGTGTGGGCCAAGGCCATCAGCAACGCGCACGCGAGGATTCTCACCCAGATCGGGGTGCACCACGTGGTGCGGCCCGAGCACGACATGGGCAAACGCGTCGCGCACCTGGTGCGCGGGGCGATGATGGACTACATCGAGTTCGACGACGGCTTCGCCATGGTCAAGACCGCCGCGCCGGCGTTCAGCGTGGGCGCAGCGCTGGGGGAGACCGCCATCCGCAGCAAGTACGGGGTCACGGTGGTGGCCATCAAACGCCCCGGGGAGGGGTTCACCTACGCCACCGCCGACACGGTCGTCGCTCCCGGTGACACCATCATCGTCTCCGGGCAGATCCGCGATACCGAACGCTTTGCCGAACTGACCTAGAGCGCCAGCCCGCGGAGACGAGAGCGCGGGGACGCGGGGGTCCGCGTCCCCGCGCTCCGTCCGGGGCGTGATGCCCCGGCTGGGGCAGCGGGCGATCACGGCACCAGGGCCACCGCCTTCAGCTCGACGAACTGGCCGGGGAACGTCAGCTCGCTGACGCCGATCGCACTCCACGCCGTGGGGACGTCCGTCCGGGGGATGTACCGGCTGCGGACCTCGAGGAACAGGGGCAGGTGGTCCTGGAGACCGACGTGGTAGGTGGTCATCTCCACGATGTGCTCGAAGTCCGACCCGCCGGCCCGGAGTACCTTGCCGAGGTTCTCCCACGCGGCCACGAAGTGGTCTTCGAGACTGCTGTCGATGACGTTCATCTCCGAGTCCCGCCCCACCTGGCCCGAGCAGTAGATCAGGTCGCCGACCTTCACCGCTGGCGAGTAGTTGAACCGCTCCACCAGGTGGGCCATGTCCTCGGGGACGACGATTTCCTTCTGCATGTTTCCTCCGTGTGTGAGTCGGTGTGACGGGTTCATCGTCTGGGGACGATGAGTCGGGTTGGTTAGTTGCGTGTAACAGCCAGGGGTCGTGGCCATCCACAGGGGTGGCGTTGTTCACAGGAGGGTCCGATCGGCGCTCACGGGGCCCGGGAACGGTGGCTCCGTGGGCCACAGTGGCGGGTATGGGCACCGCAGATTCGTCCCGCGCCAGAGTGATCGACACGGAGGCACCAGGCCCGCATTCGGCGCCCGGTGATCTGCCGCCGGGCCCGCTGACGACCGCCGAGCTGGCGGCGGCCGTGCCCGATCCGCGCGAGCGCGCCCGCTACCAGCGGATCTGGTTCGGGTTCTACCGCCGGGCGGACCAGGCCGACGACCTCCGACTGCGCAGCGTCGCACTGGCCCGCACCTGGCCGGAGGGGGTCCTCCGCGGTCGCAGCGCCTCCCTGTTGTGGGGCGACGACTCCGTCCCGGCCGACGCGCTACCGGAGATCTGGCTGCCGTCCACCCGTCGATCCTGCGAGGGGCGGGTATATCGCTACGGCGCCATGCCGCCGGCCGCCGTCACCCGGATCGACGGGCTCCGGGTCACCACCCCGTTGCGGACCTGCCGGGACCTCGCCCTCGATCTGGGCTTCGAGGACGCCGTGGTGGCTGTGGAGCGTCTGTGCGCGGCGGTCCCGGGGCTGGCGGGCCAGCTCACGGGGGCGGCCGCGCACCCGTCCGGCCGGGGCGCGTGGCGGTTCGCGGCGGTGGCGCGTGGGGTCGATCCGAGTTGCGGCTCGGTGCTGTTGTCCCGGGCGCGGCTCGCACTCTGCGCGGCGGGCTTCGGCGGCTTCGGCGGCGGTCACGAGGTCAGGTTCGGTCGACGCACGGTGGCACTGCCGCTCGCCGACCCGGTCGCCCGGTACGCCGTCGTCCCGTCCCCAGGGCCGTCCCGGGGCGAGGAACGAGCCCGACTCGAGGGGGACCGGATGTTGCTGCGCCGGTCGGGGTGGACCGTTTTCCTTGTGAGGGGGGAGGTGAAGAGCGAGGTGAGGGGGGAGGTGACGGGGCCGGCCACGTCGCCGCAGAACGCGATCGCCCACAACGCCACCGCCCACAACGCCACCGCCCACACCGGTGGACACGGTGTGGGCGGTGGGAAGGAGGTGCTCGAGGTGCTCAGGTCACGCTGGCCGCGAACCGAGATGCTCTCCCCGCTCCCGGGGAATCCCGCCGCCGACCCGCACGGGATCTGGGCGGGGCGGCGGGCCTAGCCGGGCAGCACACCCGGCGGGGGTCAGCGGGTGTAATCGGTGGCGCGTTCGTATCCCGCCTGCTCGTCCCAGACCCTGCCCAGCAGTTGCTCGAGCTCCCAGACCTCGCCCTCGGTGCCGAAGTACTTGCGGTCGAGGGTCTTGAGCTTGTCCTCGTCCTCGATGATCTTGGCCCACAGCTTGGCGCGCTCGACCGGGTCGTCGACGAAGTCCTTGTTGAGGTACTCGTGCGAGTGCCTCTTGAGGTTGCCGAGCACGGTGAGCGCCTTGCCCGCCGGGCTCACGAGAGAGGCCACGACGGTCACCACGAGGACACCGATGATGATGCCGAGCGAGAGGAAGGTGGGGATCTCCACCACGTTGACGTGCTCGCCGCTGTTGATGAACGGCAGGTTGTTCTCGTGCAGGGCGTGGAGGATCAGCTTGACGCCGATGAACCCGAGGATCGCGGCCAGGCCGTACTTGAGGTAGACGAGGCGATCCAGCAACCCGTCCAGCAGGAAGTAGAGCTGACGCAGGCCCAGCAGCGAGAAGGTGGTGGCGGTGAAGACGATGAAGACGTTCTGGGTGAGACCGAAGATCGCGGGGATCGAATCGAGCGCGAACATGATGTCCGTGCCGCCGATCGCCACCATGACGATCATCATCGGCGTCATGACCTTCTTGCCGTTCTCGACCGTGAACAGCTTGTCGTGGTCGTAGTGGTCGGTGGCCGGGATGAACTTCTTGGCCAGGCGGACCACCACGTTGTCCGCGTCGTCGTCCTCGTCGTCCTCCGCCAGGAGGCGACCAGCGGTGACGATGAGGAAGAGCCCGAAGACATAGAACAGGGCGGCGAACTGGTTGAGCAGCGCGGCGCCGACGAAGATGAACGCGGTCCGGGCGATGATCGAGAAGATGATGCCGAACAGGAGTGCCTTCTGCTGGCCGGCCCGGGGGACCTTGAAGCTGGTCAGGAGCAGCAGGAACACGAACAGGTTGTCCACCGAGAGCGCCTTCTCGGTGATGTAACCGGCAAAGTACTCGATGCCCATGTCGGTGCCGCCGAAGATCCACACCACGAAGCCGAAGACGATGGCGATACCCACGTAGAGGGCGGACCAGGTCGCTGACTCCTTGAGAGTCGGGATGTGTTCTTTACGCACATGAAAGAAGTAGTCGAACAAGAGAAGTGCGACGATGAGGCCGACTGATAACGACCAGGCGAGCGGGGTGGCTCCCAACGGGGGTTCCTTTCCTGGGGCGGCCGGGGGATCGGGTCATTCTACGCGCGCGGGCGGGGGGCGGACACGCCCGACTCAGTCCCGGCGGCGGACCGACATCGTGTGCCGGGCCTCGGCGACCGTCTTGCCCCGTGCGTCGATAACCCGGGCGGTGTGCAGCACGCTGGTGGCGGTCCGCTCGGCGAGGGTGGCCCGGAGGGCGTCGGCCTCGGTGTGCGGCACCTCGACCGTGCAGTGCATCCGGCCCCGGCCTGGGGTGTGGAAGTCGATCGTCGCGCTCTTGGTCCAGACCTGGTAGCGGCCACCCAGCTGACCGGCCAGCAGTGCGCCGTACAGCACGTCGGTGGCGGCGAACAGGGCGCCACCGAAAGCGGTGCCGTTGGTGTTGGCGGTCCACGGCGCCACGTGCACGCTCAGTTCGCCGCTGGTCCAGTCCGGGGCGACCCGGCGGATACGGATGCCCGAGCCCAGGAGGGGCGGGTAGAGGGACGCGAGCACAGGGAAGGCCTGGGGGCTCGCGGTGTAGCGGTGGAGCAGAGTCTTGGGCACCCGCCGAGCGTAACTTACCGGCGAGTCAGTTAAGGCGATGGACAAATCGCCGCTGTTTGTCTAGACGCGGGGCCGCGTCCCGCCTAACGTGGGCACCGGGGAGGCGCACCCCACCCAGCGCACATCACCCAGCGCGCCTCACCCATCCGTCAGAGCGACCACCCAGGAGGACTGTCATGAAGATCATCGTGGATCCGGACCGCTGCGAGGGGCAGGCGGTGTGCGTCGGCCTCGCCCCCGCGGTGTTCGAGCTGGGGGACGACGACGAGGTGGTGCGGGTGCTCGTCGAGGAGGTCCCCGCCGAGCACGAGAAGCGCGCTCGCAAAGCGGTGCAGAAGTGTCCGATGGCGGCGCTCAGAGAGGCCTGACGGGCCACGCTCCCGGCTCGCGTCCGGTCAGCGCCAGCGCCGTGTCGCGGGCGGGGACGTCCGGGTCGTCGTAGCCGGGCACCGGCGGGTCGAACAGCTCCGGAGCGGGGTTGTCGGCGAGGTCCGTCCGGACGAAATCCAGCACGGCCCGGTCGAGCTCGTCGCCCCACCGCAGGTCGATCCGCTGGGAGACGGCCAGGTCCCAGGCGTGGACGGCCAGGTCGAAGGTCTGCTGGGCCAGATAGTGCCACGCGGGCGCCAGCCCGTAGGACAGCTGCACCTCGTCGTCGCCGGGGGTTCCCCGCCAGGCCGCGGCCACCGCCGGACGGATCGTGTCCCAAGCGGCCACGAGGTCGGGGCCGGAGGCATCGTGCATTCGGCGGAGGCGGTCGGACAGGTCGTCGGCGACCTCGTCGACCGTGCCCCCGGCCAGCAGTCCCGGCACCCACAGTTGCTCGTCCACCACGTGGGCCAGCACCTCGCGCGCGGTCCAGTCGCTGCACGGGGTGGCGGCGTCCCAGTCGGTGACGTGGGGCAGGACCTCGTCATAGAGGTCGGCGGCGAGGGATTGCAGGGCGTTCCAATCGGTCATGAGCCCATCATGCGCCTCCGCCCCGGATCCGGGTCCTCTACCCCGGATCGGGTTTCCGGGCGGGGTGACGGCTCAGGGCTTGTCGAAGTGCTCCCGGGCGCCGAGGCGCTGGAGTCGCATCCACTCGCGGAAGCCGGCCGGGTCGCGGCGCGAGATGAGGAAGTACCAGCCAAAGCGGACGATCTCCTGCGGGATGAGGCGCCGCAGGCCGGGTTGGGAGAGCACGTAGCCGCGGTTGCGGTAGGTGAAGTGCCGCTTGACCGGGTCGTCGGGGAACTGGGTGTGCATGCGCCCGCCGAGGATCGGCTTGAACTCGTCCGAGCCCTGCGGGTGCAGGTACGCGGTGGTCAGGCAGGTGCCGAAGCGCAGCCCGGAGCGGACCAGCCGGCGGTGCACCTCGACCTCGTCGCCGCGGATGAACAGCCGCAGGTCCGGCACCCCCACGCGGTCCAGGCAGTCGGCGGTGAACAGCGCGCCGTTGAACAGCGAGGCGATGCCGGGCAGGAGGTCGGTGCCCGCCGCGCCGGAAGGGGAGTCCGCGCCGTCGGCCAAGAGCTCCGACCGCCGCCGTCGCCACACCACGCCGCGCCGCAACGGGAAGGCCAGGCGATCAGGATCGGCCAGGTCGCACACCACCGGCGAGACCTCGGACAGGTCGTGGCGGTCCATGCAGCCCATCAGGGTGACCAGCACCTCGGGGCCCTCGGGTCGGCCGTCGTCGTCGGCGCACCAGACCAGATCCGCGCCGGTGGCCAGGGCGTGCAGCATCCCGAGGGCGAACCCGCCGGCACCGCCGAGGTTGTGCTTGGACCCGATGTAGGTCGACTGCACCGGCTGCGACTCGACCAGTTCGCGCACGGCCTGCTCGTCGGCGTTGTCCACCACCACCACGTGGTCGACGGGACGGGTCTGCCCGCACACGACCTCCAGGGACGCGCGCAGCTGTTCCAGCCGGCGGTGGGTGACCACCACGGCCACGACCCGCCGCGTGTCCGCGCCTGAACCGGCCGCGCCTGAGCCGGCCCCGCCGGGTGCGCCGGTCGGGTCGCCCGCGCCGGTGCCCTCAGCCCTCACGTTTCATCCTCTCGATGTACTGCGCGATCGACCGCCCGGCCTCGGGGCCCTCGTACGCGGTGACGATCTCCTCGATGCTGCCGCGCTGCCGGATCCGCCCGTGGTCGATCCACATCGCCGAGTCGCACAGTTGCGCCAGGAACTCGTTGGAGTGGGAGGCGAACACCAGCATCCCGGAGCGGGAGACCAGGTCGGCGAGCTTGATCCGCGCCTTCTTCATGAACTCCGCGTCCACGGCGCCGATGCCCTCGTCGAGCAGCAGGATCTCCGGGTCGATCGAGGTCACCACGCCCATCGCCAGCCGCACGCGCATGCCGGTGGAGTACGTGCGCAGCGGCATGTCCAGGTAGTCGCCGAGCTCGGTGAAGTCGGCGATCTCCTCGATCTTGGCCTTCATCTGCTTGCGGGTCTGCCCCAGGAACAGGCCGCGGATGATGATGTTCTCGTAGCCGGAGATCTCCGGGTCCATGCCCACGCCGAGGTCGAAGACCGGCGCCACGCGGCCCCGGATGCGGGCGGCACCGCGGGTGGGCTCGTAGATGCCGGACAGCAAACGGAGCAGCGTGGACTTGCCGGCGCCGTTGTGCCCGACGAGGCCGATGCGGTCCCCCTCGCGGAGGGAGAGGGTGATGTCTTTCAGGGCCTCGACGACGACGACGTTGGACGAGTTCCGACCGATGGCGCCACCCGCCGAGCCGAGAACGGCCTTCTTGAGGGACCGCGATTTGGCGTCGAAGATCGGGAAATCAACGCACGCGTCCACGCAGTCGATGGACACGCCGCCGGGGGTGGGTGCTGCGGGGCTCATGGGGATGACTCTCCTATACCCAGTACGGGACTCGGGAGCGGAACTTGCGCAGCGCGGCAAAGGCCAGGATCAGGCCGGCCGCCGTGCAGGCCAGGACGATCCACCAGTGGTAGGCGTCGACCGGCTCGCCGATCATGGGCGCGCGGACGATCTCGAGGTAGTGGTACAGCGGGTTGAGCTCGGCGATGCGCGCCCGGTCCGCGATGTCCCCGCCCTGCTCGTAGAGCGTCTGCGTGGTCCACACGATGGGGGTCATGTAGAAGAGCAGCTGGACCATCGAGTCCAGCAGCGGGGCGATGTCGCGGAAGCGGGTGGCGAGGATGCCGAACAGCATGGCCACCCACACGCCGTTGACCATGAGCACGGCCAGCCCCAGCACGGAGAGCAGCAGCTCCCAGCCCAGCGGCCTGGGGAAGACCAGCATGAGCACCACCCAGATCACCAGGTTGTGGCACAGGAACAGGAACTGGCGCCACACCAGCCGGTACACGTGCACGCTCAGCGCGCTGGGCAGCTGCTTGATCAGGCCCTCATTGGAGATGAAGACCTCCGAGCCCTCCTTGATGCAGCCCGAGATGAAGCCCCACATGATCAGACCGACGGTCACGTGGGGGAGGAACTCGGCCAGCGGGATCTGGAAGAGGATCGAGTACAGCAACCCCAGGGCCGTGGCCATGACGCCGGTGGCGATGGTGATCCACAGCGGGCCCAGCGTGGAGCGGCGGTAACGCTGCTTGATGTCCTGCCAGCCCAGCGAGAGCCACAGTTCGCGCTGGCTCAGGCCCTGCCGCAGGTCGGCCACAGCCCGACGGAAGGTGTGGGAGTCGTTGACGATCTCACCGCGGACGCGCTCGTCGAAGAGCGTCGCCGAGGCGGGGTCGGGAGTGGGCTGGTCCTGCACGAGGGCTCAGCGTACTAGAGGTGTGACCGGTGGCCGCCCCGCCGCGGGGGCGCGTACACAGGAGGGATGACGACAAGCACACAGATCCAACTCGCCGCCCGCCCCACGGGCTGGCCCACGCACGAGAACTTCCGTACCCGGCAGGTAGAGCTCGGGGACCTGGCCGAGGGCGAGGTCCGGGTGGCCAACGAGTTCGTCTCGGTGGACCCCTACATGCGCGGCCGGATGAACGAGGGCCGCTCCTACATCCCGGCGTTCGAACTGGACGAGACCATGACGGGCGCCGCCGTCGGGCGGGTCGTGGAGTCGAGGTCCGACGCGCATCCGGTCGGCGCGGTGGTCATGCACGACCTGGGGTGGCGCGACATCGCGCAGGGCGACGGCCGCGGGTTCCGGGTGGTGGAGGAGATCGACGGCGTGCCGATCTCGGCCTACCTCGGCGTCCTCGGGACCACCGGCCTCACCGCGTACGTCGGGCTCATGCACATCGGGCGTTTCCAGAAGGGCGACGCCGTGTTCGTCTCCGGCGCCGCCGGTTCGGTCGGGTCCGCCGTGGGCCAGATCGCCAGGCTCGAGGGTGCATCCAAGGTCATCGGGTCGGCCGGTAGCGCGGAGAAGATCCAGACCGTGACCAGCCGGTACGGCTTCGACGCCGCGATCAACTACAAAGATGGCCCCGTGCGGAAGCTCCTGCGCGAGCACTTCGGCACCGAGAACGGCCAGGGCATCGACGTGTACTTCGACAACGTCGGCGGCGACCACCTCGAGGCCGCGCTCGACCTGATGAACG
Organism: Rhodococcus sp. IEGM 1408; assembly: GCF_033142235.1. Classification (NCBI taxonomy): domain Bacteria; kingdom Bacillati; phylum Actinomycetota; class Actinomycetes; order Mycobacteriales; family Nocardiaceae; genus Rhodococcus; species Rhodococcus sp. IEGM 1408. The sequence goes on from NZ_JAWLRW010000007.1 coordinate 204,854, forward strand.
ACGGCGGGCGGCTGGCCCTCTGCGGCGCGATCAGCTCGTACAACTCCACCGAGCGCTCACCCGGCCCGGACAACCTCTGGCACGCCATCACCCGCGGGCTCACGCTCCAGGGCTTCACCATCAACAACTACATGGGCTACTTCAAGGAGTTCGCGGCCAAGGTCGGTCCCTGGGTGGCCTCCGGCGAGCTGGTCTTCGACGAGACCGTGGTCGAGGGCATCGACAACTCCGTAGACGCGTTCCTCGACCTGATGAAGGGCGCCAACGTGGGCAAGATGCTCGTCAAGATCTGACCGGCGGTTCGGAGGTCCGGCCTGCCCGGGGCCATCTCGGGGCCTGCCCGGGGCCTGCCCGGGGCCTGCCCGGGGCCTGCCCGGGGCCGGGCGGGGGCCTGTTCGGGGGTGCGGCAGGATGGGGCCATGCCGTCGTCCCCCCAGCACGCCGCGTCCGACGAGCCGTCCGGCACCAGCCCCACGGGCCGTTCGCCCTGGCGCGTCGAGCTACGTCTCAGGGCGCGGCGGCGACTCGACCGGCGGCGGGCCGTAGGTGATGCCCGCTGGGGCCGGCCACGCACCGACCACCGGCCCGTCTACCTGATCGCGCCGGCCGGGCACCCCAACCACGGGGACGAGCAACTCCTTGCCGGGTGGCTGCGGCACCTGCGGCATCGGCTGCCCGGCACCCCGGTCGTGGTGGACTGCCACACCCCGGGACAGGCCGCGGTGCTGCACCACTCGGAACACCCGGACGTGCTGTTCACGGACACCCTGTGGCGACTCGCCGCCGAGTGCCCGGACGCCGACGCCGCGGTCGAGTTCGGCCGCCGCGCGGTAGCGGACCCCGGGGTGCGCCCGGCGGTGGCGTCGGGAATCGAGCTGGCGCTGAGCGCCTCGGTCGTGCACCTGATCGGCGGCGGGTACGTCAACGACCAGTGGCCGCACCACCTGGGCGTGGCGGCCGCGGCCGGGGAGGTCGGCCGCCGGTCCGGCGCCCGGGTGGTCGCCACCGGTCAGGGCCTGGTGCCGTGCGGCGATGTCGCCCGCCTCGCCGACGCGCTGCGCGACTACGACCTGGTGGCCGTCCGGGACACCGCCTCGCTCGATCTGCTCACCGGCACCGGCACCGGCCACGACGTCCCTGTCCGGCTCGTCGGCGACGACGGCTGGCTGGCGCTGTCCACCGCGGGCGGCCTCGAATCGGTGGCCGACGGTCACGGACTGATCGACCACCCCGCCTACTCCTCTGATCCGGACACGTGCCGCGACCTGGTCCTGTGCGCCCAGTCGGACTTGGCCGACCCCCATGCTGTCGCCGAGACCGTCGCCCGGGTTCTGGCGGACTGGGCGGTGCCGGGGGAGCGGATGTCGGTGGTGGAGGCGATCCCCGGCGGGGACCGCGTGGTGTGGGACCTGGTGTGCGCGCGGGAGACCGCCGCCAGCCATGACGTTGCAGGCGGAGGCAACGGTGACGACGACGACGAGGTCGGCCGCGCGCTCGCCGCCCTGCAGTTGCACCGCGCCCGGTTCGTGCCGTTCCAGGAGGTGTGGGCTGAGGGTCTGCCCGCGCGGCCGGGCCAGACCTGGTTGACCACCCGGTTCCACCCGCATCTGTTCGCGGCCGCTCGCGGTGCCTCGGGAGTGGCCCTGCGGACCGGGTCCGGGTACTACGACGTCAAGCACGGCTCGCTCGTCTCCGCCGGGTCGCCGTGGCCGGCCATCGGGCTCGCCGACGAGGCCGCCCCGGACGTTCCGGACACCGGAGGGTTCGACCCGGAGACCGTCACGGCTCGGGTCCGCGCCGCCGAGTCGCTGGCGGAGGAGATCTACCCGCTGCGCTGAGGGTCGGCCGGGGGTCGGGGGTCAGCACACAAGGATTGTGCAACTTGTTGCACAACCGTGGCGTCGGACGTACGGTCGGGACATGCGCGACGGCTGTCGCGCCAGGCCCGAAAGGAATGCCGATGACCCTTCCCCCCGTTCTCGCCGGCCCACTGACCGTCCCGCTGGTCGCCTCGCCGATGTTCATCTACTCCGGTCCCGAGCTCGTGGCCGCGCAGTGCCAGGCGGGGGTGATCGGGTCGTTCCCCGCGCTCAACGCCCGGCCCCAGTCGATGCTCGGCGACTGGATCGACCAGGTCACCGAGAGCAACGCGGCCTACGCGGCGGCGAACCCCGGGGCGTACGTGGCGCCGTTCGCCGTCAACCAGATCGTGCACCGGTCCAACGACCGGCTCGAGCTGGACCTCGCGACCGTCGTCGAGCACCAGGTGCCGATCGTCATCACCTCCCTGGGCGCCCGCACCGAGGTCAACGAGGCCGTCCACTCGTACGGCGGCATCGTGTTGCACGACGTGATCAACAACAAGTTCGCCCGCAAGGCGATCGAGAAGGGGGCCGACGGACTGGTGGCCGTGGCGGCCGGAGCCGGCGGCCACGCGGGTACGCAGTCGCCGTTCGCGCTGCTCCAGGAGATCCGCGAGTGGTTCCACGGCCCGCTCCTGCTGTCCGGGGCCATCGCGCACGGCCGATCGATCCTCGCCGCGCAGGCGGCGGGGGCGGACCTGGCGTACGTGGGATCGGCGTTCCTGGCCACCGAGGAATCCCGCGCGGCCGAGGAGTACAAGCAGATGATCGTCTCGAGTACCGCCGAGGACATCGTCTACAGCAACCTCTTCACCGGAATCCACGGCAACTACCTGCGGGGCAGCATCGAGGCGGCGGGCCTCAACCCGGACGATCTGCCCGTCTCGGACCCGACGGCGATGGACTTCGGCACCGGGGGGGCCACCGATTCCAAGGCCTGGCGCGACATCTGGGGAGCGGGACAGGGGGTCGGCGCGGTCACCTCGGGCGGCACCGTCCGCGACCTCGTCGACCGCCTGCGCGCGGAGTACGACCAGGCCGCAGCCGCGCTGGCCGGTACCGCCCTGGCCGGTACCGCGCTGGCCGGCCGCTGAGCCGGTGTCGTTGAAATTCGCGATCCTCACCTCGCTCACCGAGCGTGCGGGCAGCGGGATCGAGCTCGCGCGACGGTTCGACAAGTCGATCGGGTACTTCTGGCCGGCAACGCACCAGCAGATCTACCGGGAACTCGACCGCCTGACGACCGCGGGCCTCATCCGCGAACTCCCCTCGGAGGGCGGCCCCGCGCGGGGCAACCCCCGACGGTTCGCCGTCACCGCCGAGGGGAGCAGATCGCTCGGGGAATGGATCCGGGAGGTGGACGAGCCCGACCCGATGCGCTCCACCATGGCGGTGCGGGTGCGGGCCGCCGCCGCCACGGGAGCGGTCCACGAGGTCCGCGAGGCGCTGCGACACCACCGCGACCAGCGGGCCGCGAACCTGGAGCGCTACCGGATGATCGAGGACCACGACTTCGCGCCCTCCGACGACACCGGCACCGCTCGCGACGTCCTCCAACACCGGGTGCTCACGCTGGGCATCCAGGTGGAGCAGGCGTGGGTCAGCTGGTGCGAGGAGACGCTCGAGGCGCTGGATCGCCTACCGGGGACCTGACAGCAGCGCCGCCGCTCCCCCCGTCAGCTCACCACCGCCGACTCGAGCGAGGCCAGGGACGCGTCGAGGAAGTCGGGGCCGAACGGCGGCATCCCGCCGATCTGCTCGGCCACCACGGCGGGGGTGGCCGACCAGTCATAGCGAAGTGTCACGTCAGTGGACTCCCCGGCAGGGGAGAGGTCGTAGCGCCAGCGCCAGCCACCCGAGGAGATCACACCGGCGTCGTCCAGCTGACCCGGTTCCCACTCGATCGTGCGGTCCGGGGCGAATCGGGTGACGGTGTTGTGCATGACGTAGTGGCCGCCCCGGGCGTCGATATACATGTTCATCACAAAGACGTCCCCGACTCCCGAGAGGGTGTCGGTGGTGACCGCGTCCCGCACCCAGTCACCGGGTTCTGTGTCCTTGTGGCGGGTCGGGTCCGCGAGTAGCGAGAAGATCTCCGAGGGTGGGGCGGGGATCCGGCGGCTCGCCGTCATGTGGGTGGCGGGCGGGGCGCCTGGATCGTCCGAGTCGGCGGTAGTGGACATGTGCGACCTCCATGGGACGGGCGGCGAGCGGCTCCAACTCCTACCCGCCCCATTCGACCACCGATCCGGCCCTGTGGGTAGGCCTGCGCCCAGCCCAGCCCAGCCCAGCCCAGCCCAGCCCAGCCCAGCCCAGCCCGGATCGGGCCGGAATCGGCCCGGTCCGAACCCGGTCAGTCGACCGTCAGCAGGATCTTGCCGTGACTCGTCCCGGACTCGAGGAGCGCGAGCGCCTCCGCGGCCTGTTCCAGCGGGATCTCGCGCGACACCCGGGTGGTCACGTCGCCGGCGGCGACCAGCGGCCAGACGTTCTCGACGACCTCGCGGCAGATGCCGGTCTTGCCGCCGGGACCGTCGACCGGCCGGGCGCGCAGATTGGTGGCGATCACCCCGGCACGGCGGGGGAGAAGAGCCCCGAGGTTCAGCTCACCCTTCATCCCGCCCTGCATGCCGATCACGATCAGGCGGCCGTCCGGCGCGAGAGAGGCGATGTTCGGCTCGAGGTACTTCGCGCCCATCACGTCCAGGATCAGGTCGACGCCGCGGCCCCTCTCGTCGTCGTCGGTCCAGTCCTTGACCCGGTCGACAAAGTCCTCGTCGCGGTAGTCGATCACCAGGTCGGCGCCCAGATCACGGCACTTCTGGACCTTCTCCGGCCCGCCGGCCGTGGTGGCCACGCGGGCGCCGAGCGCGCGGCAGACCTGGATGGCGTGGGAGCCGATGCCGCCCGCCCCGCCGTGGATCAGCACGCGCGGCGCGCCCAGCTCGAGGTCGCCCCAGCGCGCGCCGGCGGCCAGGACGCCGCGACCGAGCCCGCCCGTCATGACGAGGTTGGACCACACCGTGGCGGCCACCTCGGGGAGCGTCGCGGCCTCGTGGAGCGACACGCCGTCCGGCACCGGCATCACCTGCCCCGCCGGGACCGCGACCTTCTCGGCGTAGCCGCCGCCGGCGAGGAGAGCGCACACCTCGTCGCCCGAGGCCAGGTCCTCTACGCCCTCGCCCACGGCCGAGATCCGACCGGAGCACTCGAGGCCGAGGATCTCCGAGGCTCCGGGCGGCGGCGGGTAGTGGCCCTTGGACTGGAGGAGGTCTGCCCGGTTGACGGCCGTGGCCGCCACCTCGATGAGGACCTCCCCGGGGGCGGCGACCGGGTCGTCGGCCTCGATCAGGCGTAGGGAGTCCGGACCGTTGTCATATGCGATGGCCTTCATGGTCCCGACGGTAGCCGCGTTCGCGTGGGCGGGCAGCCGGGCTGGGTGCGATCGAGTCGGGTCCACTACGATGAGCGGCGTCGTCAACGCGGGTTTCACGTGGAACCCCGCAGCCGCGCGTGTCGCGGGTGACGACGAGGAAGTGTGGCAGAGCGGCCGAATGCACTCGCCTTGAAAGCGAGCGTGCCTCAACAGCACCGGGGGTTCAAATCCCTCCACTTCCGCCAGCTGTGGGCCTGTCAGCGGATGACGCGCACACGCCCGAGGTCCGGCGCGCGGAGCGGCCCCTCCTCGGAGACGTACCGGATGAGTGCGTCGATGTCCGTGAGTCCGGCTTCGCGGCGTTCCCCGCGTTCGGCCAACGGCGACCCGTCGAACTCCGGGGACGAGAGGAACTCGTTGACCACGACGGTGTATCGGCGGCCGGGATCGACGGGCTCGCCGTCGACCAGTATCTCCGTGACCCGCGAGCCCTCCGGTCGGCGTGCGTCGACGGTGTAGCGCACGTTGGAGGATACGGCCGGGCCGTTCTCGCCGATGTCGTCGGCGAAGTGGTCGAATGCGCCTCGCAGCTCCTCGCCCGTGACGGTGACCAGGTAGAGCCGGTCGCCGTAGGGCTGGACCGTGTGCAGGGTCGCGTAGTCCAGGGGGCCCCGCGGGAGGTCCGTGCGGAGCGAGTCCGGGTTGGATATCGCGAGCTGCGCGCCCCTGCCCCGGGCGGCGTGGAGCTGGCCGTCGGCGATGACGTCCGCCAGCGGTGACTCGCCGTTGGAGTCCATGTCCCGGGTAATCGTCTCGGTGGCGGAGCCGAGGGACTTGCGCGCCTCCGGCGCCGCCGCTGCGCCGGCCCGGCGGACGAGCTCCTCGGTGTCGGCGTCGGGCGCGATGTCGAGGTTGACGGTCTGGTTGAACGCCGAGGTGCGGGGGCGGACCACGTCACCGGTGGAGGGGTCGACGGCGAGGTCGACGACCGCGATCGAGCGGCCGTGCGAGGCCGGCGCCACCACCACCCGCTCGTTGTTCTCGGAGTCCAGGACGCGGCAGGTGGCCGGTCCGCCGGAGGCGCCCACGATGAGGGCGTCCACTGCGGGGTTCAGGCGCTTGACCAGGTCCAGCTGGGTGAGCTCGTCGGGACAGTCGCCGGGGTCGAGGTTGCCGTGCACGGTGTTGGACTGCACCATCCCGACGATCGCCTCCACGCCCAGGAACTGCAGCGTCTCGACCGTCGCGTCGACCGCCCTGAGCGGATCCGACAGACGCGTGGTGGTCTCGGGAGCGCTGGTCGAGGGAAGGGTGACCGCCACGACCCCCACGCGGATGTCCCCGGCCCGATGGATGGCGAACGGGAACGTGGGCGCGCTCTCGTAGGAGGGGATGACGTTGGAGGCCAGGAACGGGAACGCGGCGCCGCGGAACGGCGGCAGCGGCGGATCGACCCGGCAGTCCTTCTCGGTGGTGCAGCTCGGCTTGACCAGGGCGCGGACGTGCTCGGCGCCCTTCTGCAGCTCCCGCCGCCCCACGCCGGCGCCGTCCACGCCGATCCGGTTGAAGAACTCGACGGTCGGGCGGTCGCCCAGCAGCGCCGCCTCCGGGGCGGTCCCACCGATCGAGTCGCCGGTGGCCAGCAGCAGGGCGTCGTCGGACTGGGCGCGCAGCTTGCTCACCGTCGCCGCCAGATGGGCCCCGCCACCCGCCGGCCGGACGTTGCCCGAACCGTCCCGGAGCGCGCCCTGGAACCCCACCGGTCGCGAGAGCGCCCCGGAGAACTCGCCGATGCCGAGGATGCGGACGGACTGCGTCTCGACGGCGGGGTCCCACGGCCAGCTCGGTTCGCCGGAGCGGGCGCTGGCGAGAGGGGTGACGAGGGAGAAGATCAGCGCGGCGACCGCCGCGATCACGAGTGACGGACGCCATATGGACGTATGGGAAGCTGCGGAGTTCACCTCGCGACCTGAACCCTTGTGCGTCATCCGGCTCCTTTAGTGCCCGTTGGCTACGGACGTGGCGTCATCGGGCGCGGGATATCGGCTGCGCCTCCCCAGACCCGGTCCACTGTGCCGGTATCAGGTCACGGGACCCCGCCGGAAGGGTCACGTTCGGGTCACGAATCCGCGGGCGGCGTTCAGGAAGCGATCGTTCTCGTCGGGATCGCCGATCGTCACGCGCACGCCGTCGCCGGCAAAGCACCGGACCACCACGAGGTTCTCGCGGCAGTGTGCGTCGAAGGCGGAGGCGGCGTCCCCGAGCGGTAGCCAGACGAAGTTGGCCTGGCTGTCCGGTACCGCGTGTCCCAGCTCGATCAACGCGTCCCGCACCCTGGTGCGTTCGGCCACCACCGCGTCCGTGCGCGCGCGCAGCTCGTCGCCGGCGTCGAGGCAGGCGATCCCGGCGGCCTGGGCCAGCGAGCCCACGGAGAAGGGGACGAGCATCTTGGCCACCGGCACCACGAGCTCGACGGGCCCGACCAGGTAGCCCACGCGCAGGCCGGCCAGGCCGTACGCCTTGGAGAACGTGCGCAACGCCACCACGTTGGACCGGGCCATCGCCTCGGCCACACCGTCGACGGGGTCCACGGATCGCACGTACTCGTAGTAGGCCTCGTCCAGCGCGACGGTGACGCGCTCGGGGATCCGGTCGAGGAACGCCGACATCTCGGTTCGCGAGATCGCCGGACCGGTGGGGTTGTTGGGGGTGCACACGAAGATCAGCCGGGTGCGGTCGGTGACGGCGTCGGCGATCGCGTCCAGGTCCAGTGCGCCGTCGGCCCGGTTGGGGACGGGCACCGGAACGGCGTGGGCGATGCGGGCGATGATCGGATAGGCCTCGAAGGAACGCCAGCCGTAGAGGACCTCGTCGCCCGGCGCGCACACCGCCTGGACCAGTTGCTGGCACAGCGCCACCGAGCCGCACCCCGCGGTGACGTTCGCCGGCGGCACGTCCAGGAACCCGGCCAGCCGATCGACGAGCGCGCCCGCGGTGATGTCCGGGTAGCGGTTGGCGCCGGCCGCCGCCTCGACGATGGCGGCCGCGACGCTCGGGAGCGGTCCCGCAGTGGTCTCGTTGGAGGCGAGCTTGACCGCGCCCGGGACGCTGGCGCCGGGGACGTAGGAGGGGATGGCGTCGAGGTCGCTGCGCACGTCGGGGGACATGCGTACAGACTAGGACCAGCGGATGAAGGCCCGGTGTCCGGGCGTTTTGCGAACCGCGGAGACCGTTGTGTACTGTTATCCCTCGTTGGCTCAGCAGAGCCTCCAGGAGGCGTGCCAGAGCGGCCGAATGGGACTCACTGCTAATGAGTTGTCCCCCTTAAAGGGGACCGGAGGTTCAAATCCTCTCGCCTCCGCCATGCTGGATCACCGGGAGACCGATGAGCTGGCACGACAGAAGAATGCACTACAGATGAATATGCGCCCGTAGCTCAATGGATAGAGCACCTGACTACGGATCAGGAGGTTAGGGGTTCGAGTCCCTTCGGGCGCACAGTGGAGAGCACCCCGGTTCGGCAGAGATGCCGAGCCGGGGTGCTCTCGTTTCATACGTTTCATGCGCGACAAGCAGCCAAACTCAACGCGCTCCTGGCCGAGGTGGAGTCGACCGGCTCGCCCGTGACCATCACCAGCCACGGTCGGCCCGTGGCGATCCTGACTCCCGCCACACCGCCCCGCCGGATCACGGGACCTCGCATTCTGGTTCGGGCACACATGACCCGCCAGGTGCTCCTCGACACCAACGCGCTTCCGGGCGCCTGCCGGGAGGCGAGGCGCTGGTCACCTCGTGGACCGAGACCCTCGCCGGTCTGCGAGCCGAGCAGATGGCGATCGAACCCGAGGACGCGTTGCTCGCCGGCAGCCTGGACTGGCCACACCGGGATCCGTTCGACCGGATGATCGTCACGCAGGCTCGTCGTCGTCACATGGTGGTGGCGACCAGCGACGATGCGATCCTCGGCGCGGCGCTCGTGTCCGTCCTGGACATCCGACGCGTCGACCGGAGGTGAGCTCGGTCGGTGGGCGTGGAAACCTGGCGGGACCCCGGCGCATCGGGTGACCGGGAGGTGGGGGTGACGGGGCGCGGGACGACGACGACGAGGCCAGCCGCTTCGTAGGCTGTGCCGATGCCCCAGCCGGCCCGAGAGGCGATCCGCCGCAACGCCGGCCATCTGGCGTCGGTGGCCCTGGTGATCATGTGGAGCTCGGGCTACGTCGGCGCGGAGCTCGGGATCCGGGCCGGCGGCACCCCGTTGCAGCTGCTCGGGTGGCGTTTCTCGATCCTCGGCGTACTGCTGGTGACCGTCTGCCTGGTGCTGGGGGTGCGGCTGAATGATCGTCAGGCGTGGGCGCGGCAGGCGGTGCTGGGCCTGTTCAGCCAGGCCGTATTCCTCTTCCTGATCTTCGAGGGGGTCGCCAACGGCGTCGACGGCGGGACCGCGGCGCTCATCGCCGCGCTCCAGCCGCTGCTCGTGGCCACCGTGGCGGGCAAGATCTTCGGCGAGCGCACGACGGCCGGCATGTGGGTCGGCATGGCCCTGGGGATGGCCGGCGTCGTGGTGGTGGTCTCCGGGGGACTCGAGGCCGGGGTCGCGCCGTGGTGGGCGTATCTGTTCCCGGCGGCGGGCATGCTCAGCCTCACCACGGGCACGGTCCTCACCCAGCGCCTGCGGCCCACCGAGACGCTGTTGCAGTCCATCACCATGCAGGCCGTCGTCGCGGGGGTGGTCTTGATGTCGGCTGCGCTGCTGTCCGGCCAGGCTGCGGCTCCCGCCGATCCGGACTTCTGGGCTGCGGTCGCCTGGCTGGTATTCCTGTCCACGCTGTGCGGTTACGTCCTCTTCGTCTTTGTCACCCGCACCCGCGGCGCCACGGTCGCCAGCGTGCTGCTGTATCTGACCCCGCCCACCACCATGGTCTGGGTGTGGCTGATGTTCGACGTCCCGATCACCCTCCTCGCGGTGGTGGGGATGGCCATCAGCGCGGTCGGCGTGATCCTGGTGCTGCGGTCCCGGCCGGCCGCGGCGGGTCAGCGCGCGCGGCGGTAGAGCGCAGCCGGGCGACCGCGTAGCGCGGTGGCGAGGGCGGGCTCGCCGTCGTCGTCCATCACTGCTTCCAGCCGGGGTTTCATCCGCCGCGCGAAGTTGTCCTTGTGCAGCTCCTCGCCGATCACGGCCTCGTGGACGCGCCGGAGCTGGTGCAGGGTGAACGGCTCGGTCAGAAAGCCGTCGGGGTCGGGGCAGACGTCCACGTAACGCAGCCGGATCTCGTACCGCTCGCGCACGTCCCGGATCGCCGCGTCGACGATCGCGTCGTGGTCGAACAGCATCGGGCCCACCCCGTCGAGCCGGCCGTCGGTGGTGACCCGGGTGAGCTCGCCGTCGGCCCCGCGTAGTGCGGACTCGGGCAGGGGGAGCGCGTGAGCGACGGAGACGGCCCATGTCCGCTCGTCCCGCTCCGGGTCGTCGAAGAGCCGCAGCAGGCGCGGGCGGATGGTCTCGTGCGGCGTGATCTTCACCTTCTCGCGGAGTACATGATCGGCGGTCTCGGCGACGGTCGTCCGTTCACGGAGGAAGGCGCCGGGGAGCGCGCGACCGTCCGGATCGATGCGCGGTTGCGTGAAGACCCGCAGCTCGGGGTCGGCGCCGCCGGCGTCGGTGACGGTGAGGATCGCCAGGTCCACGGCCACCGCCGGCCGGGGGAACTGCTCGAGATCGGACACGACCCCACATTAGCGCGACGAGCGTGTTAATGTTTAGCGCGTTGAGGGTGCTAAAGATTTCGAGACGGGGAGAGACGGTTATGACGACCGATGAGTCGAACAGGGCGCAGGATCTGCTGCCGGACCCCGATTGCTGGAAGCGGTTCGGGATGGAGCTCGAGGGCGTGCTCGGGAGCATGGCAGCCACGGGGGACCGGCTGACCCTGGATCTGCCCGGCGTCGGGGACGCGAGCGGGGCGGCGCCGCGGGCAAGATTCGCTGTGCAGTCCACACGGGGTGGGCCGTACCTGCGAGCGGAGATCCGCGGTGATGCCCAGCTGGCGCCCCGCTTCGCGCTGGGCGTGGCGGGCGAGCGCGAGTTGCGTGGGAACGGCTGGCGCGCGGTACGAGAGCTGGACGGCCGGGCGAGCCTCTGGACCCGCCGGCTGCGGTGCGGCGCCGAGGCCCGGGCGCTCGGGCCCCAGCTGGTCTCGGTACTGCGCGACCACAGTGCGGTGATCCGACCAGAGTTCCTCTCCGTGACCGTCGACGGACCGGCCGCTGCCCAGGCGCTCGGACTGTCCCTGGTGGTCGGCGGCGCGGAGGTCCTGCAGGAACTCCCGACCGCAGCGGGCGCGCTGCTCCTGGACGCCTCCGCCCCGGTCTCCCCGGAGAACCGCGGGCAGATGGTGGCCCTCGTGCGCGAGGCGGTCACCGGCTGGCTCGGTGAGGAGACGAAAGTGGACGACGACGGCGACGTCCTGGTCATGCGGGACGAGAGCTGGATGTGGGTGCACGCCATGCCGGAGCAGCCAGGAGTGGAATTGAGTTCGTGCGTGGTCTCGGGAGTCGCGGACCGCCGCGCCGCTGCCGTTGAACTGGCTCTGCTCAATCGCGGTTCGCGCTGGCTCAACTGGATCCTGCGGGACGATGACATCTGGCAGATCGCCCACATTCCCGGGGCTCCGTTCGTGCCCTCCCACCTGACCAAGATGATGGACGTGTTCATGGACGCACTCGGTGCCGTCACGCCTGACCTGATCCTGCGCACCCAGGGGTCGGACCAGTGAGCACGCAGGAGGGCGCGGGCCTGCGCGACCGCGTGGCGGGCGTCATGCTCGGCGCCGCCGTGGGCGATGCGCTCGGTGCCGGCTACGAGTTCGAGTCGGCGCCCCTCGGGCCCGACGGGCCGCAGATGATCGGCGGCGGGCTGGGCGGCTTCGCCCCCGGTGAATGGACCGACGACACCTCGATGGCGTGGTGTGTCCTGGAAGTGGCCGCCCGGGGAGGAGGGCTGTGTTCGGAGCGAGGGCTCACGGCGGTCGCTCGCAACTTCCGGGCCTGGTTCGACTCGGGTCCGGCCGACATCGGCATCCAGACCCGGCAGGTCCTCTGGTCAGCCGGGCCCGCCCCCACCGCGGCGGAGTGCACGTCGGCTGCCGCGGCCCACTTCGCGAGGAACGGGCGGTCGGCGGGCAACGGATCGCTCATGCGGACCGCCCCGGTGGCCCTGGCCCATCTCGGGGACACCGAGGCGATAGTGCGGGCCGCGACCGCGGTGAGTGCGCTGACCCACGGCGACCCCCGCACGGGTCAGGCGTGCGTCCTGTGGTCCCTGGCGATCGACCGCGCCGTCCGGGAGCAGGTTCTCGACATCCGTAGCGGGTTGACCGAGCTCGACGACGAGGCCCGCGGGTACTGGACGGACCGGATCGACGAGGCCGAGCAGGGTCCGCCCGGACGCTTCACCCCCAACGGTTGGGTGGTGACCGCGCTCCAGGCCGCCTGGTCCGCGATCCACCACACCGCGATCCACCCAACCGTGATCCACGACTCCCAGGCTCCCGCGGAGAGCCCCGGCCCGCACCTCGCCGACTCGCTCGTCACCGCCATCGGGATCGGAAACGACACGGACACGGTGGCCGCGATCGCCGGTGGGCTCCTGGGTGCCCGGTGGGGAGCAGCAGCGGTGCCGGCGGACTGGCGGCGGATCAGTCACGGGTATCCGGGTCTGACCGGGGAGGAGCTGATCGAGCTGGCCCTCTCGGCAGCAGGCGGGTAAGCCTGCACGGTTCCAGGCGGGCTGCGGGGAGTCTGTGGACGGAGCGCCGCGGCGCGGGAGAGGATTCAGGGGTGAACCCGCAGCAGCCCGACCACGTCCAGCGCATGCTCGCGGACCTCGACGCCCGGCTCGGACGCATCTCCGCGGAGGTCGCGGAGGTCCGGGCCGGGCTGTCGGCGGTCGCCGGGCAGCCGCGGTCCCCGGAGTCGGTGCCGGGCCCAGCTCCAGCCCAGGGCCCGCAGTTCCAGCGCCAGGCACCAAGCCAGCCGCGTTCGCACGGGCAACATCAGCCGCAGCAGCCCGACCGGGCCTCGGTGTGGCGCGCGGGCGCGGCGCAGGTCGGTTCCCCCGCCCCGGGCGGATATCACCCCGTCGGCGCGGCCAGCGGTCCCCACCCGCAGCCCCGTCCCGGCCCGGCGCACCCGGAGCGGCCCTGGCAGCCGGTGGCTCCCCGTCCTCGGCGGGCACCACGCATCACCGCGGCCACGGTCATCGCCGCGATCGGCGGGTCGGTGATGCTCGCCGGCATCGCGTTCCTGCTGGTCGTGGCCATCCAGGCCGGGCTGTTCCCGCCGCTCGCGCGGGTTGTCGCGGCGGCGGCGCTGGCGGTGGTGCTGGTCGGGCTCGGTCTGCGGCTGCAGTCCCGGCACGAGGCAAACGCGGAACTCAAGGCCACCGCGGAGCCCGGGGCCACCACAGAGCTCAAGGCCACCGCGGAGCGCCCGGCCACGGCGGAGCGCCCGATCAACCCCGGCGCGCTGGCACTGGTCGGCACCGGCCTGGCCGCCGCGATGCTCGACGTGATCGCCTGCACCACGCTCTACCAGTGGGTCCCCGTGCCGGCGGCCTACATGTTCGTCGGCGGGTTGGCGCTGGTGGGGATGGCGCTCGCCCAGCGCTGGTCCTCGGGTCTGCTCGCCTGCCTGGTCTCCGCCGGCACGATGCTGCTGGCCCCGCTCATCTCCACAGGGGTCGAACTCCCCGCGTTCCTGGTCATCCTCGCGATCGCCACCGCCGTGCTCGGGGCCGACCTCGGCACCGCGGTCCGGGTGGTGTGGTCGGTCTTCCCGGCGCCGGTCCTCCTGGGTTACCTCGCGCAGACGCAGGCCCACGGCCGCGGCGAACAGATCGTGCTCATCGTGGCCGCGCTCGTCTTTGCCGCGGTGGGCGTCGGGGTCGCCTGGTTCGACTCGGTGCGCCGGAGCCCGGCTCCGGAGAACGCGGCCCTCGTCGTCGTCCCCACCGCCGTCCCCCTGCTCCTCCTCTCCGGTCTCTTCCTCCTCCGGCCGGGCTGGCCGGTCGGGGTGCTCCTCGCGGCGGCCTACCTGACGGTGGCGGTACTGGCCGGACGGCGCTCCCGGGAAGAGGGTCCGGTGCTGTTGTCCGCGGTCTCGGGCTTCGTGGGCAGCGCGCTGCTGCTCGCCGCGTGGGTGGAGCTGGGTGGGCGGGAGCTGACGAGCCTCGCGCTGACGCTAAGTGCGACCGCCTACGTCGTGGCCGCCGGACTGTGGGGCCGCCGCTGGGTGGACCGGGTGGCGGGCCTCGGCGCCGCCATCGCGCTGACCGTGTACTTCGCGGTCAACCAGCCGTTTGTGGCGCTGAGCGAGCGGCTGTCGGTGCGCGAGTTCTCGTATTGGGACGTGGTGTCGGCGTTCGCGATCACCGTCCTGGCCGTCGCGGTGACGTGGTGGGCTGCCCGCCGCCGACCGCGCGAGGCCTCCCGGGTGGTGATGGTGGGCGCGGTCGTGGCGCTACTGACGTTCTCGGTGATGGTGGTGGCGACGGGCGTGGTGATCGGCGAGCTCGCGGGGGCGCCCCGGAACGGCTTCCTCGTGGCGCATCTGGTGGTCACGGTGCTGTGGATCAGTTGCGCGGCGTGGCTGATCCTCACCGCGAGCCCGCGGATCTCGGAAGCGCGCAAGATGGGCTTCGTGCTGGGCGCCCTCGCGCTGGCCAAGCTGCTCCTGCTGGACCTGGCCACCCTGCCCGGACTGTTCCGCGTCCTGTCCTTCATCGCGGTGGGCGCGGTGACGCTCGCCGTGGCGGTCCGCTACCGCAGCGAGACCGAACCGTCGGGGAGCGGTTCCCCCACGTAGACGCGGAAGGCACGTGGTTCCGCCCCGGACATCAGGACCTCGACCTCGGGGTGGTCCACCTCATCGGGGTCGTCGGACGCCTGACTCCAGACGACCTCGCCGGCGTCGGTGAGCTCGCGGAACGCCTGGCGGGTGGCGCGGACCCATCGGACGTGTTTCAGGGCCGGCTCGTCACGCAGGTCGTCCTCGGCCATCTCCTCCCGGTCGCGCAGATCCACCATCAGGCGTTCGCCGGCGGGTGCCTCGTATGCCATGCAGACGTGGTCCACCAGCACGCCGAGCGGCCATGACGGTTCGGAGCCGAGAAGGTCGATGATGATCATCCGAGCGTCGCCGACCTGGCAGGAAGCCGGTGTGGTGAGGACCTGCAGCCGGTCGGCTACGTCCTCCGTGATCTCGATGAGCTGGACGGTCATGGCGAACCCCTGTTCCGACGGGACGGTCGACGACAGGGTCCGCGGCGCGGGCCCCGGCCGCCGGCGACTGTGACGCATATCATAACCCAGGTCCGTGTCCGGTGGGTCTCGGCCGGATGACGATCGCGGCAACAGGGACGCACAGATGATCACCCGAGCGGCGACCGGAGTGGATAGTGTCGAGGAGGTGACCACCCCGCAGTCCGGATCCGAGAACGACGCCATGCTCGACCAGGCCGACGCCTTCACGCTCTCCTACAGCGGGTTCGATCCCGGAGACGAGGGATTGCGGGAGACCCTGACCTCGACGGGGAACGGCTACCTGGGCTCGCGCGGAGCGGCCGAATGGGAGGACGCCGACGGGATCCACTACCCCGGGACGTACGTCCACGGCCTGTACAACCGCGCGACCACCATGCTCGGCGGAGTCCCCGTTCATAACGAGGACCTGGTCAACCTCCCCAACTGGCTGCCGCTCAAGCTGCGCATCGGCGGGGCGGAGGTGTTGCGGCTGGCCGAGGTGGAGATCCTGGACTACCACCACGAGCTCGACCTGAGGTCGGCCCTGCTCACCAGGCGACTACGGTTCCGGGACCAACAGGGCCGCGAGACCGAGCTGGTCAGCCGCCGGTTCGTCTCCATGGCCTCGCTGCACCACGCCTACCTCGAGTGGACCCTCACGCCGCTCAACTGGTCGGGTCCGGCAGAGGTGGTCACCGCGCTCGACGGGCGGGTGGTCAACGACGGCGTGCCCCGCTACCGCCAGCTCGAGAAAGATCACCTGCGCCCGGGGAGCACGGTGTTCCCCGAACCCGAGGTCATCGCGATCAAGTCCTGGACGCGACAGTCCGAGGTCGTGGTCAGCCTGGCCGCGCGCACCCTCGTCCACTCGGCCGGGGAGGAGATCGACGTCCCGCGTGCGGACTTCCGGACCCCGGACTACATCCAGCAGACGCTGAGCCTCGATCTCGAGCGCGGGGTCCCGGTCACCATCGAGAAGTCGGTGACCCTGTTCACCTCGCGCGACCCCGCCACCGGGGACACGATCATGCGGGCCCACCGCTCGGTGGCCCGCTCCCGGCCCTTCGAGGCCGCCTACGCGCACCACGTGGAGTCGTGGAACCGCCTGTGGGAGGCGTGCGACGTGCGGGTGTTCGGCGACGACGAGACCCAGCACCTGCTCCGCGTCCACATCTGCCACATCCTGCAGACGTGCTCCCACCACACCGCGGACCTGGATGCCGGGGTGCCCGCCCGCGGGATCAACGGCGAGGCCTACCGCGGCCACATCTTCTGGGACGAACTGTTTGTCTACCCCTTCCTCACGTTCCGCACCCCTGACGTCACCAAGGGTCTGCTGATGTACCGCTACCGCCGCCTGTCGGAGGCACGCGCCGCGGCCGAGGCGGCCGGGTACGAGGGCTTCATGTTCCCGTGGCAGAGCGCGTCGCTGGGGACCGAGGAGACCCAGGACCTCCACCTCAACCCGCTGTCCGGGCGGTGGGACGAGGACCTGTCCCACAACCAGCGACACGTCAGCGCGGCCATCTTCTACAACATCTGGCAGTACGTCACCCTCACCGAGGACACGATGTTCCTGGAGTACCGGGGAGCGGAGATGATGCTCGGAATCGCCCGCTTCTGGGCGTCGATCGCCCACTACTCGCCCGAGCGGGACCGCTACGAGATCCACGGCGTGATGGGGCCGGACGAGTACCACGAGAAGTACCCTGGGGCCGCCGAAGGCGGCCTGCGCAACAACGCGTACACCAACATATTTGTGGCCTGGATCTGCGACATCGCCGCCAGCCTGCTGGACTTCCTGCCGGAGCCGCGGGCCGACGCGGTCCGCGCCCGGTTGGAACTGCGCGACGGGGAGGTCTCCCGGTGGAAGGACATGAGCCGCAAGATGTTCGTCCCGTTCCACGACGGGATCATCAGCCAGTTCGAGGGCTATGAGAATCTCGAGGAACTGGACTGGGACGGCTACCGCGCCAAGTACGGCAACATCCAGCGACTCGACCGGATCCTCAAGGCGGAGGGCGACACCCCGGACCGGTACAAGCTGGCCAAGCAGGCCGATGCGGTGATGCTGTTCTTCCTCTTCAGCGACGCCGAGCTCAGGCGGGTCGTCACACGTCTCGGTTACGACTTCCCCGACGACGCCGCCCAGCGCACCATCGAGTACTACGACCAGCGGACCTCGCACGGGTCGACCCTGTCCTACATCACGCACGCCGGCGTCCTGGCCCGCTTCGACCCGGACGCCTCCTGGGAGCGGTTCAAGATCGCGTTGGGCAGCGACGTCGGCGACATCCAGGGCGGCACCACCCGCGAGGGGATCCACATGGGGGTCATGTCCGGAACTGTCGACCTGGTGCAGCGGTTCTACGCCGGGATGCGGGTGACCGGCGGGAAGCTGCGGCTCGACCCGAACCTGCCGTCCGGCATCGACGGGTTCGCCTTCAACATGACCTACCTGCGGTCTCCGCTCACCGTGACGGTGATGCGGGACCGGGTGACCGTGCAGCACCGGGACGGCGTGATCGATGCGGTCCCGGTCTGTGTCCGGGTGGCCGGCGAGGAGCGGCTGGTCCAGGTGGGCGGCGAGGAGACTTTCGACCTGGCGTGAGGCCCGCGCTGGCGTGACGCTCAGCCCGAAGTGGCGCCGTGCCGCGACCGGCGCCGCTCGTCCCTCTGGCGGTGCCGTTCGGCATGGCGTTCCTTCTCGCGCTCGGTCTCCACCTGGTGGTCGTACGGCCGTCCCCGGAAACGCCGGAGCGAGTAGACGAGCAGGGCCAGGCCGATGAGCCCTGAGACGATCAGGCTCGTGCCCGTGCCCCAGCCGCCGATGAACCACACGTCGGGGTCGAACGGCCACCACCCGGGCGCCGGGGGATGCTCACCCCAGAAGATCCCGAGTCCGACCAGCCACGCCACCCCGAGGACCGACGCCGCGATCCGCGGCCACGTCTGCACCCCGCGGGAGGCGCCCTCCAGGGCCAGACGTTTGACGGGGTCGACACGCCTCTCGAACCACTCGTACTGCTGGGAGAGCACCACCATCCCGCCGAAGAGCATGAGCAGGCCGGGGCCGGGGAGGAACAGCGCCGCGATCCCGAGGATGACGAGCGCCCACCCGAGCGTCTCGAGACCCACGCGCTTGGCCGCGACGTAACCGAGTCTTCTCACCGGTCCATCGTGGCAGAACTCCGGCCGCGGGTGTGCGGACCCGGGGCACCCGGTCAGGTGACGGTGGTGCCCAGGATCGTGCCGATCCCGTAGGTCGCGGCCATCGCCGCGAGGCCACCGAGGAGCAGCCGCCGGACCGCCTTCCCCCGATCTGCGTCCCCGAGCCGTGCGGAGACGTAACCGGCGAGTGCCAGGCCGACCAGGGTGAGGACGGCGATCGTCGGCACCCTCAGGGCCGCGGGTGCGAGTATCGCGAGCAGAGGGATGACCGCGCCGAGGGTGAAGGCGACGGCGGAGGACACGGCGGCGTGGATTGGGTTGGTGAGGGACTCTTCGTCGATGCCGAGTTCGGCGTCGAGGTGGGCGGCGAGGGGATCGACTGCGTGGAGTTCGGTGGCCACCTGCCGGGCCGTGTCCTCGCTGAGCCCCTTGGCGGTGTACAGCCCCACCAGCTCCTCGAACTCGGCCTCGGGCTCCTCGGTCAGTTCGCGGACCTCCTTGGTGATGAGCGCCCGCTCGGTATCGCGCTGGGTGCTCACCGAAACGTACTCCCCGACGGCCATGGAGAAGGCTCCCGCGGCCAGACCGGCGATCCCCGCGATCATCAGCGGTGACCTGTCGGTGGTGGCCGCCGCTACGCCCATCACCAGCCCGGCGGTCGAGAGCAGTCCGTCGTTCGCCCCGAGGACGGCGGCGCGCAGCCAGTTGAGCCTGTCGGCGACCGAAGCGTCATGGGGTTCGGCGGCCACGTGATGAGCGGGGCGGGGGGTGACCATGTGCTCACGTTAGGAGCCGACGCGCGGCCCGACAAGTGTCGAAAGCCTTGCCTTACCAGCGCTTTACCGCGTGCGGCGAAGTGCGTACGGCTTCAGGCCGGGACCGTCGTGGCATACGCCCGCACGGCGCGGACCCCCGCCTCGAGGTCGATCTCGGGCCAGCCGTCGGGGGCGTGGAGGACGGCCGCCAGCTGGGCGGCGGTGAGCCCGGTCCCCGAGTTCAACAGGGCGTCGATCGCTCCGGGTGGCGGCGGGTCGAGCAGTGTGTCGTCGGCCAGCTCGTCGATGATGTCCCGCAGCGCCAGCCGGGTGACCGGGAACAGCTCGGGGTCGAAACCGTCGTCGGTGGGCTGGTCGATCCGCCACCAGGACGACCCGTCCCAACCGTAGAGGAAGCCCAGGTAGGCGCCGTGGGATCGGGCGTGCTCGACGCCGCGGCGCCACCAGACGGGGGCATCTCCCACGAGGTCGGTGCCTGCCTCGCCCGCGCGCCCACTGCCCTCGGTCATCGAGAACTCGTGGTGCCAGCCGACCAGGAGTGCGCGTCCCTCCCCGGGGCGGACGAGCGCCATCCACATGCCGTCGGCGCCCGCCCAGTGCAGGGCCGCGGCGGACGGGGGGAAGTGTTCCAGGCCCACGGCAGCGCGCACCGCGGCGTCCACGGCGAGCAGCGAGGCGATGACGTCGGGTGTCGAGTCCAGGTCCACGGGCAGCAGGGCCATGCGGCCCACGGTAGACCACCACGGTGACCACGGCGAGGGGATCAGGGTGAACGCCCGGCGACCCCTGGATGGACGGCTCCGCTCCGATCGGCGGGTCCACCGACGCCCGCGCCGGGGCGCCGCCGGGCGTTCACCTGAGCGACACCTGCACAGCGCGTTCCCGTCTCAACCGGGCTCTAACGTCGAATCCCGCGCGCCGGAACGGCTGGCCGCAGGGAGAGGACACCAGAACAATGGCAGAGAACAGCATCGATCGCCGTCGATTCCTGGCCGGCGCAGCCGCCGTCGGAGCGGGGATGTACGTCGCCGGGAACCTCACCGGCACCTTCACGGGTTCCGGCGCCATCGCGGGCGCCACGGCGGTGGGCACCGAGGGATACGGGGAGCTCGTGCTGGACCCGGACGGTCTGCTCGATCTGCCGGAGGGCTTCACCTACTCCGTGGTCACCCGCGCGGGCGAGCACGCCATGGAGGGCGGTGCCAAGTCCCCGTCCGATCCCGACGCCGCCGGTTACTTCGCGGCCTCCGGCCCCCTCGGTTCGCTCTCGGGGGCACTCGGTTCGCTCGGTGACCTCGTGGGCGCGGGCGGCGGGTTCCTGGTCCTCAACCACGAGATCGGCGGCAGCGAGCCGCATATCGTGCCGGTGACCGACGGCATCACCTTCGACGACCAGGCGGGTGGGGGTTGCACGGTGATCGCCGTCGACTCCAAGGGTGTACGCAAGTCGCAGTACGTGGGCGTGGCCGGCACGGTGAACAACTGCGCGGGCGGCGTCACCCCGTGGGGCTCGTGGCTCACCTGCGAGGAGACCGAGCTCCGGGCTGGCGGCAGGTCCCTCCAGGGGAAGACCGCGTCGGTGGACCACGGCTGGGTCTTCGAGGTCTCGCCGGACACGGCACTCAACCGGGCCCAGGCCGCGGTGCCCCTCAAGTTCCTCGGGCGCTTCTCCCACGAGGCCGTCGCCGTGGACCCCGCGACCAGCGTCATCTACCTCACCGAGGACGCGGGCAATCCCAACGGTCACGTCTACCGCTGGACCCCGCCGGCCGGCTTCACGCCCGGCACCGGCTCGCTCGCCGAGCTCGCCCGCTCGGCGGGCGGCGACACCGCCGGGACCTTCGAGATGATGCGGTGCGTCTCGGGGGGTGCGCACGTCCCTGACCTGTCGGTGGCCACCACCGTCGGAACGACGTACCAGCTCGAGTGGGTCGAGGTCCCGGGCCGCGACCGCCTCGCCGAGACCACGTCGATCCGTAAGCAGTCCTACGGCGCCCGCGGAACCCGTTCGCGCAAGCTCGAGGGTGCGTGGTGGAAGGAGGGCGCGTACATCGTGGCCTCGTTCGCCAGGATGGGCGACGGTTCGGCGGCCGAGCACGACGGCCAGGTCTGGCGCATCGCGCCGGACGGCAAGTCCATCACGTTGAGCTCGATCTTCGGGAAGAACCCGGACCCGGCCGCCGACCTCGCGGCCGGCGGGAACTTCGACGGCCCGGACAACATCACGGTCTCGCCCCACGGCGGCGTCGTGGTCTCCGAGGACGGCTCCGGGGTCCAGCAC
This sequence comes from Rhodococcus sp. IEGM 1408, assembly GCF_033142235.1. NCBI lineage: Bacteria > Bacillati > Actinomycetota > Actinomycetes > Mycobacteriales > Nocardiaceae > Rhodococcus > Rhodococcus sp. IEGM 1408. Next base: position 226,621 of record NZ_JAWLRW010000007.1, read on the forward strand.
GTCGTCGGCGTCAACGATCGCGGCCAGGCCTATCCCATCGCCCGCAACCGCGTGAGCAACTCGGAGTTCGCCGGCCCGGTGTTCAACGAGGACGGTTCGGTCATGTTCGTCTCGATCCAGGGTGACGGCTACACCTTCGCGATCACCGGCCCGTGGGCGCGTCTCGCGGGGAGTGCCGGCACCGGCGCCGGCTCGCTCGGCACCGCGGGCCTCGGATCGTGACACCTCTCGCCTAGGTGACCAGGTCCGCGCCGACACCTCCTGCAGCAGGGGAGGTGTCGGCGCGGGTCGTCCGTCCGGCACGATTCGGGCCCGCCGGCCCGATCCCCGCGACCTCACCGGACCGGCTGCGGCAGCACGTGTCGACTCGTACGGTATGGCCATGACCGACGTCCTTCCCCCAGGCCCGCGACTGCCCGGGCTCGTGCAGGCTCTGCTCACCCTGTCGGCCCCCGCCCTCACGTTCCCGGCGGCGGCCAGACGGTACGGGGTGCCGTTCAGTCTCGAGCTCATGCCCAAGGGTCGGTCGGTGGTCGCGGTGGCCGATCCCGCGGACGTCAAGGACGTGTTTGCCGGCTCGCCGTCGGTATTCCACGCCGGCAAGGGCAACGAACTGCTCCGCCCGCTGCTCGGGGAGGACTCGTTGCTCCTGCAGGACGGCGACGCGCACGCCCGCGCGCGCCGGCTCCTGGCCCCGGCGTTCGGCCGGCGGGAGATCGCCGGCTACCGCACGCTCGTGGAGGAGGTGACGGCCCAGCAACTGGACAAGTGGCCGCGCTCGGGCCGGGTCCGCGCCCACGTCCTGCTCAGCGAGCTCACGCTCGAGGTGATCCTGCGGGTGGTGTTCGGCGTGACCGACTCGGAGCGGCTGGATCGGATGCGGCCCGTGGTGGCCCGGGCCGTCGACGCGGGTCCCGTGATGATGATCGGCCTGGCGATCCCCGCGCTACGCCGCCTCTGGCCCTGGACCCGGGAGATCCGCGACCTGGCCACGATCCACGCCTTCCTGGACCAGGAGATCGACGCCGCCCGCAGGGACCCGGCGCTCGCCGACAGGCGCGACCTGCTGGCGTTGCTGGTCCGGGCGTCGGCGCAGGACGGCCAGGGCTCGTTGGGCACAGAGCAGGGCCACAGCGACGGCCGGGGCTCGTCAGGCACAGAGCAGGGCCACAGCGACGGCCGGGGCTCGTCAGGAACAGAGCAGGGCCACAGCGACGGCCGGGGCTCGTCAGGAACCGAGCAGGGCCTCGGCGACGCGGAGTTGCGCGACCAGCTGATGACCCTGCTGGCAGCGGGGCACGAGACCACCGCCACGGCGATGGCCTGGACGATGCTCGAGCTGGCCCGGCAGCCGCGGATCCAGGACACGTGCGTCGCGGAGATCGCCGGGGGTGAGAAGACGGACTACCTCGAGGCGGTCCTCAAGGAGTCCCTGCGGTTGCACCCGGTGGTCCCCATGGTCATGCGGGAGCTGCAGGAACCGGCGACCATCGGGGGCCGAGACTATCCGCGGGGGATGACCATCTCGCCGTCGATCATCCTGGCCCACCGCGCTCCCGCCGCCTACCCGGCGCCGCAGGACTTCGACCCCGAGCGGTTCCTGGGCGACGTACCGACCCCCACCACGTGGTTGCCGTTCGGCGGCGGCGCGCGACGGTGCATCGGGGCGTCCTTCGCGATGATGGAGGGCGAGGTGATCCTCCGGCAGGTGCTGCAGCGCTACCGACTGGACCCGGTGGGCAGCGGCCGGGAATGGCCGAGGTCACGCAATGTGACGCTGTATCCGTGGCGCCGGGCGCGGATAGAGCTGCGTCCGAGGTGACGAGTCGGCCAGGGGACGGGGGCGCAGATGTGCGTTTCACCCCGGACTTTCCTACCGTAGACAGTGTGAACGCTTCTCAGTCGCCCTCGCCTCAGGCCGAAGCGCCCCGCGCCTCGGCTCCCTGCATGTACACGTGGATCTCCGAGACCGGCAAGCTCATCGAGCAGGTGAGGATCGTCCGGAAGGGCGAGTCCTCCCGCGCCCGTGGCCGCATCGTCGCCGCCGCGCACGCCGGTCAGGACGCGTTCACGCTGGAGTACGAGGCCGAGATCGGCTCGGACCTGGCGCCCAAGCGGGTTCAGCTCACGGTCTCCACCGAGGCCTACGAGCGCACCATCGACCTGGTCTGTGACGACGAGGGGTCCTGGCTGCTGGACGACCCCACCGACACCCGCTCCCGCGTCGGCGGCGAGGGCGTGGTGGACGTGGACATCACCTTCAGCGTGTTCTTTGCCAGCGTCATCATCCGGCGGCTCGGCCTGCACTCGCAGCCCGGCTCAGCGGAGCGGCGGGTCCTCTCGGTGGACTCCATGACGCTCGCGGTCACCGAGGACTCGGTCACCATGTCCAGCGACGACGAGAAGATCCACGGCATCACGGCCACCGCCGCCACCAGCGCGACGGTCGACGCAGACGGGTTCATCCTGGACGTCAGCGGACTCAGCCGGCGGGTCTGACCCTCACGCCAGCGAAACCAGAAGGCGGGTCCGACCCTCAGCCGGCGGGTCTGACCTCCAGCCCCGCTGCTCCCGCCTCGCGGAGGGCCTCGAGCCAACCCGGTGCGCCCGGGGTCACCGGCACCGGCGCGTGCTCCACCTTCACGGGTCCCGCATCCGCCTGCCCCCCACGCGCCTGCTCTTCCCGCGAGGGACCTACCTGAGCGTCCTCGTAGGCGCGTCGCGCGCGGTGCCCGTCGTCGACGAGCGCGCCGAGCGTCCCCCGCGCGGCCAGCGACTCCCGCGCCGCACCGAGGTCTGCCAGGCACTCGTCGAGCACGTCCAGCAGCGCGTCCCGGTTGGGTTCGCAGATGGCCCGGACGAGGTCGGGCGAGGTCCCGGCCACACGGGTGCCGTCGCGGAAGGACCCCGCGGCCAGGGCCAGTGCGAGGTCGCCGCCGCGGCCCCCGGCCAGCGCCAGCGCCTCGGCCAGCACGTGCCCCAGGTGCGAGATCCGGGCGACCGCCGAGTCGTGCTGGTCGGAGGTGGCCGAGACCACCCGGGCGCCGCAGCCCACCGCCAGCCGCGCCACCCGCGACCACGTGTCGGGGTCGGCGTCGTCATCCGCGGCCACGAGCCACGTGGCGCCGCGGAAGAGGTCCGGGTCGGTGGCGTCCCAGCCGGAGTGTGCGTTGCCGGCCATGGGGTGGCCGCCCACGAACCGGCCGCCCAGACCCCGCGCGCGCACCGCGGCCAGGACCGGGCCCTTGACGCTCACCACGTCGGTGAGGGCGATCCGGGGTGCGTGTTCGGCCACCGCGTCCAGCACCGCGCCGAGGGCGGGCAGGGGGACGCCGACGACGACGAGGGCATCGGCTCGCGCGGCCCGGCGGAGTGTGTCGGCGAGGTCCGTGGAGACGTCGAAACCGGCCGCCGACGCCGCTCGCGCTCCCGCGGCCGAGCGGTTCCAGCCGAACGCCCGCTCCGGGCCCAGGGCCCGCAGTAGCGAGCCGCCGATCAGACCCACCCCGAGCACGCACACCTCCGTCGCCACCGCCACCTGACAAGGTTCTCACAGCCGACTACGGTTGGGCCCATGACCAGCAGCTCCGACCGAAGCTCCCGCAACACCGACACCGACGACGACACCGTCACCGGTAACGCGTTCGGGGTGATGCAGGAGGGCGACTCCTGGCAGATCACGCGTCTGACCGATGCCGCGCTGACCAGCCTCGACGACGCCGCCCGGCAGGTCCGCTCGCTGCGCACCGAGGGCGCGTCCTTCGGTCTGGTGGACGTGGACCACGAGTTCTTTGTGATCCTGCGTCCAGGACCCTCCGGGATGCGGCTCATGCTGTCCGACGCCACCGCGTCGCTGGACTACGACCTCGCGGCAGACGTGCTCGAGGAGCTCAACGTGGACGTGCCCGACATGTCCGACGAGGAGCTCGAGGACACCGACCCGTGGGGCGAGGGCGACATGTCGATCCTCGAGGATCTGGGGCTCCCGCCCGGGGTGCTGGAGATCATCGTCTCCGAGACCGACCTCTACGCCGACGAACAGTTGCAGTCGGTGGCCGAGCGGATGGGCTTCGGCGAGGTGCTCGAGCGGCACCTGCCCGACTCGTGACCCGGGCAGGTCGCGCGACACCATGTCACTGAATTCGCCCCGGGCAGCCGACGAGAAGCTGATCTGGCGGGCCCTGGCCGTCGCGACCGGCACCCCGGAGCAGGACGTTCCCGTCGGCGCGATCGTGGTGGGCCCGGACGGCCGCGAGTTGGCTGCCGCCACCAACCGTCGCGAGGCGGACGCGGATCCGCTCGCGCACGCGGAGGTGCTGGCGCTGCGCGAGGCGGCCACGGTTCTGGGCGACGGTTGGCGCCTGGAGGACTGCACCCTCGTCGTCACCCTCGAACCGTGCACGATGTGCGCGGGAGCGGCCGTGGCGGCGCGGGTCGGCCGCATCGTCTTTGGCGCCTGGGAACCACGCACCGGCGCCTGCGGGTCGCTGTGGGACGTGGTCCGGGATCGTCGACTGGTCCACCGGCCCGAGGTGCGCGGCGGGGTGCTCGAGGCCGAATGTGCGGCGTTGCTGGAGCAGTTCTTCCGGGAGCGCCGGTGAGCTCTCTCCTCCCCGCTCGGTGACCGCGGCCCGGCCGCGCCGGACACGTCTCCTCGCCCGCGCGGTGACGGGATCGTGACCTCGGATCGGTGGAGGCCCGCCGGGGATCTCCGTACGGTGGATCGGGAGAGGCGCCGGGACACCGGCGCCGCGATCGAGAGGAGCACCACATGGGAGTGGGAGACAAGTTCTCGAACAAGGCCGAGGAGCTGGGCGGCCGCGCCAAGGAGTCGGCGGGTGCCGCGTCAGGCGACCGTGACCTGCAGGCCGAGGGCCAGGCGGACCAGGGCAAGGCCGGCGTCAAGCAGGGCGCCGAGAAGCTCAAGGACAAGGCCAACGAGGCCGCCAGCAAGCTCACGGGGAACAAGTAACCCGCCCGATTTTAACGAGCGGGCCCCGGTGAAGTAGCCTGGTCGGCGGTGGCGTGTCCGAGCGGCCGAAGGTGCAGCACTCGAAATGCTGTGTTGGGTAACCCCCAACCGAGGGTTCAAATCCCTCCGCCACCGCCACGGGGAACCCCGGATCTCAGTCGAGGTCCGGGGTTTCCTCTTTCTCCGCCCCGCTCCCCGGGACGTCGGAGTCGAAGACGTGCAGGGACGCGACCGCGTGCAGGGTGGTCAGCGCCGAGTCGATCACCGCGTACTGCGGAAGACCCGACTCGTCTCCGAGGAGCGCCGCCTCCTCCACGCCGGCCAGCCAGGACCTGGTCAGCACCAGGGGCATCGGGCCGGGTTCGGGAAGTCCGATGCTCTCGAGGATCCGGAGACTGATCGTGCGGTGCATCCCGTCGACGACCTTCTCCAGGGCCGGGTCGACCGATCTGCCCGATCGCAGGACCGCCACGTAGTTGTCGCGCCGACGCTGGATGTAGCGCACCAGGGCGGTGATGATCGCGCGGGTGCGGTCGTCCGCGCTCGTGGTCTCGGGTACCTGGGTGAGCGCCAGCACGTGGTCGGCGGCCGCCTCGACCACCGCTGTGAGGTAGTCCAGCTTGGTGGGGAAGTAGTGGAAGAGGAGGCTGCGGGAGACCCCGGCCCGCTCGGCGACGTCGTCCATCGAGAGCGCGTGGAACGGCACGGTCTCGAGCAGCCGGACCCCCATCATCACCAGCTGGGCGTGACGTTCGCGACGGGAGAGCCGTCGGCTGGTCGTTCCCGGCACAGCTCACCTCGTCGTCGTTGATCTCGGGGGCCGTTGATCTCACCCGCCGTCGGGTCACAGCCGGACCCATCGTAGGTCCATGGCCGGGCCCGTCGTGCGGCTACGGCCGGACCCGTCGTGGTGCTGTCGTGGGGCTGCGACCGGACCCGTCGTGGGGCTACGGCCGGACTCCCGTGCCGTCGTGCCACGATGGAACCCATGTCGGTCCACGAATCCCCCTCGCCACGCGCCACCACCTTCGACGTGGGCTCGCGGATGGTCCTCGACGGCACGGCGGGCGGCCGCACCGGCGTCATCCACACCCCGCACGGCGACATCGCCACCCCGGCGTTCATCCCCGTCGGCACCAAGGCGACCGTCAAGACGCTGACCCCCGAGCAGATCCGGTCCACCGGCGCGCAGGCGGTGTTGGCCAACGCTTATCACCTCTACCTGCAGCCCGGCCACGGGATCGTGGACGCCGCCGGCGGGCTGGGGGAGTTCATGCGCTGGCCCGGGCCCACCTACACCGACTCCGGCGGCTTCCAGGTGATGAGCCTGGGGGTAGGGTTCAAGAAGGTGATCGAGATGAGCGCGGGCACCGAGCCGGCCCCGGACGACTCGGCGACCAACAAGGGCCAGGGAAGGCTGGCGAAGGTCGACGAGGACGGCGTCACCTTCACCTCCCACCTCGACGGCTCGAGCCACCGCTTCTCGCCGGAGGTGTCGATGCGGATCCAGCACGGACTGGGCGCCGACATCTTGTTCGCCTTCGACGAGCTCACCACGCTCATGAACACCCGCGTCTACCAGGAGCGCTCCGTGGAGCGGACCCGGCGCTGGGCGCAGCGCTGCCTGGACGAGCACGAGCGGCTGTCGCTGGAGCGCACCCACCGGCCGGGGCAGTCGCTGTGGGGCGTGATCCAGGGCGCGCAGTTCGAGGACCTGCGGCGGCAGGCCGTGCGCGGGCTGGTGGAGATGAGCGACCGCGCCGAGTCGGAGGGGCGCCGCGGGTTCGGTGGCTACGGGATCGGCGGGGCGCTGGAGAAGGAGAACCTCGGCACGATCGTGGGCTGGTGCGCCGAGGAACTGCCCGAGGACCGGCCGCGGCACCTGCTGGGGATCAGCGAGCCCGACGACATCTTCACGGCCGTGGAGAACGGCGCCGACACCTTCGACTGCGTGGCGCCCACCCGGCTGGCCCGTCACGGCGGCATCTACACCCTCGACGGGCGGGTCAACGTCACGCGCGCGCAGTTCCGCCACGACCACACCCCGCTGGACCCGGAGGGGCCGTCCGAGGTCTCGCGCGAGTACAGCCGGGCCTACATCCACCACCTGTTCAAGTCCAAGGAGTTCCTGGGCTCCACCCTGCTGACCCTGCACAACCTGGCGTTTGTGGTCCGGCTGGTCGACGAGGTGCGCGCGGCGATGGTCGCGGGGCCCGAGCAGTACGTGGCCTACAAGACCGAGTTCCTGGGGCGGTACTACTCGACGTCGAAGTAGGGCTCGCCTCGGGCGAGGACTTCTGACCCCGGTCAACCTGTCAGGCCACGCCCAGGTAGGCCTCGATGATCGACTTGTCTGCCAGCAGGTCGCGGCCCACGCCCGTCCGGGTGACCTGCCCCGTCTCCAGCACGTACGCGCGATGGGCGCGGGAGAGGGCCTGCTTGGCGTTCTGCTCGACCAGCAGGATCGTGGTGCCCTGGGCGTTGATCTCCGTGATGATCGCGAAGATCTGCCGGATGAACTGCGGCGCGAGGCCCATCGACGGCTCGTCCAGCAGCAGCACCCGGGGTTTGGCCATGAGGGCCCGGCCGATCGCCAGCATCTGCTGTTCGCCGCCGGACATGGTCCCGCCGAGCTGCTTCTCGCGTTCCTTGAGGCGGGGGAACAGGGTGTAGACGCGGTCGAGGTCGTCGTCGATGCCCTTCCGCTCTTTACGTCCGTACGTCCCCATGTCCAGGTTCTCCGCCACCGTCATCCCGGGGAAGATGCCGCGCCCCTCGGGCGCCTGGCTGATCCCCCGCGTGACGCGGGTGTGGGCGGGCATCGCGGTGATGTCCTCGCCCTCGAACAGGATCTGCCCGGCCGACGGCGTCAGCAGCCCCGAGATGGTCTTCATGGTGGTGGTCTTGCCGGCGCCGTTCGCGCCGATGAGGGAGACGATCTCGCCCTCGTCGACGGTCAGGGAGAGCCCGTTGATGGCCTGGATCCGTCCGTAGTGCACGTCCACGTTGTGGAGCTCAAGCAGGGACATCGTCGTCGTCCTCTCCGAGGTAGGCGCGGATGACCTCCGGATCGCGGGTGACCTGGGCGGGCGTACCGTCGGCGATCTTGCGGCCGAACTCCAGCACCACGATCCGGTCGGTGACCCCGGTGACGAGCTTCATGTCGTGCTCGATGAGGAGGACGGTGTACCCGTCGGCGGCGATCGTGCGGATCAGGTCCATGAGGTCCTCCTTCTCCGCCGGGGTGAAGCCGGCCGCCGGCTCGTCGAGGCACAGGACCTTGGGGTCGGTGGCCAGGGCGCGCGCGATCTCGAGCCGCCGCTGGGAGCCGTAGGGCAGGTTCTTGGACAGGTCGAACGCGTGGTGGGCGATGCCGACGAAGTCCAGCAGCGCCATCCCGCGCTCGATCGCCGACGCCTCCTCGCGGTGGTGGCGGGGCAGGCGCAGCAGCGCGCCCACGACCGAGGTCTTGTGCCGCGCGTCCAGGCCCACGACCACGTTCTCCAGCGCCGTCATGAACCCGAAGAGACGGATGTTCTGGAAGGTCCGGGCCAGTCCCATCCGGGTGATCTTGTGCTGGGCCCGGCCGATCACCGAGACCCCGTCGAGCACGACATCGCCCGAACTCGGCCGGTAGACGCCGGTCATCGCGTTGAAGCACGTGGTCTTGCCGGCGCCGTTGGGGCCGATGAGGCCGAGGATCTCGCCCTTGCGGATGGTGAAGCTGACGTCCTCGAGGGCGGTGAGCCCGCCGAAGCGGACGGTGAGGTCCTTCACCTCCACCAGGACGTCGCCGATCCGGGCGTTGGTCGCGCGCTCGGGCGCCACGTCCTCCGCCGTGGTGCCGAGTTCGCCGCCGACCAGGGCGTCGGGGTCGAGGCCGATCTCGGCGGCGGTGACGGGCGGGGTGGAGGCGCCGGAGGGGCTGTCGCCGCAACCGGGGTCGGACCGGTCGCCGGGTGGGGTCAGGGCCGAGCTCATGTCGCTCCTCCGTCCTGTCCGCGCGGGACCCGGCGCTCGGACCCCGCCACCATCGAGGAGATCCAGGTCCGCGCCCGGCGGGCGTAGGTGAGCAGGTGCATGCGGGCCGGGATCAGCCCCTGCGGCCGGAAGATCATCAGCAGGACCAGCACGATGCCGAAGATCAGGTACTTGTAGTTGGCGATCTCGACGAAGCGGTAGGGGATGTACGCCACGAGAGCGCCGCCGACGATCGCGCCGACCTTGTTGCCCTGCCCGCCCAGCACCACCGCGGCGAGGAAGAGGATGGAGGTCTGCACGTCGAAGCGCTGGTTGTTGACGAAGCCGATCTGGCCCGCCATCAGCGCGCCGGACAGCCCGCCGAAGGCGGCGCCGAGCGCGAACGCCCACACCTTGTACTTGAAGGTGGGCACGCCCATGATCTCGGCGGCGTCCTCGTCCTCCCGGATGGCGATCCACGCGCGGCCGACGCGGCTGCGCTCGAGGTTGCCCACCAGGAACAGCACCACGATGATGATCGTCACCGTCAGCCAGTACCAGGGGGCACCGTCGGAGTTGGTGAACAGCGGCACGCCGCTGTCCCGGGTGCCGGGAGGGGCGCCGACGTTCTGAAAGCCCACCTGGCCCTTCATCGCCGGGATGATGGTCGCGAGGATGCGGATGATCTCGCCGAAGCCCAGGGTGACGATCGCCAGGTAGTCCCCGCGCAGCCGGAGCACCGAGAGCCCCAGGAAGATCCCGACCAACGCCGTCACCACCATGGCCAGGGGCAGCGTCCACAGGTAGGGGATCTTGAGGTACGGGGAGTCGGGGCTGGTGAACATGGCCGCGACATAGGCACCGACGGCGAAGAACGCCACGTAGCCCAGGTCGAGCAGCCCGGCGTACCCGACCACGATGTTGAGGCCGATCGCCACGAGCGCGAACTTGGACATCTCGAAGCAGGTGATGGCGAAGTCCGAGCCCGGCTCGGTGGTGAGCACAGGCGGGTTGAGGATGGGCAGCGCGTACACCAGCAGCACCACCGGGATCAGGTAGAGCCACTGACTCTGCCGGGGCTGGCGGTGCCACCAGGTGCCCAGGCGGCCGGTGGGTCGGCGCCGGAACAGCGGTCGGTCCGGCTGGTTGTCGACTCCGGCGGCGGGCGGGTCGGCCGCGGCCGGGGTGGCCGACTGTCCGGGAGCGCTCATGCTCGGCTCCTTCCGAGGGAGGTGCCGAGCAGGCCGGTGGGCTTCACCAGCAGCACGAGCACCAGGATGACAAACGCGACGACGTCGGCCCACTGGCCGTTGCCCAGGATCAGCTGGCCGTAGTTGGAGATCAGGCCCAGCAGCAGCCCGCCGACGAGCGCGCCGCGGACGTTGCCGATGCCGCCGAGGACGGCCGCCGCGAACGCCTTGATGCCCAGGACGAACCCGGCGTTGTACTGGACCCCGGAGGGCAGCTTCATCACGTAGAACAACGCGCCGATGCCGGCCAGCAGGCCACCGATGACGAACGTCGTCATGATGATGCGTTCCTTGTTCACGCCCATGAGCGTGGCGGTGTCCGGATCCTGGGCGACGGCACGGATCCCGCGGCCGATGCGCGTCTTGGCCACGACCCGCTCGGTGACGATCATGACCGCGACCGCGGCGACGACGATCACCAGGTGCTGCGAGTTGATGATGGTGCCGCCGATGTCGAAGACCGGCTCGGGGACGAACATCGTCACGGCCCGCTCGGCGTTGGGCCCGCGCCACAGGAAGATCAGGTACTGCAGCGTGAACGAGATCCCGATGGCCGTGATGAGGAAGGCCAGGCGCGGCGCACCCCGCTTCCGCAGTGGCCGGTAGGCGATGCGCTCCATGACCAGGGCCACCGTCGCCGAGGCGAGCATCGCCAGCACGGTGGCAAGCAGCAGGTTGGCCACGATCGCCCACACACCGAGGTTGGGGGCGTCCGGCCCGAAACCGAGGGTGGAGAGGGTGAAGAAGATCGTGTACGCGCCGATGATGAAGACCTCGGAGTGCGCGAAGTTCATCAGATTGAGAACGCCGTAGACCAGGGTGTACCCGAGCGCGACGAGGGCGTAGATGGCGCCGAAGGTCAGGCCCTCGACGGTGGCGGAGCCGAAGTTCTCGGCCAGGGCCCCGAGGTCGAAGGTGATCCAGGTCGAGGTGGCGGCTTGGGCGAGGAGCGATGTCGTCATGACAGTCCTGCTCTTGGAAGGAGGGGAGCGGGCGGGCCCGGGGCCCCGCGCGTCTTAGCTGCGCGGGACCCCGGGAACGCGGGCTCAGCGTGACCGGGGGATCATTCGCCGATCTTGCCGACGGAGACGATCTTCCCGCCCTCGGCCTTGTAGCCGTAGACGTCCGGCTCCTGGAGCTCGCCCTTCTCGTTCCAGCGGTAGTGCTTGGACAGCCCCGGGGCGTCGTAGTTCACGACCCAGTCCAGGAGCGCCGCGCGGTCGTGGTTCCCGGCGTCGATGCCCGCGAGCAGCACGGTCGTGGCGTCGTAGCCCTCGATCGAGTAGGTGCCGGGTTCGATGCCGGCGGTCTCCGTGTAGGCGTCGGCGAAGTCCGGGATGAGCTCGCCCGGGATGCACGGGCAGGTGAAGTAGGCGCCCGCGGACGAGTCACCGGCCTGCTTGATGAACTCGGGGTCCTTGATGCCGTCGGGACCCACGAACGCGCCGTCGTAGCCGGAGGCGCGGAGCTGCTGGATGAACGGCGCGGCCTCGGCGTAGTACCCGGAGTAGAAGACGGCGTCGGGCGTCGCGGTGTTGATCTTGGTGATGATCGCGGAGAAGTCCTTGTTGCCCGTGATCGTCCGGTCCTCGCCGGTCAGCGAGTCGCCGAGGGCCTCCTTGACGGCGGTGCCGAGGCCGATGCCGTAGTCCGAGTCGTCCTGGACCACGTAGATCTTCTCGGCCTCGAGCTGGGTTGGGTGGTCATCATCTCCGCGGCCGCCGGGCCCTGGACCGCGTCGTTACCGAGGCCCCGGAAGAACGTCCGCCACCCGTTGTCGGTGAGCGTGGGGTTGGTGGCGGCCGGGGTCACGTGGACCAGGCCGGCCTGCTCGAAGATGTTGCCGGTCGCCTTGGACTCGCCCGAGAACGGCAGGCCCACGACGCCGATGATGCGCTGGTTGTTGACCGCCTGGGTGACCGGGCCGGTGGCCTTGGTGGGGTCGCCCTCGGTGTCGAACCGGGTGAAGTCGACCGTGCACTCGGGGTTTGCCGCGTTGTGCTCGTCGATCGCGGTCTGGACGCCGTTGTAGATGTTCACGCCGAGCTGGGCGTTGGGACCTGTCTCCGCGCCGATGTAGGCGATGGTCGTCCCCTCCGGGCAGGTGGCCCCGCCCTCGCCGGCCGCGCGGAGGGCGCCCTCGGGGGTGTCGACCTGGTCGACGGTGGGCAGCTCGACACCGCCGCCTCCGCCGCCCTCGGAACCGCCGGCGTCCGAGCCGGAGTCGGACTGGTTGGCGCATCCGCTCATGACGAGACCGACGGACAGCACCGCCGCGGCCAGGGTCAAAGGCTTGCTTCGCTTCATCTGGGGCCGTCCTCTTGGGACCGGGTGGCCGGGCCCGCGTCGGGCCCGGTCACGATGGGATCAGGTGGGATGAATGTACACACGTGAGCCCCCCACCCATGTGTGATCCGCGTCACCCGATTTGACAACACGGGTCCGATCCGTAGCCGCGACCCCCGGATCCTGGTGCGGCGCTGGCCGTCTGGACGCCGGGCGGGGCGGGCCGGGCCCGGCTCGTCAGTCCTCGAAGTACAGGTCGTAGTGCAGCGCGCACCCGGGGTTGAAGGCCGCCCCACACGACGTGCACCGGCCGTGCTCGCGGTACTCCGCGATCGACAGCGTGGCCCGGCAGACGCCGCACAGGATGGCGGGCTCGTCATACGCCTCCCGAGGCCACACCGACAGCGCGTGATCAGCGGCGTCGGCGTGGCACCGGAAGCAGGGATAGAACTCGCGGCAGCAGTGGAACCGGATCGCCACCACGTCCAGCGGCCCGCGGTAGTGCACGCAGCGCGTCTGGTCGTCGACGGTCTGGCCGAGCACGCGGACCGGTGAGCCCGAGCCGGCGGCGGGGTTGACGGCGCCCGCGCCACCGAGTGGGTCAACGGCGCCCGCGCCACTGGGTGGGTCAGCGGGGTCGGTCGCGGTCATGCGTCGATCCTGCCAGCGCGGACTGGTAACTGGGTTCGCGTTTCTTGATCCACGCGATCACGGCGAGGGTCACCGGCAGCATCACGAGTTCCACGAGGGTCTTCCAGACGAACCCGATCACCACGTAGTTCCAGTAGTCACCCGAGCCGAGCACCATGCCCAGGGCGGGCGCCGCGATGGTGCAGAAGACCAGCGTGTCCGCCAGTTGGCCCACGACGGAGGACCCGAGCAGTCGTGCCCACAGGGTCCGCTCCCCGGTGCGGCGCTTCATCCACACCAGGATGTAGCTGTTGAGCAGCTCGCCCACCACGTACCCGGCCAGCCCGGCCAGGAAGAACTGCGGGATCACGCCGGCGACGGCCCGGAACGCGTCCTGGTGCTCGTAGAAGTCGGCCGGGGGGAGGTGCACGGTGACGGTGAAGCTCAGCGCGGCGAGTGCGAGGACGGCGAAACCGGAGAGGACGGCCCGGCGCATCGCCCGGAAGCCGTACACCTCACTGATCACATCGCCCAGCACGTAGGCCAGCGGGAAGAGCAGGAAGGCGCCGTCGGTCACCAGCCCGTCGACGTGGATGAACCCGAGTTCGAAGCTCAGGTCGGGGAAGAGGAGAACGCCCTTGGTGCCGGTGACGTTGCTGATGAGCATGACGCCCACGAACAGGGCGATCAGGTAGCCGAAGTAGGGGCTGGCGACCGTGGCGAAGACGGCTCGGTTGGTGCTGCCGCGGTCTGCTGGGGCGGTGTGGGGGCTGCGTGCCGGCTCGGGAGTGATCCCGTCCGGCCGCCCAGGCCCGAGTGGATCAGGATTCTGCTGCGATGGAGTGTTCACGGTCGTCGATTATCCGCGCCGGCGCACCGCTGCGGCGAATCCTGCCGCCGGCCCGGCCCCGATCCCCGGGGTTGGCGGACGTGCCCCGCCAGTTGGCGGACGTGCCCCGCCTGTTGGCGGACTTCACGCTGGTTTTCGGGCCGGTTTTCGCACGAGATGTCCGCCAGGCGTGAAGCGATGTCCGCCAGGCGTGAAGCGATGTCCGCCAACCCAGAGGCGGGGGGCGCGGGTCAGGCCACGACCCAGGGGCCGGACTGCAGGGACTCGGCGGTGATCACCCCGCGCAGCGCCTCGATCGAGTCCGCGCCCTCGGGCCCACCGAGTGAGGCCACGATGCGGGCGACGGCGGACCTCGTCGTCGTCCCCTCTCGGGCCAGGTCGGCCAGCGTCACCGCGCCGTCCCGCTTGGCCAGGCGCTCGCCCGCGGCGTTGACGGCCAGCGGCACGTGGGCGTATTCGGGCCTCGGCAGTCCGAGCAGCTCCGCCAGGTAGACCTGGCGGGGGGCGGAGGAGAGGAGGTCCTCGCCGCGCACCACCTGGTCGACGCCCTGGTCGGCGTCATCCACGACGACGGCGAGGTTGTATGCCCACACGCCGTCCCCGCGGCGCAGCACCACGTCGTCCACAACACCTGTATGGGACCCGAGGACGAGATCGTGGACGGTGAGCTCAGCGACCTCCGCGCGCAGGCGGAGAGCCGGCGTCCGCCCGGGGCCGAGCGCCTCGCGGCGCAGGGCCCGCTCGGCCCCGGTCAGATAGCGGCAGGTGCCGGGGTACGCGCCGGGCGGGGAATGCGGCGCGCGCGGGGCCTCGGCGATCTCCCGGCGGGAGCAATAGCACTCGTAGACCAGCCCACGGTCGGCCAGGCGACCGGCGGCGGCCGCGTAGGCCTCCGAACGCTCGGACTCCCACATGATCTCGCCGTCCCAGTCGATCCCGATCGCGGCCAGGTCGGCGAGCTGACGCTCGGCCACGCCGGGGCGGGAGCGGGCGGTGTCGAGGTCGTCGACGCGCATCCGGAACGCGCGGCCCGAGTCGCGGGCCAATACCCACGCCACCACGGCCGTGCGCAGGTTGCCCAGGTGCAGGTCACCCGACGGGCTGGGGGCGTACCGGCCGGCGCCGCGGGGAGGGGCGCCGGGCGGGCTGCCGGCTGCGGAACTGGCGGGGGAGTGCACGCCCTCAGGGTAGGCGGCGGCCCGAGGTGCCAGACTGGGCGGCATGAACGCAGACGCACAGAACGCACACAACGCCGACGATGCTGACGCCGCCGGCCAGGCCCCCGATGCCGGCGACAACACCCGCCTCACCGAGGAGCAGATCGCCGAGGGGCTCGCCGACCTGCCCGGTTGGGCGCTGTCGGAGGGGTCGCTGACCTACACGGCGGTATGCGAGACGCCGCAGGCCGCGATCAACCTGGTGGCCGCGATCGGCCAGGCCGCCAACTCCCAGGACCACCACCCGGACCTGCTGTGGAGCTACGACGAGGTGACCCTGGACCTGCGCAGCCACGACGTGGAGGGCGTGACCCGGCGGGACCTGCGGCTGGCGCGGTCGATCTCGGCGCTGTCCGGGGAGTACAACGCGACGCCGCTGGGAATCGACGGGGTCTGACGCGGCGCGGGCGCCTACCCGACGAACACCGCGGCGGACCCGGCCAGGTCGAGCAGCGGCTGCGGCGCGATTCCCAGCGCCAGCGTCACCACCACGGCGACCCCGATCACCGCATACGTCACCGGCTGTCGGGCGAACGCGATCTCCGAACCGCCGGTGACGCCGCCGCCGCCGCGCCCGCCGCCGCCGCGCCCGCCGTCGCCGCTGCCGCCGCCGTCGCCGGCGGGCGCGTCCCGGAAGAACATCACCACGATCACGCGGACGTAGAACGAGGCCGCGATGGCGCTGGTGAGCACCCCGATCACCACCAGGGTCGCCGCGCCCCCGGCCACGGCCGCGGAGAAGACCGCGAACTTGGCGATGAACCCGCTGGTCAGCGGGATGCCCGCGAGCGCCAGCAGCAGCACCGCGAACGCGCCCGCCGCCAGCGGCTGCCGCCGGCCCAGACCCGTCCATGCCTGCAGGTCACCGATCTCGGCGCCGTCGGGGCCGCGGACCAGGCCGGCCACCGCGAACGCGCCCACCGTGCTGACGGCGTACGCCGCGAGATAGAACAGGGTCGCCGACACCCCGGCGGACCCGACCGCGATCACCCCGGTCAGCAGGAACCCCGCGTGCGCGACGGACGAGTAGGCCAGCAGCCGCTTGACGTCGTTCTGCGTGACGGCGACGATCGTCCCGACCAGCATCGTCAGCGCCGCGATCACCCACAGCACCGGTCGCCAGTCCGCCTGGAGCCCGGGGACCGCGGTGTGGAAGAAGCGCAGGATCGCGCCGAACGCGGCGACCTTGGTGCCGGCGGCCATGAACGCGGTGATCGGGGTGGGCGCGCCCTGGTAGACGTCGGGCGTCCAGGTGTGGAACGGCACGGCCCCGACCTTGAACAGCAGCCCCACCGACATCATGGCCACGCCGATCAGGGCCAGCGGGTTGCCGCCCTCGGCCGCCACCACGCGGGCGATCCCGCCGAAGTCCACGGTTCCGGCGTAGCCGTAGACCAGCGCGATGCCGTAGGCGAAGAACGCCGAGGAGAAAGACCCCAGCAGGAAGTACTTGACCGCGGCCTCCTGCGAGAGCAATCGCCGGCGGCGGGCCATCCCGCACAGGACGTACAGCGGTAGCGACAGCACCTCGAGCGCGATGAACAGGGTGATCAGGTCGTTCGCGGCGGGGAACAGCATGAGGCCGCCGGTGGCGAAGAGCGCCAGCGGGAACACCTCGGTCTGCATGACGCCGGCGCGCTCGGCGTCGCGTTCACCGTCACCGCCCGGGGCCACAGCGGCCTGGGGCGCGAACCCTGCCAGCACCTTCTTCGCCGAGGCGGCGGGGACGACGGTGCGCTCGCCGATCAACAGTCCGGCGCCCATCGCGACCAGGACCGTGACCCCCTGCAGGAACAGCGCCGGCCCGTCGACCGCGACCGCACCCTCGGCGGTGACGACCCGCGTCCCGGCCAGCAGCACCACCGAGACCAGCGCAGCGGCCAGAGCGCCGAGGAAGAGCACCAGCTGGGCGTGGTACCGGCGGCGGGCAGGGACGAACGCCTCGACGAGCACACTCAGGATCGCCGCGCCCAACACGATGAGCAGCGGCATGAGCTGGCCGTACGCGATATCCGGGGTCATCGGACTCCTCCCACCAGTTCGACGGTGTGGGCGACCGCCGGTTCGATCACGTCCAGCGCCGGCTGCGGGTAGAAGCCCAGCACGAGCAGCGCCCCGACGAGCGGGAGCACCACGACGCGCTCGCGGAGACCGAGGTCCGGCGTCCCCTCCAGCCCGGGCGCGACCGGCCCGCCCATCACGCGTTGGTAGGTCCACAGGATGTAGATCGCCGCCAGGACGAACGTGGAGGTCGCCAGCACCGCGGCCACGGGGTACGGGCCGAAGGTGCCGACGAACACCAGGAATTCGCTGACGAACGGCGCCAGTCCAGGCAGTGAGAGGGTGGCCAGGCCCGCGACCAGGAACACCCCGGCCAGTACGGGGGCCACCTGCTGCACGCCGCCGAACCGTCCGATCTCGCGCGTGCCGCGGCGGCGCACCAGGAACGCGGCCACCAGGAACAACGCGGCCGTGGCGATCCCGTGGTTGACCATGTAGAGCGCGGAGCCGGCGGCGGACTGCTCTGTCCGCGCGAAGACGCCCAGGACGATGAACCCGAAGTGCGAGATCGAGGCGTAGGCGATCAGCCGGAGCAGGTCGGTCTGCGCGATGGCCATGACGCCGCCGTAGACGATGCTGATCACCGCCAGCGTGACCAGCACGGGCGCCGCGGTGGAGGCGGCGTCGGGGAACAGCGGCAGGCTGTAGCGCAGCATCGCAAAGGTGCCGACCTTGTCCACCACCGCCATCATCAGCACCGCGGAGGCGGGCGTCGCGGCCACCGCCGCGCCGGGCAGCCAGGTGTGGAACGGCCACAGCGGGGCCTTGATGGCGAACGCCAGCGTGAAGCCGGCGAACAGCAGCAGCGCCACGCCGGGCGGGATCTCGAGCCGGCCGTCGCCGATCGCCGCGGTGATGATCCGGTAGTCGAACGTCCCTGCTCCGCCCGCGCCGAGCCCGGCCCGGGCGGTGAGCACGTACAGCCCGATCACGGCGGCGAGCATGACCAGCCCGCCGAGCAGGTTGTAGATCAGGAACCGCACGGCCGCCGCGGCCCGGTCGACGCCGTCGGACACACGGCCGCCAAAGCCCCCGATGAGGAAGTACAGCGGGATGAGCATCGCCTCGAACGCCACGTAGAACAGCAGCACGTCCAGGCTCGTGAACGCGACCAGCGCCAGGGCCTGGGTGGCCAGCATCAGCGCGGGGTAGACCTGGGCCCGCCGCCCGGCGGCGCCCACCTCGTCGTCGTCCTTCTTCCTGTCGCGCTTCCCGTCGTGCTCACCCCCGTCGTGCTCACCCTCGTCGGACGGGGCGGACCCGTCGGCGTCGTGCCACCCCGCCAGCAGCAGCAACGGCATGAGCCCGGCGGTGAGCAGCACCAACACCAGCGCGATGCCGTCGACCCCGAGCGAGTAGGTGGCGCCGAACGCCGGGATCCACGGCCGCGTTTCGACGAACTGGTGGGTGTCGCCGCCCGGGTCGAACCCGACCGTCAGCGCGACCGCCAGCCCCAGGACGAGGAGCGAGGTGGCCAGGGCGAGGGGCCTCGCCGCGCGTCGGGCGCCCGAGGGGAGGACGACGACGAGGAGGGCGCCGATCAGGGGCGTGAGCCACAGCGCGGTGAGCATCCCGGGCCCGGTCACAGCGCGCCTCCGCTCACCATGGCGGCGATGATCAGCGCGGCCCCGATGAGCATGTACAGCGCGTAGGACCGGGTGAGTCCGGACTGCAGGAGCCTGGTCTGTGCGGACAGGAGCCCGATCGCCCCGGCGACCCCGCCGGCGGCGCCGGTCACGACCCTGCGGTCGACAACGGCGGTGGCCGCGACCAGGCCCTGGCCGGGCCGCATCAGCGCGCGCTCGTTGACGGCATCGGCGTAGAGGTCGCGGCGGGCGGCGCGGGTGAGCGCGGAGACCCCCGCCGGGGCCGTGGCCGGGATGTCAGCGCGGGAGTAGAGGCGCACCGCGATGGCGATCCCGGCGGCCACGACCACCAGCGAGGCCGCGGTGACCAGCCACACCGGCACCACATGCTCGGCGTGGTGGTCGCCGACGACTGGGGCCAGCCAGTCCTCCAGACGCCCGCCCATCGCCAGCAGCGCCCCGGAGAGCACCGAGCCCACGGCCACCACGACCATCGGCGCCGTCATGGACACCGGCGACTCGTGCGGGTGGGTGCCCGCGTCCCAGCGCCGCTCGCCGAAGAAGGTCAGGATCATCACGCGGGTCATGTAGAACGCGGTCAGGCCGGCGCCGAGCAGCGCCACCGAACCCAGCAGGTAGCCGCCGGCGCCTGCCCCACCCCCAGCGCCCGCGCCCACGTCGAACGCCGCCGAGATGATGCCCTCCTTGGAGTAGAAGCCCGAGAAGGGCGGGACGCCGATGATCGCCAGGTAGCCCAGCCCGAAGGTGACGAAGGTGACCGGCATGACCGCGCGCAGGGCGCCGTAGCGACGCATGTCCACCTGGTCGTCCATCCCGTGCATCACCGATCCCGCGCCCAGGAACAGCCCGGCCTTGAAGAAGCCGTGGGTGAGCAGGTGCATGATCGCCAGCGCGTACCCGGCGGGGCCGAACCCGGCGGCCATCACCATGTACCCCACCTGGCTCATGGTGGAGGCCGCGAGCACCTTCTTGATGTCGTCCTTGGCGCAGCCGATCACCGCGCCGAACAGCAGCGTCACCGCTCCCACGACGATCACGGCAGTCCGCGCCGCCGGGGCCGCGTCGAAGATCGGGTTGGCCCGGGTGATGAGGTAGACGCCCGCGGTGACCATGGTGGCCGCGTGGATGAGTGCGGAGACCGGGGTGGGGCCCTCCATGGCGTCTCCCAGCCACGACTGCAGCGGGACCTGCGCGGACTTGGCGCACGCGCCCAGGAGCAGGAGCAGTCCGAGCGCGGTGACCAGGCCGCTGCTCACGGCAGCGCCGCCGGCGCCCGACCCCTCGACCCCATCGGCGACCGCCGCGAAGACGCCGTCGAAGTCGAGGGTGCCCAGCTGCGTGACCATCAGCATCATCGCCACCGCGAGCCCGATGTCCCCGACGCGGTTGACCAGGAACGCCTTCTTGGCCGCGGTCGCCGCCGACGGCTTGTGCTGCCAGAAGCCGATGAGCAGATACGAGACCAGGCCGACTCCCTCCCAGCCCAGGTAGAGGACCAGGAAGTTGTCGGCCAGCACCAGCAGCAGCATCGCGGCCAGGAACAGGTTGAGGTAGGCGAAGAACTTCCGCCGCGCCGGATCGGCGGCCATATAGCCGATCGAGTAGACGTGGATGAGCAGGCCGACCCCGGTGACCAGCAGGACGAACACCATGGAGAGCTGGTCCAGGTGCAGGCCCAGGTCTACGTGGAGATCGCCCACCGAGACCCAGGTGAACAGCGTCTGGCCCGCGGTGCGGTCGGCGGCGTCCCGGCCGACCATGGCGGCGAACTGCCAGGCGGCCACGCAGAAGGAGGCCAGCGCCGCGGCGCAGCCCAGCAGGTGACCCCACTTGTCGCCGCGGCGGCCCAGCAACAGCAGTAGAGCGGCGCCGAGCAGCGGCAGTCCGGGGATCAGCCAGAGCGCCGGGGACACGGTGACAGCGACCGCGGTGCTCGAGTCCAAGGCGGTGGAGGCCATGCTGGCAGTCATCGGCGCACCCCTAGTACCTGAGCAGACTGGCGTCGTCGATCGAGGCCGATCGGCGGGAACGGTAGATGGCCATGATGATGGCGAGACCGATCACGACCTCGGCCGCGGCCACGACCATGACGAAGAACGCGAACACGTGCCCGCCCACGTCACCGTGCATCCGCGCGAACGTCACCAGGGCCAGGTTGGTGGCGTTGAGCATCAGTTCGATGCACATGAACACCACGATCGCGTTGCGCCGCAGCAGGAACCCGGCCGCGCCGATGGTGAACAGGATGGCCGAGAGGTAGAGGTAGTTCTCGGGGTTCACGGCCGCCCCCCGTCGTCGGAGCCCAGCCCGCGACGCCCGCGGACCTCGTCGCGATCGGGAACCTCGCCACGCCCGGGAACCTCGCCGGCCCGGCGGCGGAGGATCTCACTCACCGATTCGACCGAGTCGGATCCGTCGGGTAGCCGGGCGGGGATGTCCGCGGAGTTGCGGCGCGCGTAGACGCCGGAGCTGGGCAGCGGCGTCACGCGGGCGCCGGCGTCGCGTTGCCAGTCCAGGAACCGTTGCTCGGACAGCTCGCGCTGCGTGCGGCGCCCGGTGAACCGCTCGCGGTGGGCCAGCACCATGGCGCCGAGGGTGGCGATGATCAGCAGCACCCCGGTCAACTCGAACGCCCACACGTGCCGGGAGAACAGCAGCTCGGCCAGGGCGGGTACGTCGGAGTGCCCGGGGCCGAAGCCGGTGAACGGGGGCAGCTCCGCGCGGGCCAGGCCGGTCGCGAGCAGCACCCCGAACCCGATCCCGGCGACGAGCGCCGCCACGCGATGCCCGCGGATCCGCTCGACCAGGGACTCCGAGGACTCCACGCCGATGAGCATCACCACGAACAGGAACAGCATCATCACCGCGCCGGTGTAGACCACGATCTGGCCGACGCCCAGGAACACCGCACCCTGCGCGATGTACAGCACGGCCAGCGCGATCATCGTCGCGGCCAGGCACAGCGCGGAGTAGACCGCCTTCTTGGCCGAGACGACGCCGAGCGCCCCGACGACGACGACCACGGCCAGCACCCAGAACAGGACCGACTCCCCGGTGGACACCGACCCTCCGGCCATCAGGACTCCTCCCCGTGCTGGGGCGCGCGCTGGTTCGACGAGGGGGCGGCCGTCCGGTCGACTCCGCTCTGTGCGGCCCCGGTGATCTCGCCGCGGTAGTAGTCGGCGTGCGTGGTGCCCGGGACCATGTCGTGCGGGGCGGGGACCATCCCGTCGAGCATCGGCCCGAGCAGATCGTGCTTCTCGTAGATCATGTCGGCCCGGTCGTCGCCGGCCATCTCGTACTCGTTTGTCATGGTCAGCGCGCGGGTCGGGCAGGCCTCCACGCAGAGGCCGCAGCCGATGCAGCGCAGGTAGTTGATCTGGTAGACGCTCCCGTAGCGCTCGCCGGGGGAGAATCGCTCTTCCGCGGTGTTGTCGGCGCCCTCGACGTAGATCGCGTCGGCCGGGCACGCCCAGGCGCACAGCTCGCACCCGATGCATTTCTCCAGGCCGTCCGCGTAGCGGTTGAGCTGGTGGCGGCCGTGATACCGGGCGGCAGTGGGGACCTTCTCCTCCGGGTACTGCTCGGTGTGCTTCTTGCGGAACATGGTCGCGAACGTCACCCCGAACCCCGCGAGCGGTAGGAGGAACCTCGGCACTCTAGCCATCTCGGGCCTCCTCGGGTGTCGTGCGCGGCGCGGACACGCCCTGCGGGGACGTGCGCTGCGGGGACGTGCGCTGGTGGGGGAGCGGCGGGACGGGGAAGCCGCCGGCGACCGGGTTGAATTGCGCCACATCGAAGGTGGCGGCCGGGGGAGCGGACGTGGCGGCGGGGTGACGGTCGGCGCGGGAGCGATAGACGACGACGATGAGGGCGGCGGCCAGCAGACCCGCGATGACCAGGGCGGTCGTCAGGCGGTCGTGATCGGGACCGGCGACCACCCGGATCGTGGCCACCGCCATCACCCACGCCAGGGAGACCGGGATGAGCACCTTCCAACCGAAGCCCATGAACTGGTCGTAGCGCAGCCGCGGCAGGGTGCCGCGGAGCCAGATGAACAGGAACATGAATCCCCACACCTTGATCACGAACCACAGCAGCGCCCACCAGCCCGAGTCCGCGCCGCTGATCAAGGAGAACGGCAGCGGGGCCTGCCAGCCGCCGAGGAACAGGGTGGCCGCCAGGGCCGAGACGGTGGTCATGTTGACGTACTCGGCCAGCATGAACATGGCGAAGCGCAGCGACGAGTACTCGGTGTGGAACCCGCCCACCAGCTCGCCCTCGGCTTCGGGCAGGTCAAAGGGGGCGCGGTTGGTCTCGCCGACCATGGAGATGACGTAGATGAGGAACGAGGGCGCCAGCAGGAAGACAAACCACACGTCGGTCTGCGCGGCGACGATCCCCGAGGTCGACATGGTGCCGGCGAACAGGAACACCCCGACGAAGGACAGCGCCATCGCGATCTCGTAACTGATCACCTGCGCAGTGGAGCGCAGCCCGCCGAGCAGCGGGTACGTGGAGCCGGAGGACCAGCCGGCCAACACGATCCCGTACACGCCCACCGAGGTGACGGCGAGGATGTAGAGCACGCCCACGTTCAGGTCGGTGAGCTGCAGCGGCGTGGAGTGCCCGAAGATCGAGACCACGGGCCCGAAGGGGATCACCGCGAACGCCATGAACGCGGGGATCACCGCGATGACCGGGGCGAGCAGGAATACGGGTTTGTCGACCCCCGCGGGGATCAGCCCCTCCTTGAGGGCGATCTTGACGCCGTCGGCCAGGCTCTGCAGCATGCCCAGCGGTCCCACGCGGTTGGGGCCGATGCGCATCTGCATCCAGGCGATGACCTTGCGCTCGAGGTAGATCGCCGCCAGCACCGTCACCACGAGGAATACAAAGACGGCGACCGCCTTGACGAGCACCAGCCACCACGGGTCGATTCCGAATGCCGACAGGTCGGTGCCGTAACCGGACGAGCCCGACGGGCCGGCAGCGGCGGTGGCAGCGGCGGTGGCAGCGGAAGCGGAAGCGAGAATCGTCACGGGGTCACCTCCTCGGGTGCGTTCTGCGGGGCGCCACCGGCAGCTATCCGGACGAGGTCGCCCGCGGCGACGGCGAGCGTGGCATTG
The DNA here is from genome assembly GCF_033142235.1 of Rhodococcus sp. IEGM 1408. Lineage (NCBI taxonomy): Bacteria > Bacillati > Actinomycetota > Actinomycetes > Mycobacteriales > Nocardiaceae > Rhodococcus > Rhodococcus sp. IEGM 1408. Next base: position 250,583 of record NZ_JAWLRW010000007.1, read on the forward strand.
ACGGCCGACCCGGGCGAGTTCTGCGGCAGCCACACCACGCGGTCCGGCATCGCGGTGACCGCGCAGGGCAGGGTGATCGCCCCGCGGTCGGTCGAGACGGTCAGCGGCTCACCGTCACGCACGCCGACCTCACGGGCGGTGGCCTGGGACAGCCGGGCCACGGGGGAGCGGGCCGTTCCGGCCAGGTGCGGCTCACCGTCCTGCATGCGCCCGGCGTCGAGCAACATCCGCCAGGTGGCCAGGACGGCCTGCCCGGCGGCGGGATCCGGGAGCCCGCCCGCGAACCCTGCGTCCGCTCCCCGAGATGGCGTCTCGCCCCCGCCGAAGCGCACGCGAGACGCCATCTCGGCGTGCGGCTGCGGTCCGGCGTGCGGCTGCGGTCCGGCGTGCGGCTGCGAAGCCAAAGCCTCGCGCACGGCTGCCATTTCGCGGCGGACGGATTCGACGTCGGTGAGGCCGATCCCGGTGCCCATCTCCTCGGCGAGGGCGTTCAGGACACGGTGGTCGGGCAGGGTATCCGTCCTGGTCAGGGCGGCGGCGAAGGGTCGCTCGCGGCCCTCCCAGGTGAGGAAGGTGCCGGCCTTCTCGGCGACGGGGGCGATCGGCAGGACCACGTCGGCGCGATCGGTGATCTCGCTGCGGCGGAGGTCGATGCTCACCACGAACCCGGCGGCGTCGATCGCGTCCAGAGCGGCCTGCGGGTCGGGGAGGTCGGCGGCCTCGACCCCGCCCACCAGCAGCGCGGTCAGCTCACCCGACGCGACGGCGCGCAGTTGTTCGTCGGTGGACCGGCCGGGGGCGGTGGGCAGGGACTGCGCCGGTGAGAGGTCGGCGCCCCAGAGTTCGGCGAGCGCGCGGCGGGCGGCGTCGTCGGTGACGGGTCGGCCGCCGGGCAGCAGGCCGGGCAGGCATCCCGATTCGAGGGCGCCGCGCTCGCCCGCGCGGCGGGGGATCCACGCCACGCGCGCACCGGTGGCATCGGCGAGTGCGGCGGCCGCCGGCAATCCTCCGGGGATCGCGCCCAGTCGCTCGCCGACCAGGATCACGGCGCCGGGCTGGCGGAGCAGTGCGGGGAGCTCGGCGGCAGGGTCAACGGCAGGGTCAACGGCAGGGTCGGCAGCGGGGTCAACGCCGAGGTTGGCGGCGGGGCCGGCAGCGGCGCGATCCGGAGCGCCATGCCCCTCGGATCCGTGGGCCAGCGCGGCCAGGACCTCGGGTTCGGCGCCGGGCACCGTGGGCAGGAGCGTGGCGGAGGTCTTGCGCACGGCGGGCGAGGCGAACGGGGCCACGGAGAAGACCCGGAGCCTCAGGTCCCGCGCCGCCCTCCGCAGCCTCAGGAAGACGATCGGCGACTCCTCCTCGGGGTCGAAGCCCACGAGCAGCACCACCGGCGCGGCCTCGAGATCGGCGTACGTGACCGCACCGGCGCCGCCCGGGCGGCGGCCCACCACGCGCTCGGCGAGGAAGGCGGCCTCCTCGGGGGAGTGGTGGCGCGCCCGGAAGTCCACGTCGTTGGTGCCCAGGACCACGCGGGCGAATTTGGCGTAGGCGTAGGCGTCCTCGCTGGTCAGGCGTCCGCCGGCGAGGACCCCGGTGCGACCGCGGGCGGCGGCCAGGCCCGCCGCGGCGGCGGCCATCGCGTCGGGCCACGGGACCGGGACCAGACCACCGCCTGGGCCGCGGACCATCGGGGTGGTCAGGCGGTCGCGCTGCGTGGCGTAGGTGAACGCCCAGCGACCCTTGTCGCAGTTCCACTCCTCGTTGACCGCCGGGTCGTCGCCCGCCAACCGGCGCAGCACCTTCCCGCGGCGGTGGTCGGTGCGCTGTCCGCAGCCGCTGGCGCAGTGCTCGCAGACGGCGGGGCTCGAGATCAGGTCGAACGGGCGGGCACGGAACCGGTATGCGGCGCCCGTCAGCGCCCCCACCGGGCAGATCTGGACGGTGTTGCCGGAGAAGTACGACTCGAACGGCTCGTCGCCGTAGACGCCCACCTGCTGCTGGGAGCCGCGCTCCATGAGGTCGATGAACCGGTCGCCGGCGATCTGGTCCGAGAAGCGGGTGCACCGGGCGCACATCACGCAGCGCTCGCGGTCGAGCAGGACCTGTGACGAGATCGCGATGGGCTTGGGGAAGGTGCGCTTGACCTCGGTGAACCGGGAGCGCCCGTGCCCGCTCATCAGCGCCTGGTTCTGCAGCGGGCACTCGCCACCCTTGTCGCAGACGGGGCAGTCCAGCGGGTGGTTGATCAGCAGCAGTTCCATCACCCCGCTCTGCGCCTTGTCCGCGATCGCGGAGGTGAACTGGGTCCGGACCACCATGTCCTGGGTGACCGGGGTGGTGCAGGACGTCACGGGCTTGGGCGCACCCTCGACCTCGACGATGCACTGACGGCACGCACCGGCCGGCGCGAGCAGCGGGTGATCGCAGAAGCGGGGGATCTGCACGCCGAGGCGTTCGGCGGCGCGGATCACCAACGTGCCGGCGGGCACGGAGACCTGCCGGCCGTCGACGGTGAGGGTGACGAGGTCATCGGCTTCGTCGGGCTGGCCGGCCTCTTCGGGCTTCAGATCGGCAGCGGTGTCGTCGGCACGAGGGGTGACCTTGTTGGCCGTGGGGTCAGCCGTGGGGCCGGCCGCGGCGCTGTCCGCGGTGTGGTTCGCGTGGCCACCCGCGCGGTCAGGGGTGGGGTTTCCAGTGGTCATCGGGCCACCTCCTCGGTCCGGGCGAAGATGGTGGAACGGCTGTGGTCGAAGGGGCAACCGTCCGGGATGTGGGCCAGGTACTCGTCGCGGAACAGCGCGATCGAGGAGATGATCGGTGTGCCGGCCGCGTCGCCGAGCGCGCAGAACGACTTACCGACGATGTTGTCCGAGATGTCGAGCAGCCGGTCCAGGTCATTCTCGGTGGCGGTGCCGTCCTCGAGCCGCCGCATGATCTGGACCAGCCAGAAGGTGCCCTCACGGCACGGGGTGCACTTGCCGCAGGACTCGTGGGCGTAGAACTCCGACCAGCGCAGCACGGCCCGCACCACGCACGTCGTGTCGTCGAAGATCTGCAACGCCTTGGTCCCGAGCATGCTGCCCTCCGCCGCGACCCCCTCGTAGTCCAGCGGCATGTCCAACTGGGCGTCGGTGAGGATCGGGGTCGACGACCCTCCGGGGGTCCAGAACTTGAGGGTGTGGCCCTCCCGGATCCCGCCCGCGTACTCAAGCAGTTCGCGCAACGTGATGCCGAGCGGTGCCTCGTACTGGCCGGGGCGGGTGACGTGGCCGGACAGCGAGTACAGCGTGAACCCGGGGGACTTCTCCGAGCCCATCGACCGGAACCACTCGGGTCCGTTCAGCAGGATCGACGGTACGGTGGCGATGGACTCGACGTTGTTGACCACCGTGGGACAGGCGTAGAGGCCGGCGACGGCGGGGAACGGCGGCCGGAGCCGTGGTTGGCCGCGTCGGCCCTCGAGGGAGTCCAGGAGTGCGGTCTCCTCGCCGCAGATGTAGGCGCCGGCGCCGGCATGGACGACGACGTCCAGGTTGAACCCGCTCCCGAGGATGTCCCGGCCCAGATACCCGGCCTCGTACGCCTCGGCGACCGCGGCCTGCAACCGGCGCAGCACCGGGACCACCTCGCCGCGCAGGTAGATGAACGCGTGCGAGGCCCGGATGGCGTAGGCCGCGATCACGATGCCCTCGATCAGCACGTGCGGCGTGGCGAGCATGAGCGGCATGTCCTTGCAGGTGCCGGGCTCGGACTCGTCGGCGTTGACCACGAGGTAGTGGGGTTTCATCGTCCCGTCGGGCTCGGGCTTCTGCGGGATGAAGCTCCACTTGCGGCCGGTGGGGAAGCCCGCCCCGCCGCGGCCGCGCAGGCCCGCGTCGAGCACGGTGGAGATCACCGTGTCCGGCTCGGTGGCCAGGGCGTTCTGCAGACCCACGTAGCCGTCGTCGGCCAGATAGGTCTGGAGGGTCCAGCTCTCCGGGGCGTCCCAGTAGCGGCTGAAGTACGGGGCGAGCGGCATGTCAGGCCTCCTCGTCCGGACGGGCGGGCGCTGACGGGCTGGGTGTCGGCGAGCCGGGCTCGGCGGGGGCCTGCATTCCGCGGTCGCGCGCAGTGCGGAGGCCGGTCAGGGTGGGCTCGCCCGGGGCGCCGTCATTGGCCCCGGGGCGGGTGTCGGGGAAGCCGGCGAGGATCCGCGCGGTCTCGCGGAAGGTGCACATCGGGGCGCCGCGTGTGGGGGTCACCGGGCGACCGGCCCGCAGGTCGTCGACCACCTGCCGCGCCGAGGCCGGGGTCTGGTCGTCGAAGAACTCCCAGTTGACCATCATCACCGGGGCGTAGTCGCAGGCCGCGTTGCACTCGATGTGCTCGAGGGTCACGAGGCCGTCGTCAGTGGTTCCGGAACCGCCGAGCTCCAGATGCGCGGCGAGGGAGGCGAAGATCTCGTCGCCGCCCATCACCGCGCACAGCGTGTTGGTGCAGACCCCCACCAGATAGTCGCCCGTCGGCGTGCGGCGGTACATCGAATAGAAGGTCGCCACCGCCATCACCTCGGCCGCGGTCAGGTCCAGGACCTCCGCGCAGAACACGATGCCCGCCGGGGTGAGGTACCCGTCCTGGGCCTGCACCAGGTGCAGCAGCGGCAGCAACGCCGACCGCGCCTGCGGGTAGCGGGCGACGATCTCCCGGGCGTCGGCGGCCAGTTGATCCCGGACCTCGTCCGGGTACCGCCGCTGTGCCCCGGGGCGGGCGATCACGCCCGGCTCGTCGGGCTTCTGCCCGAATTCCAGGAACACCCGCCCGCTCATGATCGGCTCTGTGCTGCTCATCGGTCCACGCCTCCCATCACCGGGTCGATGCTCGCGACCGCCGCGATGACGTCGGCGAGCATGCCGCCCTCGCACATCGCGGCCACGGCCTGCAGGTTGGTGAACGACGGGTCGCGGTAGTGGACCCGGTACGGGCGGGTGCCGCCGTCCGAGACCATGTGGACGCCGAGCTCGCCGCGAGGGGACTCGATCGGCACGTAGACCTGCCCCGGGGGCACCGGAAAACCCTCGGTGACCAGCTTGAAGTGATGTATCAAGGCCTCCATCGAGTCGTCCATGATGTGGCGGACGTGCTCGGCGGAGTTGCCCAGGCCGTCGGGGCCCACCTTGAGCTGGGCCGGCCAGGCGATCTTGGGGTCGTCGACCATCACGGGACCGGGTTCGAGCCGGTCCAGGCACTGCTCGATGATCTTGAGCGACTCCTTCATCTCGTCCACGCGGACGACGAACCGGTCGTAGCAGTCGCCGCCCGTACCGGTCACCACGTCGAACTCGTAGTCCTGGTAACCGCAGTAGGGATCGGACCGACGGACGTCGTGGGGCAGCCCGGTGGCCCGCAGCACCGGGCCGGTCACCCCGAGGGCCATGCAGCCGGTGAGGTCCAGGTAGCCGACGCCCTCGAGCCGCATCTTCCAGATGGGGTTCTCGCGCAGCAACAACTCCATCTCGCGGATGCGCCCGGGCATCACCTGGAGCAGCTCACGGACCAGGGGCACCGCGTCGTCGGGCAGGTCCTGGACCACGCCGCCGGGCCGGACGTAGGCGTGGTTCATCCGCAGCCCGGTGATGACCTCGAAGACGTCCAGGACCAGCTCGCGCTCCCGGAAGCCGAACAGCATCGGGGTGCTGGCACCGAGCTCCAGGGCCCCGGTGGCCAGCGCGACCATGTGCGAGGAGATCCGGTTGAGCTCCATGAGCATCACGCGGATGACCGTCGCGCGCTCCGGGATCTGGTCGGTGATCCCCAGCAGCCGCTCCACCCCGAGGCAGAAGGCGACCTCGTTGAAGAACGGCGCGAGGTAGTCCATCCGGGTGACGAACGTGACGCCCTGGGTCCAGTAGCGGTACTCGAGGTTCTTCTCGATCCCGGTGTGGAGGTAGCCGATTCCGCAGCTCGCCCGCGTGACGGTCTCTCCCTCGATCTCGAGGATGAGCCGGAGCACCCCGTGGGTGGACGGGTGCTGGGGGCCCATGTTGACGACGATGCGGTCGTCGTCGGCGTTACGCGCGGCCTCACTGATCGCATCCCAGTCCTGCCCCGAGGCGGTGAGGACGGTGTGGTCGGCGGTCACGAGTACGCCCTCCGCTGATCCGGGGGCGGGATGGTGGCGCCCTTGTACTGCACGGGGATCCCGCCGAGCGGGTAGTCCTTGCGCTGCGGGTGGCCCTCCCAGTCGTCCGGCATCTGGATCCGGGTGAGCGAGGGGTGACCGTCGAAGTGGACGCCGAAGAAGTCGTAGGTCTCGCGCTCGTGCCAGTCGGTGGTCGGATACACCCGGGTCAGGGACGGGACGTGCGGGTCGGATTCTGGGGCGGAGGTCTCCAGCAACACCCGGCGGTTGTGGGTGATGGACTGGAGCGGGTACACAACGTGGAGTTCGTGACCCCCGGCGTCGGGGTAGTGGACGCCGCTCGCGCCGAGCGACATCTCGAACCGCAGTGCGGGGTCGTCCCGCAGCGCCGAGGCGACCGCCGGCAGGTGCTCGCGCCGGACGTGCAGCGTCAGTTGACCGAAGTGGTGCACGACCTTCTCCACCGCCTCGTCGAAGGTCGGCCCACCCCGGGCGGCCAGCGCTGCGTTGAGCGACCGGACCACCTCGTCGTCGTCGCCTCCGTCGGGCGGCGGGGTACCCCCCGGCATGTCGGTGGGGCGGACCATCCCGCCGAACCCGGTGGTGTCCCCGGAGCCGCGCACGCCGAACATCCCGTGGCGGACCCCGACAGTGCTCGAATCAGGGCTGTCGGGACCTGCGGCGACGTGGGCATCGGCGGTGACCGGCCGGCCGGTGGAGTCGCGGCGTGCGGGGGCGTCGGGGCGGTCGGAGGAATCGCGGTCGGAGGACGAGGGGCGGTCCGTCATCGGAACATCCCCTCGACCGGGATGAGCGGGCGCTGGTCGAGCGCCGCCTGCTCGGCGGCGCGGACGGCCTCGGCGCGGTTGGCGCCGAGGGGCATCTGCTGGATCTTGTCGTGGAGGGTGAGGATCGCGTGCAGGAGCATCTCGGGCCGCGGAGGGCATCCGGGCAGGTAGATGTCCACGGGCACGATGTGGTCGACGCCCTGGACGATCGCGTAGTTGTTGAACATCCCGCCCGAGGACGCGCACACGCCCATCGCCAGCACCCACTTGGGCTCGGCCATCTGGTCGTACACCTGGCGCAGGACCGGGGCCATCTTCTGGCTCACCCGGCCGGCGACGATCATGAGGTCGGCCTGCCTGGGGGAGGCCCGGAACACCTCGGTCCCGAACCGGGCCAGGTCGTAACGGCCGCCGCTCGTCGCCATCATCTCGATGGCGCAGCACGCCAGGCCGAAGGTGGCGGGCCAGAGCGACCCCTTGCGCATGTACCCGGCGAGTTGTTCGACCGTGGTCAACAAGAACCCGCTCGGCAGCTTCTCTTCCAGTCCCATGGCTGTCGCCCCTCTCGGTTCCGGTCAGTCCCAGCTCAGTCCGCCCCGACGCCACTCGTAGGCGTAGGCGACGGAGACGTTGAAGACGAACAGGGCCATCGCGGCCAGCCCGAACACACCGAGGTGGTCGAAGTGGACGGCCCACGGGTAGAGGAAGAGGATCTCGATTCCGAAGATGATGAACAGCATCGCGGTGAGGTAGAACTTCACCGGGAACCGTCCGCCCCCGACGGGCTGCGGGGTGGGCTGGATGCCGCACTCGTACGCCTCGAGTTTCGCTCTGTTGAACCGGCTCGGGCCGGCGTAGGAGGACACGAACGAGGAGAAGACCGCGAAGGCGACGGCGATGGCCCCGAGGACCAGGATCGGCACATATTCGTTCATGTCACGTCACTCCCCGCGCGTCCCGTGAGAAGGCACCTGTGGGCGCGTTTCTCCTGCAACCGCATGGTTTCCGGCGACCGGTTGTGGTGGGTTCGCGGCCGGTCCGAATCCCTGACGGGCGGACCATGTCCGTCCCGCGACTGTGACTCTACTCACACCCTCTGACATGTGTTGGCACTTCAGGGAGTAGGCGATCCGCCCCTCCCGTCGGCCCTAGCGGTCCGCGCTGAGGAGTGCTGTCACGGCCTCGCGGAGCCGCAGCGGGTCGATCGGGTGGGTGACCGCGGCGTCCGCTCGGGACCAGTCCGCGAGCCACCGGTCGTCGGCGCGCCCGATCAGCACGAGGATCGGCGGGCAGGGGTCCAGCTCGTCCCTCAGTTGCTTGGCCAGGCCGAGCCCTCCGGTGGGGGCCGCCTCACCGTCGAGGATCGCCAGGCCGATTCCTCCGGCGTCCATGTGACGGGTCACGACCGCCGCCGTGGCGACCTCGGTGTAGTGCACTTCCGGGAGGTCAGGGTGCGGACGCGGGCCCAGTGCGGAGATGACGCGGCTGCGGGTGGCGGCGTCGTGGCTGTAGACGAGGACCCGGAGCTCGACGGCCGGGCTGGTGATCTGGGTCACCGTCGTGATGCTACCGAGCCGGGAGGGGGTGCGGATGGACCCCGGAAATGTGAGACGCGGCCCGGGCTCGAGAGCACCGGGCCGCGTCTGCGGCGGAGGATAGGGGATTTGAACCCCTGAGGGGCTATAAACCCCAACCCGCGTTCCAGGCGAGCGCCATAGGCCACTAGGCGAATCCTCCGTCGACGAGACTACCCAGCGCGGACAACCAGTGGCAAACCGCAGTCGGGCCCCGGGTGCCGGAGCGGGCTTCGGGGCCCAGAACGCGGGCGGCGTGCGGCGACGGGTCCGGCATGGCTAGACTCGACTGCGGACCCCGCGCGGCGTCCATCCTGTGAACTCCCCCAGGGCCGGAAGGCAGCAAGGGTCAGCGGGCTCTGGCGGGTGCGCGGGGTCCCTTTACGTCTGGGCACCAACACCACCGAAGTAGTCGACACCTCCGGAGGCCACCATGGCGCTGACCGATCTCACCGCCGACGACCTCGGCCGATTCGAGTCGGAGCTGGCCGCCCAGTACGACGCCGTCCGCGATCGGGGCCTGTCCCTGGACCTGACCCGCGGCAAGCCCTCGCCCGAGCAGTTGGACCTCTCGGAGCGGCTGCTGTCCCTGCCGGGGGAGGGCGATCATCTGGCCGGGAAGACGGACGTGCGCAACTACGGCGGCGGCGCCGGCCTTCCCGAACTGCGGGCGATCATCGCCGAGCTGCTGGGCGTGGACACCGACCACGTGATCGCCCAGGACAACGCGAGCCTGTCGATCATGTACGACCTGCTGACCTTCGCGATGCTGTTCGGGACCCCCGACTCCCAGCGTCCGTGGAAGGACGAGCCGAGACTGCGGTGGCTGTGCCCGGTCCCCGGTTACGACAGGCACTTCGGGATCACCGAGGCGCTCGGCATCGAGATGATCCCGGTGGCTCTGGGCCCGACCGGCCCGGACATGGACGAGGTCGAGCGGCTGGTCGCGGGGGATCCCTCGATCAAGGGCATGTGGTGCGTCCCGATCTTCTCCAACCCCACCGGCGCGACGTACGACGACCACACGGTGTCCCGCCTGGCGCGGATGGCCGCGGCCGCTCCGGACTTCCGGATCATCTGGGACAACGCCTACGTGGTGCACACGCTCACCGAGGACTTCCCCAAGGTGCCCGCCGTCGACACCCTCGCCGCCGAGGCCGGGCACCCGAACCGCTTCCTCCAGGTGTGCTCGACCTCCAAGATCACCTTCGCCGGCGCGGGCGTCTCGTTCCTCTCGGCCTCGCGGGAGAACCTCGACTGGTACCTCGGCCACACGGGAGTCCGGTCCATCGGTCCCAACAAGGTCAACCAGCTCGCGCACCTGCGGTTCTTCGGCGACGCCGACGGTCTGCGGGCGCACATGCAGGAGCACCGCCGGAGCGTCGCGCCGAAGTTCGAGGCCGCCGACGCCGCACTGCGCCGCCGGCTCGGTGAGCACGGCGTGGTGGCCCGCTGGACGCATCCCGAGGGTGGCTACTTCATCGACCTCGAGGTGCCCGACGGCACCGCCACGGAGACCGTCCGCTTGGCTGGCGAAGTCGGGGTGGCTCTGACCCCGGCCGGCTCGGCGTACCCGTACGGGCAGGACCCCGACGACCGGCACATCCGATTGGCCCCCACGCTGCCGCCGCTCGCCGAGGTCGAGACGGCCATGGACGTGGTGGGACTGTGTGCGTTACTGGCGGCCAGTCGTGCAGCGCTCAGGGCCGTGTAACAAGAATCCGTACTCGTTGATGTGCCCCGTTTTTAGAAGGCCTTTACGTGGTCGGATTGCGCGACGTTCCCGGCGGAGCCCTCACCTGCACTCATGGGCATGGTGATCTGCACCACTTTCTCAACTGGTGGGCCGTCCAGCTCGCGCAGTGGTGAGCCCCTGACGTGCATGGATGTAATTCCCCAAGCTTGTTGAGCAGAAGACAACAAAGAACGGCCTTGTCAGGGCGGGGGTGGTCTGGTTGTATCTGAACAGTCCGGGCCACAAGGGATCGGACACCGGATTGCGGCTGAGGGGCCGCGAGGGGCCGGTGTCGGATGTCGGTTCGGAACCACCGCGCAGCGAGGGTCTGAGGGGGCCTGTTTGTAGCGCGAAGGACGTCGGGAGGGGCCGCGGAGACGCGGCCCCTCCCGTCATTTCAGGACTTCCGGTCGCCGGACGCGTAGGGCGGACCTCGTCGTCGTACCCCCTGGGTACCCTCTATGCGTGGCCCTCTATCGGAAGTACCGCCCCGCCTCCTTCGCCGAGGTCGTGGGCCAGGAGCACGTCACCGAACCGCTCTCGGTGGCGTTGACCTCCGGTCGGATCAACCACGCCTATCTCTTCTCGGGCCCGCGCGGTTGCGGCAAGACCTCGTCCGCCCGGATCCTCGCCCGGTCGCTCAACTGTGTGGAGGGGCCCACGGCCACCCCGTGCGGGGAATGCGACTCCTGCGTGGCGTTGGCGCCCGGCGGCACGGGCACGCTGGATGTCACCGAGCTCGACGCGGCCAGCCACGGTGGTGTGGACGACACCCGCGAGCTGCGCGAGCGGGCGTTCTTCGCGCCGGCGTCGTCGCGGTACCGGGTGCTCATCATCGATGAGGCCCACATGGTCACCAACGCGGGCTTCAACGCGCTGCTCAAGATCGTGGAGGAGCCGCCCGAGCACCTCATCTTCATCTTCGCCACCACCGAGCCGGAGAAGGTGCTGCCCACCATCCGTTCGCGCACCCACCACTACCCGTTCCGCCTGCTCACGCCGTCGTCGATGCGGGGCCTGGTCGAGCGGATCAGCGAGCAGGAGGGCGTGAAGGTCGAGCCCACGGTGTTCCCGCTGGTCATCCGCGCCGGCGGGGGGTCGCCGCGCGACACGCTCAGCGTGCTGGACCAGCTCATGGCCGGCGCCGGTGACGAGGGCATCACCTACCCGCGCGCGGTGAGCCTGCTGGGTGCCACCGAGGTCGCGTTGATCGACGACACGGTGGACGCCCTCGCCGCCGGGGACGGTGCCACGCTGTTCCGGACGGTCGACAAGGTGGTCGAGGCCGGGCACGACCCGCGGCGGTTCGCGGCGGACCTGCTGCAGCGGCTGCGGGACCTGATCATGGTGCAGTCGGTGCCCCAGGCCATCGAGCGCGGGTTGGTCGACGCCCCGGTCGAGCAGGCGGAGACCATGCGGCGCCAGGCCGAGACCGTCGGTCCCGCCACCCTCGCGCGCTGCGCGGACATGGTGCACGAGGGCATGGGCTCGATGCGCGGGGCCACCTCGCCGCGGCTGCTGCTGGAGATCCTCTGCGCCAAATTGCTGCTGCCCTCGGCCGACGACTCCATGATCGCGCTGCTCCAGCGCGTCGAGTCGCTGGAGTCCGGCACCGCACGTCCGGCCGCCGCGCCGCGGGATGCCGCCCCGGCCGGTGCGGCGCAGGGCGTGAGGCCGGGGGGTGTCAGCGCTGCGGGCGCGGCCGCGCCAGGGGACGACGACGAGGTGGGCTCCGACCCGGGCGGCGCCCCCACAGCGCAGTCCCACACAGCGCAGTCCCACCCCGCGCAGGTATCGACCCAGCAGGAGAGGGCTCCGAAGTTCGTACGCCGGTCCCAGCGGCAGGAGGCCGAGGCGGCCACCCAGCCGGAGCCGCAGGCCCCGGCACCGGCGGCGGTCCACCTCGACCCGGTGGCGCAGCCCGACCCGGCAGCGCAGCCCGATCCGGCAGCGCAGCCTGATCCGGCAGCGCAGCCCGATCCGGCAACGCAGCCCGCGCCTGCCGATCCGGCAACGCAGACCGCGCCTGCCGACCCGGCAGTGCAGTCTGACCTGGGTGCGCGGCCCGCGTCGGCGGCGGTGGCTTCCGAGCCGACACACCTCGTACCGCCGACGGAACCCGTCCGGGCCGCGGCCGCTGGACCCGCGGTGCCCGCCGAGTCGATCGCGCAGCAACTCGCGGAGAATCAGCCGCCTCAGCCTGCCGCGCCTGCAACTCAGCAGACGGACCAACCGCCCGCAGGCGACCGTCCCGCACCAGGGGAGGCTTCCCCTGCCGCTCCGGCGGCCGACGTCGTCGAGGCTCCCCGCGAATCCGCACCCGCACCCGGGCCCGGTCCCGGGCCCGCGCCCGACGAGGACCCGTGGCGCGGATCGCCTGCCGAGCCCGCCGCGGCGCCCGCCGCCCCCGCCGCCCCCGCCGCCGCTCCGACTCCGGCCAAGCACCCCGCCGCCCCGGAGCGGACCGAGCCGGCCGCGACCTCCGGCATCGAGGCCGAGGACATCCGACGCGCGTGGCCCGCGATCCGTGACGCCGTCCGCAAGCGGACCCGCACCGTCGAGGTCATGCTCGCCGGTGCGACGGTCGCCGGGGTGGACGGTCGGGTCATCCACCTGGTGCACGACTACGCGCCGCTGGCCAAGCGGCTCTCCCAACCGCACAACGCCACGGCCATCACGGACTCGGTCACGGAGGTCGTGGGCGGGAACTGGACCATCCGCTGCACGTCGGGCGGCGTGCCCGCGGCTGCGGCCGACGCGCCTGAGCCCGCCCCGGCGCGGGGGGCTGCCCCGGGTCCGGCCGGTGCTCCGGCGGCCCCTCCGTCAGCGGAGCCGCAGGGTTGGCAGCGCCGCCTCCGCGGGGCTGATGTGGGGCAGGGGCAGGGCGACGGTCGCTCGGGCGGGGCGGTTGATCCCGGTGGTTACGACGACATCCCGCCGCCACCGGAGGAACCCGAGCCGGAACCGCCGGTCAGCGAGGCGGACATGGTGGACGAGGCCCGGAGTGGTCCGCAGAACCTCGACCACCGGACCGGCGAGGACCTCGCGCTGGCGCTGCTCAAGGAGCACCTCGGGGCCCGCCCGCTCGAGCTCTGACCCACCCCGCTCTCCGCGCGGCGGGACGCGGTGTCCGATGCTGCGGTTACGCTGGGTGCCGACCGACCGGGGCCGCACCCCGGCCACACCGGCCCCCAGCCGAAAGGACCCGCCATGCAGCCCGGACCCGACATGAACGCCCTACTCCAGCAGGCACAGCAGATGCAGGAGCAGCTCGCCCAGGCGCAGCAGGAGATCGCCGCGAGCACTGTCGAGGGTCAGGCCGGTGGTGGCCTCGTCACCATCTCGATGCGCGGCACCGGCGAGGTCGTCGGGGTCACCGTCGATCCGAAGGTGGTGGACCCGGAGGATGTCGACACCCTGCAGGACCTCCTCGTCGGCGCGTTCGGCGACGCCCACACCAAGGTGCAGGAGCTCGCCGAGTCGCAGCTCGGCCCGCTGGCCTCGGGTGGCGGCCTCGGCGACATCATGGGTGGCCTGGGCATGTGAGCCCGGCGGGACCCGGAGGACTCCGGATCCCGCCACCCGGTGACGCATTCGTCACCGGGAAGAGGAGAGCACAGGGACGGCGATGTACGAGGGACCGGTCCAGAACCTGATCGACGAGTTCGGCAAGCTGCCGGGCATCGGTCCGAAGTCGGCGCAGCGGCTGGCCTTCCACCTACTGCAGGCCGAGCCGCAATCGGTGGAGCGACTGCGCTCGGCGCTGCAGGCCGTGATCGACGGCGTCACCTACTGCGAGGTCTGCGGCACGGTGGCGGCCAACGAGCGCTGCCGCATCTGCTCCGACCCGCGGCGCGACCCCACCCTCATCTGCGTGGTCGAGGACCCCAAGGACATCGAGGCGATCGAGCGCACCCGCGAGTTCCGTGGGCTCTACCACGTGCTCGGCGGAGCGCTCGACCCCATCAACGGGATCGGGCCCAACGAGCTGCGGATCGCCAACCTGATGCGTCGGGTGGGGGAGGAGTTCGAGGGCGAGGAGATCGCCGAGATCATCATCGCGACCGATCCCAACACGACCGGCGAGGCGACCTCCACCTATCTCGCGCGGTTGCTGCGGCCGTTCCCCGACCTCGTGGTGAGCCGTCTGGCCTCGGGCCTGCCGATGGGGGCGGACCTGGAGTTCGCTGACGAACTCACGCTGGGTAGCGCGCTGTCAGGCCGCCGCATCCTCTCCGGAGGCCCCTCGCAACCCGCGCGGTCGGGCGGAGTGCTGCGGCCGCAACAGATCGAGACCCCTGCCCCGCCCGTCGCGCCGGAGGCGACCGGGGCGACCGACGCTGAGCCGCCGGCGCCTGAGCCGCGGATACCCGACGCACCCGTGGCTGAGCGGCCCATGGCCGACCGGCCGACTGCCCTGAGGTCAGAGGTTGAGCGGTCAGAGGTCGAACAACCGGGCGGCGTTTCCGTGCCAGACCGCCCGTAGCCAGTCGTCGCCCATCCAGAGCCCGGCCAGGGCGTCGAGCTGGTGGGCGAACGGGTAGGGGATGTTGGGGAAGTCGGTCCCCAGTAGGACCTTGTGACCCAGGTCGGCCAACCGCCCTCGCTCTGACGGCGGAAACGGCATGGTCTCCTCCACGAAGTCGGTGAACGCCATGGTCGTGTCCAGGTAGACGCCGTCGTACCTCTCGGCCAGGTCCAGGAACTCCGAGTACTCGCCCATGCCCATGTGGGCGATGATCAGCTGAAGGTCCGGGAACCGCTCGAGCACGGCGGCAACAGGCTCCGGCCCGGTGAAGGTCCCCGCCACGGGGCCGCCACCGCAGTGGATCACCGTGGGGATCTGAGCCTCCGCCAGCAGTCCCCACACCGGGTCCAGCAGCGGATCGCCCGGGTCGTACTCGCCCACCTGGATGTGCGACTTGAACACCTGCGCGCCGGACTCGATCGCGTCGCGGACGTAGTCGCCCGCGGTCGGCTCGGGATAGAACGTCGCGGTGTGCAGGCAGTCGGGATGCCGCGCGGCAAAGTCCGCCGACCACGAGTTGAGCCAGGCGCCCATGTCCGCTTTGTGCGGGTACAGCATCGACGAGAACGCCAGCACCCCGTAGGAGCGCAATCGCTCGACTCGCTCGTCCTCGGCCTCCCGGTAGGTGATGGGCCACGGGCGGCCGATCTTGGGGCCGGCGGCGTCGAAGTAGTCCCACACCTTGTCCATCACACGCGTGGGCATGAAGTGCGTGTGCACGTCGATGATCCCGGGCAGTCCCAGCGGTTCCCACAGCGCGCGGACCTGCGCGGCCTCGGCAGCGGCTGCGGGAGGGGTGACGGAGTCGGCGAGGGTGGAGACGCCGTGGTGTTCGCACATGCGTCTGAGGTTAAGTCAGCGGGGTTCCCCCACCACCGGTATGGGCATCCGCCGGGCCGGGGCACCCCCGAGGGTCGGGTTGTCCGCGACCCGCAGGCCCTTGACAAATTAATTTGTCGGCGGGGCGGTAGGGGTCAGCGGCGGGCGGCGGCCAGGCGCTCGCGGCGCAGTCTCCCCACTGCCGGCACCTCGACCGGGGGGAGCGAGTCCACGCCGAGAGCCCGGCACAGCACCAGGTCGGCCAGCTCGGGATTCCGCGCCAGCACGGGCCCGTGCATGTAGGTCGCGATGATCGACCCCTGCACCACTCCCTCGACCCGCGTGTTCTCGACCCGCTTGTCGTGAACCGCGCCGTCGCCGGCCCGCGCGGGCTCCCCGGCCGGGACGCCGTTGCCGACGCCCGAGGTCACGCGCCCGAGGGGAGCGGCATCGGGGCCCAGCACGGTGGCGCCCATGTGGTTCTCGAAACCGGTCAGCGGCTGGGTCAGACCCGCCAGCTCGGGTGCCACGACCAGCTCACCGATAGACCGGGTGGCCTGCGGGGAGGTGGTCACGTCGAGCAGCCCGAGCCCGGGGGCGCGGGAGCCGTCGGAGACCATGAACCACTCGCCGAAGACCTGCATCCCGGCGCAGATCGCCAGGACCGGCACCCCGCGGGCGACCGCGCGCTGGAGACCCGGCGAGCCGGACAGATGGCGGGACGCGAGCTTCTGGGCCGCGTCCTCGCCGCCGCCCACCGTGTAGACGTCGCAGGAGTCGGGGACGGCGTCGTCGAGGGTGATGCGGACGATCTCGGCGTCGTAGCCCCGCCACTTCAGGCGCTGGCGCAGCACCAGGGAGTTGCCGTCGTCGCCGTAGGTGCCCATGATGTCGGGCAGGATCAGGCCGATACGCACGGTCGACTCGGTGGGCCGCGGCGAATCGGGGGAGACGGTGTTCAGCGGAGAGGCCGAGGCCCCGGCGTCGCGGTCGGTCATCGCTGCTCCTTAGAGGTGCCGGAAGTGTCGGTGGTGCCCCCGGTGGCCCCGGCCCCGGCCCCGGCGGCCCCGGCGGCCCCGGCCCCGGCCCCGGCGGCGCCGCGGGCCGCGATAGCCCGCCCGAGGTCGCGGAACGCGGTGTAGTTGGCCAGCACCTCGACCCGACCGGTCGGGCAGCGCTGGATCGCCGTCAACGGGTCGGGCTCGAGCTGGTGCTCGACGCCCGCGTAGGTCAGGCGCACGGACAGGTCGGCGGCGCGCTCGCCGGCGGCGTACACGGACACGCCCTCGAAGCTCTCGAATCGCACGTCCCACAGCCAGGACAGGTCCACGCCGTCGGCGACCTGGCCGTTCACGGCGATCACCAGCCCCTCGGCGGAGGTGTCGATCATCCCGAGCGCCTCCTGCCAGCCGGCCGGGTTCTTGGCCAGCAGTAGATGGGCGTTGCGGCCGTCCACGTCGACGGTCGAGTAGCGGCCCGCCACGTCGTCGACGGTCTCGACGGCGCGGACCGCGGCCGCCGGGTCGGCGCCCATCGCCACGGCGGCCGCGACGGCCTGCGCGGCGTTGCCCCGGTTGGCCCGCCCGGGGATGGCCAGGTGCATGGGGGCGGTGAACCCGTCCGGTCCGAAGATCGCGTCGTCGGTGATCCACCAGTCGGGCCGGGGGCGGGCGAACTCGCGGCCGTCGGGCAGTGTCCCGACCGCCCGCCAGTGCACGGCGCCGGTGTCGTCGACACTCCGGCTGATCGGCTCGCCGGTGCGGGGGCAGCTCACCGAGTCGCCCGCCCAGGCGGCGCCGGCCGCGACCCACACGACCGAGGGGTTGTCGTAGGCGACGGAGGTGATCATCACGTCGTCGCAGTTGGCCACCACCGTGGCCTGCGGCTGCGCGGCCACCCCGGCCCGCAGCCGTCGCTCGATGGAGTTGATCTCGCCCACCCGGTCCAACTGGTCGCGGCTCAGGTTGAGCAGCACGATCGCCTCGGGCACCGTGTTCACCGCGACCGCCGGGGTGTGCAGCTCATCCACCTCGATCGCCGCGAGCGGGGCCGCCCGGTCGGCGCTCAGCGCGGAGACGATCCCGGCGTCCATGTTGTCGCCGCCGGTGTTCGAGGCGACCGGGGCCACTGTCGACAGCGCGGAGGCGACCATCCTCGTCGTCGTCGACTTGCCGTTGGTTCCGGTGACCAGCACCGTCCGCCGCCCGGCGGCGAGCTGACGCATCAGGTCCGGGTCGAGCTTGAGGGCCACCAGGCCGCCGATCATCCCGCCCGACCCGCGGCCGGACACCCGGGAGGCCCAGGTGGCCAGGCGGGAGACGGCCACCGCCGCGCGGCCTCGGGGGGTCAGAGCGGTGTCGGCGCGGGAACTCATGCGACGAGTCTAGGCAGCATCGCGGGCTCAGAACCGCGCCGCACCGCCGAGGGCCCCGACCACGTCGCGCCCCAGCCCGGCGATGACGTCGTCCGGCGTGTCGACCTCGCTCAGCGCGGTGCCCACGACGGCGACCGCGTACCGCCCCGAGGCGGTGTTGATCACGGCGATGTCATGGGACTCGGAGTCCGTCTCGCCGGTCTTGTTGGCGGTGGAACCCTCGAGTAGCTCGGCGGGCAGCTTCCACAGCCGCTGCTGGCGCGTCATCGCACCCAGCACGAGCCGCGCCACCTCGGGCGAGGTCAACGCCTGCTCGCGGGGCGCGCGACCGTCGGCGGCGCGGACGAGTTCGGCGAGGTATCGGGCGCTGCCGCCGGCGGTCACCGTGCTCATGTCGCCGGTCCACTCGTAGCGGAAGGCCCCGCCGGTGTGGAACTCGGCGGCCAGCCCCACCCGGTCGGTGACGGCGTTGATGGCCTCGAGCGGGTTGGTGGTGTCGGGTGCCGCGGGGCCCTCGACGGAGAGGTCGTAGAGCGTGTTGGCGGCCTCGTTGTCCGAGACGGTGATGGCTGCTTCCAGCAGATCCCCGAGCCGGCCGTAGGGGGTCTCGGCGTCGAGGTCGGCGTTCCAGGCCTCGAGGGCGGCCACGGCGTAGGCCAGCTTGATCACCGAGGCGGCGTAGCGGGGCTGGTCGTCCCCCGCGCACACCACGGGCTCGTCGGGGGCGTCGATCGCCACGACGCACGTCGCCAGCGCGTGCCCGCCCTCGGCGGCGGCGGTGACCGCGCCCTCCAGCAGTGGGCCGACCTCGCCCCAGCCCGGCGGAACGGGCTGCACCACACGGTCGGGGTCCTCGACCCGCCCGTCCGGCGCGGCGTCCGGGAGGGGGTCCGGGGAGGCGGCGGCGCCCTGACCGGTGTCGGCGTCGCTGCGGGTCAGATCGGTCCCGGGCGCGAAGACGACCAGGCCGAGGAGCGCCGCGAGGCACACCGCACCGATCGCGACCAGCGCCACGAGGAGCCGGCGGAGGGTGGGGCGCCGGGCCGGGGCCGGGTCCTCCCGTAGGTGCCTGGCGGGCGCATCCGACCGGTGCCGCGGCACTGTTCTCACCTGATCCGTGCCCTCCTGATCTCGGCGACCTGGCAGGCCGGTGTGCGGACGGAACGGCGTTGACACTAGCCCCCGGGGGTTGCCGCAGGACAGCGGGTTGGTGAACGCCCCACCCGGGTGCCCACCCGGACTTGTCGGGGTGGTCTGCCACGATGGGCGTCATGGGTGGCTGGGTGGTGGTGGACGTCGAGACCTCGGGCATGAAGCCGTCGGTCGACCGGGTGTTGTCGGTGGCGGCCGTGGTGATCGACGACGACGGCGAGGTGGTCGAGGAGTTCGCGACCCTGCTGAACCCGGGGGTCGACCCGGGACCCGTCCACGTGCACGGGCTCACCCCGGCGCTCCTCGCCGGCAAGCCCCGCTTCGCGGATGTGGCGGCGGAGTTGGACCGGGTGCTCGACGGCAGGACCGTGGTGGCGCACAACGCCACGTTCGACGCCTCGTTCCTGGCGTCCGAGGCCCGGCGGGCCGGGACCGCGCCGCCGCTGGAGCGGTTCCTGTGCACCCTCGATTTCGCGGGGAGACTGCACCTGTCCACCGCGGACCTCAAGCTGGCCACGCTCGCCGCGCACTTCGGTGTGGAGCAGCGTGCCGCGCACGACGCCCACGACGACGCCCTGGTGCTGGCCGGGATCTTTGCCGGGATGCTCGAGGTGGCCGCGGCCAAGGACGTGCAGCCCACCGTGCGCGAGCTCGACGGGATGCTGCCGGACCCGGAGACGGGCTTCCTGGTCTCGCGCGTGTGGGCGGAGGCGCTGGCCGCGCCCCGGCTCTGGCGGCCGGCCGGGAAGTTGCGGCGCTCCGGCGGGCTGGTGCAGGGGATGGAGGTGGTCTTCACGCAGGACGTGGACCGGGATCCGGAAGAGGTCGCCGGCCTCGTCGTCGACAAGGGTCTCTACCTGGCCAACCGCATCTCCTCCCGGACCTCCCTCGCGGTGTGCGACGCCCCGGGTGCGGTCCGGGGGAGGGCGGCATTCGCCCGGAGGAAGGGGCTCGAACTGGTGCCGTTCGCCCGGTTCGAGGAACTGCTGACATGCGTGGCGCCCGGACGGCCCGTCGCCGGGGCGCAGGCGGTGGACAGCGCGCAGGAAGCGCTGTTCTAGCCGCGAGCATCCCGGCTGCGCTGCGCTGTCAGGGGTACGGCCGCCCCTCACGCTGACGGGGCAGGTCGTCGGGATGGCCGGAGAGCCAGTCGATGTTCTCGGGGCGGTTCCCGCGGTGGAAGAGGATCCGGTTGACCCCCCAGTGCAGAGCCCACAGCGCCACGCCCACGACCAGCAGCACGGCGGCGACGCGATAGTCGCTCGTCGCCCGCCCGGACAGCGGAGAGACCAGGAACGCGCAGCACAGGGCCCCGAGGATCGGGATCACGGTGGGCGCGCGGAAGTGGCGGTGCTCGGCGGGGTCCTTCCGCAGGACGAGGACGGCGATGTTGGTCACCGTGAAGACCGCCAGCAGCAGCAGCGAGGTGGTCCCGCCCAGCGTGGCGAGGTCGGCAAAGGCGATGAGCCCGAACGCGATCAGGGACGTGAACACGATCGCCACCCACGGGGTGCGGCGACCGGGGAGCACCCGTCCGAGCACCGGCGGCAACACCTGCTCGTGCGCCATGCCGTAGAGCAGTCGCGACGCCATGAGCATGTTGATCAGGGCCGAGTTGGCCACGGCGAACATGGTGATGAACGCGAAGATCCACACCGGGAACGCGGGCGCGCCGGCGGCGACCACCTTGAGCAGCGGGGTCTCGCCCTCGCCCAGGTCCTCGGGGCTCACCAGCGTCACCGAGGCGATCGCCACGAGGACGTAGACGACGCCGGTGATGACGAGCCCGGTCAGCATGATCTTGGGGAAGATCTTCACGGGGTTCTTGGTCTCCTCGGCCATGTTCACCGAGTCCTCGAAGCCCACCAGGGCGAAGAAGGCCAGCGCGGTGGCGGCGGTGACGGCCCGGAAGGGGCTCTCGCCCTCCTTGACATCGAGCTGGCCGGCCCGGGAGAAGTCGCCCTGCCCCTGGCTGATGGCCCACGCGCCGATCGCGATGATGATGAGCAGACCGGACAACTCGACGCAGGTGAGGACCACGTTGAGGCGGACGGATTCGGAGACGCCGCGGAGATTGATCACGGCGACGGCGGTG
This sequence comes from Rhodococcus sp. IEGM 1408, assembly GCF_033142235.1. Taxonomy (NCBI): domain Bacteria; kingdom Bacillati; phylum Actinomycetota; class Actinomycetes; order Mycobacteriales; family Nocardiaceae; genus Rhodococcus; species Rhodococcus sp. IEGM 1408. The sequence goes on from NZ_JAWLRW010000007.1 coordinate 271,766, forward strand.
ATGAAGCACAGCGCGATGCCGATCAGCGGCCAGGTCCCGGACGCGAGATCCAGGTTGACCGCCTGGTTGAGGTTGCTCGCGAAGGCGATGGACGCGGACGACGCTGAGGTGAGCCCGGAGGCCATGACGGTGAACGCGACGAGGAAGGTCAGGAAGTGCACCCGGAAGGCGCGGTGGGTGTAAACGGCCGCGCCACCGGCTCGCGGATACTTGGTGACGAGCTCGAGGTAGCTGGCCGCCGTGAGCATGGCCACGGCGAACGCCACCAGGAACGGCAGCCACACCGCACCGCCGACCTGCCCGGCGACCTTGCCGGTCAGCGCGTAGATGCCGGTGCCGAGGATGTCCCCGACTATGAAGAGCAGGAGCAGCCCGGGACCCATCACCCGCTTGAGCGGGGGCTGGCCGGTGGTGCGTTCCGGGCCGGTGACCACCACCGGGATGCCGGACTCCGGCGTCGGTCCGGGTGGCGCCGTGGATCCCGACGCCGGTGTGGGTTCTGACGGGCTGGACATGATGCGCTCCCTCCGCCGGGCCTGTGCGACACATCACAGAGTCATGAGCATCCCACCGAGCGGCCGGGAGAGGAAGAGGCATGCATGGGAGAATGGTCGGCGGCCCATCGACGTCGACCACAGGAGAACCGCCCCGTGCCCGCACCCCAGAACGCCGCCGCCCGCGAGGTCTACGAGAAGGAGCGGGCCCACGTCCTGGCCCCGTGGTCCGCCTGGGGCGCTTCCGATCCGATGGTGATCACCGCCGCGGAGGGGTGCTACCTGACCGACGGCGACGACAACCGCCTGCTCGACTTCACCTCGCAGCTGGTCAACACCAACATCGGGCACCAGCACCCCGTGGTGGTCAAGGCCATCCAGGACCAGGCCGCCGAGCTGTGCACCATCAACCCGGCGCACGCCAACGCCGCCCGCGCCGAGGCGGCCCGGCTGGTCGCCGAGGTCGCGCCGGCCGGGATGAACCGGGTGTTCTTCACCAACGCCGGCTCCGAGGCGGTTGAGCACGCGATCCGCATGGCGCGCCGCCACACCGGCCGGCACAAGACCCTCTCGGCGTTCCGCAGCTACCACGGCGCCACCACCACCTCGATGAACCTCACCGGCGACACCCGCCGCTGGGCCAACGACCTGGGCAACACCGGCGCCGTCCACTTCCACGCGCCCTACCTGTACCGCTCGCAGTTCTACGCCGAGAACACCAAGCAGGAGTGCGACCGCGCGCTCGAGCACCTGGACTCGCTCATCGGGCTCGAGGGACCGGACCACTTCGCCGCCCTGATCATCGAGTCGGTGCCGGGCACCGTGGGGATCATGGTGCCGCCGGCGGATTACCTCCGCGGCGTGCGCGAGATCTGCGACAAGTACGGGATCGTCATGATCTGCGACGAGGTCATGTCAGGCTTCGGCCGCACCGGCGCCTGGCTGGCCCTGGACAACTTCCGCTCCGGCGACGACGACTGGGCGCCCGACCTCATCACCTTTGCCAAGGGCTCCAACTCCGGCTACGTGCCGCTGGGCGGGGTGATCCTGCACGACCGGATCGCCGCCTCCTTCGAGAAGACCCCGTACACCGGCGGTCTGACCTACGCCGGGCATCCCCTGGCCTGTGCCTCCGTGGTGGCGACGATCAACCTCATGCGGGACGAGAAGATCGTCGAGAACGCCCGGACGATCGGCGAGGACGTGATCGGCCCGCGCCTGCGCGAGCTGGCCCAGAAGCACCCGTCGATCGGTGAGGTCCGCGGACTCGGCGTCTTCTGGGCCGTGGAGATGGTGGCCGACCGCGAGACACGCGAGCCCCTCGCGCCCTACGGTGGAACGAGCGAGGCCATGGCCAAGACCTTCGGGGCCGCCAAGAAGGACGGACTGCTGCTGTTCATGAACTACAACCGTTTCCACATCGTGCCGCCCTGCATCATCACGGCCGACGAAGCCCGGAAGGGGCTCGACATCTTCGACCGCGCGCTCGACGTGGCCGATTCCTACGTGGGGAGCTGACTTCTTTCATGGCGCTGGTACTGGGACTGATCGTCAACGCCGTCGCGCTGTGGGTGGCGACGCTGATCGTGCCGGGGATCACCCTGCACGAGACCGCGGGGACCTACGCCCCCGACGCCGGCGGAATGACCAACGAGGTGAGCTGGCAGACCGTCGCCGCGCTGCTCATCGTGGCCGTGGTGTTCACGCTGATCAACGCGGTGGTCAAGCCGATCGTGCAGCTGCTGTCGCTGCCGCTGACCATCCTCACGCTGGGGCTGTTCCTGCTGGTGGTCAACGCGCTGATGCTCATTCTCACCGGGTGGGTCACCACCGCGTTCCAGCCGTTCGGCGCCGAGTACGTGGTGAGCGGGTTCTGGGCGGCGTTCTTCGGGGCGATCGTGATCGGTCTGGTCAACTGGGTGCTGGGCATGCTCATCCCGGCGCGCACCCGGGACTGAGCCCCCGGGCCACGCCCGCCCGCCGCGCGAGGGCCGTCGACAAGAGCGTCCCGCACACATCGCCCGCCGGCGGTCTCAGGTGGCTAGCGCAACACCGTCGATTAGTTCGGTCATCTTCGCATGGGGACTGTGGAAGCCATGGAT
>NZ_JAWLRW010000008.1:0-218291 GCF_033142235.1 Rhodococcus sp. IEGM 1408
CGAGCAGAGCTACTACGCCGCTCTCAGCCGAGAGCTTCAACCCACATAGGAGCGGCGGGAAACCTGGGGCAGTTCAGAGCCGGATTTGCGGCCGCCTGCCTCTTCGAGCGCTCGGTCTAGCTTCTCTGCGTCGGTAGCTGGGTTGTACAACTCGAAATCCGCCAGGTTCCAGTACGAGTCGAAGACCGCCCGGAATTTTGCCAACTGAGCCGCGTGCGCGACTGACGACAGGCGGACGTTCCATTCGAGCCCGTCCACGAGCGCAGCACGGGATAGGTTCGAGCTACCGACATAAGCGGTGTCGAAGCTGGAATGACGCCGGAATAACCACGCTTTCGCATGCAGACGGGTCGAAGCCTTCTCAAACCGCACTTTGACCTGCGCGCCGTAGTCATTCACCAGCACGTCGAGAGCCCGCCGGTCGGTCGCTCCCATGTAAGTTGTCGTGAGAACACGAGGAGATATCCCCCTGTCAGCGAGCAGTTTGAACTGTGGGGCTAAGACCGTCACGCCGGTGAACTTTACGAACGCGCACAAGAGGTCGACTTCGTCAGCCGATTCCATCTCGAGGGCGAGTTCATTGCCAAGGCCGGGCTCATCCCGGGCGTTGGTGAGAAGCGCGCCTTCGGACAGCGGGGTTGACGGGCGACGAGGTTCGGCTCTCCCGGTGGGGTAGATGGACTGAAGGATCGACCCGCCTGCGAGGTCGTCGGTATCGGATTTAAGAACTTCAAGGAACCGCTCGACCACCTCGAGTCGCTCAGTTGGGTCGACAGATTCGAGGTGTCTCCGAACCGCGTCACCGATGTGCCGTCCGAGGATCTCGGGAGCAAGAGTTGGATCTAAGTCGACGATGCGGCGTGACCCGAGGGTCGCGTCGAGACGCTTCTGGAGGCGCGGCGTAATGACGGATTCGTAGAGCCCATCGGGCAAAGGGGCGCTCACGGCCGCTCCGTCTTTGACCTGTAGGCAGGAGCCGAAAGAATTGCTACCGCCGGGAGGTCTGGAGCCGCCCAATCGAGCGTCGTCAGAGCGTCGACGGGAAGCCAGCGCAATTCGTCGTGATCGGTGCTGTGGAACGGCACCTCAGCGGAGGACACGAGGTAGCAGGCCAGATCGATGTCGAGATCGCCGACTGGGGTAACAGTCCTGTCGACGAGACCATCGACCGAGATGGAGATCCCGAGCTCTTCTCGAATCTCGCGAGCCAACGCGAATTGGGGAGTCTCGTCGTCGTCGATTTTCCCGCCCGGAAATTCCCACTTGCCCGCCGCGGACTTACCAGGCGCTCGTTTGCAGGCGAGCACCTCGCCATCCCGGTAGAACACTGCCGCCACTACTTCGATACGCGGCAATTGGGCTCCCTTGTCAGCGCGCTTCAGATTCGGGAGTAGACCTTATCTGCAGGACCTACGCCTACTTAGCCATATCGCCCACCCCGCAAGACTGGACAGTTCGTGTCGGCCCATTGGCGGGCTCGAACAGGCCCACCCCACGTCCCCGTTGCACGAGCCGCGTGCCACGTGGTCAGCGACGTTGTACTGATCCGCGACAGGATCACCGCCTGCCGCAGCCCGGCGTACACGTAGTAGAACGGCAGGTCGCGGACCGTGGAACCGGTCAGCTGCTGGTACTGCGCCACCACCTCGTCGTGGTCGAACAGGTCCGGGATGCCGGGGAAGTCAAAGGCCACGGCGAGTTCCTGGAACAGGTCGTGGAAGTAGAGGAACCAGCCCAGATCCACCTCGGGCGGCGCGATCGCCGCCATCTCCCAGTCCAGCACGGCCGAGGGGCGGGTGCCCTCGTAGAGGATATTGCCGATCCGGGCGTCGCCCCAGCTCAGCACGTCGGGTCCGGTCTCGGCGGGCCAGTGGGCCTCGATCCAGTCGAAGGCCCGGTCGATGACGGGGATTGTCAGCCCGTCCTCGCGGGTGGTCCAGTCGTAGTAGGCGCGCTGCTCGTCCACGTGCGCTCGGAGCGAGCTCATGCCGTAGGCGGGGGCGAGACCCGGCACCAACTCGGCAGGCTGCGGGATGCCGTGGATCGCCGCGAGCACGGCAACAGACTCGCGCTGGAAATCCCGCCGCTGCTCGATGTCCATCTGCAGCAGCCAGCCGTCGAAGACGTACGGGGGATTGTCGACCGGTGCCTGCCCGGTCGCCCGGTCCATCACCAGGAACGGCGTGCCCAACACGGCGGGGTCCTGCTCGAGCCAGCGGACGCGGGGGACCGGCAGGTCGGTGTGCTCGCCCACGACCCGCATCACGTCGAACTGCTTGGCCAGGTCGTAGACCGGGAACACCGGGAACGCGTCGTTCTCCGGACACATGCGGGCCACCAACCGGGCCGTCTGCGGCTCGGCTGAGCCCTCCGGAGAGGCCGGGCCCGCTGGAGTCGCCGAATTCTCTGGAAAGGCCGCGCCGGCCGGCGCCCAGGAGGCTTCAAAGAGCACCGAAATGTTGGACATCCCCGAACTCTCCGGCCGGCTCACCGCCGAGACCTCGACCCCGGCGGACTCGTCGACCTCGTCCCGGCCAGCCAGCCAGATGGTCAAGCGCTCCCGGAAGTCGTCGAGATCGGTCTCACCCGCCGTCACTCGCTGATTGAGCGGCTCGTCGGAACGTGTCTGCGTCATGGTGGTGACCCTCCGCGCGGATCGGCTGGCGGGCGGCGCCCGCGTCTCGCTAAGTGTGGCCCACGACACATTGGACCGGGCTCGGAATGCGCATCCCCGCGGACCGCTGGCGGGGACGCGGGAGAACACCTCGTCGTCGTGGCTCTCACGCGGCGACCGTCCGACCGCGCCGACACCGCGTCCTCGCCGCGGTCCCCACCGCATCGCTATCGCGGGGGTGACCGACGCCCGCGGGGGATCGGTGATCCGTCACCCAATCGCGGACGTCCGTAGCATCTGGGTGTGAGTCCGGGCGGGGGCAATACCGAAAGGGTCCTCGCCGCGGCACCGTATTCAAGGAGATGTCACTTGTCCGTCCCGTTGAGCATTCTCGATCTGGTCTCGATCCCCGAGGGTTCCACCGCGCGTGAGGGCATCGCCGCGTCGATGGAGTCCGCGCGCCTTGCCGACCGGCTGGGCTACAAGCGCCTCTGGTTTGCCGAGCACCACAACACTCCCAACCTGGCCTCGAGCGCGACGTCGCTGCTCATCGCGCAGGCCGCGTCGGTGACGGAGAAGATCCGCGTGGGTTCCGGCGGCGTGATGCTGCCCAACCACGCCCCGCTGATGGTGGCCGAGCAGTACGGCACGATCGCCAACATGTACGGCGACCGGATCGATCTGGGGCTGGGCCGCGCGCCGGGGACCGACGGCATGACCGCGCAGGCGCTGAGCCGTTCGTCAGCCGAGCCGCAGGCCTTTGCCCAGCACATCTACGACCTGCAGGGCTGGTTCGGCCCCGACGGCACCGCGCACAGCACGTCGATCCTGTCGTCGGCGTCGCTGGGGACCGAGGTGCCGATCTGGGTGCTCGGGTCCACGGTCAACGGCGCGTCGATCGCCGGCCAGCTGGGACTGCCGTTCTCGCTGGCCTCGCATTTTGCGCCCGACCAGATCGACCAGGCCATCCAGGTGTACCGCGAGTCCTTCAGCACCGAGGCCCCCACGGCGCGACTGGAGAAGCCCTACGTGATGGCCGGCATCAACGTGATGGTGGCCGACACCGATGCGGAGGCGCAGCGGGAGTTCACCACCATCCAGCAGATGTTCCTGGACCTGCGGGCCGGGCGCAGTCGCAAGATCCAGCCGCCGGTTGACCCGCAGGCGCTCGCCGGCCAGCTGGGCGGCGCCGCGGCGATGCTCGATGTCAGCGCGGTGGGTTCGCCGGCCACCGTCAAGGCCCAGCTAGACGAGTTCGTCGAGCGCACCGACGCCGACGAGCTCATCACCGTCACCTACGCGTTCGACCCGGCGGTGCGGAACCGCTCGCTGGAGCTGCTGGCAGAGCTGTGGTTCTAGTCGCGCGCCCCATGCCGACCCCTCACCTCGCCTCTCGCACGGTCTGACCGGACCCGTGGAGTTCCTCACCATTCTGTTCCTCATCGGTATCACCGCCGAGGCCATGACCGGTGCGCTGGCCGCCGGTCGCGAGCGCATGGACCTGTTCGGGGTGGTGATCGTTGCGTGCGTCACCGCCATCGGCGGCGGCTCGATCCGGGACGTCCTGCTGGGCCACTATCCGCTCATCTGGGTGGAGAATCCGTCCTACCTCGCAATGGTCGCGCTGGCAGCGGTCGTCACCGTGTTCGTCGCCCCGCTCATGCGGCACTTCAGGGTGCTCTTCCTCGGGCTCGACGCACTCGGACTGGCCGTCTTCGCGATCTTCGGTGCCCGGATCGCCCTCGAGATGGGGCACGGCGTCATCATCGCCGTCGCTGCCGCGGTCATCACGGGCGTGTTCGGGGGAGTCATGCGTGACCTGCTGTGCGACCGGGTGCCACTCGTGTTCCGACACGAGCTGTACGCCAGTGTCGCCATCCTGGCCGCGCTCGTCTACGTGGGCCTCGCGGCAGCGGGCGTCCCGGAGAACTGGGGCGCGGCGATCACCGTGGTCGTAGGGTTCGGCCTGCGGGTGGCCGCGATCCGCTTCAAACTCTCACTACCGGTGTTCGACTACCAGGAGATCGAGCACCGTCCACGTGGACGTCGTCGGCATCGCTGGAGCCGGAGCTCGTCGGAAGACCTGGACTGACACACCGGGCGGGCGGTCGTGCCGCGCGGGAAAGGGCACCTCGTCGTCGACACCCGCCCCTCCCGAATCGGTGACCCGTCACGGATCCACGGCCGTCGGTAGCCTCGTCGAGCGCACCGACGCCGACGAGCTCATCACCGTCACCTACGCGTACGACCCGGCCGTGCGGAACAAGTCCCTGGAACTGTTGGCCGACGTGTGGTTCCGACCGCCTGAAGCGCGCTGACGGTGGCCGCCCCGGCGGGCGCCCGCCGGGGGATGGTGGGCCAGAATGGAACACGTTCCACCCCCCGGAGAAACGGTGCCCCATGTCTCAGACCCCTCAGGCCCCTCAGGCCCCTCAGGCCCCTCAGACCCCTCGGCACTCCCAGCACCAGCAGCAGCCGCAGCCGCTGCGCGTCGACCCGGTGAACGAGGGCGCGCACCCGCCCCAGGCCGACGTGCGGCTGTGGTCCGAGAGCCACTACATGGACGCGATCAGCGACGACGGCACCGTGGGCGTCTACGCCCGGCTGGGTGACACGCCCAACCTCGGGGTGTCCATGACGTCGTTCGCCATCGCGCGACCGGGCAGGCCGTCGATCATCCTCAACGACACCGCCGCGCCGCTGCCCACGCGCGAGGAGCTCAAGTTCACCGTTGAGGCGCCCACGTACACGGCCTCGTTCGAGGTGACCGACCCGGTCAAGGCCTACGTGGTGAAATTCGAGGGCACCGCGTACACCTATGCCGACGAGGGCGCGATCCTGCGCGGCGAGCCCGGCACGCCCACGGAGATCAAGGCCGAACTGACGTGGCTGACCGACGGCATCGACTACCAGTGGTCCATCACCACCCGTTACGAGATGCCGAGCCGCGTCACCGGGACCATCTCGATCGACGGCGAGGAGTTCACCTTCGCCGGCGACGGCCAGCGCGACCACTCGTGGGCCAAGCGCGACTGGTGGGGATCGGCGTGGATGTGGAATGCCTTCCGGCTCGACGACGGCGAGGGACTCACCACCGGGACCAAGGTCCACAGCGTGGTGATGGACGGAATGGAATACGCCTTCGGCTACGTCCAGAAGGGTGATTCCCTCACCGAGCTGTCCCTGGGATCGTCGGAGGCGGAATACGACGGCGACGGGCGGATGACCAACGCCACGGTCCGGCTGGAGGGGGTGGACCTGGCGTTCACCGTCACGCCCACGGCCTACGCCAACCTGCTGCTGGTCTCCGAGGAGGGCGAGGTCGCGCACTTCGTCCGGGCGATGGCCGACTTCGCCGCCGCCGACGGGCGGACCGGGCGCGGCTGGATCGAATGGGAGAAGATCCTCGGCTGAGCGGGTGCGCCCCGGAAACCCGGGAGACCCCGCCCCGGCGCTGGTAGAACGGGGTATGGCCATCGACGCGTTCGAACCCCACCCGATCGTCCGCCTGCTCGGCAAGCCCTCGGCCGAGTTCACCGCCGGCGACCTCGTGCGGGCGGTCGAAGAGCTGGAACTGCGCCAGGTGAACCTGCGCTACGTCGGGGGCGACGGGCGGCTGAAGACGCTGGCCTTCCCCATCAACTCGCGCGAGCACCTGGCCGAGGTGCTGACGCGAGGCGAGCGCGTGGACGGCTCGAGTGTCTTCGCCGGCACCGACACCGAGGCCAGCGACGTCTACATCGTCCCGCGCCACCGCACCGCCTTCCTCAACCCCTTCGGCGAGCGGCGCTCGCTCGACGTGTTGTGTTCCTTCTACGACGACGGCGGGACGCCGCTGCCCTACGCGCGCGAGCAGATCGTGCGCCGCGCCGCCGAGGTGCTGACGCAGGAGACCGGCATGACGCTCGAAGCCTTCGGCGAGCTGGAGTACTACCTCGTCGACGAGCCCGAGCGGATCTACCCCGTCGAAGAGGAGCGCGGCTACCAGGAGTCGGGGCCCTTCTCCAAGGGCCAGCGCGTCCGGGAGCAGGTGCTGGGTCACCTCGGCGCCATGGGGGTGCCGCTGAAGTATGCCCACAGCGAGGTCGGCAACATCCTCGAGGATGACCGGCAGCTGGTCCAGCACGAGATCGAGCTCCAGCCCGTGCCCGTGGAGCAGGCAGCCGACCACCTCGTCCTGGCCAAATGGGTGGTGCGCGAGGTGGCCTACGCCCACGGTCTCGAGGCGACCTTCGCCCCTCTGGTGAGCGGCGAGGGCGCCGGAAACGGCCTGCACATCCACAGTCGGCTGGTGCGAAACGGCACCAACACCATCGTCAACAAGGCGGGGATCAACGACACCGGACGTCGGCTGATCGCCGGCTACCTCTCGGCGGCCCGGGCCCTGTCCGCGTTCGGGAACACGGTCCCCACGTCCTACCTGCGGTTCGCCGAAGGGGACGAGTCCCCCGAGGACATCTGCTGGGGCACGACGGACCGCACCGGCCTGGTCCGGGTCCCGCTGGCCTGGAACGGGGACGTGCTGGCCGACATGGTCGCCCACGCCAATCCGGGCAGCACCGAGCCCGTGCCGGAACCCGTCACGCATCCCCAGACCGTCGAGCTCAGACTCGGCGACGGCTCCGCCGACGTGCACCTGCTCCTGGCAGGCATGGCCGTCGCAGCCACGCGCGGGCTCAGTGATCCCGGGAGCCTGGAGCTGGCAGAGCGGCTCAGCACCGCGAACCACGACGACTTCGAGCAACTGCCCACCTCGTGCTCGGAGGCGGCCGACGTGCTCGAGGCCGAGCGCGAGAAGTTCGAAGCCGACGGGGTCTTCCCCGGTCAGCTCATCGACGCCCTGCTCGCGGGCTTACGCGACACCGACGATGCCACGCAGGACGGCGAGGGTGCGCATGACGAGGCTGCTCGCGAGGCGCTCATCCGCCGTCACTGGCACGTCGGCTGAACGTGGCTGGTCTGAGGGCCGAGCCGAGAGGGCATGGCCGACTGTCCCCGTAGCCCACGAGTGGCCCGTGGGGACCGCGCTCAGCCCTCCGGGGTGTCCCGTACAGGATCAGGCTGATCGCGCGCTCCTCGTCGAGTCACCTCTGGAACAGCTCATCGCTCGGCTCGCTCCAGTCGGCGGGAGGATCTAGGGCACGTAGGGAGTCACTATTCCCGCCGCGTGGTGTTCACGCATAGCGCGGAAGTGCTCGCCGGCGTCGTGAGCGGAGCGGATGCCCTGGGTGGCGGACAGCCCACCGTCCGCTAGCTCTGCGATGGGGTACACGGCGTGTCTGAGCTGGTCGGCGAGATAATCGGGCCGGCCGTACAGGGACATGTGGCGGGCGGCGTGAGCTGCAGCGGCATCGACACCGGCCCAGTTCACGGCCCACCCGGCATGGCGGAACATCTGATCAAAGAAGACGCGCTGGCTGCGGCTGTTGCCGTCGCGAAACGGGTGGACCAGCGTGAGCTCGGACCAGTGCGCGGCGATGGTGTCGGTGGCCGCGTCGGAATCGGTGGTGCTGGGCGGCCGGGTGGCGATCTGGTGGAACACCCGGTCGAGTTCCTCGCGGAGGAACTGCGGACGCGCATGAGGGATGCCGAAGGCGCCGGTGTCGGTAGTGCGGAGTTCTCCGGCCCAGTCGTAGACGTCCTGGAGGATGTGACGGTGGATCGCGCGAAGATGGGCGAAGTCGAAGCGTCCCTCGATTGGGGTGCGCTCCAGTTCGACGACTCGGAAAAAGGCGAGATCGCGCTCATGCTCGGCGAGGATGTGAGGGTCGGTGATTCCAAGTCGGTTACGAAGTGCCCCTGAGGGGTCCGTGTAGGGATCTCGGGGGTTCACGCGATGAAAGCCATCAACGGGCGGTGCGCTTGAGCACCGCGTTTCGAATTTTGACGAGGGCCTGTTCGCGGGTGAGCTTCCCGTCGGCGAACTGGCGACTGATCTCGACAGCGTCGGGAGACGGCTCCATACCTGCCATCCGGTGGCCGGCCAGGGCACCGGCGAGTGCCTGTTCGGTGGTGGGTCCGATGCGGGTGGACATGAGGTCCTCCTTGCGTATGCGTCTGGCCGATTCTACCTGCTCAGGAGCTGGTCATGGGGAGTCTGTAGAGCGGCCAGTGCGTCGTCGTCGAACCATCCGGGCGCACGCTGCGCGAACTCGTCCGGGGCGAGCCGGCCCGCGCCCGCGGGAACCCGGCCGAGCACCGGGACCCCGGTCAGGCGAGGTAGGTCCTCGAGATTGCAACGCTCGGCGAGGTCGGGCTCGGTCGGCCACGCGCCGAGGACGGTCCCGGCGCAGTGCAGCCCCGCGGCCTCGATCGCCCGGACGGTGAGCTCGGTGTCGGAGAGCGTCCCGAGGCCTGCGCGCGCGACCACGACCACCGGAGCCTCGAGCGCCGCCGCGAGGTCGAGCACGGTGAGGTCGGTGCCGAGCCTGACCAGCACCCCGCCGGCGCCTTCGATCAGATCGAGGCGGGCGGACGGGGCGAGCAGGTCGGTGCGGCCAGCGGCGGAGTCGGGTCCAGCGGTCGAGTTCAAACCCTCGGGGGAGCCGAGCCACCGGCGGATCGGCCCGACCAGATCATCGAGCTGGGGCTGCGGCAGCCCCGCGACCCGGGCGGCGGTCTCCGGGGCCAGCGGGTCGGGGAGTCGTCGCACCTCGAGCAGGCGCCCGACCCTGGAGAGCCGCGCGGCCTCGTCGGCGTCGCCGGGTTCGCCCGGTGCGAGGCCGGTCTGCACGGGCTTGCAGATCCCCACGTCGAGGCCGGCGGAACGGGCGAACGCGGCCAGCGCGGCGGTGGCGATGGTCTTGCCCACGTCGGTGCCCGTGCCGGTGATGACGACCGGTGCTGTCCTGGCCGTGGCGGCCCTCGTCGTCGCACTCGTCCCGGTCCCCGCGGTCACGCGTCGCCCCACCGCTCGTGCTCGACCAGCACCTGGGTCAGGACCGCGGCGGCGCTGACCAGCTCGTCGTCGGACAGATCGGCGCGGGCGGTGAGCCGCAGCCGCGCGGTGCCCTCGGGGACCGACGGCGGCCGGAAGCAGCCGACCCGCACGCCCAGGTCCGCGCAGCGCCGGGCTGCGGAGTAGGCCCGGGCCGGGTCGCCGAGGATCACCGACACCACCGCGGAGTGCGGCCGGGCGGCGCCGGTCACCGTGGCCAGGTACCCGGCGACGTCCCGCACGCGCTGCGCCCGCTCCGGCTCCGCCCGCAGGACCGCGAGCGCCGCCCGCGCCGCCCCGACGCTGGAGGGCGCCAGGCCGGTGTCGAAGATGAAGGTCCGCGCGGTGTCCACCAGGTGTGCGCGCACCCGCTCGGACGCCAGCACCACCCCGCCCTGCGCACCGAGCGCCTTGGACAGCGTCGCGGTGATGACCACGTCCTCGTGCGCGGTGAGCCCGTGCTCGTGGACCAGCCCGCGGCCGCCGACGCCGCGCACCCCCAGGCCGTGCGCCTCGTCCACCAGCAGCACCGCGCCGTGCGACCGGCAGGCCGCGTGCAGCGCGGGCAGCGGGGCGAGGTCGCCGTCGGCGCTGTACACCGAGTCGGTGACGACCAGCGCGCGTTCCTCGGTGCGCTCGGCGAGGGCGCGCGCCACGGCGGTGGTGTCCCCCCGATCGACGACGACGACGCGGGCCCGCGACAACCTGCACGCATCCACCAGGGAGGCGTGCGAGCCGCCGTCGGAGACGATGAGCGATCCCCGCCCGGACAGCGCCACCACCGCGCCGAGGTTGGCGGTGTAGCCGGAGGAGAACACCAGCGCGGCGGGCTTTCCGGTGAAGTCGGCGAGCTCGTGCTCGAGCGCCTCGTGATCGCTGGTCGTGCCGGTGACCAGCCGCGATCCGGTCGCCCCGGCGCCCCAGCGGGTGGTCGCCTCGTTCGCCCCGGCCACGACCTCCGGGTGCCGGCCCAGGCCCAGGTAGTCGTTGGAGGCCAGGTCGATCGCCCGGTCGTCCGGGGACCGGGGCGCCAGGACGCGGTGCAGGTGGTGGGCGCTGCGCTGCGCGGCGGCGGCGTCGAGCCAGTCCAGAGCGCAGGAGTGGATCGGTGCCGGAGAGGTGGTCCGTGTGGTCGGGGCCAGGAGGTCAGACATGTGCAGTTTCTCCTCGTTCTGCGCTGGCGGCGGCCGCCCCGGACACTGCGGCCGCTCCGGCAGCTGCCGCCCCGGCCACCGCTGCCGTGCAAATCCGGTCGATCTCTTCATTCGTAGTGACGTACGGCGGCATCGTGTAGATGAGATCGCGGAAGGGGCGTAGCCACACGCCGTGCGAGGTGATGGCCCTCGTCGTCGTCGCCATCTCTACCGGCGCGTCCAGCTGGATCACCCCGATCGCGCCGAGCACGCGCACGTCCACCACGCCGGGCAGCCCGAGCGCGGGCGCGAGTCCGCGGCGCAGGCGCTCCTGGATCCGCGGCACGCGCTCGCGCCACTGGCCGGACTCGACCAGATCCAGCGACGCGCACGCGACCGCGCAGGCCAGCGGGTTGCCCATGAAGGTCGGGCCGTGCGCCAGGCCGCCCGCCTCGCCGGCGCTGATCACCTCGGCGATGTGGTCGGTGGTGAGCGTCGCGGCCAGGGTGAGGTACCCGCCGGTCAGCGCCTTGCCCAGGCACAGGATGTCCGGGGCGACGCCGGCGTGGTCGGCGGCGAAGAGCTCGCCGGTGCGGCCGAAGCCGGTGGCGATCTCGTCGAAAATCAGCAGGGCGCCGGTCTCGTCGGCGAGGCGGCGCAGGTCTGCTAGGTAATCCGGGTGGTGGAAGCGCATCCCGCCGGCGCCCTGGACCACGGGCTCGACGATGATCGCGGCCAGCTCGCCCGCGTGCTGATGGAAGGTGCGCTCCAGCTCGGCGACGTAGTCGCCGCTGTAATGCGCGGGCGGCTGGGGCGCGAACACCTGCTCGGTCACCACGCCGCGCCACAGGCTGTGCATGCCGCCGTCGGGGTCGCACACACTCATGGGAGAGAGGGTGTCGCCGTGGTAGCCGCCGCGCCAGGTGGCCAGTCGCGTGCGGCCGGTGCGGCCCAGCGAGCGCTGGTACTGGATGGCCATCTTCGCCGCGACCTCTACGGATACGGAGCCGGAGTCGGCCAGGAACACCTTGTTCAGCCCGCCCGGCGCCATCCGCGCGAGCCGCGTGGCCAGCTCTACCGCCGGCGCGTGCGTGAGCCCGCCGAACATCACGTGGCTCATCGTGTCGATCTGCCGGTGCGCGGCGGCGTCCAGGTGCGGATGCCGATAGCCGTGGATGGCCGCCCACCACGAGCTCATTCCGTCGATGAGCTCGCGCCCGTCGGCCAGCCGCAGCCGCACCCCCTCCGCCGAGACCACGGGCAGCGGCTCGGTGGTCGCCGGGAACCCGCCGTACGGATGCCAGACGTGCTCGGCGTCCGCGGCGAGCAGAGCGGTGGGGTCGACGACGACGGGGTCGACGGCAGCAGGAGCGGTGGTCATGTCAGGCGTTCGCGGGCTCGCTGGTGCCGGCGCCGCGGGTGCGGATGGCCACCGGGGTCTGCGGGGACGGGCGGGCCGCCTCGAGAACGACGGCCTCGTCGTCGTTTTCTATTCCTGTTCTCCCTGTGCCCGTGCCCGTCTCCATCTGCAGGATCTCCAGGCCGGCGTCGGCGATCATCTGCAGGTCCTCGCCGCCGGGCTGGCCCTCGCTGGTGAGGTAGTCCCCGAGGAACAGTGAGTTGGCCACGTATAGGGCCGTGGCCTGCAGATGGCCGAGGTGGCGCTCGCGGCCGGCGGCCACGCGGATCTCGGTGTCCGGGTTGACCAGGCGGACCATCGCCAGGATGCGCAGGCAGTCGCGGGGGTTGAGGGTGTCGACGCCGGCGAGCGGGGTGCCGTCGAAGGGGAGCAGGAAGTTGACGGGGATCGAGTCGACGCCCTTGCTGCGCAGGTCAAAGGCCAGCTCCACCAGCTGCTCGTGCGACTCGCCCATGCCGGCGATGAAGCCCGAGCACGCCGACAGGCCCGCGCCGTGCGCCTGGGCAACCGTGTGCTCGCGGTCGGCGTAGGTGTGCGTGGTGCAGATCTCCTCGTAGTGGCTCTCGGCCGTGTTGAGGTTGTGGTTGTACGCGTCGGCGCCGCTCGCGCAGAGCTTCTCGGCCTGACCGTCCTTCAGCGCACCCAGGCACGCGCACACCTCGACGCCGGGCGTGTCGCCCTTGATCGCCTGGATGATGTCGGAGACCTTGCCGACCTCGCGGTTGCTCGGGCCGGTGCCGCTGGCCACCAGGCAGACCCGGGATGCGCCCGCCGCGATGCCCGCCTTGGCCGCGGTGACGGCCTCCTCGGTGTTCAGCCACGTGTAGCGCAGGATGCCGGCCGTCGAGTTGAGCCGCTGCGAGCAGTAGAAGCAGTCCTCCGGGCACAGGCCGCTCTTGAGGTTGACCAGATAGTTGACCTTGACCTTGTTGGCGAAGTGGTGGAAGCGCAGGCGGGAGGCCGCGGCCACCACGTCCATGAGTTCGGCGTCGGACGACTCGAGGACGGCGAGTGCGTCGGCTGCGTCGATCGCGCCGCCGTCGAGTACGTGCGCTGCGAGCTCGTGCCAGCGGGGTGTGGTGGTGGGCATGGTTCCTCCTGAACGACGTTCACTGAACGGCGTTCAAGCTAGCGCCAAACCGCGGACTTGTACAGCGTTCAGGTGCGGGCGGGGTGGCGGCGTGCCCGGGGCGATAGGGTGAGCAGCCGTGGCTCTCAACAAGTCGGCCGTCGTCGACACCGCGCTCGATCTCCTCCGCGAGGCGGGCTTGCCCGGCATGTCGATGCGCACGCTGGCGACCCGGCTGCACGTGCAGGCCAGTGCGCTGTACTGGCATTTCCCGTCCAAGCAGGCGCTGCTCACGGCTGTTGCCGAGCGGGTGCTGGCGAGCGTGGCCCCGGTCGAGGCCGGTGGCGGGGTCGACGGCACCGGGGTCTACGGTTCAGCGGCCGAGGAGCTGCGCGCGGTGGGCCGGGCGCTCAAGGTTGCGGTGACGGATGTTCCCGACGGGGCTGAGATCGTGGCGCTGGGGCTGGCCGCCGGCGCGGTGAATCCGGTGGCCCGGGCGGTCGAGGTGACGTGTGAACGGTACGGCCTGGAGGGGCGGGCGCGGGGGTTGACGACGGCGATGACCGCCTACGTGCTCGGGTTGGCGCTCGAGGAGCAGACGCACCACAACCTCACGGCGGCTGACCCGACGATGCCCGGAGTCGAGTTCGCCCCGCGCTTCGAGGAGGGGCTCGAGGCTTTATTGGCGGGCTGTTAGCCGAAGTTGGTGAGCCACCAGATCACGACGCCGTCCGCCAGTTCGCGCGTGGAGCCCTCGCCCGTGGAGCCGTCGCCCCATCGCGGGAGGTCCGCCCAGATTCGTAGCGGAGGCCCGCCGATCATCGGGACGTCGACATGCGCGAGTGGTCGCGGGGTCGCCAGTTCGTACTTCTTGTTAGTCCAGCAGCTGTTCACCGGCAGGAAGGCCGTCAGGCAGATCACTTCGTGACGGGGATCGATCGGGGTCAGCACCCGGGTGCCAGGAACAGCGAGGTTCCAGAACGCCGGGTCGGTCGGTCCCAGCACGTCGTTGACGATCTGCTGACCGCGGGGGATCTGGGGCATCGGTGCGGCGGTCGCCGGGGTCGCCGGGTCGGCGCTGGCAGCAGCGGGGCCCAGGACGCCCACCGCGCCGGCCATCGCCAGAGCGAGTCCGAGTCGCCGGCGCGTGTGGTGGGTCAGGGGCACGGCGGAACTCCTCGGTCGACGGGTGTTTTGCCAAGCTAACAGCGGGGGCAGTGCTGCGCGGGTTTACGCCCGCGCTCGGCGATTCTCTGGAGAGACCGCGGGGGCCGGAGCGCGACTGTGAGCCCATGCCCATGCCCATGCCCTCGGCTCGGCGTCGGCCAGGACCATGTTGGCAGTGGGGGAGGCGGGCTCGGGCGCGCGGTGGTGGACCTTGTCGTCGTCGTCGTCGTTCTTCTTGCCCGCTCAGTGGGCTCGCGGCACCCGCGCCGGACCGGCTTCGTCGGGCGCAGAGACGACTCACCCCGGCCTCCAACGGAGACCGGGGTGAGGTGGTGCGATGGCGCTTGAGGCGGTGGTGCGGTGTTGCTCAACCAAGTCGCGCGTGGCGCGTGCTCAGTACCGCGCGAAGACCTGCGTCGCGTAGAGCTTGCCGTCGCCCGCCACGGCGGCGCCGACGCCCATCGAGTTGAGGCCCGGGTTGAGGATGTTGGCGCGGTGGCCGGGGGAGGCCATCCACTGGTCCACCAGCTGCTGCGGGGTGGCGTGCGCGTAGTTCTGCAGCACGTTCTCGCCGTACTGGGCCCAGCCGGCGGGGATCTGCGCTCCCACGGCGGGGTTGTGGTACATCCGGTTCTGTGCGGCCTGGGCTCCGCTCCAACCCGTGGCCACGCCGGTGAGGCCACCGTTGACGGCCAGCGGGGCCAGTCCGTGCGCGGTGCGGGCCGCGTTGGTGGCGCCCTCGAGCTGGGCGCGGTACTCCGCGGAGGCGGGATCGATCGCCGGTGCGGCGCCCGGGGCGGCGGGCAGGGCGAAGCCGATCGTCAGACCGGGCAGGTAGATCTGGGGCAGCTGCGCAGAAGCATGGGGGGCGGCGCTCAGTGCCATGGCCATGGAGGCGGCGGCGCCCAGGAGGAGGCCGCTTCGCAATCGGGTGAGGGCTCGAGTCACGAGTTGAATCCTTTCGAGAGGGCGAGACCCGTCGTCCGGGCCGTTTGTTACACAGTAGAGACCGAATAGTTATCTAAACCAGTCATTAGGTGCGGTTGGGGGTGATCGAGTGCGCGTCGGAGACGACTCGACCCCCGCCACCAAACGACTCGACCCCCGCCACCAGAGGGTGACGGGGGTCGGGCCGGGAGAGCGCGCTCCGGTGGCTCAGTACCGGGCGAACACCTGGGTGGCGTAGAGCTTGTTGCTGCTGGACACGGCGACGCCCATGCCCATGGTGGTGTGATCCGAGCGGAGCAGGTTGATGCGGTGACCGGGGGAGGCCATCCACTGGTTCACCAGCTCCTGCGGGGTGGCGTTGCGGTAGTTCTGCAGCACGTTCTCCGACCAGCGCGAGGCCCCATCGGGGATCTGGCTGCTGAGGGTGGGGTTGTGGAACATTTTGTTCGCGTCGGCCTGCACCTGGCTCCAGGCGGTCGCCACCGTGTTGAGGGCGGGGGCGGCGGTCAGGGCCTTCTGGCCGTTCGCCACGCGCGCGGCGTTGGTGGCCTCGATCAGCTGGGTGCGGTACTCGGCGCTGGCGGGGTCGACCAGGGGAACGGTGCCAGGATCGCCTGCTACGAAACCGAAGGACGAGCCCGGGACCAGGACCTGCTGGGCCGAGGCGGCGGGGGCGCCGAGGCCACCGACCGCCATGGCGGCGGCCGCGCAGACGGCGAGGGACGTGATGAGACGAGGGGATGTGCGACGCACGGAGGGGCTCCTTAGCTGCATCACCTGAGGGGGAGGTGATGACGAGCTGAAGAGTAGGGAACGATTTGGCAACGGTCTACCGGAATACCCCCGTGCAAAAAGTAGAGTTTTGCCACCCGGCCGCGAGCCCGTCAGGTGGGTGCGGCGGCGGCTTCAGCAGTGGCGACTACCCGCGCTCGAAGTCCAGCACCACGTGGAGCAGCCCGTCCTGGCCGGCGGCCGTGCCCACTCCCACGTGGTCGAAGTCGCCATTGAGCATCCGCTCGCGCATGCCGGTGTCGGTGACCATGGCGGTCAACACGTTTTGCGGCGTCGCCTCCGGGGGCAGGTCGAGGACGGTGCGGTTCAGGGTCTCGTCTCCCTCGGGGACGGTGAGGTCGCCTGTGATCGGGTCCCCGGCCGCCAGCTGCTCGGCGCGCACCCGCGCGGTGGCGGCCAGGATGGGATCGGTGACCAGTCGCTCCGCTCCCACGGCGGTCCGGGCCTCGTTGATCCCGGCCACGATTCTGCCCTCGAACGCCTTTCGGGCGACCTCTTCCGGAACCGCGATCAGGGGCTCGTGCTGTACCTGGGCCGTCTGGACGGCCTGGGTGCCGGGAGCACCGGTGCCCGAGATGAGCGAGGCGAGGCCGGGGATGTCCAGCGGGAACGGCAGCGCGAACTGCAGGGACCCCTGGGCGGAGGCCGTGCCGGCACCTGTGACGAGGAGGAGGGCGGAAGCCCCCGCGACGACGGCGGAACGGATGGGATGACGCACGTGGGTGTCCTTTCCTGGGGCGGCGGCTGCCGGACCCCGGCGGGGATCGTTCCCTCGCAACACTAATGCCGCGAGTTCACTCACGCACCTTTCGTCACACGAGTCACATTCGTTACAAGCGGTGCGGTGCTCGCTGCCTCACTGCAGGCTGACGAAATTCTGGGTCGAGTACAGCTTCTTGCTCGCGGCCACCTCGGCGCCGACTCCCAGGTGCGTGTGCTCGGGGTCGAGCAGGTTGGCGCGGTGTGTCGGTGAGCCCATCCACTGCTGGACCAGGGCCTCGCCGGTCGCACCGCACCAGTTCTGCAGCACGTTCTCGGCAAACCCGCGCCACTCGCCGGGGAAGGTCTGTATGACATCGGCCCGGATGTCGGGGTTGTGACGCATCTGGTCGTCGGCGGCCATCCTGGGCGTCCACTTCTGGGCGATCCGGTCCAGGCGGTCGAGCCGCTCGACGGGGGCTACCAGGGCGGCCGCGCGCGCGAGGTTGGTGAATTTGTGGATGTCCGAGATCACCTGCTCGAGCTCGGCAGGGCTCGCCTGCTCGCAGGGTGGTGGCGGGCCGGCGGCGAGGTCCAGCCACTGGGTGTGGGCGAGGGGCGCGGCCAGGACGGCGAAGGTGGCCACAGCGGCGGCGATGGCGCCGACGCGGCGCCTGACGATGCGTCGCATCAAGGAATTCCTGAGAGGGGGAGGGGTTCGAGGGTGCGGGCTGAGGGGGCCTTAAGTTGAGAATAGGCTCACGAACCACCAATCACTGCAAGACGGGTTTTTCGGCCGGAACGGGTGCCGGATCGATGAATGTGCAGGTCAGGACCAAATTCGCCGCCGATGCCGATATATACAGTCGTCCAGTAGTTGCCCGGGCGCATCGAGATCGGACGTGGTGTGGGTCACTGATCGGCCCACATGCTCCCTGGATAAAGGCCTACTGCTTAAGCGAAATTTGTCCGACCCGTTGTCCGGTTGACCGGATTCACCGGCACAATCGGCCCATGGGCTCCAGACATCCGCACCTGACCAGCCCTCTCGTCGTCGGGCATCAACCGCCTGGTGATCTCCGCGGTGATCGACGAGCCCGCGCACGAGGTGCACCTGCTCCAGCGCAAGGCCACGCCGATCGGCAAGGGCCTGGGCAAGACCACCGGCTGGGTCCACCGCGCCGGGCTCAAGAGGGGCGGGGTCCTGCAGTACACGGGAGTGACCTATAAGAGGATCGACGACGACGGGCTGCACCTCCGCACCGCCGATGGCCGCCCGCATCTGGTTCGGGTCGACTCGATCGTCGTGTGCGCGGGCCAGGAGTCCGTACGCGACCTCGTGGTTGAGCTGGATCAGCTGACCGACGGGGGGCCTACGGGTACCAGTACACGCGTCCACGTGATCGGTGGTGCGGACGTGGCGGCCGAACTCGACGCCAAACGGGCCATCAAGCAGGGCGTGGAAGTAGCTGCGGGACTCTGAGTTCGGGTTTTCCAGCGTCACGGTCGAGCAGGCAGTATTACGATTCGCTTACATCGCGGTTTTCTCGGTCCCTGTGTTCCCCGCTGGGTCGGTGTGATGGTTCCCCCCACCATGCACAGCGCTCCCTGACCATGCTCCTCCGTCGGTGGTGCGGCGTGCTCGACACGTCAGGAACTCCATGTCCACCCTGTTCCTCCCTGCCACCGTGACGGTCCGCCGTTACCTTGCGTTCTTCCTCGCCCTTCTGCTCGCGGCAACCGTGCTGGTCATCGCGAGCGCAGCGCCCGCCCGGGCCGACATTGAGCAAGCCGTCATCGTCGGCGTCGCCTACACCGTCGACACCGCCGACGTCGGCGCCGGGGCTACCGTCACCGGCTATAACGCCGACTCCGGACCGGTCGTCGACATTCCCAGCACTGTCGAGGTAGGCGGCGCCGAGTACGCCGTCACCGCCATCGGCGACGACGCGTTCTACTCGAAAGGGCTGACCTCCGTGACTCTGCCGGACACCCTGGTCACAATCGGCCACTTGGCGTTTAGCCGCAATCGTCTGACGTCGGTAACCCTCCCGGACGGCTTGGTCACTCTCGGTGGCGCCGCGTTCATGTTCAACGATCTGTTGACGTCGGTAACCCTTCCCGACGGCCTGAGCGACATCGGTGATTTTACTTTCTACGAGAATCGGTTGACGTCGGTGATTCTGCCGAGCAACCTGGTCACGATCGGCGAAGGCGCGTTCGCCTTCAATCACTTGACCTCGGTGGTGATTCCCGCCGGAGTCACAACTATCGATCTTGGCGCATTCCATACCAATCACTATTTGAGCCAGGTGCGTTTCACCGGTCCGGCGCCGACCACGATTACCGGGACCGGCTCCCCATATCCGCCACTGGGCAATGCCGCAGGGCTGACCGTGACGTTCCCCGCCCAGTATCTGGCGCAGCCACAGGGCCCGGGTTACACCTCGCCGCAGTGGATGGGCTACAACGCACACCCGGACAGCTACACGGTGTCGTTCGACACAAGTGGTGGTGCGGTGATTGATCCGGTGTCTGTGGCGCACGGCGGGCTGTTGGACTTGCCGTCGGTTCCGGTGCGGGAGGGGTACACCTTCACGAATTGGTCGACTTCGCCTGAATCGGATGTGCTTTTCAGCCCGACGCTTCCCATCACCGGGAGCCAGACCCTGTACGCAGGCTGGCAGCAGAATACTCACACGGTGTCGTTCGACACCGGTGGCGGCGCAGTGATCGAGCCGGTCATCGTCTCTCACGGCGGGCTGCTGGAGTTGCCGGCGGTTCCGGTGCGGGAGGGGTACACCTTCACGGGCTGGAACACCGCACCGGAGTTGGATACGCCGTTCGACTCGGAGCTTCCCATCACGGAGAGCCTGACCCTGTATGCAGGATGGAAGCTGAACGATGTCCCGGCCTTGCCCGTCACCCCGGGATGGGTCTCCTCGGTCAGTGGCAGTCTCGGATCGCTCGCGCTGTCCAGCCCCGTGACCTGACTTCGCGGGGTTCGCCTCCTCATTGAAGACCGCATTTCTTAGCGGCCCCGCGACGCCCTGAGTTTCAGGGGTCGCGGGGGTTCGCTGTTCCCGGCATGGCGGTACCTCCACGTACGCGTTGGCGGGCACGCGCCGCGACCCGGCGGACATCTCGCTGGTTTTCGGACCGGATTTCGCCTCTGGAGTCCGCCAGGTTGAGGGGGGTGTCCGCCAACTGGGATCGGCGGAGGCGGGAGGCGTTGAGTGAAGCCCGTCAGGCGCTGCGCTTCTCGCGGCGGCGGTCCACGATGCTGAACGCCAGCGCGCCCGCGGCTAGCACCGCGATCAGCCCGAGGGCCGATCGGAACGCCAGGAGCCAGTCGCCGTGCGTCTCGACCACCCAGAACAGCACGCCGGGGACCATCGCCGTGCCGATCGCGGTGCCCATGCGCTGGCCCAGCGAGATGATGCTGCCGGCCACCCCGCCGTACGCGGGGTCGACCGCCCGCAGCGTGAGGGTCTGGTTGGGGGAGATGGTCATGCCCTGCGCCAGGCCCATCAGCGTGGCGGGGGCCATGAAGATCAGGTAGCCCACCGTTCCGGACTCGACCAGGCCGGCGAGCAGCATGAACGTCAGCAACGCGGTGATGGTGAGGCAGAACCCCGTGATGACCATCCGCCGGCCCAGCCGCAGCACATACCGGCCGGCGATCTGGGCGGAGAATGCCGCGCAGATCGAGGCCGGCAGGCTGACCAGCGCCGAGTTGATGGGCGCGTAGCCCAGGTGGAACTGCAGGTACATGGGCATGACGATCCACAGGCTCGTGCCGCCCACGAAGTAGATCGAGACGATGATCATGCCGTTGCGGAACGCCGGGTCCCGGAAGATGTCCGGGTTGACCAGCGGCGGCCGCCCGATCCGCTCGTAGCGGCGCTCCCACCAGACAAACCCCCCGAGCAGGAGCAGCCCGAGCGGCACCAGCGCCCAGTGCACCGGGGGCGCGTCCCGGTTGAGGAAGGGCAGCATGATCGAGAGGACGGCCACGCCCAGGAGCGCGATGCCGACCGGGTCCAGGTCCAGCCGCTTGCGCCGCACTGGCGGGGCGACGGGGGCGGTGACCTCGTCGTCGTCGTCGATCTCCAGGCGTGCCATGTCGCCTGCACGGGCCTTTGACCCGCCGATATCTCGTCCCGCCGGCGTCGGGATCGCGCGGTCGTCGGGCAGCCAGCGGTGACCCAGCACCAGCGCGAGGATGCCCAGCGGCACGTTGACCAGGAACATCGCCCGCCAGCCCAGGTTGTCCCCGAGCGCCTGGATGAGCAGCCCGCCGAACAACGGTCCGGAGGCGGTGGCCACGGAGACCGTCGTGGCCATGGTGGCGAACGCACGGGCGCGGGCCTGTTTCCGGAAGTACTTCTGGATCAGCCCGAAGGTCTGCGGGTTGAGCATGCCGGAGCCGATGCCCTGCACCACCCGCGCGGCGTTGAGCATCTCAATGGTCGCTGCCGCCCCGGCGAACACGGCACCGAGGGTGAACACCGCGACGCCCGCGAGGAAGAGCCGTTTGCGGCCGGTCGCATCCCCGAGGCGCCCCGACGGCACCAGCAGCAGACCGAACGACAGCGCGTAACCGGAGACCACCCACTGCAGGCCGCTCGAGTCGGCGCCGAGGGCCGGGCCGATCACGGGTAGCGCCACGTTGATCACCGACAGCGCGAGGAGCGCCATGAACAGCGGGACCATGAGCGTGGTGAGCACCCGCGCGGTACTCACGGGTGGCTGGTCCGAGGGCACCACGGGCTGGTCGGTCACGTGCGCGATGGTAGCCGCGTCGGTTCAAGATCACGCTCCTACAACAACCCGATCACACCTCCACCGCACACCGCCGCGGTCAGTAGCGTCAGGCTATGGCTGATGTCACCCGTACCGCAGAAGTCGATCCGATCACCACCGACGACCTCGCCCAGCTGGGAACCACCACCGGCCGGGCCGTGTCGATCTTCCTCCCCACCGCCCGCGGTGGAGCCGGGGTCCGCGAGAACCCGATCCGCGCCCGAGCCCTGATCAAGGACGCCGACGCCGGGCTCAGGGCGAACGGCGCCTCGGCCGAGGAGGCCACCGAGATCCTCCGACCGCTCGTCGCGCTGCTCGACGACGACGAGTTCTGGCGCCACCTCGCCGACGGCCTGGCCCTCTACGCCTCCAAGGGGTTCTCGCGCGCCTACCGCGTGACCGAGAATTTCCCCGAGATCGTCCACGTGAGCGATCACTTTGCCGTCCGCGCGATCGCCCCGGCCGCGGTCGGGGACGGAGAGTTCCTGGTACTCGCGGGCAGCCAGAACAAGGTCCGCCTCCTCGAGGGCACCGCCGCCACGATCCGCGAGCTCGACCTGGGCTCGATCCCGTCCTCGATCGAGGACATGGCCGGCGACACGCAGCCGCCGCCGCACCAGCAGCAGAGGTTCGGCGCGGGCGCGGGTGGCGGGGGAGTGGTGCACAGTCACGGCACCGGTGCCGAGGTCGGGGACGTGCAACTGGAGAAGTTCCTGCGGCAGGTCGCGCAGGGACTGCAGGAGGCGCTACGGCCCAACGACCGGCGCCCTGTCGTGCTCGCGGCGGTGACCGAGCACCTCCCGCAGTTCCGGGGATACCTCAACTACGGCCACCTGGTGGACGAGGTGGTCGCCGGTAACCCGGACGCCCTGTCGCCGGGGGACCTGCACGGGCGCGCCTGGGCCGTGGTGCAACCGGCGATGCAGAAGAAGGCCGACGCGGACGCGAAGCGCTTCGGCGACGCGATCGGTGCCGGGCGCTCGATCGCCGGCGGTGGCTCCGACATCCTCCGCGCGGCCCGCGAGGGACGCGTGGACACGCTGCTGGTCACGCGCCGCCGGTGCGCCGCCGATCACGGCCCCGACGACCTCGACTCGGCGATCGGTCACGTGCTGGCCACCTCGGGCTCGGTCGTGGTCGTGGGCACGTTGCCCAAGGACGTCGCGGAGGGGGCCATCCTCCGCTTCTGATCGGCCACCTCGCGGCGGGCGTCCATCGGCCACGCCCTCGCGGCCCGGACTCGCGCTCAGGACCGCGCCCCGTCCTCGCGCTCAGTTCCCGCCTAACTCCGATGTGTAGCCTCGGCGACTCCATGCACCCATCAACGTGAGGAGATCGAGTGCGCAGGAGTAAATGGCAGGTGGTCGCGGTCGCGGCCGGGTCCGTATTGATCGCGGCGGGTTGCAGCGCCCCGGGCGACGACGACGAGGCGGCGCAGAGCGAACCGACGGCAGCGGCCGAGCAGGCCGACCCGAATGCCGACCCGAATGCCGACCCCGGGCAGGGTGGCGCGGGCCCGGACACCGCCGACATCCCGGACCCGGTGGCCGAGGTCAACGGGACCGAGGTGACCAAGAAGGAGTTCGTCTCGGTCTTCCAGAGCCAGTACGCGCAGATGGAAGCGCAGGCGCAGTCGACCGGGCAGCCGGTGGACTCCGACGAGCTCAAGAAGCAGATCGTCGAGGGGCTGGTCGGCAGCGAGTTGCTGCGGCAGGAGGCCGCGACCCGCGGTCTCAAGGTTTCCGAACCCGAGATCGACAAGGCGCTCGCCGGGTTCGCCCAGGCCAACCAGGCCAGCACCGACGAGTTCATCGCGGCGATGGGCGAGCAGGGGATGAACCGCGACGACGTGTTGGAGCAGATCGAGAAGCAGCTCCTGGTGGAGAAGCTGATCGTCGACGAGTACGGCGAGTTCTCAGTGACCGACCAGGAGGTCGAGGCCGGGTACCAGCAGTTGGCCCAGCAGCAGGCGATGTCCGGCGGCGGTCAGTCGGGCGGCGGGCAGCTGCCCCCGCTCGAGCAGGTCCGCGGCGAGGTCGAGAAGCAGCTGTTGTCCGAGCAGCAGGCGCAGGCCATGCAGAAGTTCTCCGAGGAGCTTCGCCGGGATGCGGACGTGACCGAACACCTCTAGAGCCCCGCCCGGGCGTGGTGAGATCAGGGGCATGACCCGACACCGGCAGATTCTCGCGGCAACCACGAGGCTGACCGCGGCGGTGGCGGCGGCGGTGGCGTGCGTGGTGGTCCTCGGCGCCTCCGCGGCCGCAGCGCAATCCGGAGCACAGCCCCCGGTGCCGGTGTCGCCGCCCGGTCTCGGGCCCGCCGGCACCTCGACGGTCCACGGCGACGCGGCCTCCACCGACACCCTCCCCGGGCGGGGACCCGGCGCGACCCCCGCCATCGTCGGTGGGCTCACCGGCGCCACCTGCTCGACCGTGTTCGTGGGCTCCGACGGCATGCCGGTCGCGCTGTGCACGTCCTATGTGGGACTCAACCCGCCCACCCCGCTCGCGCCGACCGTCAAGCTCCTCCACCCGGACACCGCGGCGGTCCTGGCCGAGGTGCAGCTGGCCAAGGGCGCGCTCCTCGGCGGCGTCTACGGCTACCTCGACGACCGCGACCGGGTGGTGGTCGCTGACGGCAACCGCAGGCTCCTCGCCGTCGGGCACCACCGCGACCCGGACGGGACCTGGCGGATGACGGTCGAGGTCATGGCCGACCTGACCGCGGCCGTCCCACCCGGCGACGCGGTCACCGGCCTGACCCCGGCCTTTGACGGGCGGGTCTGGTTCGCGACGTCGGGCGGGGTGGTGGGAACCGTGCGACCGGGCGACGACGGGGTAAATGACGACGACGACGAGCTGCGCACCCTCGCCCTGCCGGCAGGGGAGAAGATCACCAACGGGCTGACGGCCCGGCCGGGTGGCGCCTCGGTGATCACCACCCGCGCCCTCTACGAGATCGATGTCGAGGCAGACGGGACGCCGGTCGTGCGCTGGCGGCACGGCTACGAGGTGGGCCCGGCGCGCAAGCCCGGCCTGCTCGCGCACGGATCGGGCACCACGCCCACCTACTTCGGCCCCGATGACTCGCTGGTGGCGATCACCGACGATGCCGACCAGCCCGATCTGATCGTCCTGCGCCGCGACGACGGCTCGCAGGTGTGCCGGATGCCGGCCTTCGCCACCACGCTCGCCCCGGATTCCGTGGCGCCCGACGGCGTGCTGATCGAGGGGCCCGCGGCCACGGAGAACTCGATCATCGCGTTCTCCGGCGCATTGGTGCTGGTCAACACCTACGGCTTCGAGTACCCGCCGTTCGCCGTCGACGGACCCGCCGTTCCAGCCTCCGCGCCGTACACCGGCGGGATGACCCGCATCGACGTGCGCGCGGACGGCGCTGGAGATGCGGACGGCTCGTGCGGTCGCGCGTGGACCTCGCTTACTCGGACCGCGTCGCTGCCCAAGCTCACCACCGGCGACGGCCACATCCACGCCCTGGCCTACGGCCCGCCCGGGGCGCACCCCGCTCTGGACCATCCCGCTCTGGACCATCCCCTTCTTGCCCAGGGGCTGGCGCAGAAGTTCGGCCCGGTGGACGTGACCTCCACAGATGTGGAGACCGGCCGAGAGGTCATGCGCGGCTTCGTGGGCCACGCACCGCTGGACGAGCCGATGGAACTCACCGGCACCATCGTCTCGCGCGGCGACGCCCCGGGCGTCATGTGGCAGCCCACCCTCACGCGGATGCTCCGCATCGGCCCGCCCTAGGACGCCGTTGGCGGACCTCCCACCGCAGTCGGCGGACAGGATTCGCGAGAAATCGGCCCTGGAGCGGGCCAGATGTCCGCCGACTGGGAGGTGAGGTCCGCCAACCGCGGGGGAGCGGGGCTCTATTCGGTGGGGCGGACGACCGCCACCGCGCACGGCGCCGTCTGGAGCAGTCGCCGGCTGACCGAACCGAGCAACAGGCCGGCGAATCCGCCGTGCCCGCGGGACCCGGTGACCAGGAGTGCAGCCCCCGCGGCTTCGTCGGAGATCGTGGTGGCGGGCTCGCCGACCACGAGGACCAGGTCGACGGACACCCCGGGGTGCCGGGCCTCGTGCGGGGCGAGGGCGTCGGTGACCTCCTGCTCGTCCTCGGCGAGCACGCTCTCGGCCAGCGTGTCGAGGTCGAACAGCGAGGCACCGGGCAGCTTGGGGACCTCGACCGTGTGGATCACGCGCAGGGTGGTCCCACGCCGTTCGGCCTCGGCGAAGGCGAAGGCGACGGCGGGATCACCGGCCGGCGAGCCATCGGCGGCCAGCACGACCGGGCCGCCGCTGGGGGCATCCGGAGTGCTCGAGGTGTCGGGAGTGCGCGGGGCCTCGGGAGTGTGCGGGGTGATCACGATGACGGGGCAGGCCGCGTGCTCGACCACGCCGGCGGAGGTCGAGCCCATCGCGAAGTCCTCGCGCGGGGTGAGCCCGCGGCTGCCGACGATGACCGCGGACGCGCGGCGGGAGGCCTCGACGAGAGCGCTCACCGGGCTGTCGGCCACCACGTGGAAAGTGGCCGGGACGTCGGCGGTCAGCTCGACCAGCTGGTCGCGCATGGCGCCCTCGACGTTCTCGCGGGCGGTCTGGTCAAAGGCCACCACGCGGCCGACGGCGCGGTCGGCGGAGATCACTTCGAGAGTCGCGCCGTGGTCACGGGCCCACGAAGCGGCCCAGGCCACGGCCCGGCGGGCATCCTGCGAGCCGTCGTAACCACACACGACCGGTCCGATGACGGTCTCCGACATGGCGTCCTCCTGCTCGTTGGTTGCCGGTCAGCCTAGTCGGCGCCGTTGCCGCGACGCATCGGGGACGGCCCCAGACCGGAATCGATCCCATTCTGGAGTAATTCCAGATTGTGGGCTATGGTGGTGCTCATGACAACGGAGTTGGGAGACCCCGGAGCGCTGCTCCGGTCGGCCGGGCTGAGGGTCACCTCTCCGCGGCTCGCGGTCCTCGCCGTCGTCGATAATCGTCCCCACATCGCGGCGGAGGACGTCGCCGCACAGGTGCGGGAGCGTCTGGGCGCGGTGTCCACGCAGACCGTCTACGACGCGCTGCGGGTGTGCACCGAAGTCGGGCTCATGCGCCGGATCGAACCGGCCGGCTCCCCGGCGCGGTACGAGCGACGCACCGGGGACAACCACCACCACCTCGTGTGCCGGCTCTGTGGCCAGATCGAGGACGTCGAATGTGCGATCGGGCATGCGCCCTGCCTGCAGCCCGAACGGGACCACGGCTTCGAGATAGATGAAGCAGAGGTCAACTACTGGGGCATATGTCCCGAATGTCAGGCGGCGCGAGCCCTTCTCGTCGCAGACTGAGAATCCAGACCACTCCCGCACCATCACCCGACCCTGACGAGGAGTAACCCAAGTGAGCACTCATCCCGCCGATCGCGGCGTACGCAACTTCGCACCCAACGCTGCCACCACCACCGACAGCGGCCAGCCGGTTCCACACGACGAGTTCAGCGCGCAGGTGGGCCAGCAGGGTCCGCAGCCGATCCACGACTTCTATCTGATCGAGAAGCTCGCCCACTTCAACCGGGAGAACGTCCCCGAGCGCATCCCGCACGCCAAGGGCTCCGGAGCCTTCGGCCAGTTCGAGACCACCGAGGACATCTCGGACATCACCTGCGCCGGCCTGTTCCAGAAGGGCGTCACGACGCCGATGCTGGCCCGCTTCTCCACCGTCGCCGGTGAGAAGGGCAGCCCGGACACCTGGCGCGACCCGCGTGGCTTCGCCCTGAAGTTCTACACCGACGAGGGCAACTACGACATGGTCGGCAACAACACGCCGGTCTTCTTCATCCGCGACGCCATCAAGTTCCCGGACTTCATCCACTCGCAGCGCCGGAAGAACGCCTCCGGCCTGCGCAACCACGCCATGCAGTGGGACTTCTGGACGCTGAGCCCCGAGTCGACCCACCAGGTCACCTGGCTCATGGGCGACCGTGGCATCCCCGCCACGTGGCGTCACATGGACGGCTTCGGCTCGCACACCTACCAGTTCATCAACGCCTCGGGCGTGCGCAACTGGGTCAAGTTCCACTTCAAGACCAACCAGGGCATCGAGTTCCTCACCCAGGCCGAGGCGGACAAGCTCGCCGGGGAGAATGCCGACTACCACCGCGAGGATCTCTACGAGACGATCCGCAAGGGTGAGTTCCCCTCCTGGGACCTGCACGTCCAGGTGATGCCGGTCGACGAGGCGGACAACTACCGCTTCAACCCGTTCGACCTCACCAAGACCTGGTCGCAGAAGGACTACCCGCTGCGCAAGGTCGGCACCATGACGCTGAACCGGAACCCGCAGAATCACCACGCGCAGATCGAGCAGGCCGCGTTCGCGCCCACCAACATCGTCAAGGGCATCGGCTTCTCGCCGGACAAGATGCTGCTGGGCCGCGTCTTCGCGTACCCGGACATCCAGCGCTACCGCATCGGTGCCAACTACCAGCAGCTGCCGGTCAACTCGCCGCTCTCGCCCGTCAACTCCTACTCCAAGGAGGGTGGCATGCAGTACGAGTTCCCCCACCCGGCGCAGGCCGAGTATCACCCCAACACGATCGCCGGCCCCACCGCCGATCCCGCCAAGGCCTTCGACTTCGGCGAGTGGGACACCAAGGGTTCGCAGATCCACCGTGGCGACGTGACCCCGCACATCGAGGACACCGACCAGGTGCAGGCCACCACGCTGTACCGCGACGTGCTGGACGACGCGGCCCGTGACCGGCTCGCCTCGAACATCGCCGGCCACGTCAGTGCGATCGATCCGTCCGAGACCGAGCTGCTCGGCCGCGTGTACGCCTACTGGGCGGCCGTCGACACCGGCCTGTGCGAGGCGGTCAAGACCCGCGTCGAGGCCGGCCCGCGCGGTAATCACCGTCTGCAGGAGTGATCAGCCGGCAGGCCGGCAGCGCCTGACTGCACGATCCGATCCGCTTTCACGACCCGGCACCCGGGTCAGAGAGGAGGCCATCCATGGCCACTGATACCAGCTTGTTCACCTCATTCGTCCCCGCCGAGGCGCAGGAAGCGGTCGCGGGCGCCCTGCAGGAGTCGCTCGTCGACCTGATCGACCTCTCGCTGGTCGCCAAGCAGGCGCACTGGTCGGTCGTGGGCCCGCGCTTCCGGAGCGTCCACCTCGCGCTCGACGAGGTCGTCACCGACGCCCGTGCGTTCACGGACGAGGTCGCCGAGCGGGCGACGGCGGTGGGCGTCAGCCCGGATGGCCGCTCCAAGACGGTCGCGGCCAACACCGCGCTCGACGAGATCTCGGCGGAGTTCGCGTCCGACGACAAGATCGTGCTGGTCATGACGGAGGCCCTCGAGGCCGCCATCAAGCGGATCCGCACGAACATCGGGAAGGTCGAGGCCGACCCGGTGACCGAGGACCTACTGATCGGGATCAGCGGTCGGCTGGAGCAGCTGCACTGGATGTGGCAGGCACAGTCGGTCTGATGACCACGACGGCGTGAGCGCGCCGGGCGTCACGACGGCCCGGTGACAGAGCCCGATCCCGCGACCTGCGGGATCGGGCTCTGCTGTGTTCGGGCTCAGCTGTGTTCAACCGGCCCGGACCACCGCGAGGGCGTCATGGTCGGCGATCGCCCGGCAGGCGCGGCGGATGAGGAGCGCGAACATCTCATCGCCCCGCGCGGTCCGGGTGCCGTACATCCAGCCGAAGATCCCGACCACTGGCGTCTGCAGCAGTCCGTAGACGTAGTCGTCCCAGCACGCCTCGAGCGAGTAGTCGGTCACCCCGTGTCCCATCAGCGCGCGGTGGTAGTCGGCGACGATCCCGCGCTCGGCTGCCCGGCGATCCCCGACCTCCAGGCTCGATCCCAGGAACCCGCCCAGGTCGCGCCCGGGCAGCCCGACGGTCAGGGTCTGCCAGTCGCAGGCCAGGGACGCCGCACCTCCGGAGGGGTCGATCAGCATGTTGTCCGCGCGGTAGTCGGAGTGCAGCAGACCGAACCGCTCGGGCCGGCCGTTGGCCCACTGCGCGATGAGCGGGGCGATCTCGGACATGATCTGCCGTTCCTCGTCGTCGAGACGGTCGCCGAGTTCGGCCAGGAAGGCCTCCAGCGCCGGCCCGCCGAGCTCCTGCAGGGTGACGTTGTCCTCCACCGACGGCCAGGAGAGTCCGCCGATATCCCGGAGCGTGGGATCGCACCACCGCGGGCCGTGCAGCCCGGCGAGGTTGACGGCGCAGTCACGGGCGTCGTCGACTGTCAGGCCGGCGAGCTGATCGCCCTGGACCAGCGGCGTCGCGTCGTCGAGGATGAGCGTGAAGTCGCCCTCCCGCTCCCCGAGTGCGGCAAACCGGCAGCGCGGAACGCGCACGGCGACCGTGGCGGCCAGTTGGGAGAAGAACAGCACCTCGCTGCGGTACACGCCGTGCAGCAGTGGGCGCATGCCCTCGTCGGGGTTCGGGAGTTTGACGAACAGGGTCCGCGGCAACCCGTCGCCGTCGACGTGCGCGAGTACGCAGCAGCCGATCTGGCCGGTGCCCACGGCCTCGGTCCGCACCGACCTGACCTCGGTGCCGAGGGCCTCGGACAGCCACTCGGCGGTCACCTCCTCCGGGGTGCAGACAACCGCGGGGCTCGACTGGATGCTGGTCATGACGGGGTGTCCTCACGCTGGTGGAATCGTCCGGGGTTGGGATCGAGATGGGCGAACCGGCCGGGGTCCCGCCGCAGGCGCCACGCGGCCAGCACGGGGGCGAGCTCATCGGGAGTCGCGCCGTGCAGCACCACGGAGTCCGCGCCGAGCGCGAGCTGGCCCTCGATGCGGTCCGCGCAGTGCTCCGCGCTGCCGACCGCGGCGCAGGCCAGCCACTCGTCGGGCAGCACGTCGCGGGCGTGGCGCAGCAGGTCGAGGTCGTCGGCGGCGTCGAGCGCGCCGGAGTACGCGGACAGGCGCTCGTCGGCGCGGAACTTCTCGAGCCCGGCCGGATCCCAGCCGTTGACGCGGACCAGCACCTCCCCGTAGCCGGTGAGGTAGGTGGCCAGGCGGCCGACGAGTTTGCGCAGCCGCGCGGTCTCGTCGAGTGAGTCCTCGATGGTGGCCATCACCGACCACACCCGGACCGCCGCCGGGTCGCGTCCGGCGCGTTCGGCGGATTCGCGGACCAACCGAATCGATCTGGCGACCGCCGCGTCGGACATGAAGGTGTGGAGGACGACCCCGTCGGCGATCCGTCCGGCCAGCCTGAGCGAGTTGTCGCCCATGGCCATGAGGAGGATCGGGATGTCCTCGTCGAAGGAGGAATCCTGCACGAGGTACGGATACTTGCCCGCCGGGCCGTCGTGGCCGATGACCGCGCCGCCGCTCCAGAGCGTGCGGTAGATCCCGATGGCGTCCTCGAGCTGCGCCGACGTGACGTGCGGCAGGCCCATGATGTCGAACAGCAGCGGGATGCCCCGGCCCAGCCCGAACGCGTACCGGCCGCCGGACATCCGGTGCAGCGTGGCCGCCATCGTCGCGGTGGACAGCGGGTGGCGGGTGTTGTGGTTGGTCGCGGCGGTGCCGACGCCGATCCGGGTGGTCGCTGCGACGGCGGCGCCCGCCATGACCCCGGCGTCCTTGAGGGCGAAGCGTTCCGACAGGAGGATCGAGCCGAGCCCCAACTCCTCCGCCCGGGCGGCCTCCGCGATGAGGTCGGCGGGTGAGGCGCTGTGCCCGGCGAGGCCGTAACAGGCCAGCTCGGACATCAGCGGTTCGGCGGTGTCGTGGTGGGGCATAGGGGCCTTCCGGCGGTCGGGGCTCCGGCTCGCCGGATGTGACACCTGTCACATTAGCTGCTCGGCGCCGGTTCCCCCGGTCGATCCGGCGCGTGAGATCCGCCTCCGCGCGAGCCGCCGCGAAAGCCCCGCGACCCCGCGAGCCCCGCCCCGCTACAGGCCCAGGACCGCCCGCGCGATGAGGAAGTACACGATCAGGCCGGTGGCGTCGACGAACGTGGTGATGAACGGGTTGGAGAACACCGCCGGGTCGGCGCGGACGGACTGGGCGAGGATCGGCATCATCCCGCCCACCGTCGCGGCGATGGTGCACAGCGCCAGCAGCGTAAGCCCGATGACCATCCCCAGGTCGGCGCCGTAGATCAGTCCGGTGACCGCCCACCCGGCGGTCCCCAGGACCAGACCCAGGGTCGCGCCGGTCCGGACCTCCAGCAGCATCACCCGCAGTACGTCCCGGGGACTGACGTCGCCGAGCGCCAGGGCCCGGGTCACGGTGGTGGCGGCCTGGTTGCCGGTGTTGCCGCCGGTGCCGATGATCAACGGGACGAACAGCGACAGCACCACCACCTGCTCGAGGGTCGCCTCGAACACCTCGAGCACCTGCACGGTCAGCGCGGCACCCAGCGCCAGCACGAGCAGCCACACCACGCGGGAGCGGACCAGCGAGCGGACGGGCGTCGTGAGGTAGGGACGACGCAGTGGCTCGGAGCCACCCTGGCGGGCGGTGTCCTCGGACTCGGCGTCCTCGAGGACCCGCAGGGCGTCGTCGAACGTGAGGATGCCGACGAGGCGGTACTCCTCGTCGACCACCGGCAGGACGATGAGCCGCTCCTCCGCCGACCGGCGCGCGGCCGTCTCCGCCGACTCGCGGGCGCGGGCGGTCACGGCCTCGTTCATCAGGGCGCTGATCGGGGTGGCGGGGTCGGCGCGCATCACCGTGCGCAGGCCCACGATCCCCACCAGTCGGCGCTGGCCGTCGGTCACGGGCAGGCCGTAGATCGTCTCGACGTCGTCGATCCGGCGCTGCACCCGCTCGAGGGTCTCGCCCGCGGTGGTCTCGGGGTGGGTGGTGACGAACTCCGGGGTCATCCGGCGACCCACCGAGCCCGCCGGGTAGTCGAGGACGGTGTCGGTCAGCGCCTTCTCGTCCGCGGAGAGCCCGCGCAGCAGCCGGGTCGCGAGGTTGGCCGGCAACTCGTCGACGAGCCCGGCGCGGTCGTCCGGGTCGAGGTCGGCGAAGATCTGGCTGACGCGGTCGGCCTGGAGTCCGCGGATCAGCTCGGACTGCACCGGCGGGTCGAGCGCCTCGAACACGACGTGGGCGGCGCCCTTGGACAGCAGCCGGAACAGCACCGCCCGGTCCTTGGCGGTGCTGCGTTCGAGGATGTCCACGACGAGCCACGGCGGCATGCCCTCGACCAGCGAGGCCGCGCCGTGGAGGTCCTCGCTGTCCAGGAGGGCGTCGATCCTGCGGGCGGCCGAGGCCGGGTCCCGGAGGGTCTCGGTGGACCGGGGTCCCGAATCCCGGGCGCCCCGGGCGCCCCGGTCCTCGCTGCGGTCACCGGACGGGGCCACGTCAGCCCTCCTCGGCGATGTCGTCGTAGGCGGTCCGCGGGTCCAGTCGGCCGTCCGAGCGGTAGGCGGCCCGGGCGAGTGTGATGGAGGCGACCGACGTCACGACCACCGTCGCGACCAGAGCCACCAGGGCCGTGAGGAGGGAGTGCCACCGGAATCCCGCGGTGAGGTCGTTGACGTAGGCGGCGATGACGAACATCATCATCCCCAGGCCGGTGGCGACGGAGAGGATGTTGATCCGGGTCAGCGCGTCGCCTGCCCGGGACATGGACACCGCGGCCACGAGGAAGCACAGGGAACCGAGCAGTGCGGGCACACCGATCAGCAGGTCCGAGAGCACCGAGCCGCCCATCGCCGTCACCTCCGTCCCCGCGACAGCAGTCGCGCCAGCGCGATCGTCGACAATACGCCGATGAGTGAACCGAGCATCACCACGTCCAGTGCGACGGCCGAGCTCTCGCGGATCACGAACATCACGAACAGCGCCAGGGCGCAGAAGTAGCTGAGGTCGGCCATCACGGCGCGGTTGGCGTCACCCGGGCCCCGGACCGCGCGGATCGCCGCGACCAGCATGCTCGCCGCGACGATAACGGTGGACACCGCCAGCAGTACGGACAGCAGCGTGCTCATGAGCCATCCCCTCGTAGAACGGTGAGCGGGGAGATCACGGTCGCTCACCTCGCAGGACGGACAGGACCCGGTCCTCGGTCTGCGCGAGCAGCTCGATCATCTCCTCGCGCGGCCCACCGAGCACCACGTGGACCCACATCTCGTCGTCGCCGATGACGGTCACCAGCGTCCCGGGGGTCACCGTGATGGCCCACGCCAGCGCCGTGACCTCGACGTCGGTGCGGCTGCGCATGGGATACCGCACCAGCACGGGTGACCCGATCGGGCCGGGGGTGAACGCTGTCAGCGTCAGCGCCCACGACGAGACCACGACGTTCCACAGCAGCCAGGCCAGCACGAGCGGGGCCCGTAGGACGCGGCCGATCACGACCCGCCCCCGATGGTCGTGGCGGTCAGCGCGTCGTCGGCGCCGCCGGGCAGGACCTCGGCGCCGCCGGGCAGGACCTCGGCGCCGCCGGGCAGTACTCCGCCACCGAGCACCGCGTCGACGTACCCGTCGGTGTCGACCAGCCCGGCCACCGCGCGGTCGACCTCGGGGGCCACCGCCCCGTAGCCCAGGAAGAGCGCCACCGAGACCGCGACGAGTGCGCCACCGGGCACCAGCAGTCGCGCCGGCACGCGGGGGGTGCTGCGCCTGTCGTCGTCGAGCCCCAGTCCGCCGTCCCGCTGGTCGTCGTCGATCACGGGCGCGATCGGGCCCGGGCCACCGCGTGCGCCCCCGCGCCACATCACGCCGCCCCACAGCCGGAGCATGGCCACCAACCCGATGAGCGAACCGAGGAGGACGACGACGAGGGTGGCCACCCCCCACGCTCCGCCGGTCGTGACGGCGGCGGTGAGGACCTCGAGCTTGCCGATCAGTCCCGAGGTGGGGGGCAGTCCGACCAGTGCCGCGATGGCCAGCGCCAGGAGCACGCCCAGCGGGCGTTCCTTGTGCCACAGTCCGGACAGTCCGCCGAGCTCGCCGCTGCGGTAGACGTGTTCGGCGGCGCCGATGAGCAGGACCAACGCGCCGATGGTGACCATGTGGTGGAGCATGTAGACGATCGCCCCGCCCGGCGCCTGCGCCACGGCGAGCGCGGCCAGGATCACGCCGACGCCGGAGACCATCTGCCAGGCCAGGATCTCGCGCGCGCCGACGGGCGCGGCCGAGGCGACGGCGCCCCAGAGGATCGTCACCAGGGCCACCACCAGGATGACACGACCCCACGTGGGGTCGAGGTCGAACGCGGTGGCCCAGATCCGGATGATCGCGTAGAGCGCCACCTTGGTGTGCAGCGCCGAGAACAGGGCCATCACCCCGGCCGAGGTGCCGGGGTAGGTGCGGGGAAGCCAGCCGTGGACGGGGACCGCGCCGGCCTTGATGCACAGCGCCATCACCACGATGCCCAGGGCGGCGGCGACGCGGCCGTCCTCGGCCGCCGCGCCGGCGAGAACGGCCAGGTTGACCGTCCCCGCCGTGGCGTAGACGAAGGCCACGCCCGCCAGCAGCAGGGTGGAGGTGAGCAGGTTGATCACCACGAACAACCGGCCCACGCCCAGGCGTCGCCAGGTGCCCGTCATGGCGATGAGCGCGTACGAGGGCAGGAGCATGACCTCGACGAAGACGAACAGGTTGAACAGGTCGCCGGTGAGCAGTGCGCCGTTCGCGCCGGCCAGCAGGAGCAGCGCCAGTGGGGCGAAGTACCGGCTGCGGTCGAATTCACCGGTCTGTGCGCAGAACGCGAGGGCCGTCAGGGCGACCACGCCCGTGGCGGTGAGCATCAGGGCGGTGAAGGCGTCCGAGACGAACGGGATCGCCACGCCGGGGACGAAGCCGCCGACCTGGGTGGCGATGACGGGTCGGGAGTGGTGGTGCACGAGCAGGGCGAGGCCGGCGACCAAGGTCGCGGCGGGGACCACCAGGGACAGCACGCGCCCGAACGCCCGCGCGGGGACTATCGCGGCGAGTGCGGCGGCCAGCACCGGCACGGCCGCCAGCAGAGGGAGGAGCAGGGCGGTCACGTCTCGTGCTCCTCACCGGTCGCGGGGATCTCGTGCGTGTCGTCGTCGCGGCTGACGACGGCGAGGGAGAGCATGAACACGGTCACGGCGAACGCGATCACGATCGCCGTGAGGACGAATGCCTGCGGCAGCGGGTCCGCGGACACCTCGGCGCTGTTGACCCCGGCCAGGGGCTCGGCCCGCCATGCGGAGACGCCCGCGGTCAGCAGCATGAGGTTGACCGCGTGGGTGAGCAGGGACAGACCGAAGACCACGCGGACCATGCCGCGTTGCAGCATCAGGTAGACGCCGCCGGCGGTCAGGACGCCGATCATCAGGGCGAGGGTCATCGCGTGGCCTCTTCGATGTCGGTCCCGGTCCCGGTCCCGGTCCCGGTCCCGGTACCGGTCTCGCTCTCGGTCTCCGCGCCGCGCGGGCCCCGTCCGCGCGGGCCCTGTCCACGGGGACCGTTCACCGGACCGCCCCGGCGGGCCGTCGGTGTGTCGGGGCCCGGCACCACCTCGGCGGGGGACCGGCCCGCGCCGAGGGTGTTGAACGCGGTCATGACCAGCCCGAGCACGCCCGCGAACACGCCGAGGTCGAAGATCAGCGCGCTGGTGATGTGCTGCCCGGCGACGTACCAGTGGGCGGGCTCGAGGAACTGTCCGAGCCCGTACCCGCCGACCCCGGTGAACCCGGCCACCAGGAGTCCGCCCCCGATGAGCGCGACGGGGGTGGAGGGCTTGCTCACCGGCGAGTCCGACTCGCGGGCGAGGTAGATGAGCGCGAACGCACACGACGCGACCAGTGCCGCGATGAAGCCGCCGCCGGGTTCGTTGTGGCCCCGCCACAGCAGCATCACCGAGACCACGGCCAGGATCGGGGTCACCCCGCGGGCGAGCAGGCGCAGCGGCGCGGTGTTGCGGATGGCGTCCTCGATGGCGTCGGCGGCCGACCCGGTGCTCTGCTCCGTGCCGGGTAGCTGGTCGTGATCCGGCGGGGGCTCGATCGCGGCGGCCGTGGCACGGACCGAACCGAGGACCGCGAGGATCGCGATCCCGGCCACGCCGAGTACGGCGACCTCCCCGAAGGTGTCCAGCGCGCGGAACTCCACGAGGATCGTGTTGACCACGTTGCCGCCGCCGGTGATCTCGGGCCCGTTCTCGAGCAGGTACATGCCGAGCGGGGAACGCTCACGGCGCCCGGTGAAGACCAGGGCGGCGACCGTGGCGACGACCCCCGAGAGGACGGCCAGCGCGATGGCGGCGGTGTGGCGCCCACGCGTGGGGGCGACGAAGTCCCGCGGCAACCGGCGCAGGATCAGCATGAACACGATGATCGTCAGCGCCTCGACCAGCAACTGGGTGAGTCCCACATCCGGCGCGCCGAGCCCGAAGATCTGGATGGTCACGGCGATACCGACCGCGGAGAGCAGGACCACCGCGGCCAGGCGGGAGCGCGCCGCGCACAACCCGAGGACGGCCACCACGATCACCGCGAGCAGGATGACGTCGATCGCCCGGTCGAGGCCGCCGACGCGCGGCGGGATGCCGGCGCCGGACGCCAGCGCCCAGCCGCCGAGCCCGATCGCGTACACGCACACGGTCGCCAGCAGCGCACCGACGTGGCGGGCGGGCGAATCCGACGCGGTGGGGCGGACCAGGGCCCGGCCCGCGCGGTTGGTCGAAGCCATGAGGGACTCGAGGGCCGAGGCGCCGGTGAACGGCAGCAGGTCGCGGTCCAGGGCCCGGTCGACGATTCCGCGCCGCCAGACCAGCAGGGCGCCGACGGCCAGGATGAGCGCGGTGAGGCCCAGTTCGAGGGTGAACCCGTGCCACAGGGTGAAGTGGGCCTCGTGGGTGAGGTCGTCGATGACCGCCGGGAACGACGGGGAGCCGTACCTGGCCGCGGCTCCGGGCTCGACCGGCGGCCATCCGAACGGGCCCGCCGCCGCCTCCGCGATCGCCGACATCGGCACGTCGAGCACCCACACCGCCAGCGCGACAGGCAGCCCGATCACGGCGGGCAGGGCCGCGGGCAGCCAGAGCCTCACCGGGGCCTCGTGGACCGTCGAGACATCACGGACGGCGGCGGGGCCCCGGTCACCCGCGCGACCGCGGGAGTACACGCCCAGGAAGCCGCCCATGACGATGCGAGCGCAGTAGAGGAAGGTCAGGATCGCCCCGACGACGGCCGCGGTGAGCAGCGCCGTCACCGCCACGGGATGTCCCCCGGCCACGTCCCCGAACGCGACGAGCATCGACTCCTTGGAGACGAATCCCAGTGTGGGCGGGACGGCGGCCATGGCGGCGGCGCCCAGGACGACTGAGCCGAACGACCACGGCATCCGCCGCCAGAGCGGGCCGAGCTCGCGGATGTCGCGCGAGCCGGCCTCGTGGTCCACCACCCCGACCAGCATGAACAGCCCGGATTTGAACAGCGCGTGGGCGAGCGTGTGCAGCGCGGCGGCGGCGAGCGCCTCCTGGGTCCCCACCCCGATCGCGGCGATGATCCAGCCCAGCTGGCTGACGGTGGAGTACGCCATGAGCTGCTTGAGGTCGGTCTTCTGCAGAGCGAACACCGCCGCCATGACCGCCGTGCCCATGCCCACCGAGACCAGCAGCGCGTTCCACACCGGCACGTCGTGGAAGGCGGGCGAGAACCGCATGAGCAGGAAGATGCCCGCCTTCACGACGGCCGCGGCGTGCAGGTACGCGCTGACCGGGGTGGTCGCGGCCATGGCGTCGGGCAGCCAGAAGTGGAACGGGAACTGGGCGGACTTGGTGAACGCGGCCACCGCCACGGCCACCGCCACGGCGGCGGTGAAACCCGGATCCGTGGTCCACACCTCGTGTGCCAGGGCCTCGGAGATCGACGTGGTTCCGGTCCGCAACCAGATCGCCACCACCGCCGCCAGCAGCACGAGCCCACCGACGAACGTCACGGTCAGCGTTCGGAACGCGGCGGCGAACGCGGCCCGACCCGAGTTGGCGATCAGGGCGAACGACGCCAGCGACGTCAGCTCCCAACAGACGAAGAGCAGCACCAGCGAATCGGTGAGCACCAGCCCCAGCATCGAGACCGTGAACAAGGTCATGAGCTGGAAGAAACCGTAGTGCTGGATCCGACGGACGCCCCCGGTGGCGGCGTCCGGGACCGAGCGGTCGAGATACGACGACGAGTAGATCAACACGATCGCGCCGATCACCAGCGCGAGCATCGCGAACAGCAGCCCCGTGGGGTCGGCGAAGACGTCCAGGGTCCAGTCGCGGGCGGGCACCCAGGGCGCGTGAACCACCTCAATGGGCATCCCCGAGGCGATCAGTCCCAGCTGCGGCAGCAGCGCCAGCGCGCCGAGGAGGTAGAGCGCCGCGAGCGGCCAGCCCGCACCCCGGCCGAGCCACCGCGTCAGTGGCCACGCCAGCAACGTGGCCAGGCCGGCGAAGGCGATCGCCAATACCGGGCTCAGGACGGGGCTCATGGCTCCTTCCTGCGGCGCGGACTTCGGCTCGGGCTGCAGCGCGGACTGCGGCGTGGGTTGCCACGTGGACTACGGCGTGGGCTGCTGCATGAACGGCGGGCGGGCGTGACGAGGACGTGGGGCGAGTTTACCAACCACCTCGGACCCGGATGCGGGGGCGTGCCGGATGACCTGCGGGAACGTCTCCGATCTGCGGTTACCATCCGGACATGACCCCCTCGGAGACCCCCTCGGAGACAGCGGACACCGGCGCCACGGCGCACGCAGACTCCTCGCCGGACCCCTTGCCGGATACCGACGTCCTGCCGGTGACCGACCCCGGACCAGGCGACCGGCCAGCATCAGAGCAGTCCGACCAGCAGTCCGACCAGCAGTCCGACCAGCAGTCCGACCAGCAGTCCGACCAGCAGGCCGACCGGCCGGGGACGGAGCGGCCCGCCCGCCCGAGCGGGAGGCGGGGCGCGGGCCCTGTCCGCCGGATCCTGGGCCTGGCGCTCATCGTCCTGCCGCTGATCCTGGCCGCGCTCTGGGCCGTGGTGGGTCCGACCCCTCAGCAGGAGGAGGCCGCACCGGGTGCGGGCGGCCCGCTGAGGTCGGCGTTGTCAGAGGCCTCGGCCAACTCGTCGTTCACTGTGGCCGGGTCCGAGCAGTTGCGCTCGGGTTCCTCCGACCTGGCCGACGGCGCCGAGCAGCTGCGGTCGGGGAGCGAGGAACTGGCCACCGGCATGGAGCAGCTCCAGGCGGGGATGGGTCAGGCGGGGACGGGCGCCACCGAGTTGGCCGGAGGGGTCGGTCAGGTGGTGGGCGCGGTCCGCGGCGTCGCCGTGATCCAGGGGCAGGTGTCGACCGCGATCGACGACGCCCTGTCCCGGCTCCAGGGGGACGCCCCCGAGGTCGTCCGCGCCCGCGAGGCGCTCACCGGGCTCAAGGGCCAGCTCGCCAGCCAGGGCATGGACCAGAACACCCTCAGCGGGCTCGATCAACTGGAGGGCGGGGCCGACGAACTCGCCCGGCAGCTCTCCGCACCCGGCGCCCCGTTACGCGACGGGATCTATGAGGCCACCCGGGGATCACGTGAACTCGCCGGCGGCGCCGCCGAACTGGCCGACGGCGCGGGCAGCCTGCGCGACGGCGCCGCGAGCGTCGCCGACTCCGCCGGCCGCACCCAGGAGTCGATCGGCAAGACCGGACGGGCCCTGGCCGCCGAACAGGGAGACGCGGGAACCGCCGCCGCGGTGGCCGCCGACGACTCGCAGCGCCGCACCTCCGCCGGGATCCTCGCGGTGGCGGCCGCGGCGGTCCTCGGGGCGCTGCTAGTCCAGTTGGTCCGCCGGCCCGGCAACCCGATCGCCGAGACCGCACTCGCGCTGGTCGTGCTGACCGCGGGCCTGTCCGCGTGGGCGCTGGCCACCGCGGAGGCCCCGTCCGCAGCCGGAGCGGCTGCGGTCGTGGGCCTGGTGGCCCTCGTCGTCGTCGCCTCCAGCGCCCTGTGGCACGGACTCGTCACGGTCCTCGGGGCGTGGCCCGGCCGCCTGGTCGGAGTGGTCCTGGCAGGGGCCTCGATCGGGGTGGCGTGGTGGGTGTGGGTCGCCGGCGGCGCGCCCTCGGCGGCCGTCGCGATCACCTCGGGGACCACGGCCGGGCAGGCCACCGCCGCGCTCG
Organism: Rhodococcus sp. IEGM 1408; assembly: GCF_033142235.1. Taxonomy (NCBI): domain Bacteria; kingdom Bacillati; phylum Actinomycetota; class Actinomycetes; order Mycobacteriales; family Nocardiaceae; genus Rhodococcus; species Rhodococcus sp. IEGM 1408. Next base: position 40,703 of record NZ_JAWLRW010000008.1, read on the forward strand.
ACGCCGTGCTGCTGGCCGGCCCCACCGCCGTGGCCTGGACCGGAGCGGCCGTGCTCGCCGCGGTGGCCGTGTGCTCGATGCTCGCCGCGCGGTTGGCAGGGACAAGGCAGACCGCCCGCCTCACCTGACGCAGACCGCCCGCCTCACCTGAGCCCCCAGTCGGGGACAGGGAGACGGGCGGTGCGGGCTGGCGGTGTCCGCGCAGCCTAGGGGAGCTGCCCGGCGCCGGGCGCGACCTCGAACGGGGCGTCGACGCCGCCTCCGGTGAGCATGGGCACGTCAAAGACGAACTCGGGGATGGCGAACGCGTCCACCAGGGTGCGGGCCTTCCCGGCGAGCTTGGTGCACAGGCGGTTCCGGGCCGAGGTGGCGGCCTTGGTGCGTTCGGTGGTCAGCCGGTTGTGCTCGAGGAACCAGCCCTTGTCGCCGTCGACGATGTCGAGCACGTAGAGGTCGCACAGCATCCCCAGGACCTCCTTGGCCTCCGGGTCCTCGCAGGAGTCCACGGACTCGGCGAAGCGGGCGAACACCCAGCTGTCCATGTGGGCGCGGCCGGCCTGCAGGAGGTGGTCCTGGGCCGAGTTGAACACCTTGAACGCCGCCGAGCCGTCCTGGCCCTGCGCCTTGCGCAGCCGGCGGGCGACGGTCTCCAGCAGGTGCTCCTCGCGGTCCACCAGCAGCTCCAGCTGGTTGCCCCGGTCGAGCAGGTCGGTGTTCTCACGGTCGGTCACCGTGTCGACGAGCTTCTGCCACAGGGTGGACGCCCGGGCCTTCTCCTGCACCACGTCGACGGCGGTGCTGAGGGCGAACGCGACGGTCTCGCGCTGGTCCATGTCGCCGAACTCCGCAGCGTAGGAGCTCAACAGCTCCTTGCCCACCAGCTGCGTGAGCACGATGTTGTCGCCCTCGAACGTCGAGAAGACGTCGCAGTCCTTGCGCATCTCCGTGATCAAGTTCTCGGCCATGTACCCGGCGCCACCGCAGGCGAGGCGGGCCTCGATGATGGTGTCGTTGGCGAACGCCGTGACGGTGGCCTTGATGCCCGCCGCGTGGGTCTCCATCTCGCGGCGACGGACCTCGTCGAAGGCCTCGGGGTTCTTCTCGAACTCGTGGAGCTCGGCGATGATCGCGTTCTGGGCGCACGCGTAGGCGTAGGCGCGGGCGACCCGTGGCATGAGCCGGCGCTGGTGCTCGCGGTACTCCAGCAGCGGGATGCCCGTGCCGGTCTCCGGGTGGTCGAACTGGCGGCGCCCCAGCGAGTACCGCACGGCCAGCGCCAACGCGGTGCGCGCTGACGCGCCGGCGGCCGCGCCCACCGACACCCGGCCGCGGATGAGCGTGCCGAGCATGGTGAAGAAGCGGGCGCCCACCGAGTCGATGGGGGAGGAGTACTCGCCGCTGGCGTCGACGGCCCCGAACCGGTCGAGCAGTGCCTCGCGGGGGACGCGGACGTGGTCGAAGCGGATGCGGCCGTTGTCCACGCCGGGCAGACCGCCCTTGTGGCCGTGGTCGGTGGTGGTGACGCCAGGCAGGTCGTTGCCGGCCTCGTCGCGGATCGGCACGAGCAGACAGTGCACACCGTGCCGCAGGTCGTCCCCGTTGTCGGCGGAGGTGATGAGCTGGGCGAACACGGCGGCCATCCGGCCGTCCCGGGCCGCGTTGCCGATGTAGGCCTTCTCCGCGCTGGGGGTGGGGGTGTGGATCACGAACTCGCCGGTCCCGCGGTCGAACGTCGCCGTGGTCTCCAGGTTCTGCACGTCAGAACCCCCGCCGATCTCGGTCATGGCAAAGCAGCCGAGCAGGTCGAGCGACATTACGCCCGGCAGGTACTTCTTGCGGGTCTCGGAGTTGCCGAGGTTGGCGATGGCCCCCCCGAACAGGCCCCATTGCACGCCGGCCTTGACCATCAGGGACAGGTCCAGGTGACCCAGCATCTCGAACGAGGTCAGCGCCCCGCCGGTGTCGCCCGTGCCACCGTCCTCCTCACGGAAACCCAGCCCGGGCATGCCCGAGTCGGCCAGGCGCTGGAGCTGGGCCAGCACGTGGTCGCGGTGCTCCTCCATGGTCAGCCCGATGGGATTGAGCATGTCCGGGGTCATGGCTTCGCGCGTGAACCTGCGGGCCTCGGCCCAGTGGCCGTCGAGGACCTTCTGCAGTCCTGCGGCGAGGGCGGCGTCACCGGGGCCGGTGCTGGTGGTCCGGCCGTAGTTGGGACGGTCCACGGGGGGAGTCAGGGGTGAGGCCCCGGGGGCGGCGGCGTTCTGGACGTCGGTCTCGGAGGTCATGGACCAGACTCTACTTATTCCGAGAACTGACGTGCACCGGAAGTCCGCACCGGTTCGGCCTCCGCCAGCCGGACACGGGCCGCAAATGACAGAAGTCCCGGATCAGAGAACTGATCCGGGACCTCGTGTTGTCGGGGTGGCGGGATTCGAACCCACGACCTCTTCGTCCCGAACGAAGCACGCTACCAAGCTGCGCCACACCCCGGTCACAACGAGGGATACTCTAGCGTCCCCCGTCGGGATTCGCGAAACCGGGTCAGACGGGCAGCGGCACGCGCTCGCGCAACGGCGTCGCGGGGACCGGCGCGTCGTCGCCACCGCCCCCGGGGCCGGCGACCAACTCGAGCAGTGTGGCCTCGGGTTTGCAGAACGTCCGGACCGGCACGTACGGCGAGGTTCCCAGCCCGGCGGAGACGTGCAGGACCAGGTTCCGGCCCCAGGCCGAGAGGCCCTGCACCCGCGAGCGGTCGATCCCGCAGTTGGTGACGATCGCCCCGGTGGGCAGGCAGAGCTGTCCACCGTGGGTGTGGCCGGCCACGGCGAGGTCGTACCCGTCGCTGTCGAAGCGGTCCAGAATACGGGGCTCGGGCGCGTGCACCAGGCCGATCCGCAGGTCGAACGCCGGCCCGGCGGGACCCTCGATCTCGCTGTAGCGGTCGCGGTCGATGTGCGGGTCGTCGACGCCCGCCACCAGGACCCGACGGCCGTCCACGGCGATCTCCGCCCGCCGGTGAGTGGCGTCCACCCAGCCGCGCTCGGAGAACGCCGCCTTGAGATCGCGCCACGGCAGGGGGATCGCCGAGTGCTTCTTCTGGCCGATCCCGATGTAGGGCAGCGGGTTCTTGGGCACCGGCGCGAAGTAGTCGTTGGAACCGAAGACAAACGCCCCGGGAACGCCGAGGAGCGGGCCGAGGGCCTGCACGACCGAGGGCACCGCCCGGTCGTTGGAGAGGTTGTCGCCGGTGTTGAGCACCAGGTCCGGCTCCAACTGCGCCAGCGACGCGAGGAATCGCTGCTTGCGCTTCTGTCCGGGCGTCATGTGGATGTCGGATACGTGCAGAATTCTCAGCGGGCGCGACCCCGGGGCGAGCAGGGGGAGCGTGTGATGACGCACGGTGAAGTCGTTGCGTTCCCACCCGGTGGCGTAGACCGTCCCGGCCACGACCGCCCCGGCGAGCAGGGCCGCAGCCTGGGCGGGAGAGGACGGCGGGGTGGTGCGGGAACGGCGGGAGGGACGCTGCATCAGTCAAGACTACCGGCGGTCCGCGGTGGCTTCTGGTTGCTGCGACGACAGCCCCCGGCGGCTGCGACGGCCTTCCGGGTCGCCGCGGCGACTACCTCGGCGGCGAGATGGTGATCGGCGCCAGTCCGGGCACGTTGAGCACGACGGGAGCGTCGCCGATCGCGGCCCCCGGCCCGGAGGCGCCCTGGCCGGGGCCTCCGGCGCCGCCTCTGCCGCCCGTGCCGCTGGTTCCGCCCCCGCCGGTCGATCCGTCGGACACGCGGAGCGTGACCTGGGATCCGGGGATGCCGGTCCCACCGTCCAGCCCCACCACCGTCCCGTACGGGCGGCCGGTTCCGGACACGAACTGGGTGTTGACGACGAACCCGGCGCCCGTGAGCAGCGAGACGGCCGCGGACTGACTCATGCCCTCGACATCCGGGGCTCCCGCCCCGCTCTTGCCCGCCTGATAGGCGGGGTCCGGTGCCGGGAGTTGGACCGGTCCGTAGATGTCCGCGATCGGGCTGAACGCCGAGAACCAGGTGTTGGCCGGCTCGTTTCCGCCGAAGAGGTTGCCGTACGAGCACTGCCGCAGCGGGCTGGTGCACAACTCGGTGGTGGTGGTGCCGTCGTTGAAGGCGTAGACGGCGGCGGCGTAGTGGTTGGTGAACCCGAGGAACGCCGACGAGCGGTTGGCCTCGGTGGTTCCCGTCTTGCCCGAGACGGGCCGACCCCACCCGGCCGAGCTGGCGGCGTTCGCGGCGGTGCCCCTGGCCACCGAGTCCTTGGACATGGCCACGGCCAGGGTGTTGGCCAGCCCGGGCTCGACCACCTGTTCACATGCCGGCTCGCTGAGCTCGACGGGTTTGCCGGTGCGGTCGGTGATCGACTCGATGGGGCTCGGCGGGCACCAGACCCCGCCGGAGGCGAGGGTCGCTCCCACGTTGGACAGTTCGAGCGCGTTGACCGCGGTGGGGCCGAGGGTGAACGACCCCAGGTTGCTCTTCTTGACGTACTCGGCGATCGAGTCGCCGCCCGCCGCGGTCCCCTTGCGGTCGTAGGACCGCATGCCGAGCCGCACCGCCATGTCCACGGTCGGCGTCACCCCGACGTCCTTGATGAGGTTGACGAAGGTGGTGTTGGGCGACTGCGCGAGGGCGTCGGTCACGGACAGCGAACCCGGGTAGGAACCGGCGTTCTCGACGCAGTACTGGGCGGGTGGGCACCCGACCGCACCTCCGGCGCCGAGGCCCGAGACCTGGACGCGACGAGGAACGGAGAGCGAGGTGTTGGTACCCATCCCCTTCTCCATGGCCGCGGCCACCGTGAAGATCTTGAACACCGAGCCGGCGCCGTCGCCGACCAGCGAGAACGGCTGCGGCTGGACGGTCTGGCTGTCGCCCAGCTCCAGGCCGTACTGGCGGCTCGAGGCGATAGCGACGACCTTGTGGGAGTCCTGGCCGGGGCGGACGACGCTCATGACCTCGGCCACGCCCTGGGCCGTCGGGTTCCCATAGGTGTCGAGCGAATCCTGGACCGAAGCCTGGACGGTCTCGTCGAGGGTGGTGCGGATGGTGTAGCCGCCCTGCTCGACCATCTCGCGGCTCAGGCCGTTCTGGTCGAGGTAGTCCAGGACGTAGTCACAGAAGAACCCGCGGTCACCGGCCGTGATGCACCCGCGGGGCAACGAGTTCGGGCGCTCGAGGACGCCGAGGGGTTCGGCGATGTAGCCCGCGCCCGCGCCCGGGGTGATGGCCCCGGTCTGGACCATCGTGTCGATGACCGTGTCCCGCCGGTTCCTGGTGTCCTCGGGATTGGTGTACGGGTTGAACCTGCTGGTGGACTGCACCATCCCGGCCAGCGTCGCGGCCTGGGGGACGCTGAGGTCTGCGGCGTCCACCCCGAAGTAGGTCTGCGCGGCGGTCTGCACGCCGAAGGTGCCGTTGCCGAACGAGACCAGGTTGAGGTACTTGCTGAGGATGTCGTCCTTGCTCATCTCGCTGTCGAGGGTGAGCGCCATCCGGATCTCTTTGATCTTGCGCGCCGGGGTGGTCTCCACGGCCGCGCGCCGCTCCGCGTCGTTCTCGGCGGAGACGAGGAACTGATAGTTCTTGACCAGCTGCTGGTCGATGGTCGAGGCGCCCTGCTGGACGTCACCGGACGTGGCGTTGGTGAGTGCGGCCCGGATCGTGCCGCGCCAGTCCACCCCCGAGTGGTCGGCGAACCGGCGGTCCTCGATCGCGATGATCGCCAGCTTCATGTTCTGCGAGATCTCCGCGCTGGGCACGATCACCCGTTGCTGGTCGTAGAGCCACGCGATGGGTTCCCCGCCGGCGTCGGTGACCGTGGAGATGGACGGCAGATCGCCCTTGATCAGATCCGCGGACGTCCCCGCCAGGGAGTCCGCCATCTTGTTGGAGGCCAGTCCCGCGGCCCCGGCGATCGGGAACAGGGACCCGGCCGCGACCACTCCGGCGGCGACGCAGGTCGCGACCAGCTTTCCCAACGAACTCATACCCGACACGCCAACCAGGCTACGGGACCACCCCTGGCGCGCCACTCCGCGAGGCCACATCGGTAGATGTCTCTTTACTTCTGTTGTGTGACTACGGTAACAATATGAGGGAACACGGGACGTTTCGAGTCGGAGTGAGGTCGTCGTCAGACGGCGCCACCGGACAGGGACTCCCGCGGACATTGTGAGCCCACCGCGCCGGGTTGGCTCAGAAGGCCGGAGCGTGGGCGGTGAACCCGTCAGCGACTCCACTCAGACAGGGGTACATCAATGACGGCCACCCTTCCCGGAACCTCGCGTTCTGCCGACACGGGAGTTCGCCCCGGAACACACAACCCCCTCGGGACCGAGGAGACGATCATCGGGGAGGGCCGCCAGGAGTGGGTTGCCCAGGCCCGGTGCAAGGACATCGACCCGGACGAGCTCTTCGTCCGCGGAGCCGCGCAGCGCAAGGCGACCTCCATCTGCCGCCACTGCCCGGTCCTCCTCCAGTGCCGCGCCGATGCGCTGGACAACCGCGTCGAGTTCGGCGTCTGGGGCGGGATGACCGAGCGTCAGCGCCGCGCGCTGCTCAAGCAGCATCCCGAGGTGCGGTCCTGGGCGGACTTCTTCGCCCAGCAGATCGAGCGGCACGCCCCCATCTACTGATCTACTGATCGGCGCCACTCGCACGCGGTCCGCGGCACCTGCCGCGGACCGCGTCGTGCTCTCGCGGGGCCGTGTGTTCGCCGGACCGCGCGCCGGCGAGGGCCGTGCTCGGTCAGTCGGACGGTCAGCCGCAGAGCTGGTCGCCCACCGACCGCAGCGCCTCGAGGTTCGAGATCTCGAAGGGCAGCGACGGCACGCCGACGATCCGCACGTCCGGATGGGTGTCGGTGAACGACTCGAGCAGCCGGACCTCCTGCTTGGCCGTCCCGGCCCGGTCGGCGTGGATGCGGAGCACCGCCTCGGCCTCCGGATTCGACGACCCCAGCCGGTCCGCGGCCGCGCACGCCTGCTCGGCCGTGAGGTCGGTCAGCCGCGGATGGGTCCGGTTGATCACCACCCCCGCCAACGGCATCTTCTCCTCCGCGAGCCGCTCGGCGAAGAACGCGGCCTCCCGCAGCGCGGGTCGCTCCGCGGACGAGACCACCAGGAACTCCGTGCCCTTGCGGCGCAGGACCGCCTGGGTGCGGGAGGCACGGGTGGCGAATCCGCCGAACGTGGTGTCCAGCGCGACCACCATCTCGGAGGCGTCCTTGAGCATCGACGACCCGACGACGGCCGACACGCCCCGCATCGCGGTACTCATGGCACCGGTGACCAGCCGACCCATCCCGCGGCCGGGAGCCGCGAACACCCGCATGAGACGGCTGTCCATGAAGGCTCCCAGGCGACGCGGGGCGTCGAGGAAGTCGAGGGCGTTGCGCGACGGAGGGGTGTCGACGACGACGAGATCCCACGTCGAGTCCTCGAGCAGCTGCCCCAACTTCTCCATGGCCATGTACTCCTGCGTCCCGGCGAACGAGGTGACCATGGTCTTGTAGAAGCGGTTGTCCAGGATGGACTGCGCCCTCTCGGGCGTGGCGTTGGCGGAGACCAGCTCGTCGAACGTGCGACGCATGTCGAGCATCATCGCGTGCAGCGACCCCCCGGAGTCCGCGTGGTCCGGCCCGAGGTCCACCCGGGACGGCTCGTTGGAGAGGTCGTCGATGCCCAGTGCCTGCGCGAGACGACGGGCCGGGTCGATCGTGAGGACCACCGTGTCGCGGCCGAGTTCGGCGGCACGCAGGGCGACGGCCGCGGCGGTGGTGGTCTTGCCCACGCCGCCGGCGCCGGTGGTGACCACGACGCGGGTCGCCGGGTCGCTGAGGATGGCGGTGATGTCGAGGCGACGAGGCATGTCAGCTCACTCCCTGATCGACGAGGGCGGAGGCGAGGTCGTACAGGTCGGCGACCTCGACACCGTGGGGCAGGGCGGGCAGGACGAGCGTCGGGCCGTGGGCCGAGGTCAGCATCTCGCCGGCCTTGAGCTGGCCGCGTGCGACGCGGGCGTGTTCGATCGCCTCCACGAGGAGCCCCTGCAGGCCCTCGTCGTCGAGCTCGATCCCGGTCTCGTCGAGCCCGACGAGTACCGCCTCGGCGTCGATCTCCTCCGCGGCGATCCGCTCGAGCGCGGCGTCGTCGAGGTGCCTGGTCTCGGCCCGGTTGATGATCACCTGGCCCACGCGCAGCCCGTGGGAGCGCAGCTCCTCGATCGCCTCGATGGTCTCCTGGACCGGCAGCGACTCGAGCAGCGTGACCAGGTGCACGACCGTCTGCGTGGAGTGGACCAGCTCGGAGACGGCCTCGGCCTGGCGCCGGATCGGGCCGCCCGCGGCCAGGTCCGCCATCGCGGTGGTCACGTCGAGGAACTTGCCGATCCGGCCCGTGGGCGGGGCGTCCACCACCACGGCGTCGTACACGACCTCCTTCTTGGCGTATTCGCGCCGGACGACCTCGTAGATCTTGCCGGTCAACAGGACGTCCTTGAGGCCGGGCGCGATGGTGGTGGCGAACTCGATCGCCCCCACCGACTTCATGACCTTCCCGACCACGCCGAGGTGATAGAAGGTGTCGAGGTAGTCGAGCATCGCGGCCTCGATGTCGATGGCCAGCGCGAACACCTTGCCGCCGCCGTCGACCCGGGCCACCAGCTCCTCGCGGTAGGGCAGCGGGGCGCGGTCGAAGATGCGCGCGATGCCCTGGCGTTCCTCCACCTCCACCAGCAGGACGCGCTTACCGGTCGACGCCAGCGCGAGCGCGAGCGCCGTGGCGACGGTGGTCTTGCCCGTGCCGCCCTTCCCGGACACGTAGTGCAGTTCTGCGCGTGCGGAGTCGTCGCACCACCCGGTGGACAGCTCGTCAGCGATGGACGTCCGCGTTCCCGGACCCTCTGTGGCTGGCATGCGATCCACACTAAACGCAACACCGCTGTGAGCGGGACGCTCTCGACTTCCCTAGAGTGGGCACCATGAGCGAAATCACCTCCGCAGCCCGGTTCGAGTACGCCACCGTCCCGCTGCTCACCCACGCCACCAAGCAGATCCTCGACCAGTGGGGCAGTGACGGCTGGGAACTCGTCTCCGTGCTGCCCGGCCCCACCGGTGAGCAGCACGTCGCCTACCTCAAGCGAACGCTCTGATGTCCGAGGGCGAGGGCGCCGGGTACTGGAGCCGCAAGCTGGAGCAGCTCGGGTTGGAGCTGCCGACCGTCGTGCCGCCCGTGGCCAACTACGTCCCCGCCGTCCGGACCGGCGCGTTCGTCTACACCTCCGGCCAGCTGCCGATGGTCGCCGGCGCCCTCGCCGCGACGGGCAAGGTCGGGGCTGAGGTCAGCCCGGAGCAGGCCGCCGAGCTCGCCCGGACCTGCGCCCTCAACGCCCTCGCCGCCGTCGATGGTCTGGTCGGCATCGACGCGGTGGTGCGCGTCATCAAGGTCGTCGGATTCGTGGCCTCCGCGCCGGGGTTCAACGGCCAGCCCGCCGTGATCAACGGCGCCTCGGACGTGCTGGGGGAGATCTTCGGCGACTCCGGCGTCCACGCCCGCTCGGCCGTCGGCGTCTCGGAGCTCCCGCTCGACGCGCCTGTCGAGGTCGAGCTCATCGTCGAGGTCGAGGGATAGCGCCGATGGCCGGCGGACTCGCCCCCATCACCTTCCCGGCGTACGAGACGTTGCGGCCGGTCACGGAGCTGGCCGGGGTGATCCTCTGCGACAACCCGTCGGAGATGACCTTCGAGGGGACCAACACCGTCGTCCTGCGGGCGCCGGGCTCGCCGACCTGTGTGGTCGTGGATCCCGGGCCCGACGACCTCGCGCACGCCGAGCGGATCGCCGCCATCGTGGGGGAGATCGAGCTCGTCGTCGTCACCCACCGGCACGGCGACCACACCGACGGGATCGACCACCTGCGCACGCTGACGTCGGCGCCGGTCCGCGCGGTGGAGGAGCGGTTCTGCCGCGACGCCGCGCCCTTGATGACGGGCGGTGACGACGACGAGGTGATCCACGCCGCCGGTCTGGACATCATCGTGCTGGCCACGCCCGGACACACCGCGGACTCGATCAGCCTCGAGGTGCGGGCCGCCGGTACCGGGTTCACCGCGCCGCCGGACTGTGTGGTGCTCGGCGACACGATCCTCGGCCGGGATTCGACCGTCCTCGACTCGACCGACGGCGACCTGGGCGACTACATGACCAGCCTCGACACGCTGGCCGCCCGCGCCGACGGGGTCGTGGGCATCCCCGGGCACGGGCCGGACGTGGAGAACACCGCCCGCGCGGCCCAGGTGCTCGGCCAGCACCGGCGGGACCGGCTCGAGCAGATCGTGGCCGCCCGTGCCGAGCTGGGCCGCGACGCCTCCGCCGAGGCGATCACCCGGCACATCTACCGGGACGTCACGCCGTTCCTGCTGATCGTGGCCGAGCAGTCGACCAAGGTCGCGCTGCGCTACCTCGACCGGTCCGGCTAGCTCCACCGGTCCGGCCCGCTCAACGAAGAGAGCGTCCCGCGCACCCCTCTCTCGGGGGATGTGTGCGGAACACTCTTCTCGATGAAGCTAGCGGGCGCGGCGGGCCAGGCGCTCGGTGTCGGAGATGATGACGCTCTTGCCCTCGAGGCGCAGCCAGCCGCGGTGCGCGAACTCGGCCAGTGCCTTGTTGACGGTCTCGCGGGAGGCGCCGACGAGCTGGGCGATCTCCTCCTGCGTGAGGTCGTGCGTCACGCGGATGTTGCCGCCCTCCTGCGTGCCGAAGCGCTGGGCGAGCTGCAGCAGGGCCTTGGCCACGCGGCCGGGGACGTCGGTGAAGATGAGGTCCGCGAGGTTGTTGTTGGTGCGGCGCAGGCGGCGGGCCAGCACGCGCAGCAGCTGATCGGAGATCTCGGGACGCTCGGAGATCCACCGCTTGAGCGCGGAGCGGTCCATGGCCTGGATGGAGACGTCGGTGACGCAGACGGCCGAGGAGGTGCGCGGGCCCGGGTCGAAGATCGACAGCTCGCCGAACATGTCCGACGGGCCGAGGATGGACAGCAGGTTCTCGCGGCCGTCGGGGGCCTTGCGGGAGAGCTTCACCTTGCCGGAGGTGACGATGTACAGGCTGTCGCCCTGCTCGCCCTCGCGGATGATCACGTCACCCTTCGAGTACTCCTCGCGGGTCAGGTCAGCACGCAGCGCCGAGACGGCCGCGGGCTCGACACCCTGGAAAATCCCGGCCCGGGTCAGGACATCGTCAGCAGACTGGTCCGTGCGGCGATCGATCGTCACAGTCTGTGACCCTCCGTTCGGGCGCGGGCAAGGGGAGTCCGCGCCATGGCGTGCGTGTGGCGAAAGCCACTCTAGCCGCAAGCGGGCCCGAGATGTGCTCGACGCGCTGTCATCTGGCCGGCTCAGGTCTCGATCTGCTCCGGCCGGGCGAGAATGGCGGCCTCGAATCTCTCCATGAGGAGGGCGAAACCGGCGAGGAGGACCGGAACCAGGACGACGAGGATTCCCTGCATGCCCTCGAGTAAACACCGCCGGGGAGCGCCGTGCCAGCGGACCCGGCGGCGGTGACCGGGGTGGGCTCCGGGGCGCTGCCGGGGCGGGGTCCCGGCCGGTCGGTGGCACGAGCCGTAATGTGGTCTCATGCCCGACCGCGCTCCAGCTTCCCCGAAGCTCCGCAGACGAGGGGTGGCCGCGAGGGGGGTGGAAACCGACCTCGGGCGCACCCGTCGAGCCCGACGGATGCTCCGCTCCCTCGAGGAGGCGTTCCCGGTCGTCTACTGCGAACTCGACTTCCGCGATCCGCTCGAGCTGTCCGTCGCCACGATCCTGTCCGCCCAGTGCACGGACAAGCGGGTCAACGAGGTCACCCCGGCACTGTTCGCCCGCTACCGCACGGCGGCCGACTACGCGGGGTCGGATCGCGACGAGCTCGAGGCGCTGATCCGACCCACCGGTTTCTACCGCAACAAGGCGCGCAGCATCCAGGGCCTGGGCGCGGCCCTGGTGGAGAGGTACGACGGCGAGGTGCCGCGGCGGCTCGAGGACCTGGTCACCCTCCCGGGCTTCGGGCGGAAGACGGCCAACGTGGTGCTGGGCAACGCGTTCGGGGTGCCCGGTCTGACCGTGGACACCCATTTCATGCGGTTGGTGGCCCGGTGGAAGTGGACCGACGCCACCGACCCGGTCCGCATCGAGCGGGAGGTGGCGAAGCTGCTGCCCCGCCCCACCTGGACCGACGCCAGTCACCGGATCATCTTCCACGGCCGCCGGGTGTGCCACGCGCGGACCGCGGCCTGCGGGGTGTGCGTCCTGGCCGACGACTGCCCCTCGGCCGGAGAAGCCGGGCCGCTCGATCCCGTGGCCGCCGCCCGCCTGGTGGTGGGACCCGAACGGGACCACCTGCTGGAACTGGCCGGACTGGGGGATCAGGCGTGAGTGCGTCGCTGAGATGGTCGCTCGTGGCCTTGGTCGCGCTGGTCGGCGTCGTCGTCGCCCTGCTCTCCACCATCGGCAACAGTGACCAGGGGCCCGGTCCCGGCGCGGCGGCGCCGACCGCTCCGACGGCGACCGCCCCGCCGGCGGGCTCCCCACCGGCGGAGGAGCCGTACACCACCGTCGACCCCGACACCCGCGCGGCGGCCGGGCTCCCGGCCTGCCGGGACGGCGCGGTGCCCGCCACCACGGTCGGCCCCGTGGCCGGCCTCATGGTGCGCTGCATGGACGACGGCGACACCACCACGCTCGGCAAGATCCAGGCGGGGACCCCGATGCTGGTCAACCTGTGGGCCTACTGGTGCGAGCCGTGCCGCCGCGAGCTGCCCGCCATCCGGGACGCGCAGGCCACGCTCGGTGACAGCGTCCGCGTGGTGCTGTCCCACACCGACCCCTCCGAGACCAAGGGCTTCGACACCCTGTCCGCGCTCGGGATCGAGGACCTGATCTCCGTCTCCGACCCCGACGAGGACCTGCCGACGCTGCTGGGGGCGCCCCCCGTGCTCCCGCTGACGGTGTTCGTCCGGGCTGATGGCACGGTGGCGCACGTGCTCGTGGAACCGATGGACAGCGAGCAGGACGTCCTCGACGCCGTCGAGGAACACCTGGGGGTGACGGCGTGAGCGGAGCCGCGCAGGACAAGGCCGTGTTCCGGCCCGGCGACGTCACCGGGGTGCCCCATCCCGGTTGGATGGACCCGCTCATGGCGGCGTGCACCGACGGCAGCTTTGACGGGCTGCTGCCCAAGCGGCGGCCGCCCGAGGACCGTGGACCCAACGAGGTCGGGCGGCCACACCGCGACGCCGCCGTGCTCGTCCTGTTCTCCGGATCCCCCGCGGCCCCCGGCCCGCAGCCGCCGGGTGACGCCCGCGTCCTGCTCACCCACCGCGCGGCCACCCTGCGCAGCCACTCGGGGCAGATCTCCTTCCCCGGCGGCGGCGTGGACGACACCGACAGCGGTCCGATCGAGGCGGCCCTGCGTGAGGCGTGGGAGGAGACAGGGCTCGACGCGTCCGGGGTGGATGTGCTCGCCGTGCTGCCCGAGCTGTACATCCCGGTCTCCAACTACTCCGTCGCCCCGGTGCTGGGTTACTGGCGCGAACCGATGGAGGTCGGGGTGGTGGACACCGGCGAGACCTCGCGGGTGATGACGGTGTCGGTGAACGAGTTGCTGGACCCCGCCAACCGCTTCCTGCTCAGACACTCCACCGGCTGGACCGGCCCGGCGTTCCAGCACGACGACCTGGTGGTGTGGGGTTTCACCGCCGGCATCCTGGCAGCGATGTTCAGCTCGGCCGGGTGGGACCTGGACTGGGACACCGGGGACGTGCGCGATCTGGAGGAGACCCTGGCCGCGTCCGCGAACGGTGAGCAGTCCCGGCTGTCGGCCGAGGAGGCCCGGCGCGAGTCCGCCGACCCGCTCGCCGACCGGACCGTCGCGGGGGTACCCGGGGTGCGGTCGGGTCACGCCGACGGCCGGGCCGGTTCAGCGCCCACGTCCGGCGGCGCGCGCTCCGGCGTGCCCGGGGACGCCACCGAGGACGCCACCGGGGACGCCACCGGGGACGCCACCGACGCCCCGCTCGACCTGCCCGCCGACGATCCCCGGAGGGGCTACCGGTGACGGGCTCGCAGTGGCTCGATCTGGCGTTGTTCGCCCTGGCCGCCGCCGCCGCCATCTCGGGGTGGATCAACGGCGCCGCGGCCTCGGGCTTCGCGCTGCTGGGGGTGGGCATCGGCGCCACCTCGGGGCTGCTCGTGGCGCCCCATCTGGTCCGCGAGTTCGATTCGCCCCTGGGCCGGCTCACGGTGGGACTCGCCGTCATCGCCGTGATGGTGATCATCGGACAGATCGCCGGGGTGACCATCGGCCGCGCGGCCCGGCGCTACATCTCCGGGACGTTTGCCAAGATCCTGGACAGCACCATCGGGGCCGTGTTCCAGGCCGCGGCCATCCTCCTGGTGGCGTGGTTGGTGGCCATCCCGATCGCCGCCCAGGAGGGGCCGGGCCCGGGGAAGGCGGTGCGGGGGTCGTCGGTGCTCGCCAAGATCGACGACGTCGCCCCCGAGCAGCTGCAACGGATCCCGGGCGCGTTCACCGCGGTGCTCGGCACCACCGGCTTCCCGGACATCCTCGGCCCCTTCGGCACCACCCCCATGCAGGAGGTGGCCCCGCCGGACCCGGTTCTGACCGGGTCACAGGTGGTGGCCGCGGTGCAGCCGTCGGTCCTCAAGATCCTGGGGCGGGCCGAGTCCTGTAGCCGTGCCCTCGAGGGCTCCGGGTTCGTGGCCGCGCCCGGGCTCGTCATGACCAATGCCCACGTGGTGGCCGGGACAGGCTCCGTGAAGGTCGTGGTGGGTGACGAGGAGCTCGACGCCGACGTGGTGGCCTACGACTCGCGCGTGGACATCGCCGTCCTGCGGGTACCCGGTCTGCAGGCGCCGGTGCTGCCCTTCGCCGAGCGCCGCTCCCGGACCGGCGACAGCGCGATCGTCGTGGGTTACCCCGGAAACGGCCCCTTCCGTGCTGACTCCGCTCGGATCCGCGAGAGGGTCACGCTCCGCGGGCCGGACATCTACCGCAAGGAGACGGTCGAGCGCGAGGTGTACATCCTGCGGGGGGCCGTGCGCGAGGGCAACTCCGGCGGGCCGTTGATCTCGCCGGAGGGGCAGGTCGTGGGCGTGGTGTTCGGCGCCGCGATGGACGCCGCCGACACCGGGTACGCGCTCACCGTCGAGCAGGTGCTCCCGCAGCTCGAGATCGCGGTCGATGCGGTCGCACCCGTGTCGACGGGGTCCTGCGTCGGGGCGCCCTGACCGGGCTCAGAACCCGCTGACGTCGCGCGCGAAGTCCACGATCAGTCGCGACGTCGCCGCGGGATCCTCCATGGCCGGGTAGTGCCCGGCTCCGGGGACGAGCTCGGTGCGGAAATCGCGCGCCCATTCCCGGGACGCGCGGACGGTCTCGGGACGGATGAACCGGTCCTCGGCACCGCTGATCGCCAACACCGGCTGGTCCAGCACCCGGGAGACGGTGCGGCGGAAGTCCCGGCCGTCAGGGCGCATCTGGCTGCGGATCATCCATCGGCGGCTCTCCAGCGACAGGTGCGCGACCTTGGGGATGAGCATCGCGCGCCGGAGCAGCCCGGCGGTCTCGGCGAAGTCGGAGGTGCCCGACCACGCCGACCCGGAGCGGGCCCGGAGCATGGTCTCCACCGCCGCCGCGCCGTCGGCGGTGAGGCGGCGTTCGGCCAGGCGCGGTACCTGGTCCGCCAGCAGGCCCGGGACCAGCGCGCGGCGCTGGTCGCGGTCGCGGAGCGCGGCGCGTCGGGTGGCGAGGGGGTGGGGGGAGCCGACGACGACGAGGCCCCGCACCGCGCGCGGCCGCCGGTACGCAGCCGTCCACGCCACGAATCCGCCCTCACCCTGACCCACGATCACCGCGGAGGAGTGTCCGAGTGCCCGGATGAGGTTGGTGATGTCGGTGGACAGCGTCCAGGCGTCGTAACCGCGGGGCGGTTTGTCGGAGTCGCCGTGACCCCGCAGGTCCACTGCGACGGCGTGGAAACCGGCCTCGGCGAGTGCGACCATGGGCGCACGCATCGTCCACCAGATCCCGCCCAGTCCGTGGATCAGCAGGACCAGCGGTGGGGTCTCGCCGGGGGCGGTGTCCGCCGGGAGGGCCTCCGCCACGTGCAGGCGGATGCCGTTGGCCGAGACATCACGATGCCGCCACGACCCGTCGACTCTGACGCTCGACGGGTCGGGCGGCCGACGTGCGGACGCGTTCAGCTGCGCGCAGCGGGCAGGGGCGTCTCGGTGGTCCGTACCGTCCCGGGGCGCGGCTCGGCACCCGTGGGCATGGCCAACTTGAGGTCGGACACCGAGTCGATGGTGCGCTGCGGCTTACGGATCTTCTTGATCTTGCGGTATCCCAGCAGACCGAACACCGCGGCCATCAGCACTAGGACCACGAACACGATGAGGAACCCCATCCAGTCCCACGTCTTGGTCCCGAACCACATCGAGATGAGCTTGGCCCACATGAAGACGAACGGGAAGAAGGACATCAGGAGCAGCACGAGCGCCGCGATGAAGAAGCCCGACCCGGTGGCCGCCTTCTTCACCTGCTCGGCGACCTCGGTCTTGGCCAGCTCGATCTCCGAGCGCAAGAGCGTCGACACCTGGGTCGAGGCGTTCTTGACCAGGGTTCCGATGCTGGCATCGCCCCGACCGATCGAATCCGCGTCGTGCAGGGGGATCGATGCCTCGGTCGGCGTATGGGTTCCCTGGGCGTGGCTCACGGTAGTTCCTCCATTGTCAGGCGACGGGTGCACCGCCGTCCATCGTGCCACGACACGTGGCTGCCTTCACCCGCTACCCGGTCAGCCGCGGGTGCCCTTCTCCCTGATCTGGTCCATGATGGTCGGATCCGACAAGGTCGAGGTGTCCCCACCGTCGCGACCCTCGGCCATGTCCTTGAGGAGGCGCCGCATGATCTTGCCGGATCTGGTCTTGGGCAGTTCGGGCACGATCGTGATGTCGCGCGGCTTGGCGATCGGGGAGATCTCCCGCGACACCTCGGCACGCAGCTCGTCGATGAGCTTCTGGCGGTCCTCCTCGGCGTCGACGTTGCCGCGCAGGATGACGTAGGCGACGATCGCCTGGCCGGTGGTCTCGTCGTTCGCGCCGACCACGGCGGCCTCGGCGACCGCACGGTGGCCGACGAGCGCCGACTCGACCTCGGAGGTCGAGATGCGGTGGCCGGAGATGTTCATGACGTCGTCGACCCGGCCGAGCACCCACAGCGCCCCGTCGGCGTCCCACTTGGCGCCGTCGCCGGCGAAGTAGTAGCCCTCCTCGGCGAACCGGGACCAGTAGGTGTCCCGGTAGCGGTCCATGTCGCCCCAGATGCCGCGGAGCATGGCCGGCCACGGTTCGGTGATCACCAGGAAGCCCTGCTCTTCCGCCGGAACCTCCTTGGCGTCGCTGTTCACGATGGACACGTTGATGCCGGGCAGCGGCAGCATGGCCGAACCGGGCTTGGTGTGGGTCAGACCCGGGAGGGGCGCGATCATGATCGCGCCGGTCTCGGTCTGCCACCACGTGTCGACGATGGGGGCCTTCCCGCCACCGATGTTGTCCCGGTACCAGCGCCAGGCCTCCGGGTTGATCGGCTCACCGACGGAGCCGAGCAGGCGGATCGACGACAGGTCGTGCGCTGCCGGGATCTCCTTGCCCCACTTCATGAACGTGCGGATCAGGGTGGGGGCGGCGTAGTAGATGGTGACGCCGTACTTCTCGATGATCTGGAAGTGGCGGTGCTCGTCCGGCGAGTTGGGAGTGCCCTCGTAGACGATGCACTCCGCGCCGTTGGACAGGGGTGCGTACACGCCGTACGTGTGGCCGGTGACCCAGCCGACGTCCGCGGTGCACCAGTAGACGTCCTCGCCGGGCTTGTGGTCGAACACGTAGTGGTGGGTGTACGAGGCCTGGGTGAGGAAGCCGCCGGTGGTGTGGACGATGCCCTTGGGCTTGCCCGTGGTGCCGGAGGTGTACAGCAGGAAGAGCGGGTGCTCGGAGTCGAAGGCCTCCGGGGTGTGCTCGGCGGACTGCTGCGGGACGACCTCGTCCCACCAGACGTCGCGGCCGTCGGTCCAGTCCACGTCCATGCCGGTCCGGCGGACCACGAGCACCGTCTGCACGGACTCGGCGTGTCCGTCGACATCGACGCCCTCCCCGGACAGCGCGTCGTCGACACCGGCCTTGAGCGGCGCGGGCTTACCTCGCCGGAACTGGCCGTCGGCCGTGATGACGACCTTGGCCGACGCGTCGTCGACGCGGGAGCGCAGTGCGTTCGGCGAGAAACCGGCAAAGACGACGGAGTGGGTCAGGCCGAGGCGGGCGCACGCGAGCATCGCGATGTAGACCTCGGGCAGCAGCGGCATGTAGATGGCCACCCGGTCGCCGGCGACGAGGCCGAGCGAGTCGAGGTAGTTGGCGGTGCGGCTGACCTCGTCCTTGAGTTCGGAGTAGGTGATGTCGCGGGAGTCACCCTCCGGCTCGCCGATCCAGTGGATGGCCACCCGGTCGCCGTTGCCGGCCTCGACGTGGCGGTCGACGCAGTTGTAGGCCACGTTGAGCTCGCCACCCACGAACCACTTGGCGACGGGGGCATCGGACCAGTCCAGCACCTCGGACCACTCGGTCGCCCAGTCCAGGCGACGTGCCTGTTCGTCCCAGAACGCGAGCCGGTCAGTGGCTGCGTGGTCGTAGAGATCGGCCTGGGCGTTGGCCTGGGCGGTGAAGGCAGGGTCGGGGGCGAAGGGCTGTGGGTGGTCGTGATCGGTCATCTGCGGCTCTCCTCGGTTACGGGTTCACGGCGGCCGGAGTCGACACGGCGGAGACTACTCCGGCCGTCTTCTGTGAGCGTAGTCACATGCTGCGCGCCATGTCGGGCAACGCAGCCGACGGGGGGACGTCGGGGGAGGTGACGCTGTGTAGAGAGGCTGTGTAGAGAGGCTGTGTGGAGAGGGTGCGTTTAGAGGCCCTGTGGTGAGGCCCGGTGGTTAGGCCCGGTGTTGAGGCCCGGTGGTCAACCGCGGTCGGGAGACGTGGCCGACCCGCCCTCGCCCTTCGGCTCGCCGGCGTCGCGTCCCGTGGGGTCCGTCCCGCCGGACTGTGCTGATCCGGGCTGCGTCGATCCGGGCTGTGTCGTTCCGGGCTGCGTCGTGCCGGGTTTCGCGGATGTCCGGGTCTCGCCCACCTCGGGCTTCGGTGAGGTCGTCGTCGTCGTCTTGGTTTCGGTCTTCTTCTTGCCGAGCATCCCCGGCGTGCTGCCCCCCGCCTTGTCGGGCGACGTGTCCGACTCCGTCCCGGCGGGCTTCTCTGCCGGTGTCCTGCCCTGGGGAGCCGTGCTGCGGGGCTTCGATGGGACAGACGGGTCCGACGGCGCCGACTGGTCCGACGGGTCCGACGGCGCAGACGGGGCAGACCGGGCCGACGGCGCAGACGGGGCCGACCGGGCTGACGGGGCGGTCTCCTGCGCGAGGACGGGTGGCTCGATGCCGTAGTACTCCAGTAGCTTGACCTCCTGCGCGGCGGTGAGCGCGTCCTCCGTGTGATCGGGGCGCGGGGAATCTCGGATCACGGAGCGGGTGTGGTCCACGTGCAACTCGTCGTCGAGCAGGCGGGCGCCGTGCAGGGGGACGATCGCGTCGGAGGAGAAGATGCCCGTCGAGACGGTCGCGAACGTGATCTTGCCGCTGTCGTCGTCGACATACACCTGTCGCACCGCCCCGATCTTCGTCCCCGTCGAGTCGAAGACGGTCGCGCCGAGCAGAGCGTCGAGCTGGTCCTTGAGGGTCACGGGGTCTCCGAGGGTCGAGGTGGACGCCAGGACCGCGGTGCGCCCTGTGCTGGTGGTGATTACACCAGCTAGACAGCGGTTGAGGAAGGTGATCAGGGCCGGTGTCGGCGGATCGCGGTGCGCGGGATGGCGGCGTCGCCCGGGTCGGTAGCCTCAACCGGGTGACTACTCGAGCCCAGGACCCCCTCGCCCCACTGGTGTTGCTACCCGGTGTGGCCGAGGCGTCAGAAGCCGCCCGGTCCGCGCTCGCCACCGTCCACCGGCATCCCGCCAACCGCCGGGGCTGGGCCACGACGGCAGCGGAGTCCGTGCTCCGCGGGGCGCGGGCCTCTGCCGGGGTGGAGGGTGCGTCGGTGCGTCTGGACTCCGACGGCGACCACGACGAGGTCCTGGCCAGCGCGCTCCGCGTGGCGGGCGAGCTGACCGGGGAGTCCCTCGACCGGGCCGTGTCCGTGTGGACCCGGTCTCCCCTGCAGGAGCTGGCACATCTGCACCTGCTGGCCGTTTCCGGGACCGGCGTCGATGCGGAATCCCTGGGGCGTCCCCGGCCTGAGGAGGGTGTCGCCGAGCGGCTCCAGGGACTGGCCGGGCTGGTCACCGGTGACACCCGAGTGCCCGCGCCGGTGCTCGCGGCGGTGGTACTGGGCGAGCTCTCGGGCCTGCAACCATTCGGCTCCGGGGACGGGATCGTGGCTCGGGCGGCGTTCCGTCTGGTCGCCGTGTCCACCGGCCTGGACCCGCATTGTCTGGGCGTGCCCGAGGTGACCTTCTACCGGGATCCCGAGGCGCACCGATCCGCGCTCAGCGGGTTCGTCTCCGGGTCCGGGGAGGGCGTCGGCAACTGGATCCTTCACTGCTGTAGAGCGCTGGAGGCGGGCGCGCGCGAGGCCACGTCCATCGCTGACGCCGTGGGGACCTGACACGCCACCTGCTCGGTACGCGGACGGTCCGACACGCGAATGGCGGGTCGGCACACGTGCCGACCCGCCAACTCACTGCGGTTCCATCGAGAGATCCGGGTACCAGGCGTCCTGTGATCCGCCGTGTCGCCGGTCCGGGACAACCGTCGGTGACGGCTGGCGCGGACCCACGGCTGGTTTGCCTCTCGGGCGTTATCCGTCGCGTGGGTTCCGGAATATCGATGACGGCGGTGTGAGCGGGGAACCGTGACTTCTCTTCCGTTCCGGTTCTGGCGCTCTTCCCGCCGTGCCCTGAGTGTGCCGTGCGTTGAGATCCCGGGGCGATGGAGGGATGTCACAAGGTGCGGTAAAGGTGTTGGGTGATTCCGGCTATCGCTTCCCGCCGGTTCGATAGCGGACGCTGAGTAGTTACGCTCGGTCGCCGACCGCACCCGCGGACGACCAGACGAGGGCGGCGCAGACCACAGCGGTGGCCAGGCCGAGCGCGAAGGCAGCGGTGAAGCCGCCCGGTTGGGGGAGCTCGTTTCCCCCCACCGGCACGCTGGACGCGGCGAGAAGCATTCCGGTGACGGTCGCGCCGGCGCTGGAGCCGATGCTGCGCATCAGCGCGTTGACCCCGCTGGCGGCCCCTGAGGCGTCCGGTGGCACCGCCGCCAACACCAGGGTGGGAATGGCGGCGATTCCGATCGCGACGCCGGCCAGGAGCAGAGCATTGAACACGATGATGTGCCACACCCGGCAGGTGGTTCTGAATGGGGATCACCAGGGTCTGCGTGAATGACACCGTTGTCCCGACGAAGCCGAGTGCGGCGATCAACGCCCACGGCTTGGAGTTCGTGGCGGCGGTGTCGCCGGGCACGGCGTCACGAGGCACGGTCACGAGGCACGGCGGAGCCTCCCTCCACGGGGGCCTGACGCGCGAATGGCGGGCCGGGGCACGTCCCGACCCGCCGATCCACTGCGGTTCCATCGAGAGATCCGGGTACCAGGCGTCCTGTGATCCGCCGTGTTGCCGGTCCGGGACGACCGTCGGCGACGATCGGCGCGGACCCACGGCTGGTTTTGCCTCTCGGGCGTTATCCGTCGCGTGGGTTCCGGAGATTCGATGACGGTGGTTGCCAGCGGGGAACTGTGGCTTCTCCTCCGCCGCGGTCCTGGCGCCTTGGCCACCGTGCCCTGAGTGTGCCGTGGGGCGACTCACCGGGGCGATGGACGGATCCCACAAGGAACTTCGGGACTCTCGGGGGACTCCGGCCATCGCGCCACACGGGACCGGGGGCGGATGATGGCCGGTTGGATCAGCCGCGCCGGCGCGGCTTGATCAGTCGCGCTTGCGCGAGGCGCGGGCGAACGAGACCGCGGCCGCTCCCACCGCGAGCGCGATCGAACCGACCCCGACGATCGGCCCGGTCGCGCGTTCGAGGGTCGGCAGCAGCGGGGTGGGGTTCTCGAAGGTCAGGATCGGCCAGCCGCGTGCGAGGGCCTCCCGGCGCAGGGCCCGATCCGGGTTGATCACCGTGGGATGCCCCACCTCCAGGAGCATCGGCATGTCCGTCGAGGAGTCGGAGTAGGCATAGGAGGAGGGCAGGTCGTAGCCGTAGCGGCCGGCGAACGCCCGGATGGCCTCGGCCTTGCCCTGGCCCTGGCAGTAGAACTCGATCTCCCCGCCGTACCGGCCGTCGGCGTCGCGGTTCATGCGCGTGCCGGCGTAGTGGTCCACGCCCAACATCCGGGCGATCGGCGCCACCAGTTCCTCGCCCGAGGCGGAGACGATCACGAGATCGTGCCCGAGCGCCCGGTGTTCGGCGAGCAACTCCTGGGCTTCGGCGTAGACGGTCGGCGAGACCCGCTCCGTCAGTGCTTCGGTGACTATCCGCTCGACCTTCGCCGGTTCCCAGCCCTTGGTGGCCGTGGCCATGGCCTGGCGGACCTTGACCATCTGTTCGTCGTCGGCATCGGAGAGGCTGAAGGCCAGCTGGGTGTACGCGAGGTCGATCACGGAGCGACGGGACAGCAGGCCCTCGTCGACGAACGATTTGTTGAACGCGAACACCGACGAGGTGGCGATGATCGTCTTGTCCAGGTCGAAGAACGCGGCGACCCGGCGAGATCGATGAGACGACCTGGGGCCCTGGCGGCGTGGGGCGGACACGCCACCACGATACGGTTGTTGCGCACAGCGCGTCAGTAAGTGATACTGATCACGCCCGTAAGGGCATCCCCCAAGGTGCTCGGTTCGTCCCCCCACGAATCGAGTTGTCTGAGAAACCGCGGCGCCCCCCCTGCCGCGGTTTCTCGCTTTCTACGGCCGGGCCCGCTGGGTTCTCCACACCCCTCGGCCCCCTCCACAGGGGACCCCTCGGACACCTTCCATGGCGGTTCCGCGGCGAGCCGCCCGGGTCACGCTGTGCCTGTGAACCCGAGCCCTCGACCCGCGCAGCCCAGACCCGCGCACACCAGACCCGCCGACACCATGGGCCCCGGCCAGCCCTCCGGCAGGACCGTCGCGGTCGATGTCTCCGACCCCGATCTCGACGCCGACGTCCGTGCGGTGCTCGCCGCCCTGGCGTTGGACTCCGGACCCCGGGGAGGGGCGCTCGCGGACGTGGTGGTGACGGACCGGTCTGACGTGGGCGGGGGTGTCGGGGAGGCGCGAGTGGTGCGGGTGGCCGCAGAGGGCGGCGGGGGCGACGACGACGAGGTGATCCAGCTGCCCTCCGGCACCTCCGACCTCGTGGGAGT
Source organism: Rhodococcus sp. IEGM 1408 (assembly GCF_033142235.1). Taxonomy (NCBI): domain Bacteria; kingdom Bacillati; phylum Actinomycetota; class Actinomycetes; order Mycobacteriales; family Nocardiaceae; genus Rhodococcus; species Rhodococcus sp. IEGM 1408. Next base: position 64,250 of record NZ_JAWLRW010000008.1, read on the forward strand.
GCTCATGACGCCCGTCGCAGCGCAATCGGGTCGACTGGTGGCGGTCGTCGGCGCGGTGGGCGGATGTGGGGCCAGCACGCTCGCGGCGGCGCTCGCCGTCCGGGCGTCCGCCCTGGGCCGGGCGCTGCTCGTGGAAACGGATCCCCGGGGGACGGGCATCGATCTGGTCCTGGGCGCGGAGTCCGAACCCGGCCTGCGGGTGGAGGACGTCCGCGCCGAGCTGGGCGGCCCCGACCCCGACGCCCTGTGGGAGGCCGTCCCCTTTGTGGGTTCCGGATGCCGGGTGCTGGCCCGGTCCAGGGGTCGCCGCAGCGTCGTTCTGAGTGCCTCGGGTTCGCCTTCCCCCGCCGCGGCGGGGGTGCTCGCTCCCGATGGCGCACTGGGCGCGGCGCTGGCGCATCGGGCGGCGGGCGGACTGGTGGTCTGCGACGCGGGCGGGGTCGCGGGGGATGCCCCGTTACTCGTGCGTGCGGATCTCGTCGTCGTCGTCACCAGGGCGGACCTCCAGGGCGCCGTCGCAGCCGGCCGTACGGCCGGTGGCCTGCGCCGACCCGCCCTGGTGGTCCGTACGCAGCGCGGCGATCCTCTCCACGCGGCCGACGTGGCCGACTCGGCGGGGATCGCCGCGTACCGCGAACTCCCGGAGGTCAGGGCCGTGCGCCATCTGGCCGGGTCCGGCGACCTCGGGCGTGCACTCGGACGTGGGCGGGGTGGCCGGGTGCGCCGGATCGCGGCGATCGCGGACGCACTCCTGGCGGAGGTGCGCCCCGATGAGCGCTGAGTCGGCGGAATCGACGGGCTCGACGGGCTCGACGGGGGCCGCGATCCCGGCGGACCTGGTCGACCGGGTCCGAGCCCGGTTGGCGGCGCTCGGGGTGGAGCCGGACCCCGACGAGGTGGTGCGCGCGGTCCGGGCGGAGTCCGAGGCGTTGCACGGTCACCTCGACCTGCTACGGACCGCCCGTCTGGTGCGCGAACACCTGGCCGGGGCCGGGCCGCTCGAGGTGTTGCTCGCGAGCCCGGGGGTCACCGACGTCGTGGTGGACGGGCCGGGACCCGCGCTCGTGGACCGCGGGCGCGGGCTCGAGGAGACCGACGTGGTGGTGCCCTCGGAGGCTGAACTGCGGGCCCTGGCCGTGCGGTTGGCGGGCAGGGCGGGGCAACGGCTCGATGACGCGCGGCCCTGGGCGGACGGGGTGGTGCGGTCCCGGGACGGTATGGCGTGGCGGTTGCACGCGGTGCTGCCTCCGGTGGCGGTCGACGGGACCTGCCTGTCCCTGCGGGTGTCGAGGCCGGCCCAGGCGACGTTCGCGCACCTGGTGGCCTCCGGCACCGTCCCGGCGGACGCGGAGCCGCTGCTGCGGGCGCTCGTCGAGGCCCGCGTGGGATACCTGGTGGTGGGTGGGACCGGTTCCGGGAAGACCACGCTGCTGGCTGCGCTGCTGGGGCTCGTCCCGGCCGGCGAGCGGCTGTTGTGCGTGGAGGACTCCCCGGAGCTCCGGCCCGCGCACCCGCACGTCGTGCGGCTGGTGGTGCGGCACGGCAATGTCGAGGGCGCGGGCGGGGTGGCGATGTCGGACCTCGTCCGCCAGGCCCTGCGGATGCGCCCGGACCGGATCGCCGTGGGCGAGGTGCGGGGCGGCGAGGTGGCCGACCTGCTGGCGGCGCTCAACACCGGACACGACGGCAGCGCGGGCACGGTCCACGCCAACTCCCCGACCGAAGTCCCAGCCCGGTTGGAGGCGCTCGGGGCGCTCGGCGGTCTCGACCGGGCTGCGCTGTCCGCGCAGGTCGCGGCGTCGCTGCGGGTGGTGGTGGGGATGCGCCGCTACCCGGACGGGCGGCGCGGCGTCGACTCGATAGGTGTGGTTCGGCGCGATGCGCAAGGGATCGTCGTCGATCCCGCCTGGCGGGCCGACGGCGGAGACGTCCCCGGCCGGCGGGCGTTCGAGGCGCTGCTCGCGGGAGGTGGCTCGTGATGGCGGCGGCGCTGCTCCTGGCCGGCGCGCTGCTCGTCTGGCCGGAGGGGGCGGCGCGGGACCGGCTCCGCGAGCTCGACGGCACGCCGGGACCGCGACTGGATGCGTGGCGACGGCAGTGGTCGAGGGTGCCCGCCCCGGTCCTGGTCCCCGCCCTCGCCGGGGTCACCGGCCTGGTCGCCGCCGGTCCGCTCCACGGCTGCGCGGCAGCACTGCTCGCGGCCACCATCACCGACCTGCGCCGGCGTGCGGGGGTCCGCAGGAATCAGCTGGGTCGTCTCGGCGCCTGGGAACGCGCACTCGACGACACCTCGTCGGTGCTGCGCGGAGGCGCCGGCCCGGAACTGGCGCTGAACCGGGCGGCCGAAGCCGCGCGGTCCGGCGATCCCGAGGTCGCCGCGGTGCTGACCTCGGCCGGCTCCCATGCCAGGTTGGGTGGGGATGTCGCTGCGGCGCTGTTCTCGGCCGCGGACCGCTCGGTGCCTGGCTCGGTGCCTGGCTCGGTGCGCGGCAGCGCGGTGCCCGGCGGCGTGGCGCGCAGTGGCTCGGCGCACGGAGTTCCGGTCGGGGACCGCGTGGCCGGGGAGCTCGCGGGGGCGTGGCAGTTGGCGACCCGTCACGGGGTGGAGCTGGCCGAGGTCGTGGACGGGCTCAGGGGGGACGTGGCCGCGCGCCGCGAGCGCGCGGTCCGCGTGGACGCCACTCTCGCCGGCCCCCGCGCCACCGCCATGATCCTCACCGCCCTCCCCGGAGTCGGTGTGCTGCTGGGATCGGGATTCGGGGCCGACCCGCTGGGAGTGCTGTTCGGAGCCCCACTCGGCGGGGTGATGTGCCTGATCGGGGCCGGGTTCCTCTCGGCGGGCCTGCTGTGGACGGACCGGATCGTGGCCGGAGCGGCCCGATGAGTGCTGCCCTGCTCCTGCTCGCCGCGGCGCTGTGCGTTGCCCCGTGGCGGGGGGCGGCCGCCGAGCGGCTCCGGGGCCTCGTTCCCGGCCCCACTCCCGCCCGGCGCGGTACGCCGTCGCTCCCGGCGACCTCGCTGTCCCGCGCGCTCCACCGTCTCCGGCGGCGGACCGCGGGCCCGGTCGGGACGGAGCCGCTCGCGCGGACGCTCGATCTGCTGGCGGTCGCACTACTCGCCGGGTTGCCTACGCATCTGGCCCTGGCTGCCGTCGCAGACGCGGTCGACCCCACCGATCCCGACGTGGCCGCGCCCCTGCGCGCGGCGGCCGCGCGGGTCCGGCTCGGCGCGACCCCCGCCGAGGCGTGGCGGGACGTACCGGGCGCCGGTCGGCTGGCCCCCGTCGCCCCGGTCCTCGCCCGCGCGACCGACGGGGGCGGTTCTGTCCGATCGGCGCTCGACCACGCGGCCCGCCGGCTGCGCTCCGACGCCGACGCCGCCGCGACCGCCCGTGCCGAGCGCGCTGCCGTCCTCGTGGCCGGCCCGCTCGGACTGTGCTTTCTCCCGGCGTTCGTCTGCCTGGGAGTCGTCCCCGTTGTCGTCGGCCTGGCCGGCGGGATGCTGCCGGGGGTCCTGCCGTGAGCGGCCGCCCGGCCCTACCGACTCCGAGGCGGAGACGCCGCCCCGGTCACCAGAAGGAGAAGTCAGATGACCACCTCATCCAGCACCCGGATCGCCGCCGTCGCCCACCGAACCCGCGCGGCTCTCACTCGCAGATTCCTGCCCGCCACCAGCGCGGACGCCGGGATGTCCACGGTCGAATACGCGGTCGGCACCATCGCCGCCGCAGCGTTCGGGGCGGTCCTCTACACGGTCGTGAGTGGCGACTCGATCACCGATGCGCTCAGCGGGATCATCGAGCAGGCGCTCAACACCTCGGTGTGATGGCGCCTCGTCGGCTCCGCCCGGCGGCCGCCGGGGACGATGGGTCGGTGACCGTCGAGGCGGCGCTGGGGATCGCCTCGCTCGTCGTGGTGCTCGCCATCGCCGCCTCCGGGGCCGCCGCGGCGCTCTCCCAGATCCGGGTGGTCGACGCGGCGCGGGAGGCAGCCCGGGTGGCGGCCATGTCCGGGGCGGCAGAGGGCGCCGCCGCCGGGCGTGCGGCGGCGCCGGGCGGGGAGGTGTCGGTCGACGCCAGCAGTGGTGCGGACATGACCGCCCGGGTCAGCGTCCCCGCCCGCGGACTGCCGGGGGTCGTGCTGACGGGCCGCGCAGTCGCCCGGGTCGAACCGGGAGCAGCGGGGTGAGGAAGGGCCGCGTGAGCAGTGGCGACTCGGGGAGAGTCCGCGGCGATGAGGGGTACATGGACGAGGGGTACATGACCGTCATCGCCGCCTTCGCAGTGGCGGCCGTCCTGGTGATCACTGTGGGGGTGCTGCTGGTCGGGCGGGCGGCCGTGGCCGCGCACTCCGCTCGATCAGCCGCGGACCTGGCTGCGCTCGCCGGGGCGCACGCACTACGGGCAGGGGAGGACCCGTGCGCTGTGGCAGCAGAGGTGGCCTCGGCCAACCGGGCCGTCGCGGCCAGGTGCGCGGTCGACGGCTACGACGTGGTGATCCGCGCCGACGTCCGGGTTGAACTGGGTCTGCTGGGGTCTCGGACAGCGTCGGCGGTGGCCCGCGCCGGGCCGGCCTGAGTCCGCGGTGGCGGCCGCGCGGGCACCGCGACCATGCTGCACGTCAGATATCGGTGCTAGCGGCGAGCTGCCCCACAACCTCGGTGAGCAACGCGATCGCACCCGGTTTGGAGAGGGGGTCGTTGCCGTTGCCGCACTTGGGGGACTGGATGCACGAGGGGCACCCGGACTCGCATTCGCAGGACCGGATGGCGTCCAGCGTCGCGCGCAGCCACGGGACGGCCCGGCGGAACCCGCGCTCGGCGAACCCGGCCCCGCCCGCGTAGCCGTCGTAGACGAACACCGTCGGCAGGCCCGTGTCGGGGTGCAGGGCGGTGGACACCCCGCCGATGTCCCAGCGGTCGCAGGTCGCCACGAGCGGCAATAGCCCGATCGCCGCGTGCTCGGCGGCGTGCAGCGCCCCCGGCCAGTCCGCCTCCTCCAGCCCGGCCACGCGCAACAACTGCGGGGTCAGCGTGTAGACCACGGCCCGGGTCGCCAGGACGGTCTCGGGCAGGTCCAATGGCGTCACGTCCAGGATCTCGCCGCCGCCGCGCAGCCGCCGCTGGTACCCCGTGACGCGGGCGGTCACCTCGACGTCGGCGAAGGACAGCGTCACCGGCCCCGCGGACACCGATTCGAGGGTCTCGATCAGATCGATCGACACCTGCTCCCGAGCACTGGTCGTCCACTCGGGCTCCTCCGGGCGGCACAGGGCCAACCCGTCGTCGAGGTTCAGCTCGTCCACGACGAACGATTCCCCCTGGTGCAGGTACAGCGCCCCGGGGTGGACCTGCGAGCAGGCGCGGACCGAGTCGATGGTGCCGAGCATCCGGCCGTCGACGGAGTCCACGATCACCACCTCGGCCCCACCGGTCCCGCGGATGCCGACCTCGGAGTGCGGGGTGTGGTCGTCGGCGGCCGGGTACCAGCCCGCGGGTCGACGCCGCACCAGCCCGCGAGACGCCAGATCCTCGAGGACGGCGGTCGCGCCCCAGGCGCGGGCCTCCGCGTGCGACATGGGCAGTTCGCTGACCGCGCACCGCAGCTGCCCGGCCAGCAGGACAGGGTTGCGCGGGTCGGTGACGGTGGCCTCGACGGGCCGGCCGAGCAGCGCCTCGGGGTGGTGGACGAGGTAGGTGTCGAGCGGGTCGTCGCGGGCCACCAGGACCACCAGCGCGCCCTGGCCCCGGCGCCCGGCCCGGCCCGCCTGCTGCCAGAACGACGCGATGGTCCCGGGAAACCCTGCGCTCACCACGGCGTCCAGGCCGGAGATGTCCACGCCCAGCTCCAGCGCCGAGGTCGAGGCCACGCCCACCAGGTCGCCCTCGGCGAGCGCCCGCTCGAGCCGGCGGCGGTCGTCGGCCAGGTAGCCGGCGCGGTAGGCGGCGATCCGCCCGGCGAGCTCACGGCCCCGTGCGCCGTGGTCGGATATCAGCCGTTCGCGGGCGCGCAGCGCGGTGGATTCGGCCCCGGCCCGCGAGCGCACGAAGGTCAGCGTCCGAGCGCCCTCCGCCACCAGCCCGGCCATGAGCGTCGATGCCTCGACGGGCGCGGGTCGGCGCACCGGCGCGCCGTGCTCCCCGGCGACCCCGTCCATCATCGGTGGTTCCCAGAGCGCGACGGTCCGCCCGCCCTGGGGGGACGCGTCGTCGGTCACCTCCACGCACTCGCGGCCGACGAGGGTGGTGGCGGCCACCCCGGCGTCGGAGGTGGTGGCGGAGGCCAGCACGAAGGTCGGTTCGGCGCCCATCGCGCGGGCGAGCCGGTCCAGGCGTCGGAGGACCAGAGCGACGTTGGAGCCGAACACACCGCGGTAGGAGTGACACTCGTCGACGACGACGAAGCGGAGCCCCCGCAGGATCCGCGTCCACTGGCGGGACCGGCCGAGCATCGACAGGTGGAGCATGTCCGGATTGGTGACGATCCATCGCGAGTTCTCGCGGATCCACGGCCGGGCATCGGTGGGTGTGTCGCCGTCGTAGGAGGCCGGGGCCACATGCGCGAGCCCGGGCACGGCGTCGACCAGCGACACCACCGAGGAGAGCTGGTCCTGGCCCAGCGCTTTGGTGGGGGACAGGTACAGCACACTCGCGTTCCGGTCTGCGGCGAGCGCGCTGAGCGCGGGCAGTTGGTAGCCGAGGGATTTGCCGGACGCCGTGCCGGTGGCCACCACCACGTGCCGCCCGGCGTGCGCGTGCTCGGCGGTGGCCACCTGATGGGCCCAGGGCCGGGCGACGCCGCGGCCGCGCAGTTCGTCGACCAGACCGGGGTGCGACCACGCCGGCCAGTCCGCGTACCGGGCCTCGCGGGCGGGGAGGTCGACCGTGTGGGTGACCGGGGACGCCCCGGCGGGCAGCTGCTCGAGCAGGTGTCCCAGGAGTTCGCGTCCGTATGTCGTCACCCCTCGACCGTAGAGGTGCCGCGTCCGGGCGGGTGGAGAGCGGGTGGGGGCGGGCGGTGGGCGGGTTGTTGGCTGCGGGTCGGCGGCGAAGAGGGTGTGGCCGGTTGGTCCGGGGACCGGCCCGGGGAGACCATCCTCCCGCGGAGGCTCTCGTGGTCTACTGGACGCGGTCGTCGCGGCTGCGGGTTCCCCCGCATTCCGCTGTCGACCCGGCACGCGTGGCCAACCCGCGAGTCGCACCTGCAGTATGGAAAAGGAACGTAAAGACATGGCACAGGGCACCGTCAAGTGGTTCAACGCGGAAAAGGGCTACGGGTTCATCGCACCCGAGGACGGCTCCGCCGACCTCTTCGTCCACTACTCCTCCATCGAGGGCAGCGGCTTCAAGTCGCTCGAGGAGAACCAGCGCGTCGAGTTCGAGCTCGGCGAGGGGCAGAAGGGCCCGCAGGCGCAGGACGTCCGCGCCATCTGACCGTCACGGCCGCCGCGACCCCCACGCGGTCTAGATCCGTCGAGGCCCCTACCGCATCCGCGGTGGGGGTCTCGACGCGTTGTGGCCTGGTGGCCTGGCCACCAACCCGCCTCGGTGTCGACGATTGTCGGGGCGCGACCGTAGGCTCTGAGCCGTGACGCAGCTGTCGTTCTTCGCCGCCGACGAGCACGTCCCCGAACCGGCGGATGTGGAGGGCGCTCTGGCCGCCCGCGGTCAGTCGACCCTCGCGGGCGAGGTCGCGCAGGTGTCCGTGGTTCTGGACACCGGATGGCGCGCGGACGCCCTGACAGCGATTCTCACCGGGGCCGGCCTCGGACCCGTTCGCTCGGCGCCCGGGCCGGACGGTCGGTGCACCGTGTCCACCGCCCGGACCGCGGAGCTCGCCCCGATCGTGCGCCGCTGGCGGCGTGGCGCCGTCACCGCGGTTCCGGAGGGATGGACCCCGTCGGCGGGCGCGCTACGGGTGTGGTTCCTCACCGCGGGCCGCATCTCGGCGACCGGCGCGGTGGACCTGGGGATCGACGGCGGGCTGGAGCACCATGCGCCGCGACGCGCGGCTCTGGTCGAGGCACTGGGCAGGGCCGGGATCCGCGCCGCCTATGTCGGACCGCGGGGTGACGGACCACTACTGCGGCTCGGGACGGCCCGCGCCCGCGCGCGGCTGGCCGAGACCCTCGGGGCGGCGCCCACCGGTGTGCCGTCTGCCGAGTGGCCGGGGTAGTTCACCCGCTGTTGCGTGGGCTCAACGGGTGGTGAAGTGTTCTTGCTCATGTGCATGCTCGTCGTCGCCCGCCGGGTTCACCCCCGCTACCCGCTGGTGGTGGTGGCCAACCGGGACGAGGTCCTCAGCCGTCCCACCGAACCACTGCACGAATGGACGACCTCCGGGGAGGGCGTGGACGGGATCCTCGCGGGCCGGGATGTGACGGCCGGCGGTACGTGGCTGGCCCTGGCGTCGGGGGCGCGGTTCGCGGCGGTCACCAACGTCCGCGAGAGTGGCCCTGTGCGCCCGGCGCCCGCCTCTCGCGGGGCGTTGCCGGTCGATGCGCTCACCGGGCCGGTACCCGTCTCCGGGTTCGCCCGGCACGTCGTCGACGACCTCGGCCGGTACGGCCCGGTCAACCTCCTCGCCGGTGACCTCGACGAGATGTGGTGGGCCTCCAACCGGTCCAGTCACGGACCGATGCGGCTGGGCACCGGGGTCCACGGTCTGTCCAACGCGGCGCTGGACACCCCGTGGCCCAAGGTCGTCGGGGCGGTCGGTGACGTCCGAGCACTGATGGGCACCGAGGCGATCTCGGGTCCGGACTGGTCCGGCCCCCTGCTCGACCTGCTCGCCGACCGCACCAAGGCTCCGCTGCGGCACCTGCCGCGGACGGGGGTCCCGTTCCGGCACGAGTGGCGGCTGTCTTCGCGGTTCGTCCGGATCGGCTCGTGGTACGGGACGCGGTCGACGACGGCGGTACGGATCGACGAGCACGGCACGGCCGACGTGGTCGAGCGCACGTGGGATGCCCGTGGACGCATCGCGGGGACGGTCACCGCTCGGATCTGAGTTCGTGCGGATCTCCAGCGGGTGACCGCCCCCGGGACGGTGATACGTCGGTTCTACTAGCCGGACATCGCGTCTAGCCGACGGACCAGGTGTTGCTGCCGTCGAGCAGCGCCTGCAGGTCCGAGGGCGCGGTCTCTTTGGCGGCGGCGACCTGCGCGCGGGCGAGGTCGTCGTAGGTCTCGCGCCGGACCTGGCGGATGATGCCGGTGACGGTGTACTGGAGGTCCTGGGTGGACAGGTTGGCCAGCGCGTGGGCGTAGGTCGGGTCGTCGGCGTGGGCGTCGTGGACGATGATGTCGGCCTCGTCGACCTCGGCGGTGGCGGCGACCTGGAGCGAGAACCCGGAGCGGATCACGCAGTGCTGGCCGTCGTCGCCGAAGATGATCTTCTCACCGTGGTGCAGCGGGATGAGGTGATCGCCGGCGTCTTCCTTGCGCAGCAGGTCAAACGAGCCGTCGTTGAAGATCGGGCAGTCCTGCAGGATCTCCACGAAGCTGGTGCCGCGGTGCCGGGCGGCGGCGTCGAGGACCTCGGTCAGTCCCTTGCGGTCCGAGTCCAGGGCGCGGGCCACAAAGGTGCCCTGGGCGCCGATGGCCAGGGACAGGGTGTTGAACGGGTGGTCCAGCGAGCCCATGGGGCTGGACTTGGTGACCGTGCCCGGCTCCGAGGTGGGCGAGTACTGGCCCTTGGTCAGCCCGTAGATCCGGTTGTTGAACATCAGGATGTTCAGGTTCACGTTGCGGCGCAGGGTGTGGATGAGGTGGTTGCCGCCGATGGACATGGCGTCGCCGTCTCCGGTGACCACCCAGACCGACTGGTCGGGGCGGGCCGTGGCCAGGCCGGTGGCGATGGCCGGGGCGCGGCCGTGGATCGAGTGCATCCCGTAGGTCTCGAGGTAGTACGGGAAACGACTCGAGCAACCGATGCCGGAGATGAACGTGATGTTCTCGCGCTTGAGCCCGAGCTTGGGCAGCAGGGCGCGGATGGTGGCCAGGATGACGTAGTCGCCACAGCCGGGGCACCAGCGCACCTCCTGGTCGGAGGTGTAGTCCTTGGGCTTCTGCGGCGCATCGCTCTTGGGCACGGACGCCAGTGCGTCCAGCGGCAGCACGCTGCCGACGAGTCCGGGTTCAGTGGTGGTCATGGGAATCCTCTCCTCGCTCGTCTCTCAGCGGGTTCGGTTGGCTGTGGTGGTGCCGGTGGAGGTGTGGCCGATCCGCCGGTTGCGAGCCGCGGGCTCGCCGGTCGTGGTGATGACCCCGTCGAGCGCCAGCCGGTACTTGTCGTGCTCGGTGTGGGCGAGGCGACCGGCGAACTCGGCCTCGATCGCGTTCTGCAGCTCCTCCGCGGAGAACGCCATGCCGTGCACCTTGGTGATGGGCTGGATGTCGGCGGGGAAGCGGGCCTTGAGCAGCATGGCGAGCTGGCCCAGGTTCATCTCCGGGACCAGTACGCGGCGGTACTTGGCCAGCACCTCACCGATGTTGTTCGGGAGCGGGTTGAGGTGACGCACGTGCGCGCGGGCCACGCGGTGGCCGTTGGCGCGGGCGCGGCGGACGGACTCGCCGATGGGCCCGTAGGAGGAACCCCAGCCCACGACCAGAACGTCGGCCTCGCCGGACGGGTCGTCGACTTCGAGGTCGGGCACGTCGATGAGCGCGATCTTCAGGGCCCTGGTCCGGGTCATGAGGTCGTGGTTGTCCGCCGTGTAGGAGATGTTGCCGGTGCCGTTGGCCTTCTCCAGTCCGCCGATGCGGTGCTCGAGCCCGGGCTCGCCCGGGATCGCCCAGTCGCGGGCCAGCGTCTCCGGGTCGCGGGCGTAGGGCAGGTACTCCCGGGTCGCCTTGCCGTCGTCGTCGACCTCGGGGGTCCTGGCGAGGTTCTTCTCGATCGCCGGCAGGTCCGCGATGTCGGGCAGGAGCCACGGCTCGGAACCGTTGGCGATCGCGCCGTCGGACAGGATGATGACCGGGGTGCGGTAGGTGACGGCGATCCGCGCGGCCTCGCGGGCGATCTCGAAGCAGTCCGCGGGGGACTGCGGCGCGATCACCGCGACGGGTGACTCGCCGTTGCGGCCGAAGAGCGCCTGCAGCAGGTCCGACTGCTCGGTCTTGGTGGGCAGGCCGGTGGAGGGGCCGCCCCGCTGGACGTCGATGACCACCAGCGGCAGCTCGGTCATCACGGCCAGGCCGATGGCCTCGGACTTGAGGGCCAGCCCGGGGCCGGACGTCGAGGTGACGCCCAGGGACCCGCCGTAGGAGGCGCCGAGTGCGGCCGCGACGCCGGCGATCTCGTCCTCCGCCTGGAAGGTGGTCACGTCGAACTGCTTGAGCTTGCTCAGCTCGTGCAGGATGTCCGAGGCCGGGGTGATGGGGTAGGTGCCCAGGAAGACGGGCATCTCAGCGGACTTGCCCGCGGTGACCAGGCCGTACGCCATCGCCGTGTTGCCGGTGATCTGGCGGTAGCGCCCCTGCGGCAACTGGGCGGGGAGGATCTCGTACTCGGAGGCGAAGGCCTCGGTGGTCTCGCCGTAGTTCCAGCCCGCGCGCAGGGCCAGGATGTTGGCCTCGAAAATCGTCGGCTTCTTGCTGAACTTGTCCTTGAGGAACTGCTCGATCGATTCGACCGTGCGCCCGTACATCCAGGTGAGCAGGCCGAGGGCGAACATGTTCTTGCAGCGCTCGGCGTCCTTCTTGCCGATGTCCACACTCTCGACCGAGCCGATCGTCAGCGTGCTCATGGCGACCTCGTGCACCTGGAACGCCTCGAAGGCGGGCGAACCCAGGGGGTTGGACTCGTAGCCGACCTTGGTGAGGTTGCGCTTGGTGAACTCGTCGATGTTGACGATGAGGATGCCGCCGGAGGGCAGATCGTCGATGTTGGCCTTGAGGGCGGCCGGGTTCATCGCCACCAGCACGTCCGGGCGGTCGCCCGCGGTGAGGATGTCGTAGTCCGCGATCTGGATCTGGAAGCTCGAGACGCCGTGGATCGTGCCCTGTGGCGCGCGGATCTCGGCGGGATAGTTGGGCTGGGTCGCCAGGTCGTTGCCGAAGGCCGCGGCCTCCGAGGTGAACTGGTCACCGGCGAGCTGCATGCCGTCGCCGGAGTCGCCCGCGATGCGGATGACCACCTTGTCCAGCTTGGTCTTGGACACATTGCCCACCGCTGCTGACCTCCGATAAGTTGATTTGATCGAGCTGGCCGTGACTTGGTACGGCCACCGACGGTACGCCGATTCCGGCGTCGCCCGCGGCCACGCCCGACTCGCGGAAAATGTAACACGTTCCAGTTCGGGGCCGTGGCAGTTCTTCCTCACCATAGACCGATCTGTCTATCCCTGCCAATCCGCTGCCGTTGTTCCGTCACCCTTGTGAGGGTGGGGGTGGTGGAGAAGGACGGCGACCTGGACGGCGACGACAGGGCGACCAGGTCGACGACCAGGACGGCGACCTGGACGACGACGACGATCCGCGCCGCCGCGGATCGCACGCAGATATATAGGTATAGGCCGGTGTGACGGGACCGCCGGCCCGCACGCGCGCTCCCGGGACCGCCGAGCCACACACGCGGTCCGGGTGGGCAGCCCCGGCACCAGCCCCCGGCGGTTGGCAGGACTCGCCAGGGGGCGACCGCCTGGTATGAATCTTCGTAGGTGGACCCGGGACGCGTACCGTATCCGGGGACCGGAGTCTGGTGGCGTCGAGCCACCGTCGGATCAGCGCAGGTTGGGAGCAGTTCAGTGGCGAGCAAGCAGACAGCATCGGGCGGCAAGCGGAGCCTGGTGATCGTCGAGTCCGCCACCAAGGCTCGCAAGATCCAGCCTTACCTGGGGTCCGACTACGTGGTCGAGGCCTCGGTCGGTCACATCCGTGACCTGCCCAAGGGCGCGGCCGACATCCCGGCCAAGTACAAGAAGGAGCCGTGGGCCCGGCTCGGCGTGAACCCGGAGGCCAACTTCGAGCCGATCTACGTGGTCAGCGCCGACAAGAAGAAGAAGGTCGCCGAGCTCAAGAAGGAGCTGGCCGGCGTGGACCAGCTGCTACTGGCCACTGACCCCGACCGCGAGGGCGAGGCGATCGCCTGGCACCTGCTCGAGGTGCTCAAGCCCAAGGTCCCGGTCAAGCGGATGGTCTTCCACGAGATCACCAAGCCCGCCATCCTCGCCGCCGCGGAGAACACCCGCGAGCTCGACACCGACCTGGTCGACGCCCAGGAGACCCGTCGCATCCTCGACCGCCTCTACGGTTACGAGGTCTCGCCGGTGCTGTGGAAGAAGGTCATGCCGCGGCTCTCCGCCGGGCGTGTGCAGTCCGTGGCGACCCGCGTGATCGTGGAGCGCGAGCGCGAGCGCATGGCGTTCGTCGCGGCCGACTACTGGGACATCACCGCGACCCTGGCGACGCAGCAGGCCACCGGTGGAGACGCGGGAGAGCCGCGCAGCTTCACCGCCCGCCTCGCCGCGGTCGACGGGACCCGGGTGGCCCAGGGGCGCGACTTCGGGCAGGACGGCCAGCTCAAGACGTCCGGAGCGGCCAAGGACTCGGTGATTCTCCGCGAGCCCGCGGCCCGCGCACTCGCCGACGCCCTCACGGGCGCCGACTTCGTCGTCGACTCGGTGGAGTCCAAGCCGTACACCCGACGTCCGTACGCGCCGTTCATGACCTCGACGCTGCAGCAGGAGGGCGGGCGCAAGCTCCGCTACACCTCCGAGCGCACCATGCGCATCGCGCAGCGGTTGTACGAGAACGGCTACATCACCTACATGCGTACCGACTCCACGACCCTGTCCGAGGGCGGCATGGCGGCCGCCCGGGCGCAGGCGACCGAGCTCTACGGCAGCGAGTACGTCTCGCCCACGCCGCGCCAGTACACCCGCAAGGTCAAGAACTCGCAGGAGGCCCACGAGGCAATCCGTCCCGCCGGCGAGTCCTTTGCCACCCCGGGACAGCTGCACAGCGTGCTGGACGCCGAGGAGTACCGCCTCTACGAGCTGATCTGGCAGCGCACCGTCGCCTCCCAGATGGCCGATGCCAGGGGCACCTCGGTGAGCATCCGGATCACCGGCGATGCGGGGGAGAACGCCTCCGGGTACGACCGGGCGACGTTTGCCGCCTCCGGCCGCACCATCACGTTCCCCGGTTTCCTCAAGGCGTACGTCGAGGCGGCCGAGGAGTCCACCGAGTCGTCGGACAAGCCCATGGCGGACGACGCCGAGCGGCGCCTGCCCCAGCTCGCCGAGGGGCAGCAGCTCACCGGCTCCGAGCTGTCGGCCGACGGGCACACCACCAGCCCGCCGGCCCGCTACAACGAGGCCAGCCTGGTCAAGGCCATGGAGGAGATGGGCATCGGCCGGCCCTCCACCTACGCCAGCATCATCCGCACCATCCAGGACCGGGGCTACGTCTACTCCCGCGGCAACGCGCTCGTGCCCAGCTGGGTGGCGTTCGCCGTGATCGGTCTGCTCGAGCAGAACTTCAGTCGGCTGGTCGACTACGACTTCACCTCGCTGATGGAGGACGAGCTCGACGACATCGCCGAGGGGCGGGAGAACCGGGACGACTGGCTGCGTCGCTTCTACTTCGGCGACGCCGAGGGCGCCGCGTCCGCCGGGAACGCGGCCCACGCGGTGGGACTCAAGAACCTCGTCGACGTGAACCTCGAGGCCATCGATGCGCGCAGCATCAACTCCATCCGTGTCTTCGACGACGCCGAGGGGCGGCCCGTGCACGTGCGGGTGGGCCGCTACGGCCCGTACCTCGAGCGCATGGTGGTGGGTGAGGGCGGCGAGCAGGAGTCGCAGCGCGCCAACCTGCCCGAGGGGATGAGCCCCGACGAGCTCACGCTCGAGGTGGCCGAGAAGCTCTTCTCCACCCCCCAGGACGGTCGACCGCTGGGCGTGGACCCGGCGACCGGGCACGAGATCGTGGTCAAGGACGGCCGCTTCGGCCCCTACGTCACCGAGAAGCTGCCCGAGCCCACGGACGCCGAGAAGGTCGAGTGGGCCAAGAAGGTGCTGGCCGACGCGGCCATCGAGAAGAAGCGGATCGACGCCGAGCGGGATGCCGCCATCGCGGCCGCCAAGGACGACGAGGCCAGGGCCGAGGCCAAGAAGGCCGCGACCAAGGCCAAGTCCGCCGTCACCCGTGGCGCCAAGAAGGAGGCCGACAACCCCACCGGTCCCAAGCCCCGGACCGGGTCGCTCATGCAGTCCATGGAGCCGGCCACGGTGACGCTCGAGGACGCACTCAAGTTGCTCTCGCTGCCCCGCGTGCTGGGCGTCGACCCCACCAGCGGCGAGGAGATCACCGCGCAGCTCGGCCGCTACGGGCCGTACCTGAAGAAGGGCACCGATTCGCGGACCCTGGAGTCCGAGGACGCGGTGTTCACCGTGACCCTCGAGCAGGCACTCAAGATCTACTCCGAGCCCAAGCTCCGGGGCCGGCAGGCCGCCGCCCCCAAGGCGCTGCGCGAGATGGGGGTCGACGAGGTCTCGGGCAAGGTGATGCTGGTCAAGGACGGGCGCTTCGGTCCCTACGTGACCGACGGCGAATCCAACGCGTCCCTGCGCAAGGGCGACACGGTCGAGACACTCACCGACGCCCGCGCCTCGGAGTTGCTCTCGGAGCGGCGGGCCAAGGCCCCGCCCAAGAAGGCCCCCGCGAAGCGGGCACCGGCCAAGAAGTCGCCGGCCAAGAAGGCTGCCGCGAGGGGCTGACCTGTGCGGTCCGCCGGGCCGCCGGCGGTGCGGGGCCTCGCCGGTTGGCGGACATCCCCGCCCGGTTGGCGGACAGAATTTGCGCTCCGGCGGCTCCGGGACACGAATTATGTCCGCCTACGCCGGGTGGATGTCCGCCAAGCTGGGGTTTACCTCCGGCTACGTCACTCGCCGGCCGCGGAGTCCCCGACGGTGGGCTGCAGGGTGATGCCGGCCTGCCACCGGTCCGCCAGAGTGGGCCGGAGCGGCCGCGCCAGCTGCGTCATGATGCCGCGACCGCGGAGTGCCACGCTGCGGCCCAGTACCCATCGCGCGGCCTCCGGCGCGTCGGCGTGACGGATCGCGGCGGCCGAGGCCAGGACGTGCCCCTGCTCGGACTTGGCCAGCGTGGTCAGGCGGGCGGCCTCGTTGACGGGGTCGCCGATCACGGTGTACTCGAAGCGCTTGGCGTGGCCGATGTGGCCGGCGATCACGGTGCCGTAGGAGACCCCGATTCCGGCGGAGAGTGGGGCGAGGTCGGTGACGCGGCTCTGGAGTGCGCGCGCGGCCCGCAGTGCCCGCCCGGCCTCGTTGTCCACCTCGATCGGGGCGCCGAACACGGCCAGTAGCGCGTCGCCCTGGAACTTGTTGATGTAGCCGCCGTTAGCGTCGACGGCCTCCACGGCGAGTCGGAAGAACTCGTTGAGCACCGCGACCACCTCGGCCGGCTCGTTCGCCGCGGCGAACTCCGTCGAGCCCGTGAGGTCGACGAACAGCACTGCGACCTGGCGCTCCTGCCCGCCCAGTTCCGTGCCGCGCTCGAGGGCGTTACGCGCCACGTCCTCGCCGACATAGCGGCCGAAGAGGTCCTGGATGGCCTCCCGCTCCTGGAGGCCGGTCACCATCTCGTTGAAGCCCTGGCCCAGCCGGCCGATCTCCGAGCCGTCGTAGATGGTCACGCGGGTGTCGAAGTCACCCTGCTTGACCCTCTTGACCCCCTCCTGCATCTCCCGCATGGGATCGGCGATCGAGTCGGACACCAGGCCCATCCCGATGGCCCCGGCGATCACGGCGACACTGGCCAGGACGCCGAGCGCCACGAGGATATGGCCGGGGTCATCGCCGAACAGGCCGAACCAGTGGCCCGCGAGGATGAGCAGGATCCCGGCGATGGGGATGACGGTCGTGAGCGCCCAGCCCAGGAAGATCCGCCGCCGCACCCCCGGCACCCGCCGGATGTCGGGCACGCCCTGGGAGAGGGCGCGGACGGTGATCGGCCGCATGATCCGTTCGGCCTGGAGGTAGGAGATCAGGCAGGTGGTGGTTCCACCGAGGATGCTGGTCACGCCCACGACCAGGGCGAGCTTGGGAGAATGGCCCGCGTTGACGGTGACGAAGACCAGGGTGCCGATGAGCCACATCGCACCGGAGATCAGCGCCTGGTGGAGGGGCAGACGCAGGGTGCGGCTCCGAATGGGCCCGCTGAACTCCACACCGGCGCGGTCGACGCGGAGGACCGGCAGGAGGAGCAGGGTCGACGCGATGACGCCGCCGATGAACGCGAGGATCAGGTAGCCGATGAACAGGTACTGGTTGAGGAACCGGAACTCGTCGAGGTCGAGGAAACGGTCCATCGGGAGGACGAACCGGAGGAAGGCGAAGACGAAGACGGCCCCGATGATGTTGGCCTGCACCATCGTCAGGGCGTAGACGGGCCAGGGGGTGGCCCACAGCCACCGGAACAACCTGATCCAACGCTCCATGGGGCCAAGGGTAGTTCGAGCCCTCAGCCGCGGGAACGGGTGTGTCGGTGTGCGGGGATAGGGTGGGGGAATGCCAGGGGTGTTCGATCGATTGGCCGGCCAGGACGAGGTCGTTGCGGAGCTGACCGCAGCGGCGCTGGCGGCGCGCGCCCGGGTTCCCGGCCAGGGGTGGCAGGAGTCGGACCCGCGGATGGTCCACGCGTGGCTGTTCACCGGCCCGCCGGGCAGCGGGCGGAGCGTCGCAGCCATGTCCTTCGCCGCCGCGTTGCAGTGTGAGCACCCCGAGATTCCGGGATGCGGCGAATGCCAGTCCTGCCACACCGTGGTGGCGGGAACCCACGCCGACGTCCATCTGCTGGCCCCGCAGGGGGTCAACATCCTGCTCAAGGACGTCAAGGAGACCATCCACCGCGCCGCCAGCCGCCCGAGTACCGGCCGCTGGCAGATCGTGGTGGTGGAGGAGGCGGACAGGCTCACCGAGCAGTCGGGCAACGCGCTGCTCAAGGTGGTCGAGGAGCCGCCCAGTCGCACGGTGTTCCTGTTGTGCTCGCCCACCACGGACCCGATGGACATCATGGTGACCCTGCGGTCCCGGTCCCGGAACGTCGCGCTTCGCCAACCGGATGCCGCCGCCGTCGAGCGCGCGCTGCTGGCCGGTGGGGGGATCGACCCCGAGCGGGCCCGGTGGGCGGCGACGGTGTCCTCCGGGCACATCGGCCGTGCCCGGTGGCTGGCCACCGACGAGTCCACCCGGGCTCGCCGCGACGTGGTGCTGGAGCTGCCCATGGTCATGCACAACCCCGGCCGGGCGTTCCCGCTCGCGGCCCAGCTGGTCAGCGCCGCGGAGCAGGAATCCGTCGCCCGTAACACCGGGACCGACGAGCGTGAGGTCGAGGAGCTGCGCACCGCGATGGGTGTGGGCGGCACCGGCAAGGGTGCGGTCGCGGCGGGTCGCGGGGCGGCGGGCGCGGTCAAGGAGCTCGAGAAGGCCCAGAAATCGCGGCGCACCCGCTCCACCCGGGATTCCCTCGATCTGGCACTGGTGGACCTGGCCGGCTTCTACCGGGACGCGCTCATGGCCGGCCTCGGGGTGGGGGACATCCCCGCGGTGCACCCGGACAAGGCGCAGGAGTCGGCGCGCCTCGGAGGTCACTACTCGCCGGCGTCGGTGTTGCGCGCCATCGAGGCGATCCAGGAGTGCCGCGCGGCGATCGAGGTGAACGTCAAACCCAGGTTCGCGGTGTCGGCGATGGTGGGGGCGATCCGCGAGGCGCTGGGTTGAGAAGACCCGGCTGAGGGGAGCGGCGGACGGGGGTGCCGGGCATTTGTCGACGACGCGGGGCGGTCATATATAGTTGCCTCGCCCCACAAGGGCTGGCCGCGTTAGCTCAGTCGGTAGAGCATTTCACTCGTAATGAAAAGGTCGTCGGTTCGATTCCGACACGCGGCTCAGCAGGATGAACGCCCCTGAACTCGGGAAACCGGGATCGGGGGCGTTCCTCGTGGTGGTGACCTGCCTGTGGTGAGCTGTGGTGACCTCGTCGTGGTGACCTCGCCCGGATCCCTCAGCTGCGCAGTTCCTCGCGAGCGTGGCGGATGAACCAGGTCTCCCACTGCTCCGGCGTCCACCCTCTCTCGCGCGTCAGCCTCAGCCACACGGACCGGGAGGTGAGCATCCACAGCGCGTCGACGACTGCCCCGGTGGGAGGGGAGCCGAGGATGAGCCCGGACGCCCACTGCACCTCGTCCCAGCGGGTGCTCTCGCGCTCAGTGAGTCGTCCCGCGGCCAGGCCGTCCACCACGGCGGCCTCGTCGAGGACATGCTGGATGGCGGCCGACCGTTCGTGTGCCCCGCGTAGCCAGCCGGCACCGGCGGACAGGCGGTCCTCGACCGAGCCGACGCCCATCTTGATGTAGTCCGCCAACTCACGAACGGGAACATTCGCACCATCCGACAGTGCGAGGTCGATGCACGCGTCGAGCAGGCTGAGCTTGCCGTCGAACTGCTGATAGACGGTCTGCCGGGTGAGGCCGGCGGCGGTGGCGACGCCGGCCATCGTGGTGGCCACCCACCCTTGGTCGACGAACATCCCGTGGGCGACACGCACGACTGTCGCCCGGTTGTGTCGCGCCCGCTCCGTCCGGAGCTCCGACGAGTAGGTCCTGGCCATGAGTCGAGTCTAGACAGATTTGGGTTTACGTTGTGTAATGTCAACCATGGATTCCGGACTGGTGGACACGCGGCTCGGCCGACTTCATGTCGAGGTGGTGGGCGAGGGGCCGCCGCTCGTGCTGTGGCACAGCATGTTCGTCGACTCGGGGAGTTGGAACAGGGTCGTGCCGGGGCTGGCGGGAGCCCATCGTCTCTTCCTGATCGACGCACCGTCCTGCGGGAGAAGTGATCCGTTGCGCGCTGCGGCGGACATCTCGGCCTGCGCGGAGGCGGCGATCGAGGTGCTGGAGCGGGTGCGGGCGTCGACCGGGCAGGGCGGGGTCGACTGGCTGGGCAACGCATGGGGCGGGCACGTCGGGATCGAGGTGGCCGCCCGCAGGCCCGACCTGATCGGCAGTCTGGTCGCCGTCAGCGCACCGACTCATCCGATTGATCCCGCACTCCGCCGCAGGATCCGGATGCTGGTCCCGCTCTACCGGTTGATCGGACCCCACGGCCCGGTGAGGTCCGCCATCGAGGAGACCATCTTCACGGACCGCACCCGCGCGCACGACCCCGAAGCCGTCCGGGTCCTGCGTGGCGCTCTCGAACGGGCGGGGCGCACGGCGACGATCCGCGCCATCGAGACCGCGATCCTCCACCGAGCTGATCTGCGCGCGGCGGCACTGGGTGTGACATGCCCCGTCCTGTTCGTCACCACGGATGACCGCGGCGAATGGACGCCGGAACAGGCTCGCGCGGTCGCCGCGGAGATGGTCGACGCGCGCGAGGCCACGGTGAGAGGCGCGCGGGTGATACCTGCCCTCGAGCAGCCCGAGGCGCTCCTTCGCACCCTGGACGAGTTCTGGAAGGGGCCGGCGCGCCACTGAATCGCGCGGGCGTGCCGGCCCGGCGGCTCCTCGCGCCGGTGAGCCATTGACGGTGACGGCGACCACTCGCTACAGTCGGGTAACGGTTTACGTAGTTAGATAGCGTGCGCTGGCCGCCCCTCGACCAAAGGACTCCTTCATGACCTCTGCGCCTCTGCTCGTCGAGAGATCCGACCACATCGAGACGTGGACGCTCAATCTGCCGGACTCACGGAACCCCATCTCCGACCCGGCGATCGTCGACGCGCTGTGTGACCAGGTGGCCGCGGTCAACGCCGACCACGACGTCCGGGCCGTAGTCCTCACCGGCGCGGGTTCGGCGTTCTCGGCCGGCGGCAATGTCAAGGACATGGTCGACAAGGCGGGGATGTTCGGCGGGAGTCCGTACGAACTGCGGGACGGCTACCGGGGCGGGATCCAGCGGATCCCCCGAGCGCTGTACCACTGCGAGGTGCCGGTGATCGCGGCCGTCAACGGGCCGGCGGTCGGCGCGGGCTGCGACCTGGCGGTGATGTGCGACATGCGGGTGGCCTCGACCAAGGCGTGGTTCGCGGAGAGCTTTGTCCAGCTCGGGATCATCCCGGGTGACGGTGGCGCGTGGCTGCTGACCAAGGCGGTCGGCCCGGCGCGCGCTGCCGAGATGGCACTCACCGGGGACCGCGTCAAGGCCGAGCAGGCCGCGGCCTGGGGGCTGGTCAACGAGGTCGTGGAGCCCGAGGACCTGCTGGAGGCGGCGCACGCCCTGGCCGCGCGGGTGGCCAAGAATCCGCCGCACTCGGTCCGGATGGCCAAGCGGCTGCTCCGGGAGTCCCAGCACCAGTCGCTGGAGTCCCTGCTCGAGCTCTCGGCGGCGATGCAGGCGCTCGCGCACCACACCGCCGACCATCGCGAGGCGCTCGCGGCGTTCGGGGAGAAGCGCGCAGGGGAGTACATCGGCCGCTGACCCGGTCGGTCCGTCCCCGCCTGGGGCCTCGCGCTAGCGCAGGCCCCAGGCGGTCGCGTGTCTGAGGCAGATCTGGGACAGTTCCTCGCTGCGGTCGACGATGAGCTCCCGGCTGGCGATGACGCCGACGGTCGCTATCGTCCGGCCCCCCTCGCGCAGTGCGACCGAGACGCCGTCCCCGCCGTCCACGGCGACGCCGGGGGCCGTGCACACGCCGGTGTCGCGCAGCTCGTCCAGGGAGGCCAGGAATCTGTCCACGAACTCCGACTCCGCGGCGGGCCGGGCATTCAGGTAGGCCCACACATCGCGCTTCTCCCGGTCGGCCAGGAGTAGCCAGCCCGAGGAGGTTCGCAGCAACGACCGCCGGAGTCGGTTCTCCGCGATGTAGGCGTAGTGCGGGTCGGCGGAGACGTGGTCCACGTAGAAGAGGTCGTCACCGACGTCGGTCGACAGCGCGGTGGTCAGGCCGGTCTCGGCGTGGAGAGCGGTGAGCTGCTCCCGCGACACGGACGTCACGGGCGGGCGGCCGGCGATCACGTTGAGCAGATAGGGCGCGGTCCCCAGGGTGTAGATGCGGTTGCGCTCGTCGAGGTAGCCGACGGCGACCAGGCCGTTGAGCAGTCCCTGGGTGGAACTGATCGGGGCGTCGAGGGCCTTGGCCACCGCCGTGAGGGTGAGCCCGGATCCCGACCTGGCCACCAGCTCCATGATCGCTGCGACCCGGTCGACCATGCGGTGCCGAGGACGCTCGGGGACCTTGTCCATGCGGGGCGTCACCGCAGCCCCGCTGTCTCCCGCATCTGTTTGCGTCATGGGGTAAGACTATCCGCCCCTGCGCGACAACTAACGGACATACGAGAGAACGTATCCAGATCCGCTATTGCGTAAAATTGGCAATCGTGCGATTCTCGATCACGTGGTCCGGATCACTGTCCGGGAACCGATCAGACTCACGTCACACCAACCCCTTCGAGGAGGCCCGATGAGGTCCGCACTCGCTCCACCGACCACCCTCGCGTCGGCGGACATGGACGCCCTGCGGGCGGAGGTCCGCGATTTCCTCTCCGGCGAGATCGCCGCCGGCCGGCTCACGCCGTGGATCGACACCTGGCTGACCCGGTGGGACGAGGACTTCACCCGTCGTCTGGCCGAGCGGGGCTGGGTCGGCATGGCGATCCCCACCGAGTACGGCGGCCGAGGACGCACGCACCTGGAGCGCTTCGTCGTCACCGAGGAACTCCTCGCCGTCGGGGCGCCCGTCGCCGCGCAGTGGGTCGCCGATCGTCAGATCGCCCCCTCGCTCCTGCGGTACGGAACCGAGGAGCAGAAGCGCGAGTACCTGCCGCGCATCGCGGCGGGGGAGTGTTGCTTCGGCATCGGGATGAGCGAGCCGGACTCGGGGTCCGATCTGGCCAGTGTGCGGACGAAGGGCGTCCGGGTCGACGGCGGCTGGGCCGTCACCGGGACCAAGGTCTGGACCTCCGGTGCGCAGCACGCCGAGGCGTTCATCGCGTTGGCCCGCACCGAGCCCCTGGACACCTCCCACCGTCATGCCGGGCTGAGCCAGTTCATCGTCGACCTGCGCAGCGAGGGCGTCACCATCCGCCCGATCTACTCGCTGTCCGGCGACCACCACTTCAACGAGGTCGTGCTGGACGAGGTGTTCGTCCCCGACTCCCGCGTGTTCGGCACCCTCGGCCACGGCTGGGAGCAGGTCAACTCCGAGCTCGCCTTCGAGCGCAGCGGCCCCGAGCGGTTCCTCTCGTCCTTCCGTCTGTTCGCCGCCGAGATCGGCGCGATCGCCGAGGGTCGGTTGCCCGCCCGCACCGACCTCGGCCGCTCGGTCGCGCGGATGGCGGGGCTGCACGCCCTGAGCCAGAACATCGCCGGAGCGCTCCAACGCGGCGAACCCGCCGACAACGCCGCCGCGCTGGTCAAGCTCCTCGGCACCACCACCGAGGGCGACATCGTCGACGTGGTCTCCACCCGGCTCGGCGACGAGTTCTCGCCGGGTGGCGACGACGGCGAGGGCAACGCAGCCGCGTCCGAACTCACGGATCTCCTCCGTGCCGGACTCCATCAGCGCCCCGGCTTCACGCTCCGGGGCGGGACCAACGAGATACTGCGCGGCGTGATCGCGCGGGGAATGGGCATGCGATGAGCGCGAACACCGGCAACAGTGAGGGCGCCATGACCGTCGACCTCGGCGTGGACGAGGACCTCGAGTCGATGATGACGGGCGTCCTGGCGCAGTTCTCCGGACCCACCGCCCGACCGGATCCGGGCGCGGTGTGGCGGGCCCTGTCCGAGGTGGGGATCGGCCGACTCACCGCTCCCGAGGAGGGCGGGGGCAGTGGCGCGGGGTGGGCCGAGGCCGCCACCCTGCTGCGTCTGGCCGCCGCAGCCGGCGTCGCGGTCCCGTTTGCCGAGACCGACCTCGTCGTCGGGCCGCTCCGCCGCGCCGCCGGCCTGGACGACTCCACGCCCGGGACGGCCACCCTCGCGGTGCTCGGCGCCGACGGCCGCGCCCGGCGCGTGGCCTGGGCCGGTGCCACTGATTCCGTGCTGTTCGTGCGCCGGTCCGCCGCCACCACCCCCTCCGCGGGCGGCGAGCGCCCGGGGTACGAGGTCGCGGACGTCCCGACCGACCGGGCGACGGTCGAGGCCGTGGACGGGACCTCCGCGGTGGCGCAGGGCGACGTCACCCCGCCTGAGGACGCCACGTGGACCGCGGTCGACTCCACCGCTGTCGAGGCGGCCGTGCTCCGGGGCGCGCTCGCCCGGGCCGTCCAGTCCGTGGGCGCCGCCGAGGGGATGCTCGACGCGGCGATCGCCCACACGACCGAGCGCAATCAGTTCGGTCGGGCGTTGGCCAAGTTCCAGTCGGTGCAGAACCTCGTCGTCGACGTCGCCGCCGAGACCGTCCTGGCCCGCGCCGCGGTCGATCAGGCCGTCGCCGACGCCCTCGCGACCGACCTCGGCGGACCGCTGTCGGAGTTCCGGGTGGCCGTCGCCCGCAGCGTGGCCTCCCAGGCCGTCGCCGTCGCCGTGCGCAACACCCACCAGGTGCACGGCGCGATCGGCACCACGCACGAGCACACTCTGCACCGCCTCACCCTGCCCGCCCTGCAGTGGCGCGGCGAGTTCGGCTCGGCGGCCTTCTGGGAGGGCCTGCTCACCGACGTCGCGGTCGCCGGCGGGATGGACGGGGCGTGGCCCATGGTCGTCGAGGGCGCAGCTGTCGAGGGCGGCGCCGCGGCGTGGCTCGACCGCGTGACCCTCGACCATGTCACCAGGGTCTGACGCGGTGACCGACACGCCCCGGACCGGCGCCCTCACCGACATCCGGGTCGTGGACCTGTCCAGGGTCCTGGCCGGGCCGCTGTGTGGTCAGATGTTGGCCGATCACGGCGCCGACGTGATCAAGGTCGAGCCGCCGGGCGGGGATGAGACCCGGGGTTGGGGGCCGCCCTTCGTGGGCGACGACCACAGCGCGTACTTCGACGGCCTCAACCGCAACAAGCGGAACATCAGCATCGACCTGCGCAGCCAGGAGGGGCAGTCCCTGCTCGGCAGGATGCTCGAGGACGCCGACGTCGTCATCGAGAACTTCAAGGCCGGCACCCTGGAGAAGTGGGGCCTCGGCGACGAGGTGCTCGCCGAGCGGTTCCCGCGCCTGATCCACTGCCGCATCACCGGGTACGGCGTCGACGGTCCGCTCGGCGGGGCCCCCGGCTACGACGCAGTCCTCCAGGGACTCTCGGGCCTGATGAGCATCAACGGTGAGCCCGACGGGGCGGCCATGCGCATCGGCATCCCGCTGGTGGACATCGTCACCAGCCTCAACGCGATGAACGGCATCCTCATGGCGCTGCACGTGCGGGCCACGACGGGGCGTGGGCAGCTCGTCGACCTGGCACTGCTCGACAACGCCGTGTCGATCCTGCACCCCCACGCAGCCAAGTGGTTCGCCACGGGCGAGCCGCCGGAGCGGACCGGCGTCGCGCATCCGACCATCTGCCCGTACGAGACCTTCACCTGCTCCGACGGGCCCTTCTTCATCGGCGCGGGCAACGACCGGCAGTTCCGCTCACTGGCCGTCGCGCTGGGCGCCCACGCGCTCGTCGACGATCCCCGGTTCCTCACCAACGCGAGCCGACTCGGACACGCCGCGGAGCTGCGCGCGATCCTCGGCGGCCTGGTCGGCGGCATCCGCCGCGACGACCTGGCGGACCGGCTGCGCGCGGCGGGAGTGCCGTCCGGTGCGGTCAACCACGTCGGCGAGGCGCTGTCCATGCCGCAGGTGCTCCACCGCGAGATGGTGGTCGAGCGGGACGGATACCGCAGCGTGGGGATCCCCATCAAGCTCTCCGAGACCCCGGGATCCGTGCGCTTCGGGCCCCGCCCGCGGGGAGCGGACACGGATTCCGTGTTGGCGGAGTTCGGCGTGGATGGGGCGGAGGCGGACGAGCTGCGACGGGCGGGCGTCGTGAGCGCGAGTGACCCCGCCACCGGCACCACCGATCTCGGTACTCTAGGTCAGTAGTACCGAGAAAGGTCGACCAGTGGAATTCCTCCTCATCGCCGCAGTGATCGCGTTGGCCGTCGCGATGGTCTCGCGCAGCCAGAACAAGGGCCAGACCCAGCTGCAGGCGCACGACAACCGCCACCTCGAGGACCATCGAGCCGAGGCCGCGCGGTGGATCGAGCGGCTCGGCGGCCAGGTGTTGAACCTCGACGGCACCGACGAGGCGTCCAAGCAGGCGATGGCCGACGCCTCCGAGCGCTACACCCAGGCCGTGACGGAGCTGGAGAACGCCCGCACCCCCGTCCAGGCGCAGCTGGCAAAGGACACCGCCCTCGAGGGGCTCTACTACGTGCGGGCCGCCCGTTCAGCGATGGGGCTGGACCCCGGGCCCGAGCTGCCGAGCACTCCGGGCCAGGACCGTGCCGGCCGGGTGACCGAGGACCGTGCCGTCGACGTGGAGGGCCGGACCATGAAGGCCGCCACCGATCCGAGCGACGAGACGCCCCATTACTACCCGGGCGGCGTGGTGGCCGGACGGCCCGTTCCCGCGGGCTGGTACTCCGAGCCGTGGTGGGCCTCCGCCCTGACCACGGGCGTGTGGATGATGGGCTCGATGATGATGTTCAACATGATGTTCGCCGGTATGTCGGGCATCGGCTACTCCGGTGACGACTTCGCGGCCGGGGTCGGAGAGGGCGGCGCGGACGTCAGCGACATGGGCGGTGGCGACGGCGGCGAGGGCTTCTTGGACGGCGGGCTCATGGGCGGCGACGGCGGCGGCGATGCGGGCGGCGACGGCGGAGGCTTCTTCGACGGCGGCCTGTTCGGCGGCGACGGCGGGGGAGACGGCGGCGGCGGAGGCTTCTTCGACGGCGGTCTGTTCGGCGGCGACGGCGGCGGGTTCTTCGACTTCTGAGCCGGCCCGTTCTGAGCCCGCCCGTTCTGAGCCGGCGAGTTCTGAGCCGGCCCGGCCACCGGGGCCGGCCCCCGCGCCCGCAGCCGGCGTCAGCCGCAGCTGGACAGGATCCGCTCCATCGCCTCACGCTCGGCCTGCGTGACCCACAGCGCGTAGCGCTCCTTGACCAACACCTGCCGCGCGACATAGCTGCAGCGGAAGTCGGTGTTCGGCGGGAGCCACGTGGCGGTGTCGCCCGCGCCCTTCTGCTGATTGGTCCGCCCGTCGACCGCCATCAGGTTGAGCGGGTCGTTGGCGAGCTCGCGCCGCTGGTCCGTCGAGAGCTGCTGTGCGCCCTTCTGCCAGGCGTCAGACAGAGCCACCACGTGGTCGATCTGCACAGCCATCGAGGTGCCCTGACCGCGGACGAAGTCGATGCGCTTCCCGGTATAGGGCCCGTACAGCACCCCGGTGAGCACCACGCAGTCCCGGGTCCCCGGTTTGACCGTGATCTCCTGCAGATCCCGCCGGAGGATGTCGTTGCGGGTGTCGCAGCCGTTGTGTCCGAACTCCGCCGAGACATCGTCCGACCAGGCCTGCCCGAACAGGTCCCGGTCGTAACCGGTCTTGGGCGCGCGGCCCTTCACCGCGAGCAGGGGTAGCGCGGCCCGGGCAGGCGCGATGAGGGGATCGACCGGTGGCCCGGCCTCGGGTGCGGGTGACGGTGCGGGTGACGGCGCCGGTTCCACTGCCGGAGGTGGTGACGGAAGGGTCGACGACGACGAGGTCGGCCCCGACGAGCTGGCGGCGACCGCGGACGAACCGGTGACGGCACTGGCGAAGTCGGTCGCGGTGGCCGCGCAGCCCCCGGTCCCGGCCAGGACGAGGACGCCCGCGATTGTGGCTAGAGCGACGCGTGTGGTCCGAGAGGTCATGGCGGCACCTTAGCGAGGCGCTCCGACATCGCCGGGGGCGGCTGCGCTTCCCTCTGCGGCAGAGCACCGACGAGCGCGGACGGGACCGGGGATGTCGGGGACGCACGCGGCGCCCGCGGGCTAGCCTGGCTCGCGATGCCGTCCGCCGCAGAAGTGCCCGCCACGTCCTCTACGCCCGCCACGATCAGCTCCCGCGCGCTCGTGGGGCTCTGCGCGCTGGTCGTGGTGGCGGCCACGGCGCTGCGCACCTGGGTGGCCGGAGCGGGGTGGTTCTACTGGGACGACCTGCTGCTCCACGGCCACGCCGCCGCTCACCGCCTCCCCGGCGCGGAGCTGCTGCTCTCGGACCACGACGGCCACCTCATGCCCGGCGGTATGGCCCTGGTCTGGCTGGCGGCCCACACGGCGCCGCTGGACTTCCGGCTGCCGCTGCTGCAGATCGCCGCGCTGCACCTGCTCGCGGGCGCGGCGCTCGCCCGCATGCTGTGGGTGCTCCTGCGGGGTCGGCCGGTGCTGCTGGTGCCCCTGGTCCTGGCCCTGGCGATCCCGCTCGGGCTGCCCGCGGCCACGTGGTGGTCGGCGGCCGTCAACGCGCTCCCGCTGACCGCCGCCATGGCCTGGGCGGTGGCCTCGACGATCCGCCTCGCCGAAACCGGGCATCGCCGCCATGCGGTCGGTGCGGTCCTGGCCACCGTGGTGGGACTGCTCTTCGTGGAGAAGGCGGTGCTGGTGCCGGTGGTGGCCGCCGCGGTGCTGCTGTGCTGGTGGTGGACGGTGAAGGGAGACCACGGCGACTACAAGAACAACCAACACGGCGACGACGACGACGAGACCGCGGCGGATCACCGGGCCCGACACAGGGGTCTCGCACTGCTGTGGCGTTCCACCCGGGCGATGTGGGCGGCCCAGGCGCTGGTGCTGGCCGCGTGGGCGGCGGTCTTCGCGGTGACCGTGGGCCGCGCCGGCGGGGGGCTGGTCCCCAGCGACTCCGACGGACCCGGGCCCGGCCTGTGGGCGCTCGTGGACAACACCTATCGGCTGTCGGTGCTGCCCACGCTCGCCGGCGGGCCGTGGCAGTGGGAACGCTGGCACCCGGGGCCACCGATGGCCGATCCCCCCGCGATGGCGGTGGCGGCGGGCGCGCTGGTCTGCGCGCTGGTGCTGGCGTGGTCCCTGACCACCCGGCGCCACACCGGGCCCGCGTGGGCGCTGGCGGCGCTCTATCCGCTGGCCTCGGTGCTCATGGTGGCGGTGGGGCGCCTCGGGCCGGACACCGCCGCCGAGATCGTGCGGACGCTGCGCTACCACGCCGACTCGGTGGTCGTCCTGGCCGCAGTTCTGGGGCTGGCCCTCGCGGCGCCCCGGCGGCAGGGGAGGCGCGCGCTCGCCGCTGCCCGGTGGGAACGGTGGGCGGTGGCGGGCCTGGTCGTGGTGGTGGTCTCGTCGTCGTCGTACTCACTCCTCACCTACCGCGGGGTCTGGGCGGAGCAACCGTCGCGCGACTACCTCCTCCCGCTGGTCGAGGCGCTGCGCGAGCGGGAGTCCTCCCCGTCCGGCGAGCCGATGCTGGAGACCGAGGTGCCGCCCGAGGTCCTCCTGCCCGTCACCGCGCCGGCCAACCGGCTGGGGGCCGTCCTCGCCGGGGTGCCCGGGCTGCCGCCGATCGGGGCGTGGACAGGCGAGCCGGTCGTGGTGGACGCCAGCGGCGGCCTGCGCCCGGCCGACGTCGTCCCCGGGCGGACCATCCCGCAGGGGCCCGAGGCCGACTGCGGGCACCGCGTGTCCGCCGACGGCGCCCGCATCGGACTGGACGGCCCGCTGCTGTACCGCGACTGGGTGCTGCGGCTCAACCTGCTGGTCGATGCGGACGGGACAGTCGCGGTCCGGTTGGACGAGGGCGAGGAGGCGACGGTGCCGGTGACGGCCGGGTTGGGAACGGTCTTCGTCCGCGTCGAGGGCGGCGGAACCGGGGTCACCCTCACGCCGAGTGGGGGCACCGCGGACCTGTGCGTCGGGAGCGGACCCGTCGGTGTGCTCGTGCCGCGCTGAGTCCGGGCGGACGGGTGGACCATAATGGGCGGATCGGACGGGAACGCTAGGGACGGAGGCGGGTCATCGACATCGCGATGGTCATGATGACCCTCACCGCGCTCCTCGTGATGCCCGGGTTGCTCGTGGGGCTCGCCGCCCAGCTCCCGCTCCGGCTGGCGGCGGCCACCTCGCTGCCCGTCTCCTTCGGTATCGCCGCGATCGCCAGCTACGTCTACGGCCGGATGGGCGTGCCCTGGTCGCTCGGTGGCTACGCCGTCGCCACCGCGGCGGCCGCGGCGGTGGTCGGCGTGATCGGGCTGCTGATCACCGGCACGGCCTGGGTGTGGCGTCGCGCGCGGCGTCGACGGAAGCGCGGGACCCGGGGTCGCCGTGGAACGCAGGGTGGAGAGCAGGGCCGCGAGTCCGTACAGCCGCAGCGACGCAGGTCGTGGTGGTGGCTGCTGCCGGGCGCGGCGGTGCTGGTCAGCGCCTGGCTGATCGGCCAGATGATCCTCACCGAGCTCTCCGCCACCCCGGGCGGCACCGCGAACGTCTTCCAGGGCTGGGACGCGCACTGGCACGTCAACTACATCCGGTTCATCCACGACGGCGGGCTGGCGTCGCCCGACCAGGCCGGCGAGCTGCGTTACCCGGAGAACGGGGCCGCCCTCTACTACCCGAGCACGTGGCACGCGATCGCCGCCCTGGTCATGGGACTGCGCGGGATCGGTGCGGTCGAGACCTACAACCTCGTGCAGGTCGGTTCCATGGCCCTCGCGTTCCCGCTCGGGGTGGCCGCGCTGGCCTGGCTCATCACCCACCGCCGGTTCTCCCGGCCTGCCGCCGCCACCTCCGCGGCGGTCGCGGCCATGGCGACGCCGCTGTTCCCCGGTCTGCCCTTCGTGGAGATCATGGTGGCCGCCACCCCGTCCGCCGTGGCCAACGGGCTGGCCGGGCTCGTCGCCGCGGTGGTGGTCGCGGCCGTGGCCGACCGCCGCCTGGTGCCCGCCGCCGCGTTGGGACTCGTCGGCATCGGCGGCGTCCACCCCTCGGCGATGGTCACCGCCGGCGTCGTCGTCCTGTTCTGGTGGCTGTTCGACGGGCTGTGGCGGCCCGTCCGGGGGCGCCTGCGGGACTTCCTCGTGCTGGCCGGGATCGCGCTCGCGGGCGTGCTCACGCTGCTGCCCCAGGTGCTCACCGTCTCCGAGGAGGCCGACGACATCTCGGCCTTCGAGTTCGAGATCGACGCCGACCGCGCCGCGGTCTGGGGCAAGGCCGTGGCCCTGCAGGTCCGCCACGTCCAGGACTGGGGCGTGCGCTGGGTGCTGTTGTCCCTGGCGGCGCTGGGGCTGATCGTCATGCTCCGCCGACTGGTGGTGTGGCCGATCCTGCTCTGGGGCGGGCTGCTGGTGGTGTGCGTCAACTCCATGAGCGTCTTTGGCAACTGGACCGGCGGCGTGCTCCGCGGCATCGGGAGCATCTACTACAACGACCCGCGCCGGATCGGGGTGGTCCTGGCGGTCCTCGTGGCCGCTGCCGTGGGTGTGGGTGTGGGGGTGGGGGTCCAGGCCCTGGCGGGTTGGCTCGCGCGCCTGATCGACCCGATCACCGACCCGGCCGGCCGCGGCGCCGATCTGGCGCGCGTGGCCGTGGCCCTGGCGGCGCTGGTCGGGGTCGGGTCGTGGGTCGTGCAGGCCTCGCCCGAGTACGCCGTGGCGGCGGGCGTGAGCCAACGCTGGGGCCGGATGGTCGACGACCACGACCTGCGGGCCTTCCGGTGGCTGTCCGAGCAGCCGCAGGCCCACACCGGCCTCGTCTACACCAACCCGGATGAGGGGTCAGGCTGGATGTACGCCACCGACGGCCTGCCCTCCACCGCCCGCCACTACCTGCGCTCCGGGCCCACCGAGCCACTCACCACTTATCTGTTCAACACCATCGACCGGGCCGGTGCGGACCCTCGGGTCGACGCCGCGCTGGACGAGCTCGGCGTGACGTACGTGTACGTCAGCCCCCCCAACTACTGGGGATTCCAGAAGCCCAACGAGCACCTGCTGCGGCTCGACGACACCCCGGGTCTGGTCAAGGTGTACGCGGATTCCCACGTGCGGATCTTCGCCGTCCGGGCCGCGTTGGCCGAGGGCGAGCTCGAACAGGTCCTGGCCGACTCGCCGTTCCCGCCCGACGGGCGCACCCCGCTGACCCGAGCCACGGCGCTGTACGGCCGAGAGTGACCACGCCGGTGGGCCGGCATCGTATCCTCACCGAGAGGTCGCTGAACAGGGCGCCGCGGCGGGATCGCCGCACACCGGAAGGGGATATACATGCGGACACTCGTGACAGGCGGGGCCGGGTTCATCGGGTCGACGCTGGTGGACCGGTTGCTGGCCGAGGGACACGAGGTGACCGTGGTCGACGACCTGTCCCGGGGTCGCCTGGAGAACCTCGCGGGCGCACGTGATGCCGGAGAGCGGTTCGTCTTCCACCAGCTGAACCTCACCGATCCCACTATCGTGGACGTGGTGGCCGAGGCGGCGCCGGAGATCGTGTTCCACCTGGCCGCGCAGATCGACGTGCGGCTGTCGGTGGAGGACCCGGTGTACGACGCGGAGGTCAACGTGGTGGGCACCGTGCGGCTGGCCGAGGCCGCGCGCCGCGCCGGCGTGCGGCGGATCGTGTTCACCTCCTCGGGCGGGTCCATCTACGGCCCCGTCACCGAGCTGCCCGTGGCCGAGTCCCGCCCGGTCGACCCGCTCAGCCCGTACGCGGCCGGCAAGGTGGCCGGCGAGATCTACCTGCAGATGTTCTCCCGCCTCTACGGCATCGAATGGGCGGGCGTGGCGCCGGCCAACGTGTACGGGCCGCGGCAGGACCCCCACGGCGAGGCCGGGGTGGTGGCGATCTTCTCCCAGCGACTGCTCGCCGGCCAGCCCACCCGCGTGTTCGGCGACGGCGGCAACACCCGCGACTACGTCTTCGTCGACGACGTGGTGGACGCATTCGTGCGCGCCGCCACCGTCCCCGCCGCGGAGGGACAGCGCTTCAACGTGGGCACCGGCGTCGAGACCAGTGACCGCGAGCTGCACACGCTGGTCGCCGAGGCCGCCGGTTCAGCCGACGATCCCGAGTACGCCCCCGCCCGGCTGGGCGATGTCGCGCGCTCGGCGCTGGACGCCGGCCGGGCCGCGGAGGTCCTGGGCTGGACCCCGCAGGTGCCGATCCGTGAGGGCGTGGCCCGCACGGTGGACTACTTCCGCGCCTGAGGTCGCGCGGACTCAGCCCTCGGCGTCAGTAGTGGTGGTGGCAGCAGCGGCACCGTCCGCGGCGGCGTCAGTGGTGGTGGCAGCAGCGGCACCGTCCGCGGCGGCCGCCTGCGGAGCCACTCGGGCCTGCGGAGCCGGGTTGGCCTGCGGGAGGAACGGCAGCAGCAAGCCCTGCAGACGGGGCAGCGGGACGAACCCCGCCTCGCCGGGCTGGGTGACCTCGAGCTCGGGCGAGTCGGGGGTGTTGGACCTCTGCGCCGTATCGCCGCCGGCAGGCTGGGCGCCCCCGGCGGCCGGGGCAGGCTCGGCGGGGACGACCGGGGCCTGGCGCACCGGCTGGGGCGCGACGGCGGGGGCTCGGCGCGTGGTGGCCACGGTCGGCACGCTGGTCGCCGGGGCCACGTACTGCGCGGCGGACCATTGCTGAACCGGAGCGGCCGCCGGGATCTGTGAGGACTCCTCGGCGCCGGGCTCGGTCGACGTCTCGGAAGTCGACGGCTCGGAGGTGGGCTGCTCGGAGGTGGGCTCGGCGGACGTGGGCTGCTCGGAGGTGGCCGCCACGACCGGCTCGGGAGTGAGCTGCGCGCTCTGCCCGGCGGACACCTGCTCCCGCGCCCGGTCGATCGCCTCGGCGCTGCGGTGCGAGTCGTACCAGAGCCCGCCCGAGATCAGGCCCACGGACAGGACGCCCACCGCGCCCATCGCGAACGCGGCGGTCGAGGGGCGGGAGAACCGTGCGTCGCGTAAAGCCATGGGCCCCAGTATCAGTCACCCTCAGCACTTACTACAACCCCCGCCACCCCGGAACGGGCGGGGGGTGGGACGACGACGAGGTGTTCAGGCGCCTCCCAGAGCACCTCCGGGTCGGCGTACGGTTCCTCGACCCGGCGCAGCCACAACCCGACCGTGTGGCGCTTCACGGTCGGCCACACCCGCCCGTCGTCACCCCGCCGCACACGCGTGTGGCGGGCCCGGATCTCCCGGTCGCGCCACCGCGGTACCGACCCGCCGAGCATCACCGCCACCATCGCCTCGAACGCTCCGCAACCCTGGTCAAACACCCCGCCGTGCCCGCGCGTCCCGTAGACGGGCGTGCCGTCCGCGAAGTACCCGGTGTCCAGGCGGACGGCGGCGTCACCGAGGTCCGAGGTGGACCAGCTGCGGCGCAGCCCGAACCGGATCTGGAGCAACTCCACCGGGTCCCCGGGCGCGGTGAACGAGAAGCGTCGGACCGGGCCGGGGGAGCGCCAGTCCGACGGTCCGCGGACGCCCACCCCCAGGTCGGGCGACTCGGCGTAGACCACCCGGTCGGCGCGCAGCCCCAGCCGCTCGGCGGTCCCCACGATCCGGCCGCCGTACGAGTGGCCGACCACGGTGAGCGCGGCGCCGGGGCACTCGATCTCCATCACCCGGTCCACCTCGCGGCAGAACCGGACGAGCCGCGGCGCGATCGCCTCCGCGAAGCGCGGGTTGCCGGCGTCGGCCATGATGTCCTGCGGGAACTCGCCGTCGAGGAACGCCACCACGGCCAGCCGTCCGCCTCCGGCGTCGACCAGGTCCACGGCGACGTCGGTGTTGACGTGGGACATGTCGAGGTTGGTACCGGTGCCGGGGACGTACACCGCGACCGCCTCGGTGCGCGGGCCGAGCTCGCCCACCACCTCGATCATCCGCCCACCCCGGTGCGGTGAGAACGCCAGGAAAGACCGACGACGCCGACGAGCATCCCGCCGCGCCATCGTCTCCAGTCGCCCGATCCGCGGACTCCACGGCGTGCCCGCGAGTTGCTCACGGTGGAGCGCGCGGCGCACCGCCACGGCATTGGCGCGGGCCCGCACCGCCCACGGCACACCGTAGGTGCTGCCCACGGCCTCCGGCTCGGCCAGGGCGAGCAGCCGCCGGTCGGCCTTGCTCATGTGCTCGACGCTCGAATACACCTCGTCGGGTCCGGCCGCGGCCCACGCGGCGACGGTCGCGCGGGTGTCGAGGGTGCGCTCGCCGCCCACGCCGGCCAGCCGGGCCAGGTCGACGAGCGCGTTGTCGAGGGCGTGATCCAGGGAGTCGCGGAGACGCGAGCGGCCGGGCTCGGGCACTGTCTCGTGCACGCGGTCGGGGCCGTCGAGGTCGTCCCAGGTGTCCTCGGCGAGCTCGACCAACCGGTACACGCCCGCCAGGAGTTCGCCCAACCCTCGGGCCTCACCGTCGATCGCACTGGTCAGGGTGGTCAGCGCGGGGGAGCGGGCCGGGGCGGAGGCCAGCGCGTCCCGGGCAGTGGCGAGCGCGTCGCGCGCCGCCGCCAGCCGGCCCGCCAGGTCGAGAAGGCGACGCACCCGATCCGGGAGCGGGTTCTCCGGCGCCGCGCCGGTCACCGCGGCCGCCGTGACGGCTGCGCGGCCGCGATCGTCCTCGCGGCCTCATCCGCCGACTCGTCCGACACCGTGCCGTCCGCCAGGGCCCGGGCCAGCTCGACCAGTTCCGCGACCCGGTTCGCGGCGGGGGTGAGCAGGGCGCGCACCTCGTCGTCGACCTGGTCGATCCGGTCGATCCGGTCGACCCCGTCGGTGCGGTCGGTCCCGTCGACCCGTCGGACCTCGGATTCCGCCGCGCGCGGCGGCGGCGGGGAGGCAGGGGCTCGAGCCGCGTCCAGGCGTTGCTCCGCCGCCTCGAGCCTCCGCGCGAGCCGGGCGGCCTCACCGCGTACCTCAGCGTCGGCCGCCCCGGCCGCCGGCGTCGCCCCGGTCACGTCGGCCCCCGGTCCCCGGTCAGCGCCGGAGCGGGTCGTCGTCCTGGGCGGGCTCGACGGCGCGGGCGTCGGCGTCGTCGTCCGGCCGCACCGCGTTCTGCAGCGCGATCGTCCGGGCCAGCCGCGAGTAGCGCAGCTCCTGCTCGCGGAAGCGGACATAGGTGGAGACGGTGACAAAGGCGAAGCCCATGACCAGCGCGTACAGCACCAGGTCCGTGCCGCGCTGGACGCCCAGGCGGTTGGCGATCCAGGTGAGGTCGTCGGGGCGGATCACGGCGTAGACCATGAACACCACGAACAGGACGAAGCCGATCTTGACGCCGGCCTTGGCCCGGGCCTTGCGCCGGTTGGCCAGGAAGAACGCCACCAGCGCGGCGCCGGCGAGCAGTAGGAGAGCCTTGATCATCGCGGCAACCTCTTTCCCACGAGTCCGTCGGAGAGGATGTTGATCCCGTTGAGCAGCGACTGCCCCTTGGACATGGAGTACTCGGTGTAGAGGATGTCGACGGGTTGTTCGGCCACCCGCCACCCGTGGGCGTCCATGAGCTCGACGAACTCGCTGGCGTGGCTCATGCCGTTCATCCGCAGGTTGAGGTCCTCCGCGACCCGCCGGTTGAACACCCGCAGGCCGTTGTGGGCGTCGGTCAGGCCGAGCCGGCGCGTGCGCGGGCTGAGCAGGACCACGGTCCGCAGTACGATCCGCTTGATCAGCGGCACCTGGTCGCCGGCGCCGCGCGGGCGACCGAAGCGGGTGCCCACCACGATGTCCACCGGCTCGCTGCGCAGCCGCTCGAGCATGGCCAGCACGTCCTTGACCTGGTGCTGACCGTCGGCGTCGAAGGTGACGAAGTAGCGGGCGCCGGGCTGCGCGCGGGCGTACTCGATGCCGGTCTGGATGGCGGCGCCCTGGCCCAGGTTCACGGGATGACGCACGAGGTGCGCCCCCGCCCGGTGGATCGCGGCCGCCGACTCATCGGCCGAGCCGTCGTCCACGGCCACGATGTTGGGGAACGTGGCGCGCGCTGCGGAGAGCACGTCCTCGATCACGGTTCCCTCGTTGAAACAGGGAACGACGAGCCAGACGTCCCGGTTGCGCACGAGGTCGTCCTCACCCGCGTCGCCCCGCCCTGAATGCCGCTCACTGTCACCGCTCATCGAGGGTCGATACTATGCGATGAGACTGACAACCCGGTGACGAGAAGGACGGCGGTTCCCCAATGGCCATCGATGTGATGCTCCCCTACTACGGGGATGTCGACCACTTCAAGAAGGCCGTGGACAGTGTCCTCGCGCAGAGCTACGCCAATTTCCGCCTGGTCGTGGTGGACGACGGCTACCCGGATCCGGAGCCCGGCCGCTACATGGGCGAGATCACCGCGGGCGACACCCGCGTGACGTACGAGAAGAACGAGACCAACCTCGGCGCCAACGGCAACTACCGCAAGTGCCTGGGAATGGTGACCTCGCCGATCGTGGTGGTGATGGGCGCCGACGACATCATGCTGCCGAACTACCTGCAGGTGGTGGCCGACGGCTTCGCGGCCGTGCCCGACGCCGCCGTGATGGAGGTGGGCGTCAACGTGATCGACGAGAACGGCGCCCCGGTCCGCGGGTTGTCCGACTCCGTCAAGTCGTTCACCCAGCCCAAGGCCGACGCTCGCACCGTGCTGCACGGCGAGAAGCTCATGACCTCGCTCATGCACGGCAACTGGACCTACTTCCCGTCACTGGCGTGGAACTCCGAGTGGATCAAGCGGATCGGGTTCCGCGAGGGCCTGGACGTGGTGCAGGACCTGGCGCTGCTGGTCGACGTGATCACCGGCGGCGGCCACATGATCTACGACCCCACGCTGGCGTTCCTCTACCGCCGCCACTCGGCCTCCGACTCCTCGGTGCGCGCGCTCGACGGCCGCCGCTTCGACGAGGAGGCCCGGTTCTTCGCCGGCGAGGCCGACGCCTTTGCCGCCCGCGGTTGGAACAGCGCCTCGCGGGCGGCGCGCTTCCACGTGACCTCGCGGCTCAACGCGTTGTCCCTGCTGCCCACCGCGGCCAAGGCGGGCAAGCTCGCCGAGGGCGGGAAGAAGCTGCTCGGCCACACGTTCCGTAAGTTCTGATTGGCGCGGTCGCGACGTGTCGCAACTCGTGTGATCCTGTCGCGATCGCGGTCCGGGTCGGCTCATCCGGTTCGTGGCAGGTGCGACTGAAGAAGGTGGTCTCGCCGTCGCGCGGCGTTAGGTTGGGGAGATGGTCACGGATGCGCCTCCGGTGAACGCGCCCGGGAAGCTCTGGACGCTCGCCGTGGCCATTTATGCCGTGGAGGCGCTGACCCTTGTGCCGTTCGCCTTCTGGGCGGGATGGTTCGCCGGGTTGGCCGTGACCGAGTGCGCGAGTGAGGGTCGTGTGCTCGTCTGTTCCAGCCCGTGGCAGATGCCGATGACGGCACTGCCGATGGTCGCTTTCATCGCGAGCGTGGCTGTGTTCTGGCTCTACATCTTCGCCCGCCGCGGGCGGATCCGGCGCGTGGTGATCGCCGCGATCGCGACCCCGGCTGTCCAAGCAGTGATCGTCTTCGGCGCCGTCGCCGCTGTGCGGATCAGTGGGAGCGCAGAGGCAGCATCCGGATGATCCCCGAGACGTGGATCCCGCACCGGCGCGACGACGGCGAGGTGGTCGGCTGGATCGACATGACGGTCGCCGAGCCGCGGTTCGTGCCGATCGACCGCCTCGGCCGCGCGCTGGAGCCGGCGGACGACTGGCACGAGGCGGAGGAGGTCCTCGACGGGGTCGGCCTGAGGTTCCTCATGGATCGCTACGTCGTGGAGGATGACGGCCACGACACCGTGGTCCGCATCGCCCACGTCTACTCCGACCGCGTGGTGCTCTCCACCGCGCTCACCGACGCGATCGAGGACGTCGGGCGCGAGATCGTCGTACCGTTCCCGGTTACGGACGCGCTGCGGCCGCTGCCATCGTGAGCCGTCCGGCCGTCGCGTAGGCGAGCCCGCGCCCCGGGTCATCCACCAACCTCGCCCCGACCTCCACCAGATTTCCCCCTGCGTTCACCTTCCGGACCTGAACCGGTGTTCCTCGCGTTATTGACTCGACCGCGGCCGGGCAAACGGCCACGACCGCGTTCGGGAGGACCACCATGACCAGCAAGTCCACCATCATCCGTTGTGCCGCTGCGGCGGCCGCGCTCATGGTCGCTCCGGCCCTCAGCGCGTGCGGGGAGTCCGCAGGATCGGCGCCGGCCGCTTCCGGGGAGTCCGATGTGCTGACGTTCGCGGCCGTGCCGGCGGAGGCATCCGCGTCGCTGGGCTCGGATTTCGAGAAGATCATCGCGCTGATCGAGCAGGAGACCGGGAAGACAGTCGAGTTCCAGAACGCGACCGACTACGCGGCCGTCATCGAGGGCCAGCGCGCCGGGAAGATCGACCTCGCCTCATACGGGCCGTTCTCGTACGTGATCGCCCGCGACTCCGGTGTCCCCCTGGAGCCGCTCGCGGCTCCGACCAGCGACCCCGACGTGGCACCCGCCTACTCCTCGCTGGCGTATGTGCGGGAGGACTCGGACATCACAGACCTCGCCGCGGCCAAGGGTCGGAAGGTCTGCTTTGTCGACCCCGCCTCGACGTCCGGTTACCTCGTCCCGACGAAGGGACTGCTCGACGTCGGCCTGGATGCCGGAGACGACGTCACCCCGGTCATGGCCGGCGGCCACGACGCCTCGCTGCTCTCGCTCGAGTCGGGACAGTGCGACATCGCGTTCGCCCACGACACGATGCTCGACACTCTCGAGGGCCGCGGCCAGATCCAGCCCGGCGCCCTCAGGTCGGTCTGGGAGTCGGAGAAGATCCCAGAGGATCCGATCGCCGTGAACACCGAGACGGTCGACGCCGAGACGGTGAAGAAGATCGACGAGGCACTGAGCACGATGGCCAACAAGCCGGCCCTCGTCGCGGCGGGAATCTGCGTTTCAGAGGCCGCCTGTGAGCTTCCCGAGGAGATCGAGTGGGGTTACAAGCCGGTCGACGACTCGGACTACGACCCCATCCGCGAGGTCTGCGACGCGACCAAGGCAGAGGCCTGCCAGAGCTGAGTCGGTCAGACGCAATCCCGAAAAGAGCCCGGTCAACCCGATAGCGCCCCGGCCCGCCCCAGCAAGAACCCGGCCAGCCCGGACAAGAACCGAGAAAGTTGAAGGTTTCCCATGCCTGATCGCGATCACAACCGTCCACGGACTGACGCGAGCGTCGTCCTGGAATCCGTGAGTCGCCGTTTCAGCCCCGAGGTCCTGGGGCTGGACGACGTCTCGCTCGAGTTCCGGACCGGTGAGGTCACGGTCCTGCTCGGCCTGTCCGGGTCGGGTAAATCGACGCTGTTGCGCCACATCAACGGACTCCAGCGGCCGACCAGCGGGCGGGTCACCGTTCTGGGCCACCGCATGGAGACGGCCAGTGCGCGCCAGTTGCGTATCGC
Source organism: Rhodococcus sp. IEGM 1408 (assembly GCF_033142235.1). NCBI lineage: Bacteria > Bacillati > Actinomycetota > Actinomycetes > Mycobacteriales > Nocardiaceae > Rhodococcus > Rhodococcus sp. IEGM 1408. Next base: position 104,573 of record NZ_JAWLRW010000008.1, read on the forward strand.
GCGACGGGAGATCGGCTTCATCTTCCAGGACTTCAACCTCGTCGGGTCCATGTCGGTGCTGGAGAACGTGTGCACCGGCCGGCTCGGATCACTTCGCGGACCGCGGTTGTCGCTGATGACCTACCCGCGCGCGGTCCGGCGCGAAGCGCTCGAGCAGCTGGACCGGGTCGGGCTGGCCGACCGCGCCCACCAGCGCGCCGACACCCTGTCCGGCGGTCAACAGCAGCGCGTCGCCATCGCGCGGGCGCTCATCCAGAAGCCCAGGGTCCTCCTGGCCGACGAGCCGGTCGCCTCGCTCGACCCCCGCTCGGCAGCGCAGGTCATCGAGCTCATCGCGCAGATCGCCCGGGAGGAGGAGCTCACCGTGATCTGCTCGCTCCACCAGGTCGAACTCGCCCTGTCCTTCGCGGACCGTATCGTCGGCCTCCGCACCGGCCAGGTCGTCATGGATCGGCGGGCGGCCGGGATCGACGCGAGCGAGGCCCTGATGATCTACGAACAGGTCGCCGCCCCCGACCTGTCGAGCGTGCACCTCGCGCGCCCGGCGACGGTGTGACGGGCACCCGGTGTCACCGATGACGACGTCCACCGCCGCCCCGGGCCGCGGCCCGGCGGCCTCCGCCCTGCTCAGCCCGTCCACCCCGACGCGGCCCCGGCCGTCCCTGAACGGGACCGCGGTCGGGCTCTTCCTCACCGCCCTGCTCGCCGCGGCCGTCTGGTCGACGATCGACCTTCGGATCAACGTGGCCTCGATCCTCGACTCCCTCTCCAACGCGGCCGACTTCGTCTCGCGGATGTTCCCCCTGGACTTCCCGCCCGCGGTCGAACTCGCGCTGCTCATCGCCGAGACCCTGGCGATCGTCGTTCTGGCCACCGCCCTGGCGGTCGTGCTGTCGATCCCGGTGGCGTTGGCTGCCGCGTCGACGTCCGGCCGCACCCGGGCGGGACGCGGGACAGCCCGGTCCCTCATCGTGCTGTGCCGGGCCGTGCCGGACCTCGTCCTGGCGATCCTGTTCTTCCGGGTGTTCGGCCTGGGGGCGTTGCCCGGGGTGCTCGCGATGGGGCTGCACTCCATCGGCATGATCGGCAAGCTCTACGCCGATGCGATCGAGGAACTCGATCGCGGACCCGTCGATGCCGCCGAGGCGGCCGGGGCGACCCGTCGCCAGGTCGTGTGGGCGACCGTGATCCCCGCGCTCATGCCCCAGCTCATCGCCACCGCGCTGCACCGGTTCGACATCAATCTGCGCACCTCCGTGCTCCTCGGCTATGTCGGCGTCGGCGGCATCGGGCTGGCGATCGCCGACGCACTGCGCACCCTCGATTATCAGCGCGGGATGGCGCTCGCGCTGGTGGTACTCGCCCTGTGCGTCGCCACCGAGCTGCTCTCGGGTGCGGTGCGGCGGGCACTCATGCGCCGGTCCGGCACCGAACCGGCGCGGCGCGGCTGGGTCCTGGGCCGTCGCGGTGGCGGCGCGGGTGAAGACACCGGAGCCGTCGGGATCGCGCCGCCGTGGACCGTCGACCGCATCCGGCGATTCCTGTCCATCGGCGCCGTCGCGGTGATCCTCGCCGCCTCCGTGGTCGGCGCGGATCTGTCCGCCGACCGGTTCTGGGCGGGGATCGTCGACCTGCCGCGGACGCTGGGGCTGTTCCTCCCGCCCGGGACCGGCGGAATCCTGCCCGAACTCCTGGAGCAGCTGCTGGTCACCGTCCAGATCGCGCTGTCGGCGACGCTGCTCGGCGCCGTGATCGCGGTGCCCGTCGGTGTGCTGGCCGCCCGGAACGTGGTCCCCGACGCCACAGTCCACACCTCGGCCCGGATGTTCATCGTGTTCGTCCGCGGCATCCCCGAGCTGATCATCGCCATCGTCCTTGTGGTCATCACCGGTCTCGGGGCGGTCGCGGGGACGCTGGCCCTGGCCATCGGCGCCGTCGGCCTGCTGTCCAAGCTTATCGCCGACTCGCTGGAGGAGACCGACGTCCGTGTGCAGGAGGCGTTGCGCGCGAGCGGGGCCACCCGGGTCCAGGTGTTCTGCTCAGCCACCGCCCGGCAGGCGGCCCCGTCCTTCATCGCCCACGTCATGTACCTGCTCGACACCAACATCCGCTCCGCCACGCTGCTCGGCGTCGTCGGCGCCGGCGGTATCGGCTTCTACCTGCTCAACGCCTCGCGCGTGGTCCAGTTCGACGTCGTCACCACGATCATCCTCATGATCCTCGCAGTGGTCCTGGTGGTGGAGGCGTTGTCGGTCTGGGTGCGCTCGAGCGTCCGCTGACCCGACCGACGCGACGACGCCACGGGCCCGCGGCCCCCGGGACGACCGGGGGCCGCGGGCCCTGTGTCGTCGAAGTCCCCTGCGTCGTCCCGTTCCCCGGGTCGTCAAAGCCCCCGAAGCACCCGGCGGGCGACGCCGAAGGACATGGTCATCCCGATCCCGGTCGTCACCACGGCTGCCGTGGTCCGCGGGTGGACGCGCTCCACGACGAGGTCGGTGTCGGGGCTCGAGGCGTAGACGCCCTGCCAACGCTGCCGGACCCGGAAACCGGAGGGACTCACGATCGAGGCGAGCTCGTCGAGCAGTAGCGTCGCGACGTCCTCGTCGAGGAACGGGTCCACGGTGAGGTCACGGTGGTGGCTGTCGCCTAGCAGGAGGCTGCCGTCGGGCCGTGTGGTGAGCATGATGTTCGCGTCGACCCCGACGAGGTCCGGACGGCGCTCGGCCAACTCGGCGGCGACCGTCGGGGCGGACGAGAGCGTGTTGAATCCGCCGTAGCGCACCATCGAATATCCGGTGAGCAGCGCCGATTCGGTGCGCAGGCCCGCGACCGCGTCCGCGCTCGCCATCTCCAGCGCGCAGCGCCGCACCCGGTGCCGGTCGGCCAGGTCCGGAAGGAGCTGATCGAGGTCGTGCCCGGTGCACACCACCACGTGGTCGGCGGTGAACGTGCCGCGGGCGGTGTCGACCTCGCCGTCGCCGATCCGGCCGACCGCGGTGCGGAACAGGACCTCCACCCCCGGCCGCCCGGCGAGGGTCCTGGTGAGGCCGCCGACGGCGGTCCGCGGGTCCACGCGCAGGTCGGCGGGGAGGAAGGCGCCGCCCACGATCCCCGCGTCAGCCGCGGGAGCCCCGATCCGTGCGGCGGTCCCGGCGGCGTCGAGCAGCTCGACGAGCTCGGCCCCCCGTTGATCCCTGAACTCCTCGAGGAGTCCGAGTTCGGCGCGGGTGCGGGCCACCACCACCGCGCCGGCCTCTCGCGCCCAGATCCCGGACTCCGCGGCTGCGGTGAGCCACCCGTCGCGGGAGTCCAGCGCCGTCTCGACCAGGTCGTCGGACTGGGCGGTGACGCAGGCGTGACCGAAGTTGCGGATGGACGCGCCGACCGCGCGCGCGTCGCGCTCGAGGACCCGGACGGTCATCCCCGTCCGGGCCGCCTCCACGGCGTGCGCGATGCCGACGATGCCGGCGCCCACGACCAGGAGGTCGGTGTGGCGGGGCAGGGGGGTGTTCGGGGAAGAGTCGTCCGTCATGGTCTGATCCTGCCAAGCGGCGGGGCCGTCTCGGCGGCTCGTCAGACGAGCTGGGCGACTGTTCACCCGGATGAAATGTGGATGACCTCCGGAGGTCGTCGCGGGGCGGGTGAACCCACTTACGGTGAACCCGTCACCGGCGGTCACCGGCTCGATGCCCGGCCCGCCCCGAACCCGCGGAGAAACCATGATCACACTGCTGTCCTGCGACGTCGCCGGCACCACCGTGGACGAGGGCAATCTCGTCTACCGAGTGCTCCACGACGTCGTCACCGAGTTCGGGGCCGAAATCTCCGACGAGGTCCTGCGGGAGTGGACCGGCATCGAGAAGCGCTGGGCCATCCGCAACCTGCTCGAACTGGGCGGCGCGGACGCCTCCGACGCGCGCGTGAACGCCGCGTTCGAGCGGTTCTCCCAGGTGCTCGAGACGACGTACCGGGAGAACCCGCCGGCCCCGATCGCCGGTGTGGAGGACTTCTTCCGCCGCGTCCGGTCGGCCGGCGTCAAGGTCGCGCTCACCACGGGGTTCACCACACCCGTCGCGGAGTCGCTCTTCGCGGGCCTGGGCTGGACGGTCGGCGACGGTGACCCGGCGGCCACCGTCGACGCGGTCGTGTGCGCGGACACCGTGGCCGAGGGGCGCCCGGCCCCCTATCTCATCCATCGCTCCATGGAGCTCACCGGAACGCACGACGTCGCCGCCGTCGCGGCCGTGGGCGACACCGGCGCCGACGTGCGCGCCGCGGTCAACGCCGGCGTCCTCGCCGTGGGTGTGCTCACGGGCGCCCTGACGGCCGACGACTTCGCGGACACCCCCGCGCAGCTCGTACTGGACTCGATCTGCGATCTCCCGGGCGAACTCTTCGCCGCGCCCGCCCCGGCGTCCGCGTGACCCCGGCCGGGAACCGGAAGGCGACAGCGCACGTCTGGACCGGCGGGACCGGGTTCGAGACCCGGCTGGTGCCCTTTCCGGAGCTCGGCCCGGGTGAAGCGCTCGCGGCGGTCCGGTGCTCCACCGTCTGCGGCTCGGACGTGCACACGGTCACCGGCCGCCGATCTGGTCCGTGCCCGTCGATACTCGGGCACGAGAGCGTCGGCGAGATCGTCGAGCTCCACCCCGACGGCGCCACCGACCTGCAGGGTGACCCGCTCGCGGTGGGCGACCGGGTCGCCTGGGGCGTGACGTGCGCATGCGGCGACTGCGACCGCTGTCGCGCCGGCCGCTCGGCCAAGTGTCGCTCCCTGCTCAAGACCGGCCACGAGCCGATCGACGGGCCGTGGCCGCTCTCGGGCGGGTACGCCTCGCACGTGCACCTGCGACGGGGGCTGGCGGTGGCGCGCGTCCCCGCCGGCGTCGGTGACGGGCCCGCGGCCACCGCGGCCTGCGCCGGGGCCACCATCATGGCCTGCTTCGACGCCGCCGGAGCGGAGTCGGGGGCGCTCGGGGGCGCGCGCGTCCTCATCACCGGGCTGGGCATGCTGGGGGTGAGCGCGGTGGCCGCGGCCCGCTGGTACGGCGCCGCAGGGGTCCAGGTGGTCGACCCCGACCCGGATCGGGTGGCGGTCGCCCGTCGTTTCGGTGCCACCGCCGAGCGCGATGGCGGGCGCGAGGCCGCGCCCGACACTGAGCGAGCCGACGGCCCGGTCGACGTGGCGGTGGAGCTGTCCGGGACCACCGCCGGGATCACCACCTGCCTGGACGCGCTGGACGTGGGCGGCACGGTGGTCCTGGCCGGGTCGGTCGCCCCGTCCGCGCCGGTCCCGGTGGACCCCGAGCGGATCGTGCGCGGGCTGCACCGGGTGGTCGGGGTCCACAACTACGAGCCCGTCCACCTGGACCGGGCCCTGCGCATGCTCGCCGACACCAGGGGCCGGTTGCCCTGGGAGAGCCTGGTGGACGGCCCGCGCCTGATGTCCGAGGTGGCCGCGGTAGCCTCCGGAGCGGCGCCGGCCGCCGCCGGTAGACTCCGGGTGGCGCTCCGGCCCGGCGACTGACCCGGGCGGTGTCGACCGCCGGAGGTGGAACCGTGACGGGTGACCGTGAGGCGGGCGTCGCGCAGATCGAGGACGCCCTGGTGGCCGAGATCGCCGACCAGCCCGACGGCACCCTGCTCCCCAGCGAAGCCCGACTGATGCGCCGGTTCTCCGCCACCCGCTCGGTGGTCCGATCCGCGATCGGCGGGCTCGAGAAGCGCTTCCTCGTCCGCCGGGTCCAGGGCCGGGGGACCTTTGTCAACCGCCGGGTCGAGTACCCGATCTCCTCGACGGTCGAACCGTCCTTCCACGGGATCGTCGCGGCGAGCGGCGCCACCGCGCGAGTCGTCACCCTCTCCCACCGGGTCGAGGGCGTCGACGACGAGAGGGCCAGGGTCCTCGGGCTCGCCCCCGGCGACCAGGCCATCCGACTCGAGCGACTCGGGTACATCGACGACGCGCCGGCCTGCTTCTTCGACGAATGGGTGACGGGCGACATCACCACCGACCTGCGCACCGCCCTGCGGGTCGTGGGATCACTGGGTGAGGTGATCCGCGGGGCCGGCGGTGAGATGCGGCGTGAGCGACTGAGTGGCAGCGTCGACGTCGCCCCACCGCACGTGTGCGCGCGTCTGGAGCTCGACCCGTACACCCATACCTGGTTCGTAGAGTCCCACAACGTCGACGCCGCCACTGGTCGCCCGCTCATGGTCAGCTACGCCTGGACCCGCATTGACCGCGTCAGAATGGTGTTCGGCCGATGACCGGCGTCCCGGTCCTCGGAGCCCCTGACTTCCTGGTCGTGGGTGCGGACGTGGTCACGGCCGACCGCGTCGTCCCCTCCGGGGTGATCGAGGTCCGCGGCGGGTTGATCCGGTCGGTCCGCCCCGGCACCGGCGCGGACGCTGGCCCGAGCACCGGCCCGGACGCTGGCCCGGGCACCACCTCCGACCTGCCGGTGGTCGACGCGACCGGGTTGCTCGCGCTGCCCGGGTTCGTCGACACCCACTGCGACGGGCTTGAGGGGGAGATGCGTCCCCGCCGCGGGGCCCCGCCGGTGGCCGCCGATGCCGCCTTCGTCTCCTTCGAGTCCCGGCTCCGGGCGGCGGGCGTGACCACGGTGTTCCACTGCGTCGGGGTCCGCGAGATGACCGCGCACGGCGTCCCCGTCGCGCCGGGGTCGTGGCGGGCGATCCATGAGCGCATCGCGGCGGCGGACCGGGGACTGGTGGACCACAGCCTGGTGGACCACCGTGAGATGGTGCGGCTGGACCTGCTCTCGCCCTCGGCGGTCGAGGACCTGCACGAGCTCCTGGCGAACCGCCCGGTCGGCGCCGACCCGCTCCCGGTGAGCCTGGAGAACCACTCTCCCGGTCAGGGGCAGTACCGCGACCCGGGCGTGCTCGCCGACTACATCGTGGCCACCGACGGAGTGGGTCGCGCGGAGGCGCTCGACCGGGTGGAGTTCCTCCACCGCAGACGAGAGGCCGGCGGCGCGGTGGTGACCCGGACGCTCGCCTCCGTGGACCAGCTCGTCGCCGCCGGCCGGGTCCGCCCCGTCGGTCACGACCCGGACACGCGGGAGGCGGTCGACGCTCTGGCCGCGAGGGGTGGCCGCATCGCCGAGTTCCCCATCACGGTCGAGGCGGCGGAGTACGCGATCGCGCGCGGATTGGGCACGGTGGTCGGGGCGCCGAACATCCTGCGGGGCGGCTCGCACGCCGGCAACGTCTCGGCGCTCGAGCTGGTCCGCGCGGGCCTGGTCACGGCCGTGGCCTCCGACTTCCACCCCGGGGCCCTGGTCGGCGCTCTGGCCGTGCTCGTCACCCCGGTCGCCGAGGGCGGAGCGGGCCTGACGCTGCCGGCCGCCGCCGAGCTGCTGTCCGCCGGCCCGGCCCGGCTCTCCGGACTACGCGACCGCGGGGTCCTGGCGGTGGGGATGCGCGCGGACATCGTGCTCGTGGAGCCCCGACCGGGGACGGCCGTCCCGCGCCGCGTGGTGGGCACGCTCACCGCGCGGACCGTCTGACCACGGACCGTCTGACCACGGACCGCCTGACCTGGGCACCGCCTGGCCAGCGGCGCGGCCACTACCGGCGCACGATCACCATGCGCGAACCCACCTCGCGGACGTCGAACAGCGCCGGGTCGTCGAACTGCCGGGGACGGAACACGATCTCCTCCCGGGCGTTGTTGCTCTCGAGCGGCATCGTGTTGATCAAGACGGGCAGCACCCAGCGGCGCGAGCCCTCCCGCGTGAGCACCAGGACGTCGGGAGCGCGGAACGCGCCCGAGTCCAGTGCCGCGGCCAGCTGCCCGGGGGAGTCGGCGCCGGACCACCGCCGGATCTCCTCGAGTCGCTCGGTGTACCGCGCGGCGGGCGTGGCGTAGGCCTGCGCCGGCGCCTGGAACGTGAAGTACGGCCGGTAGGCGTACAGGGCCGGGTCGGAGGTGAGCACCACCAGTTCGGAGGGCTCGCGTCCCCCGGTCATCTGGTCGATCGCCTCGAGCACGTCGGTCGGGGGCGCCGGGGCCTCGCGGGCGACGGCGGCGAAGTGCGAGTCCTCCTCCGAGACGTGCTGGACCATCTGGATCGCGGCCAGTCCGGCCAGCACCACCGCCACCGCCGCTACCCGACCCCGCGAGGCGGCGGGACCGGCCACGGGTGAGGTGCCGATCGCCCAGCGGGCCAGGGCGAGCGCACCGACGACCCCGGCCAACGCCAGAGCCAGGGTGATCACGGGGATCATCCGGAACGGCAGCAGCGTGCTCCCCGCGACCGCCCGCAGTCCGGACAGCGCGAACCAGCCCAACACCGCCACGACCATCAATCCCAGCGCCTGCGCCAGCACGACCGCGCGGTCGGGCGCCGGCAGCGGCCAGCCCGGGGTGGCGAAGGTCGCCTCGTCGTCGTCGTCGTCGTTGGTTGGTCGGAGGGAGACGTCCCCGGCTCCGCCCCCCACCTCGCTGGTTCCGATCCGGGTCGTCACCGCCGCCGCACCGCGATCGGCGAGCCGGCCGGCGCCGCCCGGCCAGACCGTCACCACCACCCACACCACGCCGATCAGGCACAACAGCCCCACGGCGGACACGTCGAACATCGGCAGCGGCCAGCGCGAACCGACCTCGGGGGCGAAATCGTTGGCGACGGACGGCTCGGTCCCGGCACCGCCCAGCACCGCCAGCAGGAAGCGGTGCCAGAACACCAGCGCGAGCGCCACCGAGATCGCGGCCATGGCGGCCAGGCGGGCCAGCAGCGCCCAGGCCACCGCCCGGTCGGCGCGGAACCGCCGGAGGTGGACGACGACGACGAGGCCCACCATCAGCGCGGCGAACCCCGCGATGAGCGTGTAACCCAGCGCGGCCCAGCCGAGGTAGAGGCCGATCGTCACGACCAGCGGCCACGTGGGCTGGCCGCCCTCGGGGTCGTGCGCCCGCGCGGCGGCGCGTGCGCAGAGCAGGAAGGTCGCCACCACGACCTGGGGAAGCAGGCAGATGAGGATCCAGGAGTAGGGCTCGTAGGCGTTGGTGTGCCCGCCGATGACCGCTGTCAGCAGGCCGAACAGGACCGCGAGGCGGGTGGGGACCAGCCAGCGCCAGGCGACGAACGCGATCGCACCCGCGATGGCCATGGTGAGGATCGCGTACGGCTTGTAGGCCAGCCAGCCGTCGACGGCCGCGATCCGGGCCAGCTGGCCGCCCACCCAGAACCACTGCGGCGGATAGAAGGGGGCGGCGTCGGCGTAGAAGGGGTCGTCGAGCGCGGGGGAGTCGGCGAAGCGGGTGACGTAGGCGACGCGGTTGAGCTGGTCGCCGCCGAGCCCGAACAGGTAGTGCGGGGTGCCGCTCAGCAGCAGACCGAGGTGGGAGGAGGCCAGGAAGGCCGGCCCGGCGGTGCCGAGGAGCCACAGCCCGCGCTCACTGGTTCCGCGCCCTCGGCTCCCTGTCCTCGCGTGCTTGCCCCTGCCGTGCTTGCCCCTGCCGTGCTCGCGCCCGCCGCGCCCGCCCCCGCCACCCCGGCGCAGCAGCAGCCAACCGGCCAGGATCACGAACGCCGCGGCGAGGGTGGCGCCAGCTGTCTCGGGCAGCCAGCTGGGCTCGGGGAACGGCCACGCGCTCACCGCGGCCAGGGTCAGCGTGCCGACGAGCGCGGCCACCACCAGCGCGGCCAGGAGTTCTGCCGCGCGGCGCGCGAGGTGCTCTGCCGCGCCCCGCGCCGTGGTTTCGACCGCGCCCCGCGCGGGGAGCCTGGGGGCGGTCATGCGGCGTGCCTGGGCGCGGCGGCGGGGGCGCGGCGGGTGGCGACGACGAGGCCGGCGACGTGGACCACGACGCCGATGCCGGGCCCGGCGAGCAGCGCGATGGCCGAGCGCACGTCGAGAGGGCCGGGAATCGCGACCAGGAGGATCAGGGCGGCGAGGACCGCGACCCACCAGCCGGCGTTGTAGAGCAGGTGCCGGTCGAAGGCCAGCGCGGCGTTCCCGGTCACCATCAGCGCGGCGGTGCCCACGGAGGCGGCGGTGAGGGCGGCCAGAACCGCCCCGGGCAGTTCGAACTCGGCGCCGAACAGCACCCGGATCAGCCAGGGGCCCACCAGCCAGGCGGCGCCGGCGCCCACGATCCCGATCGCCGTGACCAGGCCGAGAGGGGCCACCAGGGCGCGCGGTCCGCTGGCGCGGCGCTGGACAAAGTAGACGATGATCGCGCTCTGGAAGCTGGTCAGCGGGACCAGCAGCGGGGCCCGGGTCAGGGTGATGGCCAGGATCACCGCGCCCACCAGCGGGGCGGGGTCACTCGCGCGCACGGTCGCGGTGACGAACAGCGGGAAGCCGGTGACCAGGACGGAGGTGCCGGCGGAGGCCAGCATCGCGGCGCCGGTGTTGCGCCAGAACCGCCCCCGGCCCGCGTCGAGGGCGGACGCGAGGGCGGCGCGCGCGGCGGGGGAGAGCGCGATCATCAGCGCCCAGGTGAGCGTGCCGGCGACCGTGGCCAGGGCGAACCCGAGCCCGGCGTCGCCGAGCCACCACGCCACCCCGGCCACCAGCAGGCGCAGCGCGGCGTCCACGGTGAGCAGCGCGGCGTAGAGGCTCCAGCGCTCGGTGCCCGACAGCGCGCCCGCGGTGGCGGCCTGGAGGGTGAAGCCGAGGATGCCGAACGCCATGATCGCCACCCCGGCGCCCGAGAAGGTGGGCAGCCCCAGGGTCGGCCAGGCGGGCGCGCTGAGCACCACGACGGCGGCCAGCACCAGGCCCAGCATCAGCCCGGCCGGTAGGAGCCGGACCGGGTTACCCGTGCGCGGTGTGGGCATCGCGCCGACCCGCGCCGAGCGCACGGCGCGCGTGGCCTCCTGCATGAGCCCGTTGGCCACGCCGCCGAGCGCGAAGAACGCCCCCCAGTAGGTGGCGAAGAGCGGGTAGTCGACCGGGCCCAGCGTCCGGCCGGCCACCACCATGACCAGGTAACCGGAGGCGGCGGCGAACAGGGTCGCCAGGGTCAGTGCCCGCATCCCACCCGCGGCGCCGCTGCCGGTCGTGGGTGTCGGGTCAGCGGCGGCCGGCGTCGCCATCGGGCATGCCGAGGGTGGGCGGCAGCGGCTCGGAGAACAGCCACGCGTCCCACAGTGGGCGCAGGTCGACGGGGGAGTGGTCGGCCGCCATGTGTAGGAAGTCGTCGGTGGTGACGTTCCTGCCGGAGTACGTGACGACCCACTTCTTCAACAGATCGAAGAACTTGGCGTCGCCGATGGTCAGCCGCAGTGCGTGCAGGGTGAGCGCGCCGCGCTTGTAGACGCGGTCGTCGAACATGTCCTTCGGCCCGGGATCGGCCAGCAGGAGGTTCTGCGGCGAGTTCTGCAGCTTGGAGTAGTAGCGCAGCGCGTGACTGCCGGCGTCGGCGCCGCCGGAGAACTCGGTCCACAGCCATTCGGCGTAGCAGGCGAAGCCCTCGTGCAGCCAGATGTGCTTCCACTCGGCCGCCGTCACGGCGTTGCCGAACCACTGGTGCGCGAGCTCGTGGGCGATCAGGCGCTCGTCGTCCGTCCCCGACTCGGCCGTGTTGCGGCCGAACGTGGACATGCCCATCGCCTCGAGGGGGATCTCCAGCTCGTCATCGGTCACCACGACCTTGTAGTCCGGGTACGGGTACGGGCCGAACAGGTTGGTGAAGACGTCGATCATCTCGACCTGGCGGGCAAACGCGACGCGGAACTCCCGCTTGAGGTCGGCGGGCACGTAGGCGTGGAACGGCACCGCCCCGCCCGTCACCTCCAGGTGCTCGTACTGCCCGAGGTTGACGCTGACCAGGTAGGTGGAGGTGGGCTGCGGGAGGTCGTACTCCCAGGTGGTCATGCTGCCGCTGCGTTTCTTGCCCACCAGCGAGCCGGTGACCACCGCGTGGTACGGCGAGTCGGTGGTGAGCCGGATGCGGAACGGGGCCTTGGACGACGGGTGGTCGTCGCACGGGAACCAGCTGGCCGCACCGTTGGGCTGGTTGGCCACCAGGACGCCATCGGTGAGCTCCTCCCAGCCGACCTCGCCCCATGCGCCGCGGATGGGCCGGGGGTTGCCGGCATAGCGGATGGTCAGGGTGAAGGCGGACCCCACGGCGAGCGGCTCGGCCAGGGTCACCGTGAGCTTGCCCCGGGGCCGCGAGTACTTGGCTACGCGACCGCGGTCGAGCACCACCTTGGACACGTCCAGGTGGGGGGACAGGTCGAGGTGGATCGCCGAGAGCGGCTCGGTGGCCGTGGCGGTGATCACGGCCTCTCCGCGCAGGTTGTTGGGGCTCATCTTGTAGGTGAGGTCCAACTCGTAGCGGGAGACGCGGTACCCGTGGTTGCCGGCGCTGGGCAGGTAGGGGTCCACCGGGTCGGCGAGCGACGGGTTGCGGGGCGCCGTGATCTTGGCGACGAGGTCTCTCTTGACGGCCTTTAATTCCATGACCCGCGTGAGTGTAGTGGACCCGGGTGCCACGGCCTGCCCGCCGCGCCCCGTCCGACGGGTCGAATCAGAAACTACTTGCCACAATAGAAAGTAGTTGCCTAGAGTGGAGGTCACGCCCGGCGGACACCCCGCACGGAGCGGACGAGGGAAGGTCACCCCATGGACGCGCAGAACCCCACCACCGATCAGGTCGACCGAGCCGAGGCCGCCCGCCTCCTCGCCCACGCCGAACGCCGTCCGTCGGTCAGTTCCCCGCACGACGTCCGCGTGTTCGCGTGGTTCGTCGCCGCCATCGCCGGCCTGATGGGCGTGGGGATCGTCGCGATCATGCTCTCCAACTGGGCGACAGTGCCGTACGTGCTGCTGCTGTTCGCGGCGATCGCCTGGCAACGGCGGGCGATCGGCGCCAGCCCCCTCGGTTCGGGCCGGACGTACCTGTGGGGGATCGCGGGATCCGGGGTGATGGGGCTCGTCGTCGTCACCGGGTTGCACGTCATCCGCACCACCATCGGACTCACCCCGTGGTGGTACCTCCTCGGCGCGGTGCTGGTGGCGCTTCCCGGCCTGGTGGCCGCGGTGATCATCGCGCGGCGGGGCGCCGGGCAGGGTGTCGGTCAGGGTGTCGGGCGATGAGCGGTGCGGTCGGCGACGCGGTGGGTGATGCGGTGGGCGACGCCGAGACACACGACCCCGCAACGACAACGGCGGCGACGACGACGAGGCTGTCCGTCGCGGCGGGGGGCTCCGCCCCGGGCGCCGGCAGTCGCCCGGAGGGGCACGCCCGGCACCGACTCGACGAGGTCATCCACGCCCCCGTGCGCTTCTCCATCGTCGCGGCGCTGGCGGGGGTCGACGACGCCGAGTTCGCGACGATCCGCGACGCCGTCGAGGTCACCGACTCGACGCTGTCCAAGCAGGTCGCGGTGCTGGAGAAGGCCGGCTACGTCAAGGTCCGCAAGGGCTACGTGGGAAAGCGGCCGCGCACCTGGCTCTCGCTGACCCGCGACGGGCGCCGCGCCTACGAGTCGCACCTCGAGGCTCTCCGCGCTATCGCCGGCGGCTGACGCGAACCTGCGTGCGCCGTGGGTCAGCCTCGCCAGGGCGCGATCGGGTTGCCCTGCCAGCGGGTGCCGGCGGGGATGCGGTCGCCGCGCATGACCAGCGAGGCCGGGCCCACGGTGGTGCCGTCGCCGATCGAGGACGCCGGCAGTGTGACGCAGTGGCAGCCCAGGGTGGCGCCCTTCTCCATCGTCACCCGGTCGATCTGCATGATGCGGTCGTGGAACAGGTGCGTCTGCAGCACGCAGCCGCGGTTGACGGTCGCGCCGTCACCCAGCGAGATGAGGTCGGCCTCCGGCAACCAGTACGACTCGCACCAGACGCCGCGACCGATCCGCGAGCCCAGCATCCGCAGCATCACGTTGAGGATCGGCGTGCCCGTGGCGGGGCGGGCCATCCAGGGGGCGGCGAGGAGCTCGACAAACGAGTCGGCGACCTCGTTACGCCACACGAACGAGGACCACAGCGGCTGCTCGCCGGCACGGATCCTGCCCACGAACAGCCACTTGGCCAGCACCGAGACGAACAGGGCGACGAGGCCGGCGTACGCGAGGGCGAGCCCGGAGGTCAGCGCCGCAACCAGGAAGCCCCACTGAAGGTGGACCCCCTGCATCAGCACCAGGACGCTGAGGAGCAGCAGGAACGAGAGCCACACCGGGACCAGGCGCAGGCTCTCCCACGCGCCGCGCGCGACCTTGAGCCGGCGGGGCGGCTCGTAGGTGCGGGCGTCGTTGGTGTCGGAGACCGTCCGGGGCAACTTCTGTGGCGGCGAGCCGAGCCACGAGGTCCCCTTCTTGGACTTCTGCGGCGCCGAGGAGAGCACGGCCACCAGGCCGCGCGCGGGGACCTTGCGGCCGGCGGAGGCGATCCCGGAGTTGCCGAGGAAGGCGCGCTTGCCGATCTGCGCCTGCTCGAGTCGCATCCACCCGCCGCCGAGTTCGTACGGCGCGACCATGGTGTCGTCGGCGAGGAAGGCCCCGTCGCGGACCGTGGTGAGCGAGGGGATGAGCAGGACGGTGGAGGCCTCCACGTCACGGCCGATCTTCGCGCCCAGGGCCCGGAGCCACAGGGGGGTGAGCATCGAGGCGTAGAGCGGGTAGAGCCAGTTGCGGGAGGCGTCCATGATGCGCTCGCTGCACCAGGCCTGCCAGGCGATGCGGGAGTGGACCGGGTGGAAGCCCTCCGCGAGGCCCACCGAGAGGGCCCGGATCGACACGAGGGTCATCGCGGCGAAGAGCACCAGTGCGAGCAGCGCGCCGGGGATCGACCACAGGGTCGCCTGCAGGATCAGCTCGCCCGCGGTCCCGGCGTCCCGGACACCCCAGGCCACCAGGGCGAGCCCGGCACCCAGCGCGACCAGCGGCATCGCGCCCAGCACCACGGCGGTGACCTGGTACACCAGGCTCCACACCCGGCTGTGCGGAGCGTGCTCGGCCGGCCAGCTGGATCCGCGCTTGCCACGCTTGAGGGCCGGGGAACCGGCGTACCGCTTCCCGGCCTTGACCGTCCCCACCACCGCGGAGCCGATCTCCACGTGGGCGCCGCGACCGACGACCGCGCCCGGCATCAGCGTGGACCGCGCACCGACCACCGCGTCCTCACCGATCTCGAGCGCGCCCACGCGGACGATGTCGCCGTCGACCCAGTACCCGGCCAGGTCCACCTCGGGTTCGATCGAGGCACGGTCGCCCACGGTCAGCAGTCCGGTGACGGGGGGCAAAGTGTGCATGTCCACCCCGTGGCCGATCTTCGCGCCGAGTAGACGGGCGAAGGGGGTGAGCCAACCCGCACCCTCGAGGTTGGCGGCGCCCGTGGACTCGACCAGCCGCTCGGCCGCCCAGAGCCGCAGGTGCACCGACCCCGCCCGCGGGTACGTCCCGGGCGTGACCCCGGCCATGAGGGCGCGGCACGCGACGCCCGTGACCACCATGCGGCCCGCGGGCATCAGGAGGAGCACCGCCAGGATCCCGAGCACCCACCACGACACCGGGCGCGCCCACGGGATGCCGGCGTAGGAGGCGAGGTTGCCCGCGATCCCCAGCCAGGTGAGCCACTGCAGGCCCTTGACGGTGAGCAACGGGATCGTGGCCACGACCTGCAGGAACTGGGCGCCGCGGCCGACGGGCCGGACGTGCCGCGGCTCCACCGCGGCCTCGGGTCGGAGCTCGTCGAGGAAGGCGGCGAAGTCGCCGAGCCGCGAGCGGTCGTAGATGTCGCCCACCGTGACGGCGGGGAACCGTTCCCGGACGGCGACGACCACGTGCGCGGCGGCCAACGAACCGCCGCCTAGGGCGAAGAAGTCCTCGTCCACGCCGGAGACGTCGGCGCCGAGGGCGTAGGACCACAGCTCGGCCACCCACGCGTCGGTGCCGTCGAGCTCGGACTCGGCGGCGGAGGTCTGGGTCAGGGGCCACGGGAGGGCGGCGCGGTCGACCTTCCCGGACGTCCGGGTGGGCAACTCCTCGACGACGGCCAGGCGCGGGACCACGCCGGCGGGCAGATGCTCCCGCAGGATCCCGGCGGCATCGGCGAGATCGAAGGTCTCCGGGTCCTCGGCCACGAGGTAGGCCACCAGCACGGCCTGCCCGGCGTCGGTCTTCCTGACGGCGGCGGAACCCGCGCTCACCCCCGGCAGGGCGGACACGGCTGTGTCGACCTCGCCCAGCTCGAGCCGTCGGCCGCCGATCTTGACCTGGTCGTCGACGCGGCCGTTGAAGTACAGGCCGTCCGGTTCGAGCCGCACCACGTCGCCGGAGCGGTAGGCACGTTCCCACCCGAGGGTCTCCATGGGCGCGTACTTCTCCGCGTCCTTCGCGGGATCGAGGTAGCGGGCCAGCCCCACCCCGCCGATCACCAGCTCGCCGGTCTCGCCGTAACCGACGGGGTGGCCGGAGCTGTCGACCACGGCCAGGTCCCAGCCGTCGAGGGGCAGCCCGATCGACACCTCACCCGGTCCACCGAGGGGGGCCGCGCACGCCACGACGGTGGCCTCGGTGGGGCCGTAGGTGTTCCACACCTCGCGGCCGTCGCCGGCGAGACGCGCGGCGAGCTCGGGCGGACACGCCTCGCCGCCGAGTATCACCAGCCGGATGTCGGCCAGCATCGCGTCGGGCCACATGGAGGCCAGGGTCGGCACCGTGGAGATCACGGTGATCCGGCGCTCGCGCAGCCACGGGCCCAGGTCGATCCCGGACTTGACGATCGACCGCGGCGCGGGAACCAGGCACGCCCCGTGCGCCCAGGCCAGCCACATCTCCTCGCAGGAGGCGTCGAACGCCACGGACAGTCCGGCCAGCACCCGGTCTCCCGGCCCGAGCGGGGAGCCCTGCAGGAAGATCCGGGACTCGGCGTCCACGAACGCCGCCGCGCTGCGGTGGGAGACGGCCACCCCCTTGGGCAGGCCGGTCGTCCCCGAGGTGAAGATGATCCAGCAGTCGTCCGAACCGGCGGGGCCCCGGTGCAGTGCGGGGTCGACGGTCCGATCCGGATCCGTGACCCGCATGCCGTCCGCCGTGAATACCGCCGCCACCTCCGCCTGTCCGAACACCAGTTCGGCTCGCTCGGCCGGGTCGTCGACGTCTACGGGGACGTACGCGGCACCGGCGGCGAGCGTGGCCAGGATCGCCAGGTAGAGGTCGACACCCCCCGAGGGCATATGGATCCCCACCGCGTCGCCGGCCCCCACGCCCTGTTCGTGCATCCACCGCGCGGAGGTGTGGATCTGCTCCCAGACCTCGTCGTAGCTCAGGGTGCGGGTGCCGTCGTCCAGGCACGGTGCGTCCGGGTACCGCTCGGCCGCGGACCCCAGGACATCGATGAGCGTCCGCGGATTCGGGGCGTGTGAGCTGCGAAGATACTGCTCAGGGATGGTGTGCACAGTCGGATGGTATCCCGGTGAGGTGAACTCCCCACGGTGGGCGCGATACGGCTGGTTATATGAGGCGCATGACAGATTCTCTGCGGGACAAGACCATCGTGATCGTGGGAGCGGGGCCGGGTTTCGGGCGGACCCTCGCGCTGCGGGCGGCTGCGGAGGGGGCGACCGTGGTGGTGGCGGCCCGCACGGCGTCACGGCTGGACGGGATCGTCGAGGACGTCCGCGCCGCCGGGGGCACCGCGATCGCCGCGGCGGTCGACGCCACCGACCCGGAGTCGGTGCGCGCGCTGCGCGAGACGGTAGGCGAGCACACCGACGCCGTGCACGGCCTGGTCTACAGCGCGTTCGCGGTGCCGAGCATGAAGCCGCTCGCGGAGACCGACCATGACCAGATCTCCCGGGGGATGGACCTGTCGGTTCTCGGCGCCCTGCGTGCCACCCAGGAGTTCACCCCGCTGCTCGAGGCCGGCTCGTCGAACGGCGCGGCGTCGAACGGCACCCAGCCGGCGAGTCCTAGTTCGGTCGTCATGATGGCCTCGGCCGTCATCCACCACTCCCGCGAGCGCTACGCCGGCTACAAGATCGCCAAGACCGCCCTGGTCGCGCTCGGACACTCGCTGGCCACCGAGCTCGGACCGCGCGGCATCCGCGTCAACACCGTGGCACCCGGTTACATCTACGGCGACACGCTCAAGGCGTACTTCGAGCACCTGGCCGGCAAATACGGCGGCGGCGTGGACGACGTCTACGCGCACACCGCCTCCCGGATGGACCTGCGGCGCCTGCCGACCGAGGACGAGATCGTGGACCCCGTGTTGTTCCTGCTCTCCGACGCCGCGTCGGCCATCACCGGCCAGACCCTGACCGTGGACTGCGGCGAGTTCCACACCTGACCACCAGATCGGGTTCAGGGTCTAAAGCCCGGGCTTTCCCCGATGTGGTGGGGGTCGCGGTGGAGGAGGGTGGAGGTCGTCGGGGAGAAGGTCCCCGGCAGACCTACGACGACGAGGTGACCGTCATGGATTTCAACTCAGGTTCCGGGACCAAGCGACTGGTCCGATCCGAAGACCGCTGGGTTGGAGGTGTGTGCAGCGGCCTGGCCGACTACTTCGGCGTCGATCCGGCGTTGGTCCGCGTCCTGTTCGTGGCATCGATGCTCCTGCCCGGCCCGCAGCTGCTCCTCTACGTGATCATGTGGTTCGTCATGCCTGACGCCCGCGCCTGAGAGGGCTTTGGCATGCTGAGCGCATGAGCACACCCACCACCTCGGTCACGCCCGGGGAGTTCGCCTCCGTCCGCATCGAGAAGGGGGCCCGGGACCCGCACGTCGCGCAGGTGACGCTGATCGGGCCCGGACCCCACAACGGCATGGGCCCGGACTTCTGGGCCGAGATGCCCCGCGTGATGGCCGAGCTCGACGCCGATCCGCAGATCCGCGCGGCCGTCATCGCCGGGGAGGGCCGCAACTTCTCCTACGGCCTGGACCTCGTGGCGATGATGCCGCAGTTCATGGAGTTCCTGCCCGCGGACGCCGCGCCTGACGCCTCCCGCAACGAGCGGATCCTGGACTTCGTGGAGACCATGCGCCAAGCCATCGACGCGGTGGCCGCGGCCCGCACGCCCACCGTGGCCGCCATCCAGGGCCGCTGCATCGGTGGCGCCATGGACCTGATCTCCGCCTGCGACGTCCGCCACGGCGCAGCCGACTCCACCTATTCGATCCGCGAGGTCAAGGTGGGCATCGTCGCCGACATGGGCTCGCTCGGTCGGTTGCCGCACATCATCGGCCAGGGGCTGACCCGCGAGCTGGCGCTGACCGGCCGGGACATCGACGCCCAGACGGCGCTGCGCTACGGGTTGATCACCCACGTCGCCGACGGCCCCGACTCAGCCGCCGGCGTACTCGACTCGGCCCACGCGACCGCCGCGGAGATCGCGGGCAACCCGCCGCTCGTCGTCCGCGGAACGCGCGAGGTGCTGAACCGGGGGATCGACGGGCAGATCTACGAGTCCAACCGCTACGTGGCCACGTGGAACGCCGGTTTCCTGGCCTCCGCCGACATGATGGAGGCCATCTCGTCGACGCTGGAGAAGCGCCCCGCGGAGTTCACCGGCCGCTGAGCCGGGCGAGGCCGGGCAAGGTCGGGCGAGGTCGGGCGAGGCCTGGGCGGCCCGGGCAGCAACGCGAAGAGCGTCCCGCGCACATCGCCAGAGTGGCGGGTGCGCGGGACGCTCTCGTCGTCGGTGCCGGTCAGCGGGTGTGGACCAGCTCCCGCTCGTCGGCCGGGTCGGCCGCGCTCGCCGGGGCGTCCACCGCGAGGTTCTCGCCCTCGATGTCCACCTTCGGCAGGATCTTGTCCAGCCAGCCGGGCAACCACCACGCCTTGTCGCCGATCAGGTACATCAACGACGGCATGATGACCATCCGCACGACAAAGGCGTCGAAGAACACGGCGGCCGCGAGGGCAAAGCCCATGGTCGCGATGAACGCCATGTCCATGAGGATGAATCCGCCGAACACGCTCATCATGATCACCGCGGCGGCGCTGACCACACGGGCACCGTACTTGTAGCCGTGGACCACGGCGTCGGAGGCGGACTCGCCGTGCGAGTAGGCCTCGCGCATCCGGGAGACCAGGAACACCTGGTAGTCCATGGCCAGGCCGAACACCAGGCCGATGAGCATGATGGGCAGGAAGCTGATGAGCGGGTTGCCCTCGACCATCCCGAACCAGCCCCACTGGAAGATCGCCACGGTCGCACCGAGGGTCGCCAGGACCGAGAGCAGGAAGCCGAGCGCGGCGGTGAGCGGGACGACGATCGAGCGGAACACCAGCATCAGCAGCAGGAACGCCAGGCCGGAGACGATGGCCAGGTACGGCACGAGCGCGTCGGAGAGGCGCTCGGACACATCCGACTGGATGGCGGTGATCCCGGTGATGCCGTAGTTCGCGCCGGTCTCCTCGGTGAACTGCCCGGCGTGGTCGCGCATCGTGTGCAGCAGGTCCTCGGTGGCCTCGTCGGTCGGGCCGGTCGAGGGGGACACGAGGATCTGGGCGGTGTCCGCGGTCAGCGGGTCGGCCGGGTCGCCGTTGGTCAGGACGACCTGGGCGTTGACCACGCCGTCCATCGCGCGGAAGTCGGCGGCGGCGGTCTGGAACGCGTCGGCGCGCTCCTCGGCCGGGATGCCGGTGGCGTCGATGACCGCGAGCAACGGCGCGTTGGCGCCGGCGCCGAACCCGCGCTCGAGCAGGTCGGAGGCGTCGCGGGCCGGGGTGCCCTGCTCCGCGGTGGTGTCCGACGGCAGTGCGAGGCGCATCGAGCCCACCGGGATGGCGAGAAGGGCCAGGATCACGATCCCGGCGGCCAGACCGACCCACGGCTTGGCTCGCATCGCCTTGGCAAAGCGTTCGCCGGCGGTGTTGACGCCCTCGTCCTCCGGGTCCGGGGCGGTTACCTTCGGCACGTTGCCCTTGAAGACGTTGCCCTTGAGCGCGCCGAACACGGCGGGCAGCAGGGTGAGGGCGATCAGGACCGAGACCACGACGGCCCCGGCGGCAGCCAGCGCCATGGTGGACAGGAACGGGATCCCGACGACGGTCAGCGCGACGAGGGCGATGAACACCGTGAGTCCGGCAAACACGACGGCGGAGCCGGCCGTGCCGACCGCCCGCCCGGCGGCGTGCGCCCTGTCCTCGGTGAGTCTGATCTCGTGCTTGTAGCGGCTCGCGATGAACAGCGAGTAGTCGATCGCGACGGCCAGCCCGAGCATCGTGGCGAGGATCGGGGTCATGTCGTTGACCTCGATGGAGCCGGAGAGTGCGTGGACCGACAGGACGGCGATCCCGACGCCGACGATCGCGGTGAAGATGGGGAGGCCGGCGGCGACGATCGAGCCGAAGGTGATTGCCAGGACGATCAGGGCCACGACGATGCCGATGATCTCCGAGGTGAACCCGATCGCACCCATGTCCTGGGCCGCGTTGCCGTTGTAGGCCACCTCGAGGCCCAGGTCCTCGCCGGCGGCGACGACGGACTCGAGCGCCTGGCGCTGCTCGTCGGTCACGTCGACGGCGGACGGTGTGGTCTCGGTGTCGAAGCCGGCCTGGACTGAGTAGACGGACTCGTCCGGCGACAGTGGGGAGAGCGTGGCCGCGTCCTTCTCCGCCTGCGCCCGGTCGATGCCGCTGCCGGTGGACTGTTCGATCAGCCCGTCGGACTGGACCCCTACGGCGGTGACCCAGGGCTGGTCGCCGGGCTCGCTGCCCTCGAACGCCTCCGCGGGCAACCCGAGGGTGCCCACGGCGTCAGGGGCCGCGAGCCCCGGGATCGCGCGGATCGAGTCCAGGACCCTCGCGACGTTCTCCTGGTTCTCAGGAGACGTCAGTGGGCTCGAGTCCTCGGTCGCGATGACCATCTTGAAGGTCGGTGCGGACTGCGGGTCCTGGTCGGATTCCGACGGGAACCGCTCGGTGAGCAGGTCCTGCGCCCGCTCGGAGGGGATGCCGGGGATGGAGAAGGAACTGACAGCGGGGGCGGAGAACGCCCCGGCGAGTCCGCCGACGACAGCCAGGACGGCCAGCCAGGCGCCGATCACGAGCGGCCAGCGCCGGAACGAGCCGCGTCCGATGCGGTAGAGGAAGGAAGCCATGTGGTGCTCCTAGTGGGGGGAGTCGGTCGGTGGTGCGGCGACGAGCGGTGGTGCGGCAACGAGCGGTGGTGGTGCGACGAGCAGTGGCAGCGCGGAGAACGCCTCGTCGAGCAGTTGGTCCTGGGTGCGGTCGGGGAAGTCCGGTGAGGCGTGCAACCGGATGACCGTGACGGCGAAGGTGAAGGTCATCTCGGTGACGACCCGCGGGATCGCCGAGGTGGCCGGGTCCAGACCGAGCCGGCGGGCGATCTCGGCGACGCCCTTGCCGCTGACGTCCGGATGCGCGTCCTCCAGGTATCGACGCAGGTCCGGGTTGGATTCGATGGCGTCGATGAGCGCGCTGAGCGTGGCTACATCCCCGCGGTGCCGGTCCAACATCGTGCGCCAGGCGTCTCGCAGGGCGTCCGCGCAACTCACCGAGTCGGGCTGCGCGCGGAGCTCGTCGTGGTACTCCCCGATGAGGTCGGCCGCGAGGTGCGTGAGTGCGGCGGCCTTGCCGGGGAAGTGGTTGTGGAAGGTGCGGACCGAGACGCCCGCGGCGTGGGCGATCGCGTCGACCGTGGTGGCCTCGTACCCGCGCTCACTCACGAGCGTGAGCGCGGCGTCGGAGAGCGCGCCGCGGGTCTGTTCCTTCTTGGCCGCACGCAGTCCGCGGGGCTTCAGGCAGTCGGAGGTCACTCGAACCACCGTACGGATTCTGCATGGTCGTGCAAAGTTGCAGAGGACTGAAATGAACGTGATTATGGTCACGTCGACGGGCCCCGTCGGGTATGGGCGCCCCGGCACCGCTGAGACCCCGACACAGAAGAGGACCCCGGCACCGCTGAGACCCCGACACGGAAGAGACCCCGGTACAGAGAAGGACCCCGACACGACGATCCGTGCCGGGGTCCTCTCGCGCGCGAGCCGGAGCGTAGGTCAGCCGCGGAAGGGCTCGGCCTTCTCCTCGGGGTGCTTGCGGAAGTTCTCGAAGCCCTCGACGATGAGCTTCTCGGCGAACTCCTTGTCGCGCCATTCACCCGGGGTGACGTGCTTGTTCGGCTCGAGGTCCTTGTAGTGCAGGAAGAAGTGCTCGATCGCCTTGAGCTCGAAGTCCGGGACGTCGCCGACGTCCTGGATGTGCTCCCAGCGCGGATCCAGGACCGGCACGCACAGCAGCTTGTCGTCGCCGCCGGCCTCGTCGGACATCGTGTAGACGGCCACGACGCGGGTCTTGATGATGACGCCGGGGTAGACCGACTCGTCGAGGAGCACCAGCGCGTCGCAGGGATCGCCGTCGTCCGCCAGCGTCTTGTCGATGTAGCCGTAGTCGGCGGGGTAGCCCATCGAGGTGAAGAGGAAGCGGTCGAGGTAGATCTTCCCGGTCTCGTGGTCGATCTCGTACTTGTTGCGCGAGCCCTTGGGGATCTCGATGGTCACTTCGACGGACACTGGCGTACCTCGCTCATCGTCATTCTCCGGGCCCGGGACGCTCTCCCGGGAAATTCCGGTCCGATTCTAGTAGGCCGCGCCGCACCGGGGGTGTCCGACGTCACGACGACCGCTAGCGTGGGTGCATTGATGGCGCGGCGGCAGGTGGCCGCGGGTGGGGAAGAGTCTTAGGAGGGCGGCGGTCCGTGACCGAGCGGGGTGTGTGGCGCGGGCGGGGCCGGACCTGGCGGATCGGGGTCGTCCTCGTCGTCGTCGCCCTGCTGGTGGCCGGGCTCGTGGCGGCGGCGCTCCTCACCGACGTCCGCGACGACCTGCGCGGGGGCCGCGAGGCCTCTACGCCCGCAGCGCCGCCGCCGTCCCCCGCGCTCCTGGCCGCCGATGGCGCGGCACCGTCCCCGGACCCGGCCGCGCTGGAGCGGATCCTCGGGCCCCTCGCCTCGGCCCCGGCCGTGGGCGACCTCACCGCCAGCGTGGTGGACGACGCCACCGGGCAGGTCCTCTGGGAGCGCCGCCCGCGCGACGCCAAGGTCCCGGCGTCCACCACCAAGCTCCTCACCGCGGTCGCGGCGCTCACCCGGTTGCCGGCCGACGCCCGTGTGGACACCGTCCTGGCCCGCGGCGCCGAGCCGGACACCCTCGTCGTGGTGCCCGGGGGCGACCCCACCATGTCCCGCGGCGCCGAGCCCGGCCCGCTCTTCCCGGGCGCGGCCACGCTCGCACAGGCCGCCGACGTGGTCCGCGCAGCGGGTCTCACGCCCGCGCGGATCGTCGTGTCCCCGGGCCCGTACACCGGACCGGGGCTGGGCCCCGGGTGGGCGACGTCCGAGATCGCGGCGGGGAACATCGCCCCCATCCAGCCGTGGATGCTCGACGCCGGCCGCCTCGACCCGGCCGACGAGTACTCGCCCCGCAGCGCCGAGCCCGCGCTGGCCGCCGGACGCGCGCTCGCCCGAGAGCTGGGCGTCGACCCCGAGCGGGTCCGGGTCGCCACGGAGTCCGTCGAGACGGCCGCTGAGCTCGGGCGCGTGTCGTCCGCACCCCTCACCGAGCGCGTGCGCTCGATGCTCGTGCACTCGGACAATGTCCTGGCCGAGGCGATCTGCCGCGAGGTGGCGCTCGACCGGAACCCCGACCAGCCGGCCGGTTTCACCGCCGGGACCGCCGCGGTGGTGGAGACCCTGACGGAGCGGGGACTCGACATGACCGGCGTCCACCTGGACGACTGCTCGGGGATGAGCCCCGGCAACCGGCTCTCCGCCTCCGTTCTCACCGACGTCCTGCGGACCGCCGCCGCGCCGGACGCGACCCGCGAGATGCGCGACCTGCTCGACACCCTGCCCGTCGCCGCCGGCTCGGGGACCCTGATCGACCGCTTCGACGGACCGGCCGCCCCGGGCGCCGGCTGGGTGCGCGCCAAGACCGGGACGCTCGCCGGGACCAGCGCGCTCGCCGGGACCGTGACCAGCACGGACGGCCGGACGATGAGCTTCGCGCTGCTGTCGTCCGGCACCGATCCCGCCGACGCGCGGGCCGTCCTGGACCAGATCGCCGCCGCGCTGAGATCCTGTGGCTGCCGGTAGCGGACCCGCCCGGCCCGGACCCGCCCGGCCCGGCTCGGCCTGGACCGGCTCGGCGTGGACCGTGCGCGCGGCCGTACGCGCGTTCCGGCGCGCGCACCCCGAGGTCGGCGACGACGTCTGCGTGGCGCTGTCCGGAGGTGCCGACTCGCTGGCCCTCACGGCGGCCGCCGCCGTCGAGTTCGGCTCCGTGACCGCCCTCGTCGTGGACCACGGGCTGCAACCGGGCTCGGCTCGGATCGCCCGGGATGCCGCCGGGGCAGCCCGCGGGCTGGGGGCGGAGGCGCAGGTCCTCGTCGTCGTCGTCCAGCCCGACGGTTCCGGCCCCGAGGCCGCCGCCCGCACGGCGCGGTTCGCCGCGCTCGACGCCGCGCGCGCCGGCCGGCCCGTCCTGCTCGCCCACACCCTCGACGACCAGGCCGAGACCGTCCTGCTCGGTCTGGGCCGTGGTTCCGGCGCGCGATCGCTGAGCGGGATGGCCGCCTGGGACGCGCCGTGGGGGCGCCCGCTGCTCGGGGTGCGCACCACCGACACCCGCGCCACCTGCCGCGCGATCGGCGTGGACTGGTGGGAGGACCCGCACAACACCGACCCGGCTTTCACGCGCGTCCGCCTGCGCCGCGAGGTCCTCCCGCTGCTCGAGGACGTCCTGGGGGGCGGGGTCGCCGAGGGGCTGGCGCGGACCGCGGGACTGCTCCGTGTCGACGACGACGAGTTGGACCGCCTCGCCGCCGCCGTGTCCGTCGGCTCGGACGGCGCTCTGGACGTCTCGGTCCTGGAGCCGTTGCCGCCGGCTGTGCTGACCCGGGTCCTGCGTCGGTGGCTCCTTGACCGGGGCGTGTCCGCACCCACGTACGTGCACCTGCAGGCGATCGCCGCGCTCGTGACGGAGTGGCGCGGGCAGGGCGGGGTGGCGGTGGGCGGCACCGGGTCGGCGGGAACGGGTGTGGCCGAGGACCGGGGGAGGTTGGTCGCCCGGCGCCGGCATGGAAAGGTGGTCCTGGAGATCGACCGGGCCAGCGGAGCGGGGACGCAAGATGCATAGCGACAAGTACGCCGACGAGATCGAATCGGTTCTCATCGACGTCGATGTGATCCGGGACCGGATCGTGGAGATGGGCGCCGCGATCGGGGAGCGGTACAAGGACGCCGAGCAGGAGGTCGTGCTGGTCGCCGTCCTCAAGGGCGCCGCGATCTTCGTCTCCGACTTCGCCCGCGCGCTGACCATCCCCTCCGAGCTGGAGTTCATGGCGGTCAGCTCGTACGGCTCCTCGACCAGCTCCTCGGGTGTCGTGCGGATCCTCAAGGACCTCGACCGGGACATCGCCGACCGCGACGTGATCATCGTCGAGGACATCATCGACTCCGGACTGACCCTGTCCTGGCTGATGCGCAACCTCCGGACCCGCAACCCGCGCTCGCTCGAGATCGTGACCCTGCTGCGCAAGCCCGACGCGGTCAAGGCCGACCTCGACATCCTCGAGATCGGGTTCGACATCCCCAACGAGTTCGTCGTGGGCTACGGCCTCGACTTTGCCGAGCGATACCGCGACCTGCCGTACATCGGCAAGCTGCACCCGCGCATGTACTCCTGAGGGGCGAGTCCCCCGGGACTCGGCCGCCTGCCCGGCTCCGGCCTGCGTTGTAGGTTCTCCTCTTTGTTGGACACGTGTCTGCCAATTGCGTGATCCAGGTCACTTCGGGCGGTTAGCCTGACGGCATGTTCCCAGGTACCTTCGCCGCCACCACGCCCGACAAGCCCGCCGTGATCCGTCCCGCGACGGGCGAGCAGATCACCTACGCAGAGCTCGAGGCCAGGTCGGCCCAGCTCGCCCACGTGCTGACCGACGACTGGGGTCTGGAGCCCGGTGAGACCATCGCCGTGGTCTCGGACAACACCCTCGAGATGGTCGAGATCTACTGGGCCGCCCTGCGGGTCGGTCTCTACATCGCCGCCATCAATCATCACCTGACGGCCGACGAGTCCTCCTACATCGTCGGTGACTGCGGCGCGCGCGCCCTCTTCGTCTCCGCGCCCGTGGCGGACCACGTCGACCTGTCCCCGGGGGCGCACCCCGAGGTCGAGCACCGGGTGGTGTTCGGCGGTGCGCTGGAGGGATTCGAGGACTACCGCTCGCTGCTCGAGGGCAAGTCCACCGAACCGCCCGCCGACCAGCCCCGGGGCCACGACTTCCTCTATTCCTCCGGCACCACCGGCCGGCCCAAGGGCGTCCGCGTGGACCCGCCGGAGGGGCAGATCGACCAGGTTCCCGACGTCTACACGCCGGTGTTCAGCTTCCTCTACGCCTTCGACGCCGACAGCGTCTATCTGTGCCCCGCGCCGCTGTACCACGCGGCGCCGCTCCGGTTCTGCGGCGTGGTCAACTCCGTCGGCGGGACCGTGGTCCTCATGGACCGCTTCGACGCCGAGGAATCGCTGCGGCTGATCGAGCAGTACCGGGTGACGCACTCGCAGTGGGTGCCGACGATGTTCGTGCGGATGCTCAAACTGCCGGAGGAGACGCGGGCGCGCTACGACGTCTCCAGCATGACCCACGCAATCCACGCCGCCGCCCCGTGTCCACCGGAGGTCAAGCGCCGGATGATCGAGTGGTGGGGCCCGGTGATCCACGAGTACTACTCGGCCACCGAGGGCATGGGCATCACGTTCATCAACTCGCAGGAGGCGCTCGAACACCCCGGGTCGGTGGGCCGCGACGGGCTCAAGGGCATCGCGCACATCTGCGATGACGAGGGCCGGGAGCTCCCCACCGGCGAGATCGGCAGCATCTACTGGCAGCAGGACGAGGGCACGTTCACCTATCACGGGGACCCGGAGAAGACGGCGTCCGTCTTCCACCCCGAGCACCCCAACTGGTCCACGTTCGGCGACGTGGGCTACCTGGACTCCGACCGCTTCCTCTACCTGACCGACCGCAAGTCGTTCACCATCATCTCCGGCGGCGTGAACATCTACCCGCAGGAGATCGAGAACGCACTCGCGCTGCACCCGGCGGTCGAGGACGTCGCGGTGATCGGGATCCCGGACGAGGATCTGGGCGAGAAGGTCCACGCCGTGGTGGTGCCCGCCGCCGACCGCGCGGGCGACCCGGGTCTGGGCGAGGAGATCCTCGGCTCGCTGCGGGGCCACGTGTCGGACTTCAAGATCCCGCGCGGCGTGGACTTCGTCGACGAACTGCCCCGCACGCCCACGGGCAAGCTGGTGAAGCGCCGGATCGTGGAGCAGTACGTCTGACCCGTCTGCGGTAGCACCCCCAGCCCGCCGCGAGGAGGATCCGGGAGATGGAGCTGGCAGGGGAGTTCGAGTGCGAGCGCCCTCGGCTGGTGCGGATCGCGGGCCGGGTGCTGGGCGACCCGGTGGAGGCCGAGGACGTGGTGCAGCAGGCGTGGCTGCGGTTGGCCCGGGCCGAGGCGGCGATCGACAATCTCCCGGGCTGGCTCACCACGGTCGTCACCCGGCTCTGCCTGGACCGGCTCAGGGCGGCGGTGCCGCAGCCGCACGAGCCCGTCGACCGCGCCGCCGCTGTCCCCGACCCGGCCGACGAGGCCGTCCTCGCCGACTCGGTGGGGGAGGCGCTGAGCGTGGTCCTCGACCGGCTCAGCCCCGCCGAGCGGGTGGCGTTCGTCCTCCACGACTCGTTCTCGGTCGACTTCCCCACCATCGCGGGGGTGCTGGACTGCAGGCCGGCCGCGGCCCGCAAACTCGCGTCGAGGGCCCGGTCGAAGGTCTCCCGGCCGGGGCCCACGGACGTGCAGGCGGAGTGGTTCGTCGTCGACGCCTTCCTCACCGCCTCCCGCAGCGGCGAGTTCTCCCGCCTCCTGGAGCTGCTCGCGCCGGACGTCGTGGTGGCCGGCGACCCGGTGGCCGTGGGGATCGGCACGCCCGCGCTCATCGAGGGGCGCGACGCGGTGGCGGAGTTCTTCGACGGCGCGGCGGCCTCCGCGTTGCCGGTGTTCGTCCACGGCCGGCCGGGGGCCGCGTGGTTCGACCGCGGCGTCGCGCGGGTGGCGTTCGACTTCCGCGTCTCCGGTGGCCGCGTGTCCCGTATCGATTTCCGTGCGGAGCCCGGGGCACTGGCGACCATCCGACGTCGACGGGACGGTGACCCGCGGTGATCCCACCCGCGGCGGATCGGTCACACTCCGGAGCCGCCACTCGTCATCATGGTGAGGAGCGCACCCGGCGCTACCCGGAGACACCGGAGGACCGATCCCATGAAAACGATGACCTGCAGAGACCTCGGCGGCCCGTGCGACCTCGCCCACCGCGGCGAGTCCGCGGACGACGTGATCAACGCCCAGGACGCGCACCTCAAGGAACGCGTCAGTGCCGGCGACGAGGCCCACGGTCCCGCGCGCAAGGACATGAAGGGGCGCTGGCTGCGTCCCCGGAAGGCGCTCGGGTGGTACAACGACGTCAAGGCGCGCTTCGCCGAACTGCCGGAGGACTGACCGGCCGTCAGGCCCCGCCCTTCTCGATCACCGCGGCCAGCGCGAGAAGGGTGGCCTCCGACCCGGGCCGACCGACCAGCTGGACAGAGGTGGGCAGTTCCCGCCCGAGCGGGGTGTGGGTCCGGCCGCAGGGCACGGACATGGCGGGCCAACCGAGCACGTTGGCCAGCGGGGTGAACGGCGAGAACCGCATCGACGCCCAGAGCGAGCGTCCCCACGACCGCTGGTGCCACGCGGTGGCCTCCGGCGGTACGTCGGCCAACGCCGGGGTGAGCCACACGTCCACGCCCGCGGCGTCCATGGCCCGCTCGACGTCGGAGCGCAGGGCCTCGGTCGCGCGGTTCCAACGGGTGTCCCCGTCCCCGGCGCCGCCGTGCCGGAACACGGTGCGGCCGAGCAGGGCGTGGTGCCGGGTCCGCCGCTCCATCGCCGACAGCGGGAGGTTGTCCTCCTCCGCCGCCCGGGCGACGGCCGACGTCCAGCGCGCCAGGTAGAGGATCGGGTCGCGTGGGGACGGCAGGGGGGTGTCGACGACGACGAGGTCGGCCGCCTCGAGATGCGCCGCGGCCTCCCCGGCCGCCCGCTTCCACGGCTCCTGGACGCGCACCAGATCACGGCCGAGCCTGATCGGGCTGGTGGTGGACAGTCCGATGCGGGTCCCGCCGGGCACAGGGGAGAGCGTGGCGAGCCCGGGTCGCCCGGACATCACGGACAGCGCCAGGGCCACGTCCTCGACCGTCCTCGCGAGCGGACCCGATTCGGCCCGGTGCCCCCAGTTGTCGCCGCCGAGTCGCGTGGGCACGACCCCCGGGCCGGGCTTGATCGTCACGATGCCGCAGGCCGCGGCGGGGATCCGCAGGGAGCCCATCCCGTCGTCACCCACCGCGAGGGGAACCATCCCGGACGCCACGGCCGCCGCGGACCCGCCCGAGGAGCCGCCGGCGGACCGCGAGACGTCACGGGGATTGCGCGTGATCCCGTGCTCCTCCGAGTCCGTCATCCCCCAGGTGCACAGCTGGGGTGCCGCGGTGATGCCCACCGGGATCGCACCGGCCGCCAGGAGGGGCGCCACCACCGGGTTGTCCAGACTCACCGTGCTCTTGATGGCCAGCGGTACACCGGCCAGGGGGAGCGACGACCGGGCGGCCGGGTCCAGTGCGTCCACGGCGGCCCCGGTGGAGCGGCCGTCCGCACGCAGGAGGGTGGTGAAGGCGCGGAGCGACGGGTCCAGGTCCGCGACACGATCGAAGGCGGCGTCGAGCGACTCCAGCGCGCCGAGGGCGCCGGACTGCACCGCCGCGGCGGTCCTGGCGGCACTGAGCGGAGGAGTGGTCACGGACACGATCGTACGACGGGGGTCGGACACGGCGGACTGTGCGCCCGTGGCGATCAGCGCGGTCGGCTGTCGGACTTCGCAGGTAGCCTGGGGCGATATCAACGACGTCAGTCCCATGGGACGTCAGTCGTACAACAGGTCCGCCGACCGGCTGGGCCGTCCTTCGCACACGAGGACCGAATGGAACGCAAGAGCAACACCGTTTTCCGCAACGTGGCGATCGCGGGTGCCATCATCCTGGCGATCGTCGGGTTCTCGTTCTTCGCGAACGACGAGCGGGGTTACGCCGAGGTCGACACCTCGGTGGTGCTCGCGCAGATCGACGCCGGGAACGTCAAGGAAGCCACCATCGAGGACCGGGAGCAGCAGCTCCGGCTCACTCTCGAGTCTCCGATCACCCCGGAAGAGGGTGAGGACGAGACCGACCAGCTCATCGCCAAATACCCGGAACGGGCGGCGGACCAGATCTTCGACCGGATCGCCGCGGCCGAACCGGAGAAGTACGACACGACGGTCACCCAGCAGGGCTTCCTCGCGCAGATGGCGTCGTTCCTGCTGCCCATGCTCATCCTCTTCGGGCTGCTGTTCTTCTTCATGTCCCGCATGCAGGGTGGCAAGGGCGGGCTGTTCGGTGTGGGCAAGTCGCGTGCGGTCGAGTTCACCAAGGACATGCCCCAGACCACGTTCGCCGATGTGGCGGGCGAGGACGAGGCGGTGGAGGAGCTCAACGAGATCAAGGACTTCCTCCAGAACCCGGCGCGGTACGAGCGGCTCGGGGCCAAGATCCCCCGCGGCGTCCTGCTCTACGGCCCGCCCGGAACGGGCAAGACCCTGCTCGCGCGTGCTGTGGCCGGCGAGGCCGGGGTGCCGTTCTACTCGATCTCCGGCTCGGACTTCGTGGAGATGTTCGTGGGCGTCGGCGCCTCGCGTGTGCGCGACCTGTTCGAGAAGGCCAAGCAGAACGCTCCCTGCATCGTGTTCGTCGACGAGATCGACGCCGTGGGCCGGCACCGGGGATCCGGTACCGGAGGCGGCCACGACGAGCGCGAACAGACGCTCAACCAGTTGCTGGTGGAGATGGACGGGTTCAGCGATCGCGAGACGGTCATCCTCATCGCCGCCACCAACCGCCCGGACGTCCTGGACCCGGCCCTGCTGCGTCCAGGGCGTTTCGACCGGCAGGTGCCGGTGACCAACCCGGACCTGCGTGGTCGCGAGGCCATCCTCGCCGTGCACTCGGTGGGGAAACCGCTGGCCGAGGACGTGGACATGCGGTCGCTGGCACGGCGCACGATCGGCATGTCCGGCGCCGATCTGGCCAACGTGCTCAACGAGGGTGCGCTGCTGGCCGCCCGGATGGGTCGGGACGAGATCTCGATCGACATCCTCGAGGAGGCCACCGACCGGGTGGTGGGCGGTCCGCGCCGCAAGCACCGCGTGATCAGTGAGCACGAGAAGAAGGTCACCGCCTACCACGAGTCCGGCCACGCCCTGGCCGCGTGGGCGATGGAGGATCTGGAACCGGTCCACAAAGTCACGATCCTCGCCCGCGGCCGCACGGGCGGACACGCGCTGGTCGTCCCCGAGGACGACAAGTCGCTCATGACCCGCGCCGACATGATCGCGCGCATCGTGATGGCCATGGGTGGCCGCGCCGCTGAGGAATACGTCTTCGGCGAGCCGACCTCCGGCGCCAGCTCGGACATCGAGCAGGCCACGCGGATCGCTCGGACGATGGTCGCCGAGTACGGCATGAGCGCCAAGCTCGGGGCCGTCAGGTACGGCGGCGAGGGCGGGGACCCGTTCCTCGGCCGCGGCGGCGGCTCGGGCGCGGAACACTCCCCGGAGGTCGCCAAGATCATCGACGACGAGGTCCGACGGATCATCGACGCCGCGCACACCGAGGCCTGGCGGGTTCTCGAGTCCAACCGGGAGATCCTGGATTCCACCGCCGGCGAGCTGCTCGAGAAGGAGACGCTGCGCCAGGACGATCTCACCAGGCTCTTCGTCGACGTGGTCAAGCGTCCCAGGATCACCGAGTTCGACGACTTCGGCGGTCGCATCCCGTCGACGGTGCCGCCCATCAAGACCCCGGGAGAGCTGGCCAAGGAACGTGGCGAGCCGTGGCCGCCGCCGGTGACCGATCCGTTCGCCAAGTCCGTCCTGCCGGCGGGGCGTGAGCCCGGAGGCTCCGGAGAGCCGGACCCCACCGGGGGAGGCGTGACCGGACCCGGGGTCGGGCCCCGTCGCGAGTCGGTCCCGGCCGGCTCGTCGCAGTCCGGGATCCCGGCGTACGGCACCCCGCCGCCCCCGGGCTGGTCGGCACCGGGCTGGCCCCCGCGCAGCACGACGCCCGGCGGCAGCCCGCTGCCCGGCGGCAGCCCGCTACCGAACGGTGGCCCCGGCCCGAGTGGTGCCGAGACCACCCGGCTCCCGGCGGCCCCCGCGCATCGGGAGTCGCCCCGCAACGAACCCGCTGCTGAAGAGTCCAGCGGCCGAGAGTCCACCCGCGGCGAGGACTCCCCGCCCACGCCTGCCGCGCCGGAAGGATCGACCCGTGCGTGGTCGGCGGTGGAGGGTAGTGGTCGCGGAGGCGGATCCCGCCGGCGGGAGGACAAGGAACCCGGCTGGCGTGCCCCGTGGGAACGTGACGACTGACCCACCGGTAGGTTCCGTGCGAGAAGAGGATTGATGACGACCCCTGACCACATACCCCCGGCCGACGCCCGGTCGGTGTCCACCGGCAGCGTGTTCGACGCCGAGCGCGCCGAGGCCGCTGTCCGTGAACTCCTGCTCGCCGTGGGCGAGGACCCGGACCGAGAGGGCCTGCGGGACACCCCGGCCCGCGTCACCCGGGCGTACCGCGAGATCTTCGCGGGGATGTTCACCGATCCCGCCGAGGTGCTGTCCAAGACCTTCGACGAGGATCATCGCGAGTTGGTGCTGGTGCGGGACATCCCCATCTACTCCACCTGCGAGCACCACCTGGTGCCGTTCCACGGAGTGGCCCACATCGGGTACATCCCGGGACGCTCGGGTGCGGTCACCGGGCTGAGCAAGCTCGCCCGGCTCGCGGACCTCTACGCCAAGCGGCCGCAGGTCCAGGAGCGGCTCACCAGTCAGATAGCGGATGCACTGGTGGACAAGCTCGATCCCTCCGGTGTCATCGTGGTGATCGAGTGCGAGCACCTGTGCATGGCCATGCGCGGGATCCGCAAACCCGGTTCGGTCACCACCACCTCCGCGGTCCGCGGGATCATGCGGTCCAACGCCGCCAGCAGGGCGGAGGCGCTCGGCCTCCTGCGCGGTACGTGACCCGCTCGGACGTCCTGCCGCGCCCGGGCCGCTGCGCGGTGATGGGCATCGTCAACGTCACGGCGGACTCCTTCTCCGACGGTGGGCGCCACCTGGCCCCCGGGGCTGCCCTCGCGCACGCCCGGCAGCTGGTCGCCGAGGGCGCCGACCTGCTCGACGTGGGCGGGGAATCCACCAGGCCCGGGGCCATCCGGGTGGACCGGAATGACGAGGCCAGCCGCGTCATCCCGCTGGTCCGGGCGCTCGCTGCGGACGGCGTCACCGTCTCCGTCGACACCATGCGCTCGTCGGTCGCCGCTGACGCCCTCGGGGCGGGTGCGGAGATCATCAACGACGTCTCCGGAGGCCTCGCGGACCCCGACATGCTGTCGGTCGTCGCCGACCACGGTTGTCCCGTCATCCTCATGCACTGGGTGACGCCGGACGAGTACCGGGCGGGCGCCGGCGGCCGCTCCGATCACGGCGGGGATGTGGTGGCGTCGGTTCGCGACCACCTGGCGCGCAGGGTCGACGCGGCGCTGTCCGCGGGAGTCCACGAGAGCTCGATCGTGCTGGACCCGGGCCTGGGGTTCGCCAAGGACGCAGCCGACAACTGGGCGCTGCTCCATGGACTCGACCGCCTCATCGAGCTCGGATTCCCCGTCCTGGTGGCCGCCTCCCGGAAGCGGTTCCTCGGTGCACTGCTGGCCGATGTCCACGAAGAGCCGCGCGCGGTGGCCCGGCGTGATCCGGCCACCGCAGCCATCACGTCACTGTCCGCCGCGGCCGGCGCCTGGGCGGTCCGTGTGCACGACGTGGCGCCCAGCGCCGACGCGGTACGGGTGGCCGCCGCGTGGGCGGCCGGGGGAGCGGGGCAGGGCTGATGGCGGACCGCATAGAACTCCGGGGCCTGAAGGTCCGCGGGAACCACGGTGTCTTCGACCACGAGAAGCGCGACGGTCAGGACTTCCTGGTGGACCTGGTGCTGTGGACCGACTTCACCGCGGCCGCCGCTTCCGACGACCTCGCCGACACGGTCGACTACGGCGCTCTGGCGCTGTTCGCTCGCGACGTCGTGGCCGGGGAGCCCTGCGATCTCATCGAGACCGTCGCCTCCCGGATCGCCGACGGGATCATGGATCTCGCCCCGGGAGCCCACGCGGTGGAGGTGACGCTGCACAAGCCGCAGGCCCCCATCCCTGCCGAGTTCGCTGACGTCGCGGTGGTGGCCCGGCGCTCACGCGAGGGCGGCGGCGGCCAGACGGGGAGGACGGCGTGACCTGTCGGGCGGTCCTGTCGATCGGCGGGAACCAGGGTGACGCGCTGTCCCTGCTCCGGGGTGTGGCGGCCGACGCGGCCGACGGCGGGATGCTCCGCGACGTCTCGTCGGTCTACGCCACCCCTCCGTGGGGCGGGGTGGCGCAGGACGACTTCCTCAACGCGGTCCTCGTCGTCGAACATCCGGGGTCCCCGCGGGACGTCCTCGAGTGGGGATTCGAACGGGAGCGCGCCGCCGGCCGCACCCGCGAGGTTCGCTGGGGGCCACGGACGCTCGACGTGGACGTGGTGGCGGCCGCAGTCGACGGGGTGGAGGTGGTCTCCGAGGACCGGATCCTCACGCTGCCTCACCCCCGTGCGTCCGAGCGCGCGTTCGTCCTGATCCCGTGGCTCGAGCTCGAGCCGGGGGCGAGCCTGGGTGACCGGCCCCTGAGGGAGCACCTCGAGGAGCTCGATCCCTCAGACGTCGCCGCGGTACGTCGCCTGGACCACGCGTTGGCCCCAGAAGGGTGGACCGCCTGACATGGCCCGGATCGCCTACTCCACGCTCCTGCTGATCGCGCTCGTCGCAGGGGTGGCCTCCTATGTGTTGACCGGCTCGTTCCTCGGGGCGCTGCCGCCCATCGGCTGGGGCTGGGTGACGCTGCCGGTGGTGGCGTTGATCGACCTGCTCCTCGCGCTCCGGATCCGATCGGCGATCGACGACGGCGGGGTCGGGCAGGACCGCAGCCAGATGCACCCGCTCACCATCGCCCGGTGCGCAGCACTCGGTCAGGCGTCGGCGGTTCTCGGGTCCGTGGCCGGAGGGCTGGGCACGGGCCTGGTCCTGTACTTCCTGCCGAGACTCGGCGAACTGGCTGCCGCCGGAGACGAACTCCCCGCGTCCGTGGCGGTCCTCGTCTCCGGGGCGCTACTGGTGGGCGCCGGATTGTTCCTCGAGTCGGCGTGCGAGACCCCGCCGCCGGATGAGGACGCCAGGGGTCTGGCACAGCCCACCTGAGCCCCGGCCAGTGAACGGGCGCGTCGGTTGGGCGCAAACGCCCGCAGGTTACTCGTGTGACCGGTGATTCTCTGCGTATCATGCGGGACATGAGTTCCGACGGTTCGATCGACAAGCCACGGTCTGTTCGGCCTGCGCGCGGCGACGACCGCGGACTGGCGGCCATCGCCCTCGGGGTGTTGCTGGCGTTGGCGATCGTCGCGACCGTGGTGATGGTCTTCTCCGACAATCCCGTGTGGACGCGCATCGGCACCCTCGCGGCGTTGTGGGCGGCGTTCATAGGGGCGTTCCTCGTAGCCAAGTACCGCCGGTTGGCGGCGGCGGAATCAGCGCGGGTGCACGACCTGCACACCGTCTACGAGCTCCAGCTCGAGCGGGAGATCTCAGCTCGTCGCGAGCACGAACTCGTGGTGGAGAAGGGACTGCGAGACACCGTCCGCTCGGAGACCTCGGACTCCATCCACGCGCTGCGGCTCGAAGTTGCCGCGTTGCGGGAGCAGCTCGGTCAGATGGGCGTGACGCTGCCCGAGGACCGCTTCGCGGTGAGTGGCCATGCGCCCGCCGGCCAACTCGGCGCCGGTTCAGCACTGCCGTCAGTGCCGTCCGAGCGGGTCGAGCCCCGTCGCCGCGGTTTCGGGCCGACGGATCCGACGCCTGCCGCCCCCTCCCACACCACCCCCGCGCCGACCACCCCCGCGCCGACCACCCCCGCGCCGTCCTCTGCCGAGGCTGCCGGGCCCGGTGTCGGTCGAGATGCCACCCCGAGCACCGAGCGCACCGAGAAGTTCTCCCCTGTCTCGGAAGGATCCCGCGCAGCGGGAGAGACTCGCGCCGCAGCGCCGGGTGGCGACCAGCAGCGCCGCCCCGCCGTCCGTCCCACCACCCGCTCGCAGCCGGTGTCCACGGCGCCGTCTGCGGAGCCGCGGAAACAGCCCGCGCCGAAGCCCGAGCCGACCCCGGCCGCGCCGAAGCCCGAGCCGACCCCGGCCGCGCCGAAGCCCGAGCCCGCCTCGACTGACGCCACCCCGCCGAGCCGTCACGGGGAGGGCGAGGGTCTCTCGGTCGCCGAGCTGATGGCCCGTCTGGGTGGCGACAACACCTCCGGTGGCGGGCGGCGCCGCCGGCACTCGTCGGACTGAGCCCGCGCAGCTGTTCACGCACGCTCCTGTGAGGTGCGCCACTGATCGCTGTTCGCCGCGTCCGAAAGGACTACTCTCAGCCCCGAGATGTCCGGGACCCACCATGTGAGTGGGCCTGGAACGGATCGAACACTGGAGCACTCATGATGGCCGAGTTCGGCGTCACCGGAACACCCCCTGCCCGGCTGTCCATCGGACTCGTCTCGGCGGGTCGCGTCGGCACAGCGATCGGCGCCGCCCTCGAGCGGCGTGGCCACGTGGTCTCCGCGGTCGTCGCGCGTTCCGAGCGCTCGCGCGACCTCGTCGCCCGCCGGCTCCCCGGGGCCCGGCTCGCCGACCCTGTTGCCGTGGCGGACGCCGCTGAACTGTTGATCCTCGCGGTCCCCGACTCCGTCCTGCCCGGTGTGGTCGCCGAGTTGGCGAGCGCGGACGCCTTCCGCCCCGGCCACATCGTCGTCCACGTCGCCGGCGCGGTGGGTGCTGACATCCTCCGGCCCGCCGCGGATGCCGGCGCGGTCGTCGTCGCGGCGCACCCGGCCATGACCTTCACCGGCGGCGATTCCGACGTCGACCGCATGGAGGGCTGTTCGTGGGCGCTCACCTCCCCGGACGAGGTCGGTCTCGTCGTCGGACAGATGTTGGTGATGGAGACCGGGGGCCTACCCGTCACCGTCGCCGAATCCCACCGCGCGCTGTACCACGCCGCCCTGGCGCACGGCGCCAACCACCTGGTGACCCTCGTCAACGACGCCGCCGAGGCGCTCGCGGCGTCCTTCTCCGTCCTGCCCGGCGGTGGGGTCGAGGGCGACCCGGACGGCATCCTCGGCTCGGACGCCGAGGCTCTCGCGCGCCGCACCCTCGCGCCCCTCCTGCACGCGGCGCTCGACAACGCCCTCGCCTCCGGTGACTCCGCGCTCACCGGTCCCGTCATGCGCGGCGACGCGGTGACCGTCTCGCGCCACCTCGACGCGCTCGAGGACGTCGGCGGCGGCATCGCTGCCGGCTACCGCGCGCTCGCGCTGCGGACGGCGGACCGCTGCGGCGCCGGCCGCGACGTCACCGACCTCCTGGCCCCCGACCTCACGGAGCAACTGCGATGACCACCTCCACCTCCACGTACGCCGTCCGCACGGCGGTCCCGGGCCGTCCGGGTACCGGGTTCTCCCGCGGTGAGCTGACGATCCACCACGAGCCGGCCTCGCTACACGCGGTCACCGAGTCGCTGCGCAAGGTCGGGAAGCAGATCGTCCTGGTCCCGACCATGGGTGCGCTACACGAGGGGCATCTCGCGCTGGTCGAGGCCGCGCGTCGCACACCCGGGTCCGTGGTGGTGGTGTCGATCTTCGTCAACCCGCTGCAGTTCGGGCCCGGCGAGGATCTGGACGCCTACCCGCGCACGCTCGACGAGGACGTGGCCCGCCTCGCCGACGCCGGAGTCGAGCTGGTCCTGGCCCCCAGTGCGGCCGCCATGTACCCGGCCGGGCCGCGGACCACCGTGCAACCCGGGCCGACGGGCGACATCCTCGACGGCGCCGCCCGCCCCGGCCACTTCGCCGGGATGCTCACGGTGGTGGCCAAGCTGTTCAACATCGTCGCGCCCCACCAGGCGTTGTTCGGGGAGAAGGACTACCAGCAGCTGGTCCTGATCCGGCAGATGGTGGCCGATCTGGATTTGAACGTCCGGGTGGTGGGTGTGCCCACCGTCCGCGAGTACGACGGTCTGGCCATGAGCTCGCGGAACCGCTACCTCTCCCCGGAGGAGCGGGAATTGGCCACCACCCTCAACGCTGCGCTGGTGGCCGGGACGTTCGCGGCCAAGGGCGGGGCCGAGGCGGTCCTCGACGCGGCCCGCGCGGTCCTCGCCGAGCGTCCGCAGATCGCGGTCGACTACCTCGAACTCCGTGCCGGCGACCTCGGCGAACCGCCCGTGGAGGGGCCGGGCAGGCTTCTCGTGGCCGCACGTATCGGAAAGGCCCGCCTCATCGACAACGTCGGCGTGGCCATCGGCACCGGCTTCCTCGCCGACGCCGAGGCGACCGTCGCCGCGCAGCAGGCCGAGATGGCCGCTGACCTCCAGGAAGGCTTCTAGATGCAGCGCACCATGCTCCACTCCAAGATCCACCGGGCCACGGTCACCCAGGCCGACCTGCACTACGTGGGTTCCTGCACCATCGACGCCGACCTGATGGACGCCGCCGACCTGCTCGAGGGACAGCAGATCGACATCGTGGACATCAACAACGGCGCCCGCCTGACCACCTACGCCATCACCGGTGAGCGCGGGTCGGGCGTCATCAGCATCAACGGCGCTGCCGCGCATCTGGTCCACCCGGGTGATCTGGTGATCATCATCGCCTACGCCGTCATGGAGGACGCCGAGGCGCGGGCCTACCGACCGCGCGTGGTGTTCGTCGACTCCCACAACCGGACGCTCACCGAGGGAACCGATCCGGCGGACGTGCCGGAGGGGTCGGGCCTGAAGAACCCGCGCGTCCCCGAGCCCGCCACCGTCTAGGTGCCGGGATAACCGTGCTTCTCACCGTCGACGTCGGCAACACGCACATCCGGCTCGGCGTCTTCCCCTCCGGCGGTGGCCCGCTCGAGCGCACCTGGAGCATGCGGACGTCGCCCGCGGTGACCTCCGACGAGCTGGCGTTGACCATCCGGGGCCTGCTGGGCGAGTGCGCCGGGCGCCTCTCCGGCATCTCCGCGATGTCGGTGGTGCCCTCGGTGACCGGGGAGCTGCGCAGGATGGCCGCCGACTACTGGCCGGACCTGCGCGCGGTCGTCGTCGCGCCCGGGGTGAAGACCGGGGTCCCGCTGCTCGTGGACAACCCGCGCGAGGTGGGGTCGGACCGCGTGGTCAACGCGCTGGCCGCCCACTGGATGTTCGAGGGCGCGGTCATCGTCGTCGACGTGGACACGGCGACCACCGTCGACGCGATCTCCGCGCGCGGCGAGCTGCTCGGCGGCGCGATCGCGCCCGGGATCGACATCTCGGTGGACGCCCTGGCCGAGCGCGCGGCGGCGCTGCGCAAGATCGAGGTGGTGCGGCCCAGGAGTGCCCTGGGCAAGAACACCGTCGCGGCGCTGCAGGCGGGGATCGTGATCGGTTTCGCCGGGCAGATCGACGCCCTGGTCGCCCGCCTGAAGGCCGATGTGGCCGAGCTCGCCGACGCGAGCGTCGTGTTGACCGGCCTGCGGGCGGACGTGGTGGCCGAGGAATCGCGGACGATCACCGACGTGGAACCCGAGCTCGCGCTCGAGGGTCTGCGGCTGGTGTTCGAGCGCAACGCCTGACGCGGCCGGGATCGACGACGGCGACGACCACTACGACGGCGACAACGAGGGCGACGACGACGAGGTGCGCCGCGGCGGTCAGGCCGACGAGCGGTAGCTCGTCATGGAGACCGAGCCCCAGGCGTAGCCCTTGCTGAAGGAGTCCAGCGTCTCGCCGGATCCCGCGGCCATCCCGGCGGTGTAGAGCAGGGGCAGGAAGTGGTCGGCGCTGGGCACGGCCAGCCGCGCGTCGGGGTGCTCGATCAGGGAGAGCGCGTCCTCCGGCCGCTCGGTGAGCAGCTCCTGGGCGTGGTCGTCGAAGCGGTGTGCCCAGTCGGCCCCCGAGTTGCCGCGGGAGGGGTCCACGGCGGCGAGGTTGTGCACGACGTTGCCGCTGGCCAGCACCAGGACGCCGGAGTCCCGCAACGCGGAGAGCCTGGTGCCCAGGTCGAAGTGGTAGCTCGCGGGCTTGGACGCGTCCACCGAGAGCTGGGCCACGGGGATGTCGGCGTCCGGGAAGACGTGGGTGAGGACGGACCACGTGCCGTGGTCGAGCCCCCAGGAGTCCTGGTCCGCGCCGACCCAGGTGGGCTTGACGACCTCGGCCACCTCGGAGGCGAGTTCGGGGGCGCCGGAGGCCGGGTACTCGAACTCGTTCAATTCCTGTGGGAAGCCGTAGAAGTCGTGGATCGTCCGCGGGTTGGTCATCGCGGTCACGGCGGTGGCGTTGATGTACCAGTG
This sequence comes from Rhodococcus sp. IEGM 1408, assembly GCF_033142235.1. Classification (NCBI taxonomy): domain Bacteria; kingdom Bacillati; phylum Actinomycetota; class Actinomycetes; order Mycobacteriales; family Nocardiaceae; genus Rhodococcus; species Rhodococcus sp. IEGM 1408. The sequence goes on from NZ_JAWLRW010000008.1 coordinate 146,155, forward strand.
CGCAGAGACGGCCAGAACGGCCCGGGGACGCTCGGGGAGCGAGTCGCCGAGCGCGGCCCATTCCCGGGTCCACTGGTTGACCTCGAGCGCGTTCAGGGGGACGCCGTGCCCGATGAAGACGGCGGGCTGGCGGAGGTGCGTGGCGGTCATGGTAACTCCTTCGATCCAGATACATGATGCATCAACTATTACCGGAATGCCAATGGGGTAGGCGGGCGGGTGCCTCGCAGGTGGAACGGGCTCGGGCGAAACGGGCACGGCCGTGACGTCCACGCTTGAAATAGGTAGACCGGTCTGTCTATTATTGCGGCCATGAACGCACGACGAATGCCCTCGGCCGGTCCCGTGGCATCCGCGCGCGTGCGCAGCACTGGTGTCCCGACCGGCGATAGCCCCCTCGAACGAACCCCAGCCGAGATCCCCGCGAGGAGCACCACATGACCACCGCCCTGACCGCCACCGCCTCGTCCGCCACCGCCACCGCCATCGGCATCACGTTGGCCGTCGCCGGCTACCGCGCCGCGGTCGAGGCCGGGGCACTCGTCGTGGACATCCGCTCGCGGGCCCAGCGTGAACGGCAGGGCGTGCTGGCGGGCGCGGTAGCGGTGGAGGCCCGTCCCGTCGTCGACCTGCTCGATCCGCGGTCGGCCGCACCGCTCGCGGCCGTCGGTGAGGGCCGCGAGGTGGTGCTGGTCAGCGACGACGGCCTCGACGCCGAACTGTTCGCCGTCGAGTCGCACTCGCGTGGTGTCCGGGGGGTCCGCGCGGTAGACGGTGGGCATGCTGCGCTCCGTGCCGCCGGGGCACTCGGTCTGCTCTCCGACGCGGACCACCTGCTGCGCGAGCGGTCCGCGATCTCGGCCCACTGATCTCCGCGACGCCGGTACGTTCGTCCCATGACGGACGACATCTCACCGGACCTGCTCAGAGAACTCCTGGACGAGGTCCGTGATGACTCCTCCGGCGACCTGGTCCCGCACCTGGGCGACTACGAACACCCGAATCCCGATGCCCTCGCGCTGGCGGTCTGCGACCTCGGCGGCCGCGTGGTGTCCGCGGGGGACGACGACATCCGCTTCGATCTCCAGTCCGCGTCCAAGCCGTTCGTCTACGCCCTGGCGCTGGATCAGAAGGGCGTCGACGAGGTGGCCAAGCGGATCGGGGTCGAGCCCTCGGGCGACCCGTTCAACGAGATCTCCCTGGAGGCCGGCACCGGCCGGGCCCCCAACGCTCTCGTCAACGCTGGTGCGTTGGCAGCGCATGCGCTGATAGGACGGGGCGACGACGACGAGGATTCCCGTTTCGAGCAGATCCGGGCGTTGTTTTCCCGGATCGTGGGCCGAGAGGTGGAGGTGGATGAGGAGATCGCGGACATCGAGGCCCGGAGCGCGCACCGTAACCAGGCGCTCGCCCACCTGCTCGCCGAGGAAGGCAATCTCGCGGACGACCCCCATGAGGTGGTGGCGGGGTACGGGCGCCAGTGCGCTGTCCGGGTGGACGTGCGCGAACTCGCTCACATGGCCGCGATGTTCGCGAACGGCGGTCTGCGCCCCGGCGGTGACGAGCAGATCCTCGGGCGCAGAGCCGTGCGCTACGCCAACAGTGTGATGTTCACGTGCGGCATGTACGACGCGGCGGGGGACTGGGTCTACCAGGTCGGGCTCCCCGCCAAGAGCGGCGTCTCAGGGTGCGTGTTCGCGGTGGTGCCGGGCCGGTTCGGGGTGGCCGCCTACTCTCCCCGGCTCGACGAGCACGGCAACAGCGTGCGGGCGGCAGCCGCCATCGAGGCGCTGTCGGACCGCCTGGACCTCCACGTGCTCGACCGGGCGGACGGCCACGGGTTCGGCCCCGCCGGGTAAGCCGACTATCCTCGGGAGCCGTGACCGACTCGACTCCCGCCGCGACCGGGGCCGCCACCGGCGAGCCCGCCGACGACACCCCCGAGCAGCTGCGCATCCGCCGCGCCAAGCGGCAGCGCCTCCTCGACTCCGGGGCGCAGGCGTACCCGGTCGAGGTCCCGCGCACCCACGGGCTCGTCGAGATCACCTCGGACCCGCGCTTCGCGGCGCTCGAGCCAGGCGAGGAGACCGACGTCGAGGTCTCCGTGGCCGGCCGGGTGCTGTTCGTCCGCAACACCGGCAAGCTCTGCTTTGTCCGCCTCCAGGACGGCGTGAGTCCGGACGCGGACCTGGCCGTCCCGGCGGTGGAGGGCGAGCCCGACGCGTTCGCCCCGCAGCTCCAGGTGATGCTCTCGCTGGCGGCCGTCGGCGCGGATCGGCTCGAGGCGTGGAAACAGGACGTGGACCTCGGCGACCACGTCTCGGTGACCGGCCGGGTGGTGCGGTCCAAGCGCGGCGAGCTGTCCGTGATGGCCGACTCCTGGGTGTTGGCGGCCAAGTCGCTGCGCCCGCTGCCGGTCGCGCACAAGGACCTGAGCGAGGACACCCGGGTCCGTCACCGCTACACCGACCTCATCATGCGCGACACCGCCCGACGCAACGCGATCACCCGCATCAAGGTGGTCCGCGCGCTGCGGGGCGCCCTCGAGCGGCGCGGGTTCCTCGAGGTCGAGACGCCCATGCTGCAGACGCTGCACGGCGGGGCCGCAGCCCGGCCGTTCGTCACCCACTCCAACGCACTCGACCTGGATCTGTACCTGCGCATCGCCCCCGAGCTGTACCTCAAGCGCTGCGTGGTGGGCGGGATCGAGCGGGTCTTCGAGATCAACCGGAACTTCCGCAACGAGGGCGTGGACTCCTCGCACAGCCCCGAGTTCGCGATGCTCGAGACGTACCAGGCATACGGGGACTACGACACCTCGGCCACGATGATCCGCGAGGTCATCCAGGAGGTCACCCGCGACGTCTTCGGCTCCACGACGGTGACGCTGGCCGACGGGACCGACTTCGACCTCGGTGGCCAGTGGCCCGAACTGCGGATGTACCCCTCGCTCAATGAGGCGCTGCGAGCCAAGCATCCCGAGCTGGCGGCCGACGACGGCGAGAGCATCGTCACCGTCGACTCGACCGTCGCCGAGCTCACCGAGCTGGCCGGAGAGGTCGGGCTCGAGGTGCCCTCGGGCAAGGGCTGGCTGCACGGAAAGCTGGTCGAGGAGCTGTGGGAGCACCTGTGCGGCGATCAGCTCGACGGCCCGGTGTTCGTCCGCGACTTCCCGGTCGAGACCTCCCCGCTGACCCGCGACCACCGCACCGACCGCGGGGTCACGGAGAAGTGGGACCTCTACGTCCGCGGATTCGAGTTGGCGACCGGCTACTCCGAGCTCGTCGACCCGGTGATCCAGCGTCAGCGCTTCGAGGACCAGGCGCGGCTCGCTGACGCCGGCGACGACGAGGCGATGGTTCTGGACGAGGACTTCCTCGCCGCCATGGAGCAGGGAATGCCGCCCACGACGGGGCTGGGGATGGGAATCGACCGGCTGCTCATGGCGCTCACCGGCCTGGGGATCCGCGAGACCATCCTGTTCCCGATGGTCAAGCCGCTGCCTCGGGAGTGACCCGTCGCTGGACTGCTCCGGCGTGAGAACGCGCGCGCTGGTAGTCGGACTGCTCGCGGGTGTGGTCCTCACACTCGCGCACGCGGTGCTCCCCGATCGGTGGGCGGTCCTCGCCGGCACGAGTGCCCTGTGGGGAGTCGTGCCGATGTTCGTGTCCCGCCGGCCGGGCGCCAGAGGGATCGACGGGGCCGTGTGGGGAATGCTGGCCATGGTCGGGACGCTGGTCCCGTGGCTCGTCGTCCACGCGGACTCGACGTCGGCTGCGGAGGTGGGGCTCTGGCTGGTCGTCGGACCGGTCGCAGGTGCGGTCTGCGGTACCGCGGGAGCCGCGTCCGCGCGTGACGGCAGCCGTGGCGCGCTCGCCGCGGGCGCGGTGCCCGGGATCGTCGCGGGTGAGGCGGTCTACGGCCTCCTGCAGGTCGGCGGACCGGCGTGGGTTCTCGAGCTGGCCGTTGCGCTGGTGCTGCTGGCGGTGGTGTCCCGACCGGCCCGGCGGGCCCCCGCTCTCGGATCAGCGGTGGTGGCGCTCGCATCGGTCTACTTCGCGTGCCTCGGATACGACGCGCTGCTCAGCTGAGCGGTTCAGCCGCCCTCGTTGCCGTTCTCGTCGTTCTCCCACCCCGCCCAGGCCGCCGCCACGAGGTCACGCAACACCTGCTCGTCGACCTTGGCGAGCGTCTTCACATAGAGGCAGCCCTTGCCGGTCTTGTGCGGTCCCAGTTTCGCTAGAAGCTCCTCCGCCCCCGGGGCCCCGAGCAGGCCGTAGAAGGTGAGGGCGGAGGCTCGGGGGCTGAAACCCACCCGGAGGGTGTCGCCCTCGCGGCCGCTGTCGTAGACGTAGTGGTGATGGCCGTAGCCCACTATCGACGGACCCCACATGGCGGCATGCTCGCCGGTGGCCTCGCCGAAGATCTCCAGGAGTCGCCGACCGTCGTCCACACGCCGTGCGGTGGGCAGTCCCTCGATCCATTCCCGAGGCGAACCCGGCGACACGACGGTCGTCGCGTTGTCGCTGCGGCCGGTGGGTCGGGGCCGGGCGACGGGCTCGGTGAAAGACAGGCCCGCCGCGGTCAGCGCGTCGCGCAACACCCCGAGCTGGGAGGGACCGATCCCGTGCAGCGCCAGCACGTCCTTCTCGCCCATCCCGTCGAGTTGCCGGAGGTCGGCGATCCCGGCCGCGTCGAGCGCGCGGGCGGCCGGGGCGGAGAGCCGGGGCAGGGGTAGCGCTTCGCTCATGACGCTGACGCTAGTCCTCGCGGGCGGTTCCGGACCAGCCTCCGACCGCCGCCACCGGCAGGGGCGCCACGCGCGTCACGAGCGCCACGCGCGTCACGAGCGCCACTCGCGTCACGAGTCCGGGTGCGGCCGTCCCGACTTGAGGTCCGGCAGGACGTACTCGGCCGACCGGGCAGCCCACGCCGACCCCGCCGCCACCAGGACGAACCCGAGCGCGGCCACGTAGGGGCCGTAGGTCACCTCCGCGTCCCCGGGCAGACCCGAAAGGGTGGGTTCGGCCACCCCCGAGGAGGCGATGAGTGTCCAGACAAACGCCAGGTGCGCTGCCAGCACCCCGAGCGCGACCACGGCCGCCGCGGCCGCGAACGCCCCCAGGCGACTCAGCATGGCGACCGACACCAGGAAGGACAGGACCACCAGTCCCAGGAACAGCACCGGGGCGACGCTGCGCACGTCGATGATCTCGGTGATGTCCAGCGCGGTGATCTGCTCGCCCCTGCTGGTGGAGAGCCACGGCAGGTAGAGGCTGAGCAGTGCCAGTGCCAGGCCGAGCAGAGCGATGAGGGCGCCGATCCGGTTCTTCACGTGGGGGATGACCTTGGTGCGGGCCGGCGTCCTGGTGGGAAGGGGGGTCTCGTGCGGGGCGGGGGCGGTGTACGCAATCATGACGATCACCCTTTCGGCGCATCCGTGCGCCTGTGTGCTTAGTCACACCATATGCCTGAAATCTCAAAAAGGCTGGGAATCTGCATCCCGTTATGGTATTGGAACCGTCAGCGCCTCGGATTGGTCCGGCGGGTCGGCTCGGCGGCCATCGGATCCTCGGGCCACGGGTGCCTGGGGTAGCGGCCGCGCATCTCCGCGCGCACGCCGGGATAGGCCTCGCGCCAGAAGAACTCCAGGTCACGCGTCACGGCGAGCGGCCGCCCGGCGGGGGAGAGCAGGTGCACGGTCACGGGCACCCGCCCGTGGCAGATCCGGGGCGAGCTGGTCCAGCCGAAGCACTCCTGGAGCTTGACCGCCAGCACGGGTGCCTCGTCGGAGCCGGGTTCCGGGTAGTCCACGCGGTACGACGACGAGCTGGGCACCTTCAGCCGGTCGGGCAGCAGCTCGTCGAACCGGGTCGCCTCCGGCCACGGGAGCAGTCGGCGCAGGGCGGGGCCGAGGTCCCGGCCGGTCAACTTGGCGCCACGGGCGAGCGCGTTGACCTCCGGCGCGAGCCACTCCTCCAGCCGGTCCGCCAACGCGTCGGCGGACACGTCCGGCCACGGTGCCCCGAGCATCCGGTGGGCGAGCGCCATCCGGCGCCACAGCCGTAGCGCGTCGTCGTCGGGCCCGAGTCCGGGCAGCCCGCCGGCGCGGACGGCGGCCGCCACGGCCGACAGGGCGGCGGCAGGACCCGGACGCACGGGGGTCACGGAGAGCTCGATCGCCCCGAGCCGACGGATCCGGCGGCCCGTCAGTGCGCCGCCCGAGAACGTGGCCGTCTCGTCGTCGTCGAGGAGTCCCTCGGCCGCACGTTCGGCGCCCTCGCGGTCCAGCGCCGCGGCGGCCCGGATCACCGCCCCGGCCTCGCCGGCGGCACGCCCGGACGCGCGACCCACCTCGGCCACCGCCAGCCACTCGTGGCCCGCGAGCGCGGAGCCCGGCGGGAGCACCGCCCCGGTCCCGGAGGCGAAGGTGTACTGCCCGCCCCGTCGGCGCGCCACGCGGTCCGGGTGGGCGAGCGACACCACCACCCCGACGGCCTCGTCGACGGGGACGCCGCTCCGCCCGCGACCCGCGCCCGCGGATCCGACGAACCGCTCGAGACGGCGGGCCTCGCGCTCCCAGGTCCCTGAGTCCGCGGCCCGGCCCCCGCGCAGCGCCTGCAGGTCGGCCACCAGGTCGCCCGCGGGGGAGCGCCGGCCCGAGGCCAGCAACGCCACCACCTCGGCGGCCACCCGGCGGCCCACGAGCGGGGCGCCGTCGAGCAGAGCGCGGGCGTGGCGGGGATCGGCGGGGACCCGCGCCAGTTCGCGTCCGCGGGCGGTGGCCCGGCCGCGGGCGTCGAGCGCGCCGAGACCCTCCAGGACGGACTGGGCGCGGGTGATCTCTCCGGCCGGCGGCGGGTCGGGCAACGCCAGCCCCTCCCCGCGCGGCGCGCCCCAGCAGGCCACGTCCAGGGCGAAGGTCGTCAGGTCCGAGGTGGCGATCGCGGGCGTGCGGTGGTCGGGCAGGCGCGCGAAGTCGTCCTCGGACAGGCACCGCACCGCGACCCCGGGTCCCAGGCGGGCGGCTCGACCGGCGCGCTGGACGCAGGAGTCGCGCGAGGCGGACACCGTCACCAGGCCGGTCATGTCCCGCGCGGCGTCCCGGCGGGGCTCGCGGCTCAGGCAGGCGTCCACCACCACCCGCACCCCCGGCACCGTGAGCGAGGACTCCGCGAGGTCGGTCGAGACCACCACCCTCGGCCGGGTTCCGCCGCCGTCTCCACCGCTGACGCGACTGCCGCCGCGTCCGCCTCCGCGCCCGCGACCGGTGCCCGAGACCGCCCGGTCCTGGGCGGCCGCGTCGAGCCCGCCGTGCAGGGGCAGGACCTCCGCCCGGTCGCCCAGTCGGGCCGTCAGCGACCGGACCACGCGGTCGATCTCCCGGACCCCGGGCAGGAAGACGAGGGCGTCGGCGCCACCGGAGGACACCTCGTCTGCGGTCACGGCGGCCACGTGCTCGAGGAACCCGTCGGTCACCCCGCGGGCGTCCAGCCGGGCCACCGGCGCTGGGGCGTACCGGACCTCCAGGGGGTGGCCGGGGTCCGGGACCCCGACGACGGGCGCAGCGCCCGCACCTCCCGTGCCCGCGTCCGAACCCGCGCCCGCGCCCGCACCACCAGCGCCCGGATCCGGCCCCGGACCGCCGAGCAACCGCGCGAAGCGACCGGCCTCGACGGTCGCGGACATCGCCACCACCGGCAGGTCGTCGCGCAGCTGGCGGAGTTCGCAGAGCAGGGCAAAGGCGAGGTCGGACTCGACGTCGCGCTCGTGGACCTCGTCGAGCACCACCGCGCCGATCCCGGGCAGGTCGGGGTCGGCCACGAGTCGACGCACCAGCACGCCCGGCGTCACGAACTCCACGAGGGTGTCCCGCCCGACGAGGGAGTCCCCGCGCACGGAGTACCCCACGACGGTGCCGATCTCGGTGCCCGTCAACGTCGCCAGGCGCCGCGCCGCGGAGCGGGCGGCCACCCGTCGGGGCTGGGTGACGACGACACGGCCCGCGACCCCGTCCACCGAGGCGACCGCGGGCGGGACCAGGGTGGTCTTACCGGTGCCGGGCGGCGCCTGCACGACCGCGGTGCCCTTGGCCGCCAGAGCCCCGCGCAGCGCGGGAAGGGCCGCGGCGAACGGCAGATCGCGGCCGATGCGGTCGAGGTCGAACGGTCTCACCACGCCGCCCCACCCGTCGATTGACTCATGGCCACGACCCTAGATGTCCCCGCATTCCCCGTCTGGAGGCGGCGTTCGCTGACGGCGTACACGAATGCGCAATGATTCCCCGACCTGCCGCGTTGAACACTGGTGACGGACCTGGAGAAGGACCGGGCGCCGCTCCTGCGGTGCCGAGCGTCTGACCGGGCCACTACAGTGGTGAAAACCCGAGGAATGTGAGGTAGCACGATGTTCGAACGGTTTACCGACCGCGCGCGTCGCGTCGTCGTCCTGGCCCAGGAAGAGGCCCGGATGCTCAACCACAACTACATCGGCACCGAGCACATCCTGCTGGGTCTTATCCACGAGGGCGAGGGAGTGGCCGCCAAGGCACTCGAGTCCCTCGGGATCTCGCTGGAAGCGGTGCGTAGTCAGGTCGAGGAGATCATCGGCCAGGGCCAGCAGGCGCCCAGCGGGCACATCCCGTTCACGCCGCGGGCCAAGAAGGTCCTCGAGCTGAGCCTGCGCGAGGCACTGCAGCTCGGGCACAACTACATCGGGACCGAGCACATCCTGCTCGGCCTCATCCGTGAGGGCGAGGGCGTGGCCGCCCAGGTGCTGGTCAAGCTCGGCGCCGACCTCACGCGCGTCCGCCAGCAGGTCATCCAGCTGCTCTCGGGCTACCAGGGCAAGGAAGCCGAGGCCACGGGTGCGCCCGCACGCGGCGGCGGCGGTCGCGAGGCCGGCACGCCGTCCTCGTCGACGGTCCTGGACCAGTTCGGACGCAACCTCACGCAGGCCGCCATGGAGGGCAAGCTCGACCCGGTGGTCGGCCGCGCCAAGGAGGTCGAGCGCATCATGCAGGTGCTCTCCCGGCGCACCAAGAACAACCCGGTGCTGATCGGTGAGCCCGGCGTGGGCAAGACCGCGGTGGTCGAGGGCCTGGCTCAGGCCATCGTCAACAACGAGGTCCCCGAGACCCTCAAGGACAAGCAGGTCTACTCGCTGGACCTGGGTTCGCTGGTGGCCGGTTCGCGTTACCGCGGTGACTTCGAGGAGCGCCTGAAGAAGGTGCTCAAGGAGATCAACCAGCGCGGCGACATCATCCTGTTCATCGACGAGATCCACACGCTCGTCGGCGCGGGTGCGGCCGAGGGCGCGATCGACGCGGCGTCGATCCTCAAGCCCAAGCTGGCGCGAGGCGAGCTGCAGACCATCGGCGCCACGACGATCGACGAGTACCGCAAGCACATCGAGAAGGACGCGGCGCTCGAGCGTCGCTTCCAGCCGGTGCAGGTCCCCGAGCCCAACGTGGAGCTGTCCATCGAGATCCTCAAGGGTCTGCGGGACCGCTACGAGGCGCACCACCGCGTCACCATCACCGACGGTGCGCTGGTCGCGGCCGCGACGCTCGCGGACCGGTACATCAACGACCGCTTCCTGCCGGACAAGGCCATCGACCTCATCGACGAGGCCGGCGCACGGATGCGCATCAAGCGGATGACCGCTCCGCCGGACCTCCGCGAGTTCGACGAGAAGATCGCCGAGGCCCGTCGCGAGAAGGAGTCCGCGATCGACGCGCAGGACTTCGAGAAGGCCGCCGGTCTGCGGGACACGGAGAAGAAGCTCATCGCCGAGCGCTCCGAGCGCGAGAAGCAGTGGCGTGCGGGCGACATGGACGTGGCCGCAGTGGTCGACGAGGAGCAGATCGCCGAGATCCTGGGCAACTGGACCGGTATCCCCGTCTTCAAGCTCACCGAGGAGGAGACCAGCCGTCTGCTCCGCATGGAGGATGAGCTGCACAAGCGGATCATCGGTCAGCAGGAGGCCATCAAGGCGGTCTCCCGTGCCATCCGGCGTACCCGCGCCGGGCTCAAGGACCCCAAGCGTCCCTCCGGTTCGTTCATCTTCGCCGGCCCGTCCGGTGTGGGTAAGACCGAGCTGTCCAAGGCGCTGGCCAACTTCCTGTTCGGCGAGGACGACGCGCTCATCCAGATCGACATGGGCGAGTTCCACGACCGCTTCACCGCCTCGCGGCTGTTCGGTGCTCCCCCCGGGTACGTCGGTTACGAGGAGGGCGGCCAGCTCACGGAGAAGGTGCGGCGCAAGCCGTTCTCGGTGGTCCTCTTCGACGAGATCGAGAAGGCCCACTCCGAGATCTACAACACGTTGCTCCAGGTGCTCGAGGACGGCCGTCTCACCGACGGTCAGGGCCGCATGGTCGACTTCAAGAACACCGTGTTGATCTTCACGTCCAACCTCGGCACCAGGGACATCTCCAAGGCCGTCGGCATGGGCTTCCAGTCCTCCGACAACACCGAGGACGCCTACGAGCGGATGAAGCAGAAGGTCAACGACGAGCTCAAGAAGCACTTCCGGCCTGAGTTCCTCAACCGCATCGACGAGATCGTGGTGTTCCACCAGCTCACCAAGGATCAGATCGTCCAGATGGTCGACCTCATGGTCTCCCGCGTCGGGGTGGCTCTCAAGTCCAAGGACATGACCATCGAGGTGACGGATCGGGCCAAGGAACTCCTGGCCAAGCGCGGGTTCGACCCGGTACTGGGTGCGCGGCCGCTGCGTCGCACGATCCAGCGCGAGATCGAGGACACCCTCTCGGAGAAGATCCTCTTCGGAGAGGTCGCGGCCGGCGAGCTGATCACGGTCGACGTCGAGGGCTGGGACGGCGTGTCCGAGAAGACCGAGGACGCCAAGTTCACGTTCTCCGGTGCGCAGCGCCCGGACGTCGACCTCCGCAAGGGCGAGGAGATCACCGCGAGCGTCGCGCCGACCGGCGAGGCCGGACCGGGCGACTCCCTCCCGCCGAGCTCGTCAGGTTTCGGTGGCCGGTCTGCCAACGGACCTGCGGGCAGTGGTGGGGCGGCTCCCGCCACCACCTGATCCGCGCGCCCCGACACGGCGCCTGATACGACGAACGGCCCCCACCTTCCGGGTGGGGGCCGTTCGTCGCGTCCGAGGTCGTCAGCCGGCGGCCGGGGAGACCGCGCGCAGCCCTCCGTCGACGATGACGAGCGGATCGGTCGGCTCGTCGTCGAACCAGGCGTCGAGTAGGCGCGCGATCACCAGGACGTGATCGCCGGCCGGGACCAGCCGGTCCAGGGCGACCCGGAGCCGCGCCCTGCCGCCGTGGAGCAGGGGCTCCCCGGTCTCGGCGCGCGTCCACAGGGAGGTGTCGGCGAACCTCAGCCGAGACGGTCCCGCGAACCGCAGCGCCAGGGACTGGTCGGCCGTGCCCAGCAGGTGGATCACGGCGGTCCGGGCCTCCAGCACGGCGGCCAGGCTGGACGAGGAGATGCCGACGTTGAAGCTCACCAGGGCGGGCTCCGAGGAGAGGCTCGACGGCGACGACGCGGTGAAGCCGACAGGCCCCTCGGCGCCGTCGAGGGTGATGATCGTGACCCCGGCGGGATGCAGACGCATCGCGCGACGGTGGGTCTCCGGTGAGACGGACGGCTGGGCGGTCGACAGGCTGCGTTCGGTCATGTGAGGAGTCTCGATGCCGGATGTGGCCGATGTCGAACGTTCTGTTCGCGGTGACCGGAAATAGGTCAGGACGCCGACGACAGGGTGGTCGGGAGCACGCTCGTGGGGTCGGCGGAGATGGCGTCGAGCGCGACCGCCATGGCCGCGAACTGCTGGATCCGGCCGCCGGCCGTCGACACTCTGAGGTCGGGCGCCCCACCCGCCAGAGGTGTCTGGCGGGTCGCCCGGATGAGCGGGGTCAGATAACGCGGGTGGTCGGTGAAGGCCTGGCCGCAGAGGACGACCGAGTCCGGGCGGGTGATGGCCGAGACCAGCCCCACCAGCCGGCCGAGGATCGTCGCGCGCTCGACGAGGATCGCCTCCGCCATCGGGTCGCGGTGTGCTCTGGCGGCGAGCTCGGACACCGAATCCACGCTGATGCCGTGGGCGGCCGCCGCGCGCACCAGTCCGGAGTCGCCCACCACATCCAGCAGGCCGGCACCCTTGTCGTCGAGGTGTGTGGTGGGCCCGACCGGGAGGTGGGCGAGTTCAGCCGACCCGGCGCGGGGGAGGTGGACCGCGCCGTCGATAACCAGCGCGGAGCCCAGGTGTTCGCGCGCGTAGACGACGAGGGTCGTTCCCCGGTGAGATTCGTGTCCTAACAGCAGTTCTGCCGCGGCCATCGCCTCGACATGGGGGGCCACGGAGAAGGGCACCCCGATCCGATCGGCGAACAGGTCCGCCACGGGGACGTCCTGCCACCCCAGCAGGTCGTGGTCGATCCTGCCCGGCGTGGTGATCCTCGCGGCGGTGGCGACGCCGCCCCAGACGAGCCGGCGGCCGCGGTGGCCGTCGAGGAGTCGGAACGCGATCGCGGACAACTCGTCCGCGATCTGCTCCGGGTCGCTGCCGGGGGTGGGGATCGCGTACTCGGACAGGATCCGGCAGCCGAGGTCGCAGATGGCCACCACGCTGCGGCTGAGGCCGATGTGGATCGCGACGGCCATGGGGCCGGAGGGGTCGAGCTCGACCGGGATGCTCGGCCTGCCGACCGAGCCGTCGTGCATGAGCTCCGGCCGCTCGCGAATGACCCCGGCGGCCAGGAGTGCGGAGGTGGCGCGGCCGACGGTGGCCACCGACAAGCCGGTGGACGCCGCGACCTCGGGACGGGAGACCGGGCCGCGGAACCGGATCGTCCGCAGGACGCGAGCCGAGCTGGCATTGGAGAGCCTCAGGTCAGGCGCGGATGATCGTGGCGTCATGCCGGTAAAAGTAGCACAGAGAATAGACCGATCGGTCTACTACGGTTAAGGGTTCCGTTCACGGTGGAGGCAATTCTGGCTGCGCGCCCCACCCCGGCCACACGATGGGTTGGTCAGTTACCGAACCCGAACCCAGGAGTCATCCGTGGCCACCCAGCACTCCGCACCGATCACCGCGCAGCAGGACCTGCACTTCCACTGGTTCCTGCCCACCTACGGCGATTCACGCAATCTCGTCGCCGGGGGCCACGGGACCTCCATGTCGGGGGACCGGCCGGCGACCCTGCCCTACCTGCGGCAGATCGTGGCGGCCGCCGAGCACAACGGATTCGAGTCCCTGCTCACGCCGACCGGCGCGTGGTGCGAGGACGCGCTGCTGACCTCCGCGTTGCTCGCGGACTCGTCCGAGCGCATCAAGTTCCTCGTGGCTCTACGTCCCGGTCTGATGAGCCCGACCCTGGCCGCCCAGATGGCCACCACCTTCCAGTGGCAGACCCACGGACGACTGCTCCTCAACGTCGTCACCGGCGGGGAATCCGCGGAGCAGCGCGCCTACGGCGACTTCCTGGACAAGGAGGGCCGGTACGCCCGCGCGGACGAGTTCCTCGGGGTGGTGCGCGACCTGTGGGCGTCGCCGGAGCCGGTCACCTTCCGAGGCGAACACCTCACCGTCGAGAACGCGGTCCTGGGGCGTCGACCCGACCCGGCGCCCCCGATCTTCTTCGGCGGTTCGTCCCCGGCCGGGATCCGGGTGGCCGCCCGCCACGCCGACACCTACCTCACCTGGGGTGAGCCGCCCGAGGCGGTCGCGGAGAAGCTCGACCGGGTCCGCGCCGCTGCGGCCGGGCAGGGACGCACCCTGGACTACGGAATCCGGCTCCACGTGATCTCGAGGGACACCTCCGAGCAGGCGTGGGCGGAGGCCGAACGGCTGCTCAAGGGAATCGACCCCGCGGACGTCGAGCGGGTTCAGGCGTCGCTGGCCGCGAGCGAGTCGGAGGGTCAGCGCCGGATGCTCGCCCTGCACGGCGGGCGGGCCGACTCCCTGGAGATCTCGCCCAACCTGTGGGCCGGTGTCGGACTGGTGCGTGGGGGAGCGGGCACGGCGCTCGTCGGTTCGCACGAGGAGGTCGCCGACCGGATCGCCGAGTACGCCGAGCTGGGTCTGAGCCACTTCGTCCTGTCCGGGTACCCGCACCTGGAGGAGACCTTCAACTTCGGTGAGGGCGTCCTGCCCGAACTCGCCCGGCGCGGTCTGTGGACGCCGAACACCACCACACCTCGGACTTCAGCGCAGCCGACTTCAACGCAGCCGACCGCGGCGGTGCCGTTCGCCGGGTCCCCGGCCGCAACGTCGTCCGAGCCCGCCACCCCGACCAGGGAGCCCGCCTCCGTCGGCGGGTGACCCACACCAGGAGATGTCCGCGATGACCACGATCGTGCCCCCGCCCGCCGCGCCCACCGTGCCCGCCCGGCCGGCCCCGGCGACCAGGCCCCGGGACGGGGCCCCCGTTCCCGATGTCGACCACACCTCCGTCACCACCGCGCAGGAAGGGGCCGGGGAAGGACGACGACGACGAGCCCGCGGCAGCCTCTGGTGGTTGCGCTGGCTCAGTCCTGTCGCGTTGGTCGTGATCTGGCAGATCGCCGGCGCCACCGGGATCCTGCCGGAACGGATCCTGCCCGCCCCCCAGCTCATCGCCGAGTCCGGGATCAAACTCATCGCCAGCGGCGAGCTCGTCGACGCGCTCGCCGTCTCCAGCGTCCGCGTGGTCCAGGGCTTCGTCCTGGGCGGCGCGATCGGGCTCGTCCTGGGCGTGATCGTGGGGACGTCCCGGTACGCCGACGCCATACTCGATCCGCCGCTGCAGATGCTCCGGGCGCTGCCCCACCTCGGGCTGATTCCGCTGTTCATCCTGTGGTTCGGGATCGGCGAGGCCCCCAAGGTCCTGCTCATCGCGCTCGGCGTGGTGTTCCCCATCTACCTCAACACCGCCTCCGCTCTGCGGCAGGTGGACCCGAAGCTGCGCGACATGGCGACGGTGTTCGGGTTCACCCGGCGGCAGCGGTTGACCGAGGTGATCCTGCCGTCGATCGCCCCGCAGGTGCTGGTGGGCGTCCGTCAGTCGCTGGCGATCGCCTGGCTCACCCTGATCGTGGCCGAGCAGCTCAACGCGAGCACCGGCCTGGGTTACCTCATCATGAACGCCCGCGACTACTTCCAGATCGACGTCATCATCGTCGGCCTGGTCGTGTACGCCCTGCTCGGCATCCTCACCGACGCCGCCGTACGCGTGGCCGAGGCCCGCGCACTGAGTCACTACCGCTGACAGGAGTCACCACATGACCACCACTCTCGCCCCCGCGGGCGCCCTGC
The DNA here is from genome assembly GCF_033142235.1 of Rhodococcus sp. IEGM 1408. Lineage (NCBI taxonomy): Bacteria > Bacillati > Actinomycetota > Actinomycetes > Mycobacteriales > Nocardiaceae > Rhodococcus > Rhodococcus sp. IEGM 1408. The sequence continues at coordinate 161,434 of NZ_JAWLRW010000008.1, forward strand.
AGGGCGTCACCCGGCGATTCGGCCACACCACCGTCCTGAACGGCCTCGACCTGGAGGTCCCGCGCGGAGACATCGTGGCCCTGCTCGGGCGCAGCGGCAGCGGCAAGTCCACCGCGCTGCGGATCCTCGCCGGCCTGGACCGGGACCACGACGGCACGGTCCACATCGACGGGGCGCCCTCGGTGGTGTTCCAGGACTCACGACTGCTGCCGTGGAGAACCGTCGCGGCCAATGTGCGGCACGGGCTCAACCGGGTGGGCGTCGACCGCGCCGAGAAGTCCGAGCGCGTGTCGGAGATCCTCGCCGAGGTCGGCCTCGGCGGCCGTGAGGGCGCCTACCCCGGCGAACTCTCCGGCGGCCAGGCGCAGCGGACCTCGCTGGCCCGCGCGCTCGTCGCCGAGCCCGCCCTCCTGCTGCTCGACGAGCCGTTCGGTGCCCTCGACGCGCTGACGCGCCGCACGATGCACAAGCTGCTGCTGCGGCTGTGGGACCGCCACGGCTTCGGCGTCCTGCTGGTGACGCACGACGTCGACGAGGCGGTCGCTCTTGCCGACCGGGTCCACGTCCTGGACGACGGCGTCGTCGCCCACACCGAGAAGATCGACCGCCCCCGCGACGGCGGCGCCACGACTGACCACCGCCGTTCACTACTCGACGCACTGGGCGTCGACCACACAACCGAGGACTACTCCATATGACCACGACCATCCCCCCGACCCGCTTCCGCTCCGCGGCGACCACCGCAGTGGCAACAGCAGTGTTCGTCCTGGCGCTGATCGTCCTGCTCGTCGCGTCCGGCTGCGCCACCCGCGAGGCCGACGAGGCGGTACCCGTACCGGACCGGGTCGACCTGGCGGGGTTGTCCGACCTCGTGCTGCGGGTGGGGGACCAGAAGGGCGGCACCCAGGCGCTGCTCGAGGCCTCCGGCCAGCTCGAGGAGCTGCCCTACGAGATCGAGTTCTCCACCTTCACCTCCGGCCCGCCGATCGTCGAGGCGCTCAACGCCGGGCAGATCGACACGGCGGTCACCGGCAACACCCCGCCCGTCTTCGGTGCGGCCGCCGGAGCGCGGGCGTCCATCGTCGCCGCGTACGCCAACGCCGGTGAGGGAGACCAGATCCTGGTCCCGGAGGACTCCCCGGTGCGGTCGGTGGCCGACCTGGCGGGACGGAAGGTCCTGGTGGCCAAGGGAACCTCCGCGCACGGTCACCTGCTGCTCCAGCTCCGCAAGGCGGGGGTCGCGCCGGAGGCCGTGGAGTTCGTCTTCCTGCAGCCGGCCGAGGCGGGCTCCGCCTTCTCCCGCGGGGACGCCGACGCCTGGGCGATCTGGGACCCGTACACGGCCATCGCGCAGACCACGTCCGCACCGCGGACGCTGACGACCGCGGTCGAGGCGTCCAACGGATTCTGGTTCGGGCTCGCCTCTCACGACGCGCTCGCCGACGCCGGGCGCCAGACGGCGATCGCCGACTTCCTCGTGCGTCTGGCGAAGGCCGGGAACTGGTCCGAGGACAACCCGGCCGAATGGGCGGCGTTCTACGCCGATGCCGTGGACCTCTCCCCGGAGGCGGCCGAGCTCTCGCAGGGCCGGAGCACGCGCGTGCCGGTGGCGCTGGAGGACACCATCGAGCGGGAGCAGAAGCTCGCCGACGTCTTCACCTCCGACGGCCAGATCGACCCCGTGGACATCGCCGAGTTGGCGGACGAGCGGTACCGGGACGTCCTCGCGCCGGTGGTCCGGCCCGCTCCCGGGACCTGAGCGGCCCTTGAGCGGTCGGCGCTGTCGCCGCCCTCTGGTCGGTGAGGTGATCTCTCCTCTAGGAGGTCATCTCAGACCAGAGGGTGGCGATCGCCGCCCAACCCACCATCCCCACCGTGGAGTAGAGGAACGCCCACATCACGCACTCGACTGCCACCGCGGGGAGGTACCGCCGGAGCGGCATACGGGTGAAGCCGGCGCTGACGTTGACCGCCGTCTGAATCCCGATCGTGAGGAACGACAGCGGCACCGCGATCACCCCGTATCGCGCTGACAGCCGCTGGGCACGCTGCATGTGTGAACCCTCGAGGTGGCGGGCGGCCTTCCGGCTGAGCATCCCCCCGCGCAGCGCGCCCCGGCCCAGCCAGTAGGTGGCGTTGGCGCGGAGCATGACTATCACGAAGAGCGTCGCGAAGGCGACGCCGAACGGTTGCTCCGCGATCCTGTCCATCTGGTGAGGGGCAGGGGCGGGTCAGTTGGCGGGCTTGACGTCCATCACGACGTCGAACTCCAGGAGGTTGGCGCCCTCGGCGACCGGCTTGCCGTGCTGACCGGCGTGCGCGGTCCGGGCGTCGCCGTCACGCCAGGCGGCAAAGGACTCCTCGTCCTGCCAGGTGGTGACGACGAAGTAGCGGGTCTCCCCGCCGGTGGGGCGCAGGAGCTGGAACCCCAGGAACCCGGGGGAGTTCTCCACGGTGTGCGCGCGCTCGGAGAAGCGGCGCTCGAGTTCGGCGCCGGCCTGCGGTGGGACGGCGAGGGCATTGATCTTGACTACGGCCATGTAGGGGAGGCTACCCTCAGCCCGGCTCAGTCGGGCAGCGAGTAGCGGTCAGCGCTCCGGGCCACGAGGCCGTCGGTCACGAGTGAGGCCAGCGCCCGCTCGAGCTGGACGGCATCGGGCCACACCGCGTCGAGCCGGGCGGCGGTTGCGGTGCCGTCGCCGTCGCGCAGGACGTCCAGGAGCATGCCCCGGACCTGTCGGTCGGTGCCGGCGTAGGTCTGCGTCCTGCGCCGTGGGCCGTCCCACGCGGGCCTTCCGGCGGCCAGCCACGCGCAGGATCCGGCGAGCGGGCAGTCGTCGCACCGCGGCACCCGCGCGGTGCACACCAGCGCCCCCAGCTCCATCAGCGCCACGGAGAACGCGACGGCCTCCTCCCGGCGGGCTGGTAGCAGCGCGGACACCGCCGCGAGGTCGCGTCGGGTCGACGGCGGCCCCGCCTCGGCGGCCCCACCCACCGCGCGGGCGACCACGCGCCGCACATTGGTGTCGACCACCGGCACGCGCTGCCCGTAGGCGAAGCAGGCCACCGCACGCGCCGTGTAGTCGCCCACCCCGGGCAGGGAGAGGAGGTCCTCGACGTCGGTGGGGACCTGACCCCCGTGCTTCTCGACGACGACGAGGGCGCACTCCTGCAGCCGGAGCGCGCGGCGGGGATAGCCGAGCTTGCCCCACATCCGGATCACGTCGCCGGGGGAGGCCGCGGCGAGCTCGGCCGGCCCGGGCCACCGCTCGAGCCATGCCCTCCACAGCGGTTCCACCCGGGCGACGGGGGTCTGCTGGCTCATGACCTCGCAGAGCAGGATCTCCCAGGCGCCCACGCCGCCCCCGCGCCACGGCAGCGGCCGGCCCTCGCGGTCGAACCAGGAGAGCAGAGCAGGTGTGTCGACAGAGGTCACCGTGAAACCGCCCGCGCGAGGCGTGCACAATATGAGTCATGCCTCATACCGACCCCATCAAGGCGTGGGCCTCGCTCCGCGACGGCAACCATCGATTCGTCGAGGGCGAGATGCGTCATCCGAGTCAGAATACCGAGCGTCGTGAGAAGCTCGTCGCGGCCCAGAACCCCAAGGCCGTGATGTTCGGTTGCTCGGACTCGCGCGTGGCCGCGGAGATCATCTTCGACCAGGGGCTCGGCGACCTCTTCGTCGTCCGAACGGCGGGACACATCAGCGACTCGGCCGTGCTCGGGTCGATCGAGTACGCGGTCCACATCCTGGAGACCCCGCTCATCGTGGTCCTCGGCCACGACAGCTGCGGCGCGGTCAAGGCGACAGTGGACGCGTTGCGTACCGGCGAGATCCCGCCCGGGTTCCTCCGCGACGTGGTCGAGAAGGTGTCGCCGTCGATCCTCAACGGGCGCCGGGAAGGGCTCAGCACGATCGACGACTTCGAGGCCCGCCACGTGCTGGAGACCGGTGAGCTGCTGCAGCAGCGGTCCAAGATCATCAGCGACCGGATCGACGAGGGTCGCCTCGCCATCGTCGGCGTGACCTACAAGCTCTCCGACGGCCGCGCGTACCTCCGGAGCGTGGTGGGCGACGTCGAGGACACCCCGCACGGCCCGGGCGAGGAGATGATCGCGGTCTAGCGACCGCCATCCGGCCCGCATGCGGGGCAAAGGGGGCCTGGTCCGGGGACACGCCGCGAGGCGGGTCCGGTGCGACGGGGCCCCGGCCCTAGAGTTGGACTCGTGCACGAACCCCAGGGCTCCCAACCTCGCGAAGTCTACGTCCGGCGCCGCGTCGCCGCGGTCGTCGTGGCGGTCGTCGCCGTCCTGGCGGTGGTGCTGGCGCTGTTCCTGGCCTCCCGGGACAGTGGCACCGACACCCAGGAGACGGCCGGCAGCGGCGAGGTCGACGCGTCCGAGGCGGTCACGACCTCGGAGGCGGCCACCGAGACCTCCGCTCCGGACGACGGTGGGGCCTCCCGGGGCCGGTGCGCCGACCCGGACCTGAGCCTGACGGTGTGGTCGGCCGAACCCAACGTCCCCGTGGGCGAGGACGTCCGCTTCTTCGTCAACATCCTCAACACCTCGGACACGACGTGTGACCGGGACCTCGCCGAGGCGCCGCTGTCCTTCGAGGTCTACCGCCTCGACACCAACGTCAAGGTGTGGTCGAGCATCGACTGCACCACCCCCCGCGACGAGGACGAGGTCGAGCTGCGACCGGGCGAGCCCGAGCCGCGTCAGATCGACTGGACCGGGCGTCGTTCGGCCGAGGGCGCGTGCTCGGAGTCGGACCGGACACCGGTCGAGGTCGGCGCCTACCAGGTGTACGCACTGGTCGGGAACGTCTTCAGCCCCGCCGCGACGTTCAACGTGGTCGAGGGCGCCTAGCTCTCCGCTGGCACCGGGCCAAGCCGGCCCGGCTCCCGGCTCCTAGCCGGAACCGAGGCTGGTGAGCCACTGCCGGACATGGCGGGCCCAGAGTGCGCCCACGCCCTCGACGTCGGCGAAGTCCGACTGCTCGGCCGCCAGCAGCGCGGGCACCGATCCGAACCGTTCGACCAGCGCCGTGATCTGCACGGGCCGGAGTCGGGGGATGTGGGCGAGCAACCGGTGGCCCCGCGACGTGACGTGCTCGTCCAGGTCCTCCGGTTCCGCGGGCAACCCCAGGCACCGCGCGACGGGGCCGGGCAGCAGCAGGTCGGCGTCGGTCAGCGCCGCGAGTCGATCGAGTCCGGCGGTCACCTGCTCGGCGGTGGGGACGCGAGCTGCATCAGCCCCGGAGTCGGTGGCGGTGGGGTCGACGCCGAGGTGGTCGGCGACGAGGCCCCACAGCTCGTCCGGGGAGTCGGCCAGCAGTTCCTCCAGCTGGAGTGTGGTCTGCCGCCCGTACTCGCCCATCTCGACCGTGAGTTCGGCGAGCTCGGCGCCCAGCCGCTCGAGACGGACCAGGCGCTGGGCCATGGTCACGACGTCGCGGACGGAGACCCACCCGCCGATCTCCCCGCGGTCGAGCCGGGCGCGGGCACGCGCGGTGCGGGCGCCGTGCCGCTCCATGGTGGCGACGGTCTGGTCCGCGCGGGCCAGGAGCACGACGGGATCCGCGAGCACCCGGGCCTGCCCGCCCGCGTAGACGGTCACGGTGGTCATCGAGGCCGACACCGCGACCGACGGGATCCCGGTGTGCAGCGCGGTGCGCTCGGCGGCGCGGTGCCGCGTCCCGGTCTCCACGGCGGGCAGCGACGGATCCGGGACGAGGTGCACGTTGGCGCGGGTGATGCGCTCGCCGTCCGAGGACAGGACCACGGCCCCGTCCATCTTGCTCAGCTCACGCAACCGGGCGGGGGTGAACTCGACGTCCAGGGCGACGCCGCCGTCACAGATCTCCTGGACGGCCCGGTCGTCGCCGAGCACCACCAGCCCACCGGTCCCGCTCCTGCGGATACGGTCCAGCGCGTCCCGCAGTGGCGTGCCCGGGGCGAGACGCCGGAGAACGGCGCGCATCGCGGCGTCGGCGGACGAACCGTCAGCCGCGCGGGCGGACAGGGTGGACGTCTCAGTGTCCCTCGGAAGGCGCGACGGTCTCGGACGGCCGCGTGTACTCGCCGCTGTCGGGGACCTCGGTGATGACGCCGGCGAACGCCTGCACCGTGTCGCCGTTGGAGAAGGTCAGGGTGGCGGGGACCGACGTGCCGACCGCGAGCTCGCCCGCCGGCAGGGTCGCGGTGGTCTGCTCGACGCAGACGCCCTCCTGGGCGGGGGCCGGGACGGCACCCTCGGCGGAGGAGACGACCAGCGAGCACCCGCGCTCGAGCGGCTGGGACTCGCCGACCTGCACCTCGACACCGTCGATCTGGACCCGGTCGAGGGAGACCGGATCGCCGAATCCGGAGCCGGTGTAGGAGGCCACAAAGCCGACCTTGGCGTCGGCGTCGCCGGTCTCGGGGAGGACCACCACGAGGTCGTTGACTTCGAGATCCCCTGCGGTGCCGTGTCCGCCGTCGACCGCAGCGACCTGATATGCCGTCTGCGACACCTGTCCGGCGCTACACGCTGACGCGCCGAGGGCGGCACCAACGGCCAGGACGGCGAGCGCGGTGCGGCGCAGGCCGGTGTTCGGTGAAGTCACGTCAGGCTCCTCGGGGGATGGTCGTTCTCAGGCCGGTCTCATCGTAGTCCACCGCTGGCCCGCGCTGGCGGTGGAGTGGACGCGCCGCACCCCCCGGATTGCCTGACCAGCGCGCTGGAGGTTGCTGACCTGCGCAAACGGATAACCCCAGGCCTGAGGGCGTGCTAAGATGGGCCAGTCGAAAGGGGAAAGCCACTAATGGACTTCAAGGTCGGCGACACTGTCGTCTACCCGCATCACGGCGCTGCGAGCATTCAGGCGATCGAGATGCGGATGGTCAAGGGCACCGAGAAGGAATACCTCGTCCTCAAGATTTCCCAGGGCGATCTCACGGTGAAGGTACCGGCCGAGAACGCCGAGTACGTGGGAGTGCGCGACGTGGTCGACGAGGCGGGACTCGACAAGGTCTTCGAGGTCCTGCGCACCGAGCACGCGGAGGAGCCCACCAACTGGTCGCGCCGCTACAAGGCGAACGGCGAGAAGCTGGCCTCGGGCGACGTCAACAAGGTCGCCGAGGTCGTCCGCGACCTGTGGCGCCGCGATCTCGACCGTGGGCTGTCCGCGGGCGAGAAGCGCATGCTCGCCAAGGCCCGTCAGGTGCTGGTCGGTGAGCTCGCGCTCGCGGAGCGCGCAGACGAGCACCGCGCGGACGAGATGCTCGACGAGGTCCTGGCCGCGGCCTCGGCCACTCCCGCGTAACGCGACCGAGAGTTGACCCGGCACGATTCCTCTGGCCACCCCGCCCCTACGGGCAGGGTGGCCGCGGTCGTTCCCGCGGCGGGCTCCGGGGTCCGGCTGGGTGCCGGCATCCCCAAGGCGTTCGTAGACCTGCACGGCCGGACCATGCTCGAGCGGGCCGTCGCCGGGCTGCTGGACTCCGGGGTCGTCGACGACGTGGTGGCGGTGGTCCCCGAGGACCGCGTGTCCGCGGCCGAGTCGCTGCTCGCACCCTTGCGGACGGGGGACCACCTCGTCGTCGTCACCACGGGTGGCGCGGAGCGCACCGACTCGGTCCGTGGTGGGCTCGCGGCGCTGGCCGCCGCCCGCCCCCGCCGCGAGGTGGCGGAGTACGACGTCCTCCTGGTCCACGACGCCGCGCGCTGTCTGACCCCGTCCGCGCCGATCCGGCGCGTGGTCGACGCGGTGCGCGCCGGCGAGCGCGCCGTGGTCCCCGTCCTGGCGGTGGTCGACACCGTCAAGGAGGTCGACGGCGAGGGGTTCGTCACCGGGACCCCCGACCGCGCGGCGCTCCGGGCCGTCCAGACCCCCCAGGGCTTCGACCGCGAAACCCTGCTGGCCGCCTACGCCGCCGCGGGGGACGTGGCCACCGACGACGCCGGGCTGGTCGAGCGGCTCGGCGTGCGGGTGGCGACGGTCGTCGGGGATCCCCTCGCCTTCAAGATCACCACGGCGGCGGACCACGACCGCGCGCTGACAGAGCTCGGGGCGACAGAGCTCGGGGCGACAGAGCTCGGCGAGGCCGAACCCACAGGAGTGCTCATGAGCGGCCCCGTCATCCCCCGCGTGGGCATCGGCACCGACGCCCATCAGGTCCAGCCGGGCAAGCCCTGCATGATGGCCTGCCTGCACTTCCCGGACGACGACGGCTGCGAGGGGCACTCCGACGGCGACGTGGTGGCCCACGCGTTGGTCGACGCGCTGCTCTCCGCGGCCGGGCTTGGCGACCTCGGGACGCTGGTCGGCACCGGACGCAGTGAGTACGACGACGTCTCCGGCGAGCGACTGCTCCGGGAGGCGGTCGCCGAACTCGCCGAGCACGGCTGGGCGATCGGTAACGCCGCCGTGCAGATGGTGGGCAACCGCCCCAAGATGGGCCCGCGGCGGGTCGAGGCCGAGGCGTTGCTGTCGGCGATCATCGGCGCCCCGGTCTCCGTCTCGGCCACCACGACCGACGGCATGGGCTTCACCGGCCGCGGCGAAGGGGTCTCCGCCGTGGCGACGGCTCTGGTGCTTCCAGAGCTGACAAAGCGGGTGTGAGCGTTCGTCACCGGTAGACTCGCTACCCGTGACGCTCCATCTGTATGACACCGCCACCCACTCCCTCAGGGAATTCACCCCTGTCCGGGAAGGGCACGTGTCTGTCTACCTGTGTGGAGCCACCCCCCAGTCCGTGCCGCACATCGGCCACGTCCGCTCCGGGGTCGCCTTTGACGTCCTGCGTCGCTGGCTGCTCGCCACGGGGTACGACGTCGCGTTCGTCCGCAACGTCACCGACATCGACGACAAGATCCTGACCAAGGCCGCCGAGAACGGCCGGCCCTGGTGGGAGTGGGTCGCCACGCACGAGCGCGAGTTCACGCGGGCCTACGACGCCCTCGGCGTGCTGCCGCCGTCCACCGAGCCGCGGGCGACCGGGCACGTCACGCAGATGATCGACTACATGGAGCGGCTCATCGAGCGCGGCTTCGCCTACCCGGCCGAGGGCAGCGTCTACTTCGACGTGGCCGCGTGGTCCGCGGCCCCGGAGGGCGACTACGGGCACCTGTCGGGCCACCGGCTGGACGAGGTGGACCAGGGGGAATCAGCGGACCTGCGCGGGAAGCGCGACTCCCGTGACTTCGCGCTGTGGAAGGCGGCCAAGGCCGGCGAACCGAGCTGGCCCACCCCGTGGGGCGACGGCCGCCCCGGCTGGCACCTCGAGTGCTCGGCCATGGCCACCTGGTACCTCGGCAGCACCTTCGACATCCACGGTGGCGGCCTGGACCTGCAGTTCCCGCACCACGAGAACGAGGCCGCGCAGTCCCACGCCGCCGGCGACAAGTTCGCCCGCTACTGGCTGCACAACAGCTGGGTCACCATGAGTGGCGAGAAGATGAGCAAATCGCTGGGCAACGTCCTCTCCGTCCCCAACATCCTCACCGCGGTGCGCCCGGTCGAGCTGCGCTACTACCTCAGCAGCGCCCACTACCGGTCGATGCTCGAGTACTCGCCGGAGGCGCTGCAGGAGGCGGCCGCCGGGTACCGCCGCATCGAGGCGTTCGTGCAGAGGGTGGCCGAGGCCGTAGGCTCTAGCACCGACGTGCCCGTGGGCCGGTGGACTGACGCTTTTGCCACCGCGATGGACGACGACCTCGGGGTCCCCGCCGCACTGGCGGAGATCCACGGCAGGGTGCGCGCGGGTAACACCGCCCTCGCGTCCGGAGACCTCGAGGCGGCACGGACGGCCGCCTCGGCCATCCGGGCGATGACCTCGGTGTTGGGCGTGGACCCCCTCGACCCCCACTGGGTCGCAGGTTGCGGCGGGGGCGACGCCGCCACCACAGCGCTCGACTCGCTCGTGCGCGCAGAACTCGAGGCGCGCAACGAGGCGCGCTCGAACAAGGACTTCGCCACCTCCGATGCCATCCGGGACCGTCTGGTCACCGCCGGCATCGAGGTGGCCGATACCGCGGACGGCCAGAGATGGTCGCTCGCCAACCGGAAGGACTGACATGGCTGGCAATTCGGCCCGACGCGGGGCGATCCGCAAATCAGGCACCAAGAAGGGCCAGGTCGTGGGCTCCGGCGGGCAGCGACGACGGGGGCTCGAGCCCCGAGGCGCCACCCCCAAGGCCGAGGACCGGACTTATCACAACGCCTACCGGAAGGCCAAGGCCGCCACGCGCCAGTCGGAGGGCACGCAGCAGCGTCGCCGCTACGCACAGAAGCAGGCGGACGGTCCGGAGTACGTGGTGGGCCGCAACCCGGTGGTGGAGTGCCTGCGGGCGGGCGTGCCCGCGACCGCGCTGTACGTCGCGATCGGCTCGGACGCCGACGAGCGGCTGACCGAGGCCGTCCATCTCTGTGCCAACAAGGGGATCTCGATCCTCGAGGTCCCGAAGACAGACCTCGACCGCATGGTCTCGAACGGTATGCACCAGGGGATCGGGCTGCAGGTGCCGCCGTACCAGTACGCGGACCCCAAGGACCTGCTCCACAGCGCGATGAACTCGTCCCAGCCCGCCCTGCTCGTGGCGCTGGACAACATCACCGACACGCGCAACCTCGGCGCCGTCATCCGGTCGACCGCCGCCTTCGGCGGACACGGCGTCCTCATCCCCGAGCGGCGCAGCGCGTCCATCACGGCCGTGGCGTGGCGCGCCTCCGCCGGTGCCGCTGCCCGGCTGCCGGTGGCCAAGGCCACCAACCTCAACCGCACGCTCCTCGACTGGGCCAAGTCCGGGGTGCAGCTCGTGGGGCTGGACGCCGACGGCGACACCACCCTGGACGAGTACGACGGCACCGGCCCCACGGTCGTGGTGGTGGGCTCGGAGGGTAAGGGCCTGTCGCGGCTGGTGCGCGAGAACTGCGACTCGATCCTGTCGATCCCGATCTCCGGCGGAGTGGAGAGCCTCAACGCCTCCGTGGCCGCCGGCGTCGTGCTCTCGGAGTTCTCCCGTCAGCGCCGAATGAAGGGATAATCCCCCCGGCTAGGGGTGTCGACTCGCCCCGTCACGACCGCGGGCGGCGGGGTGACCGGCAACGGTCGAACGTCGCCCGCGCGTACTCCCAGGTCTCCTCGCCGTAGTACAGGTGCCCGGCGATCTCGTAGAGCCCGGCCAGCCGCTGGTAGGTCCACGCGCGGTCGAGGAAGGCGTCGTCGATCCTGCCGACGTAGTGCGCCAGGACCTCGTCGACGAAGCGCGGTCCGTACCCGTACAGCTCCGCAAAGTCGACGGCCGGGTCGCCGAGGCACATGTCGGTGAAGTCGATGAGCCCGAGCCGGCCCGGACGGGGACCCGGTCCGGCGTCCCAGTACAGGTGGCGCACGTTGACGTCGTTGTGCAGGAACACCCGGGGTAGGAGGGTCGACTGCAGCGCGGCGACCTCGTCGCAGATCTCGCGCGCCGTGCGCATCTCGTCGTCGGTGAACCGGGCCGGGAGGTCGTTCTCCATGATGCCCCGCACGAAGTCCAGGTTCTCGGGCTGATAGGAGTGCGGGATCAGATCCAGCGGCGGAGCCGTGGTGTCCATGCCGTGCAGCGTGGCCAGCAGTGCGCCGAGCTGCCCGGCAATGGTCGTCTTGTCCGTCGCCGGAAGGCTGTGCAGCACCTCCGGTGTGAGACGCTCTCCGCGGACCAGCGGGTAGCCGGCGAACTCCACGCCGTCCGGCACGTGCGTATAGCGGGGGATCGCGGAATCGACGCAGGTGGCCGCGTGCTCGAGGACGACGATCTCCCGCGGCAACTGCGCGAGCGCCTGGGAGTCGGTGGGGAAGCGGAACACGAGGTCTGTGTGACCGAGGGCATCGACCTCACTGCACCCGCGGCAGATCACCACGACGTGATCCCACCCCTCGTCGATCCGCTGCGCCGAATCCCAGGAGAGGGTCGGGAACGCGGCACGGATCGCATCGAGTTCGGCGTGGCTGTCGGTTTCGTGGTCGGTGGGCACGCACCAGACGGTAGTCGGGCGGTCGGCATCCCAGCAGGTCGGCTCACCCCGCCGCCGCTCGGCAACGCCGCGCAGAATTCCGGGGAGGGCTGCCGGGGTCAGCGCCGCGCCGCCGCGACCCCCCGGCAGGCCAGGTAGATGACAAACGAGACGGTGGTGACGAACACCGACACCGGCACCCCGGGCGCGAGCGAGAGCAGCATTCCGCCCACGGCGGCGACCTCCGCGAACAGGATCGTCAGTCCGATCGCCCGGCCGGGGCTGGAGGTGACCGCGGCCGCGGCGGCGGCCGGGGTGATGAGCAGCGAGAGCACGAGCAGCGCGCCCACCACCTGCACGGCTTGAGCGGCCGCCAGCCCCACCAGCACCGCGAAGATCAGGTTGATGGCCCGCACCGGTACCCCCCGCGCCTCGGCGACCTCGGGGTCGGCGGAGGAGAAGACCAGCGGCCGGTAGAGCGCGATGAGCGAGACGCAGATGATCGCGGCGACCACAGCCATCTGCACCAGTCCGTGCTCGGACACGCCCACGATCTGGCCCGTGAGCAGGGAGAAGCTGGTCCCGGACCGGCCCGGGTAGAGATGGATGAACAGCACGGCCATGCCGAGGCCGAACGCCATGATCACGCCGATCGAGCTGTCGCGTTGCGACGCGCGGTTGCCCATGAGCCCGAACATCAGGGCGGCGATCACCGAGCCCAGGATCGCGCCGAGGCCCAGGTTCATGCCGAAGAGCAGGGCCGCGGCGGCTCCGGTCAGGGCGAGCTCGCTGGCCCCGTGGACGGAGAACGACATCTGTCGCATCACGATGAACGGGCCGATCGCCCCGGAGAGCAGTCCGAGCAGTGCGATCGCGGCGAGGCCGAACAGCACGAAGTCCTGCTCCAGCAGGTACGCGGTGGTCTCGGTGTCGGCGATGGAGCCGATGATCTCGAGCAGGCGGTCCATCAGTGTGCTCCGTGTCCGTGTCCGTGTCCGTGTCCGTGGCCATCGCCGTCGTGGTGGTGGTGCCCGGTGGACCACGGCTCGGCGCACAGGTGCTGGTTGTCGCCCACCACGATGATCTGGCCCCGCACGCGCAGCACCTCGACGGGCGAGGAGTAGAGGTCGGACATGACCTCGGTGGTGAACACCTCGTCCGGGGTGCCGATGCGGTGTCGGCCGTCGACCAGGTAGACGATCCGGTCGACCATCGGCAGGACCGGGTTGATCTCGTGGGTGACGAACACGACCGCGGTCCCGTGCTCGCGCCGACGGTGGTCGAGCACCGAGGCGACGGTGCGCTGGCCGGTGAGGTCCAGGCTGAGCAGGGGTTCGTCGCAGAGCATGACGCACGGGTCGCAGGCGATGGCCTGGGCCACCCGGACGCGCTGCTGTTCGCCGCCGGACATCCGGCCGAGGGGCTGGTTCGCCAGCTTCCCGGCCCCCAGGCGCGTCAGCGCGTCGTCGACGATCCGTCGCTTCTCCGAGCGCCGGGACGGCCAGCCCGGTCCCCAGCGGGTGCCGTCGATCCCGAGTCCCACCAGGTCGCGGCCCCGCAGGGTGATGCCGGGGTCGAACGCGCGCTGCTGGGGGACGTAGCCCAGGTGCGTGCCGCGGTCGCCGGGCGCGCGGCCGTCCACGAGGACGGTCCCGGCGTCGGGTGCCAGCTCGCCGAGCAGCACCTTGAGCAGGGTGGTCTTGCCGGCTCCGTTGGGCCCGAGGACCGCGATGAACTCCCCGGCGGCCACGTCGAGGTCGAGGTCCCGGATGAGCGTGCGCCCTCCACGCGAGACCGTCACCGAGTCGAGGGAGACGACGGGACCGGGTCCGGGCGTTCCGCGGACGTGGGTGCCCGCCGGATCGGCCACCGGTTCAGGCCCCGGATCGGCCACCGGATCAGTGCTCACCGTCGGCCGCCGGCGTCGCACTGTCCGGGGCACTGTCGAGGGCATTGGCGAGGGAGTCGACGATCCCCGTCATCCAGGGGAGGTAACCGATCCCCTCGGGGAGGGTCTCGGTCAGATCGACGACGACGAGGTCGGCCTCCTCGGCCGCGTCGCGGACACGCGCGGTGACGGGCGTCTCGGTCTGGGAGTTGAACGCCAGGAAGGCGACCCGTCGCTCGGACAGCAGGTCGAGCGTGGCGGCGAGGTCGGCCGCGGAGGGGTCGGTGTCGTCCTCGATCGAGGACAGGAACCCGGGGGGCGTCAGGTCGACCAGGTGGGCGGTGTCGAAGAGGTGGGCGCCGACCCGCTCGGTCTGGGCGTAGGGGAAGTGGCCGCGGTCGTGGATCGCGTCGAGCTCCTCCTCCAGCGGGATCAACGCGTCGGCGAAGCGCCGGGCGTTGTCCCGGTACTCCTCGGCGTGCTCGGCGTCGATCGTCGCCAGCTCCTCGGCGACCTGCCCGGCCACGGCCGCCACGGTGGGCAGGCTGAACCACACGTGCTCGTTGGTGCCGGCCTCGTCGGCGTGTGCGTCCTCGGCATCGTCAGCGTGGTCGTGGTCGTGATCCGCGACGGCGTCGCCGGTGGCGCGGGCGTACTCGTCGACCGCCCGCACCACTGCGACGTCCCCGGCGTTGCCGAGGGCCCGGTCGACAAAGGCGTCGTAGCCCGCGCCGTTGTAGACCACGAGGTCCGCGGCGGCGACGGTGGCCGCGGCGGCCGGGCTCGCCTCGTACGAGTGCGGGTCGGCGGCCGGGTCGGAGATCACGGACTCCACCGTCGCGTTGCCGCCGGCCACCTGCTGGGCGATGTCGGCGTAGACGGTCGTGGAGGCCACCACGTTCGGGCCGTCCGCGGCGGACCCGCTGCCCGATCCGTCCGCGGACCCGCAGGCGGTGAGAGCGACGCCCCCGGCGAGGGCGGCCACGGTGAGGGCGGCGGACCTGGCCAGACGTGGGTGGCGGGAGAAGGGAGACGACGACGTCACGAGTACCGCTCTCGTAGTAATGGGAACCGTTGTCGTTAAGTGTAAGACGATGGCCTCTCCCGCGCTCGCGTCCGGGGTGGGTCGCGGGGGCGGGAGGTAGCTCAGGCCCGCAATCTCGCGAGCTGCTCGAGCAGCCCGACCACCGCGGGGATGTCGGCAACGCGGTGGCCCGCGAGAGTCTGGCCGTCGCCGACCTTGACGCCGATGTCCTGGTCCCGCAGCCGGGCGAAGCCGCGCTCGTCGGTCACGTCGTCGCCGATGAACACGGCCACCTCCGCCCCGGTCTGCTTGACGAGCCTCTCGATCGCCGCGCCCTTGCTGGCCTCGCGGACCGCGATCTCCACGACGTTCTTGCCCTCGGTCACAAAGACCCCGTCGAGGGCGGCGGGACCGGCCATGGCCTCGGCCATCGCCGTCTCCCGCTGGGCCGGGTCGGAGACCGGGCGGACGTGTAGGACGGCGGCGGTCGGCTTGAGCTCGACGTGCGCCCCGGGGGTGCGGGAGGCGACCTCCTCGAGATCGGCGGTCACACGGGCGAGCCGCGCCACCTCGTCGTCGTCCAGGGGGGTGTCGAACCCGCCTTCCCACTCCGACCCGTGGCTCCCCACCAGGACCACCGGCGCGCCCGCGCCGCTGACCTGCGCGAGCGCGGCGCGGTTGCGGCCGGACAGTAGGGCCACGGTGGTCCGCGGCAGGCCGGCGAGGCGCTCGAGGGCGGCGATGGCGCCGGGTGCGGGAACGGCGCGGGTGGGGTCGTCGACGAACGGTGCCAGGGTGCCGTCGTAGTCGCACGCGATCACCAGCGTCGGCGTCTGCGCGGCGCGGCGCAGGGCGTCGTCGAGCTCGGGGGACGGATTGTCGGAGGTGCTGGCGTCGGGTGCGGTCATGGCTCCCAGGTTAGGAGCCGGGCCGGCTCGGCGTCGGGGGAAGGCCGGGACGAAGCCGGTGCGGGAAGGGTGAGTGCGAGCCGAGTGGAAGCCGAGCGGAGGCCGGGCGAAGGCGGAGCGGGTGTTGACCTAGCCTGCCGCAACTGTAGGATTGTTGACAATCTGACGGAAGGTAACCCGATGACCTCTACCCTGACGGCCCTGGAGCTCGCCGAGTGCTTCCGCGACGGTGCGCTCTCCCCGGTCGACGCCGCGACGGACGCGCTGGAGGCGATCGAGCGGGTCGACGGCGAGATCAACGCCTTCTGTCGCCTCGACCGCGACGCGACCCTCCGCTCCGCGCGCGACTCCGAGGCCCGGTACCGCCGGGGCGAGCCGCTCAGCCCGATCGACGGGGTGCCGGCGTCGATCAAGGACATCTTCTACACCCGCGGCGTCCCGACGCTGCGGGGTTCCCGTCTGCTCGCGGACAAACCCGGCGCCGAGGATCCCGACTCCTGGCCTGACGACGCCCCCGTCACCTCCGCGGTGCACGAGGCCGGCTGCGTGGTGATCGGCAAGACCACCACCCCGGAGTTCGCGTGGAAGGGGGTCACGGACAACACGCTCACCGGCATCACGCGCAACCCGCACGACCCGGCCCTCACCCCGGGCGGCTCCAGCGGCGGCGGGGCGGCCGCGGTCGCCGCCGGGCTGGGCCAGCTCGCCCTGGGCACCGACGGCGGCGGTTCGGTCCGCATCCCCGCGGCGTTCTGCGGGATCGTCGCGCTCAAACCCACCTACGGCGTCATCCCGATGTTCCCCTCGAGCCCCTTCGGCACGCTCGCCCACGCCGGGCCCATGACCCGCACCGTCGCCGACACCGCGGTGTTCATGGACGCACTGTTGCGCCCGGACCCGCGGGACTGGTCGGCCGTGCCGGCGCGCGCCACGACCCCCGGCCCGGGCGGTTACCTGGCGGCGGCCACCGAGGGCATCCGGGGGGATAGCCCGCTCGAGGGATTGCGTGTGGCGTACAGCCCCACCCTGGGCTTCGGCACCAACCACCACGACGTGGAGCGCGAGGTCGCGCGCTCGGTGGCGATCCTGGAATCGCTGGGGGCCCGGGTGGACACCGTGGACCCCGGGATCACCGATCCGGTCGACGCCTTCCACGTGCTGTGGTTCGCCGGGCTGGCCGCGGTCCTGGCACCGCACGGCCCGGACGCGATCGACCGCGTGGACCCCTCGATGCGCGAGGCGCTCGAGCGGTACCGTGACTTCTCCGCCGCCGACTATCTCGACGCTGTCGCGGTGCGGATGGCGCTGGGCGCGCGGATGGCCGACTTCCACCAGCGGTACGACATCCTCATCACGCCCACCACCCCGATCCCCGCGTTCGAGGTCGGATCGGACGTGCCCCGGGGCTGGCACAATCCCGACTGGACGTCGTGGACCCCGTACACCTACCCGTTCAACATGACCCAGCAGCCGGCGCTGAGCATCCCCTGCGGGGCGACCGACGCGGGACTGCCGGTGGGGATCCAGGTGGTGGGCGCCCGGTTCTCCGACCAACTGGTCGTGCGGGTCGGAGCCGCACTGGAGGCGGCCCTGGGCCGGGTGGTCCCGACTCCGCGGGTGCACGCCGGGGACCCCGGGAGCGTAGAGCGATGACGGCGATCGGACAGCCCTCCGGCCTCGAACCGTCCGGCCTCGAACCCTCCGGCCCGGAACCGTCCGGCCTGGAACCCCCCGTCCTGGAACCGGTGGTCCGGGAGTCGACGCCCGCGCTCATCGCGCGAACACTCCGCCGAGCGATCTCCGGGGGCGTCTTCACCCCGGGGACACAGCTCGGCGAGGCCGCGCTGGCCCACTCGCTGGGCGTGAGCCGCGGGCCGCTGCGCGAGGCCATGCAGCGGCTGACGCAGGAGGGGTTGCTCGTCTCTCACCGCAACCGCGGGCTGTTCGTCGCCGAACTCGCCCCCGAGTCCGTCGAGGACATGTACCTGCTGAGAACGACCGTCGAGACGGCAGCGCTCGCCCGGGTTCTCACGCTGGGGCTGGGTGGGGAGACCGCCGACGCACTGGACGAGGCCGTCGACGCGATGGCCGCCCTGGCCGACCAGCCGCGGTCCGCCGCGATGGTCGCGGCGGACCTCGACTTCCACCACGCCCTGGTGGAGGCGGCCCGGAGCCCGCGGCTGTCGCGGGTTCACGAGACCGTCCTCGTGGAGACGAGCATGTGCCTGCACGCCATGCGGGGCACCTATTCGGACGCCGAGTCCAGACTCGCCGAGCACCGCGCCATCGCTGACGCCGTCCGCGCCGGGGACCCGGATAGTGCACGGTCTCTGCTGATCGACCACATGAGGGACGGGCTGGAGCGGGTCCGGACTTCCGGCCCCGACACCTGATCCGCGGTAACGGGGAGGTCACGCTTGACCCGTTAGTCGACGCGGCGCGGCCCCCCGGTCCTACCGTGGAGCAACCGTTAACTTCCACCCAACCGTCAAGTTCCATGCAACGGAGGCACCGATGAGTACGGACATCTCTCGTAGACAACTTTTCCGAGGCGCGCTGGCACTGGGCGGGGTCGTGGCGGTCGGCGGCTCCCTGGTCGCCTGCTCCACCACCGAGACCGGAGGCCCGGGGGCCGAGGGCGGCGGGGGACTCCTCGAGCGGGCCAAGCAGCAGGGTCTGCGGATCGCGATCGGCAACGAGCCGCCGTACACCGAGCTGTCACCGGACGGCACCGTCACCGGCGTGGAGCCGGACGTCGTCCGCGCAGTGTGCGAGCGCATGGGGATCAGCAAGGTCGAGGGGATCGTCTCCGGCTACGACGCGATGATCCCGGGTCTCAAGGCCAACCGGTGGGACACCATCGCCGCGGGTCTGTTCATGAAGGAGTCGCGCTGCCGCGAGGTCGCCTACGCCTCGCCCGTCATCGTCTCCACCGAGTCGTTCGGTGTCCGGCCGGGCAACCCCAAGGACGTCCTGACCATCGCCGACGTCAAGGAGCGGCAGGACCTGCGCGTCGGGGTGGTCCCCGGCGGGTTCGAACAGGGCATCCTCGAGACGGCCGGGATCCCGGCGGCCCAGATCGTCAACGTCACCGACGCGCGCGGCGGCGCCGACGCACTGAACGCCGACCGCATCGACGCCTTCCTCCTGCCCACGCTCTCGCTGCGCGAGCTCGACGGCGTCGAGGTCACCGACCCCATTCCCGACGCTCCCAAGACCGGCTCCTCGGCGGCGTTCCGGCCCGAGGACCAGGACTTCCTCGACGCCTACAACGTGGAACTCGAGAAGTTCAAGGCCGAGCCCGCGTTCGCAGAGATCCTGGAGAAGTGGGGCTTCGACCCCACCGTCGTCGCGGGCGTGACGACCGAGGAACTCTGCGCGGTCGACGGCTGACCGACAGCCGATGGACGCGATAGTCGAGTACCTCCCGCTGATCCGGGCGGGCTTCATCACCACGGTCCAGGTGACGATCCTCGGCGCGGTGCTCGCCCTCGTCGTGGCCTTTGCCCTGGGCCTGGCCCGGCTGTCCACCCATCGCTGGCTGCGATGGCCGGCGGCGTGCATCGTGGAGTTCCTCCGCGGCACGTCGCTGGTCGTCCAGTTGTTCTGGCTGTTCTTCGCCCTCCCGTTCTTCGGGATCCAGCTCACCGCGCTGTTCGCGGGAGTCCTGGCCCTGGGCCTCAACGAGGGCGCGTACGCCTCGGAGGTGGTCCGCGGGTCCATCGCGTCGCGGCCGAAGGGGCAGACCGAGGCCGCGATCGCGCTCAACATGACGCCCGCGCAGCGGATGCGCCGCATCCTGCTGCCGCAGTCGATCCCGGCGATGCTCCCGCCCATGGGCAACGTCATGGTGGACCTGCTCAAGAACAGCTCGCTGGTCTCCCTGGTGACGGTGGCGGACCTGACCTTCAACGCCGGGCTCATCCGGTCCTCGACCGGTGAGACCGCCCTGATCTACGGGATCATCCTGATCCTGTACTTCGCCCTGAGCCTGGTGATCTCCGCGATCATCGCGCTCCTGGAACGGCGGTTCTCGCCGACCCGCGAGCGCCGCCCGCTGCTCGGCGCGCTCACCGGCCGGATGCAGGGGGTGAGCTGATGATCTGGGACAACGCCTTCGCGATCAGCATCATCCCCGACCTGCTCAGGGGCCTGGTCACGACCGTGCAGATCACGTTCGCCGGCATGGCCATCGCGGCGGTGCTCGGGCTGGTGGTGGCCGTGTTCCGGTACCTGCGCATCCCGGTGGTGACGCAGATCCTGAGCTTCCTCGTGTACTTCATCCGCGGGACACCGCTGCTGGTCCAGGCGTTCTTCGTGTTCTACGTCCTGCCGGAGTACGGCATCACCATGAGTGCGCTGGTGACCGGCATCCTGGTCATCGGCGTCAACTACAGCGCCTACACCGCCGAGGTCTACCGTTCCGGTATCGAGGGCGTCCCCGCCGGGCAGTGGGAGGCCTCGACCGCCCTCAACCTGCCGCGCGGGCGCACCTGGACGAGGATCGTGCTGCCGCAGGCGATCCGCCGGGTGGTGCCGCTTCTGGGCAACTACCTCATCCAGATGTTCAAGGACTCGGCCATCCTGTCCGCCATCACCGTCTACGAGCTCATGTCCGTGGCCAAGGCGATCGGCCAGTCCGAGTTCCGCTACATCGAACCGTTCACCATCGCCGCGCTGCTGTTCCTCATCGTGAGCGTCCCGTGCACCCTCGTACTGCGTCGATTGGAGACCCGCTATGGCACCGTCCACTGAACCCGGTAGGCCGGGGGAGCCGATGGTCCGGTTCGAGCGGGTGAGCAAGAACTGGGGCGAGAACCATGTGCTGCGGGAGCTCGACTTCACCGTGGACAAGGGCGAGAAGATCTCGATCATCGGGCCGTCCGGCTCAGGTAAGACCACCATCCTGCGCGTGCTGATGACTCTCGAGTTCCCCACGTCGGGCCGGGTCCTGGTCGAGGGCGACGAGCTGTGGAACACCGACGGCGCCCGGAAGTCGCCGCGGGAGACCAAGCAGATGCGGCAGATCCGCAGTCGCATCGGCATGGTGTTCCAACAGTTCAACCTGTTCCCGCACATGACCGCGCTGGAGAACGTCATGGAGGCGCCCGTTCACGTGCTGGGTAAGGACAAGGCCACTGCGAAGCGGGAGGCGGAGGACCTGCTCGCGCTGGTCGGGCTGGCCGATCACTCGGCCAAGAAGCCCCCACAGCTGTCCGGCGGTCAGCAGCAGCGCGTGGCGATCGCCCGGGCCATGGCCACCAAGCCGGACATCATGCTCTTCGACGAACCCACCTCGGCCCTGGATCCCGAGCTGGTGGGGGAGGTGCTCAAGGTGATCCGGGACCTGGCAAACGACTCGTCCATGACCATGCTCATGGTGACCCACGAGATGAACTTCGCCCGCGAGATCTCCGACCGCGTGGTGATGTTCGACGGCGGGGTGGCCGTGGAGTCGGCGCCGCCCGCGAAGTTCTTCGACTCCCCGGAGCACGAGCGCACCAAGCGCTTCCTCGGCACGGTTCTGGGTTACTGACCGGGAGGGGTTAGACAGGCTGTCTACCGTCGTGCACACTGTGTCGTAGGACACAGTCCCTGCGAGAGGAGTCAGCCATGCCGGCATCGACCAGCCCCCGGACATCCGGGGACACCCATCAGTTCGACTACTACCACCGCGCCGGCATGCCACTGCGTCCGTGGCCCGAGCGGGCCACGGAGAAACGAGAACTGTGGGATGCGAGCCGGAGCAGGTTTGTCGAGCCGATGGTTCCGGCCGCGCGGCTGGGGACGCCGAGTCCGTTCATCGACCTGGTGGCCGACCACCAGTGGCAGGGCGACGAGCTCATGGACGCGACCGTGCTCGCGTTCCGCCAGATCGGGATGGCCGAGGGCCGGCAGATGCTCGAGCAGGCGCTGGACCATGGGATAAAGACCGTGGTCGACCCGCCGGAGGAGCTGGTGCGCCTGTTCGTCTCCCTCGATTCCCCGCCCACCTGGCATGACCCGGCGCGATGGGAGCGGGGCCGCAGGCTGTGGGTCAGCACGTCGTTCGCCGGCAAGACGGGGATGGCCGTGATGGACGCGCTCGCGACCTTCGTCGGTAACGACGTGTCCACCGCGACCGGGGCGACGCGGCGGTTCATCAACGACTACCAGCGGCGGATGCTCGAGACCTACACGTGGTTCTGGAACGTGACCCGCGAGAACGCGATGGACCGCTACTCGCCGATCTTCAAGGACACGGTCAAGGTCCGTCTCATGCACTCGCAGGTCCGTGCCGGGATGCGGCGCAGCTGGAGCGACGAGGACTTCAGCCGCGAGGGCTGCCCGATCTCCGCCACGGCCATGCTCATGGGCGCCATCTCCTTCGGCATGCTGCCGATGCTCGTCGACATCGCCCACGGCCGGCGCCACTCGCGGCAGGACCTCGACGACGCGATGATCTACTGGGCCTACATCGCGTACATCTTCGGCGTCCCCGAGGAGGTCATCCCGACCACCGCCGATGACGGGATCGAGATCCTCAACCACTTCCTGCCCTACACAGGCGGTCCGACCCAGGCGACAGCCGACATGTCGGGTGCGGCCGCCGGGGCGCTGTCGGACGCCGACGGCGTCCTGACACTGCGGGGCCGTGCGACGGCGGCGCCGCTGCTCGGGGCGATGGCCTACTTCGGTGGCGAACCCGCCACCCGGGCGTTGATCGCCACCACCTCGGCGCACGACATCCGTATCGATCACTGGATCCGACTCGCCGGGGTCCTGGCCCGGGCCAACGTGTGGATCAACAGGGTGGTCGACGCGGTCCCGTTCAGGACTGCTCGGATGATCCGACGCGCACGCAAGGGGGACAGGTTCTGGCGGGTGAACGTGGCCACGTCGCGGATCTCGGCCCGGAAGAGAGGGATCCACTCGACCCGGTATGACCACCACGACGCGACGCCCTCGGTCCCGGCGGGCTGCCCTCTGCACTGACCGACCGCCGCACTGGCCGACCACCGCCCCGGGGAACGGTCAGCGGTCCACCACCACGCCGTCCCGGCTCAACTGCGCCATCGCCCGGGCCAGGCGCCGCAACCGGTCGTCGTCGGCGGTACTGCCGAGCTGTGAACACGCCCGCTCGGCCATCCAGACCAGGACGGAGGCGGTCTCCCGGGCGGGGACGTCGCGGATGGTCCCCGCCCGTTGCCCGTGCTCCAGGGCCGCGGTCGTGGCGTCGATCAGCGCGCCCATCTGTGTCGTGATGCTCTCGGCCACCTCCGGGTCGGTGGTGCCCGCGTCCATGACGGCCGCCATGACCGCCGCGTTGTCGCGGTACACGCGCATGAGCTCGTACAGTGCGGCCTCGACCGTGCGTTCCCCGGAGATCACTGCCTCCCACAGGTGTTGCAGCGGCTGCGTCAACAGCTCCCAGCCGTGGAGGACCAGTCGCAGGTTGAACGCGCGTCTGTCAGCGAAGTACAGGTAGAAGGTCGCGCGGCTGATGCCCGCCTCGCGACTGAGCCGGCCGACCGGGATCTCGGACGGTACCGCGCCCTGCTCGATCAACCGGCCCAGCGCGGCGAACAGCGCTGCCTCGACACCGGGCCGCCGCTGGTCCCGTGGCGCGTCGCCTCCCGGGGGCGTCTCGGGAACAGTCATACACGGACTCGCGATCGGCGCATGGGCGCGAGACTACCGGGCGGTTCAGGGGCTGGGATGTAGCCCGTGGCGCATCCCCCAGGCCACGGCCTGCGCCCTGGTCGTGACGCCGATCTTGCGGTACGCGTCCCGGATGTAGGACTTGACGGTGTTGATCGACAGGTAGCAGGTCGCGGCGATCTGGTCGTTGGACCTGCCCTGGACGATCAGCGCGAGCACCTCGGATTCGCGAGGGGTCAACCCCGCGTGGTCGCCGGGCCACCGCGAGTTCGACCCCGTTTCGTCGACGTCTCCGAGAACGGTGACGCTCTCCCCCGCGGCGACTCTCTCGATGCCCTCGACCAGCGCCTCGGCGGCCAGCGATTTGCCCAGGTACCCGGTCGCCCCGGCGGCGAAGGCGTCCTCGACGGCGCGCGGGGTCGTGATGAACGAGTAGGCGGCAACGAACCCGATCCTCGGGTCGAGCGCCATGGCCGCGCATCGCGCCTGCCAGTCGTTCGGGGAGGCGAAGGTGTCGAACAGCACCACGTCCACCGCCGAGCTGTAGCTCGAGACGGACTCCTCGACGGTCACCTCGACGCGATCGGAATACGGGGAGAGGAGGGCCCGGACACCCGCGATGACCACTGAGTAGTCGTTGACCACCGAGACCCTGACCAGCATTCGAGAACCGTAGCAGTCAGGACCCATCCCACCCCTGGGGGTGTGCCGAATAACCAGGCGAGTAGATGAAGCTGGACTCGACCGGGGGGAGAGACATGCAGACCGAGATCACCAGGATCGACGAACGGTGGGCGTGGGCCGACCACGGGATGTGCCGAGACGTGCCGGATCTGTTCTACAACGCCGAGGACGAGTCCAAGAGTCTGCGTCGACGCAAGGAGGCGGCTGCCAAGAAGCTGTGCTTCCAGTGCCCCGTGCTAGCCGAGTGCGCTTCCCACGCGGAGGCCAATCGCGAGCTCTACGGCGTCTGGGGCGGGATGACCGAGGCCGAGCGCCACCGGCAGGCCGGGCGGGCCCGCACCGGCTGACCCGGCCGCCGGCGGCTCCGCTCAGCGGACCGGGATGGCGACGAGCTTGGTCTCCAAGAACTCCTCGATCCCGCTGAGCCCGCCCTCGCGGCCCAGACCCGACTGCTTGATGCCGCCGAACGGCGCGGCGGGGTTGGAGACGATCCCGGTGTTGATCCCCACCATCCCGGCCGCCAGTCGCTCGGACATGCTCAGCGCGCGGTCGAGGTTCTCGGTCATCACATACGACACCAGGCCGAACTCGGTGTCGTTGGCCATGGCCACGGCCTCGTCGTCGGTGTCGAACGGGATCAGCGCGGCCACGGGACCGAAGATCTCGGTGGACATCAACTCGGCGTCGGCGGTCACGCCGGTCAGGACGGTCGGCGGGTAGAAGAAGCCGGGGCCCTCGCCCCGCGAGCCGCCGCACAACACCTCGGCGCCGCGGCCCACGGCGTCGTCGACCAGGTCCACGACCTTGGCCACGGCCTTCTCCTCGACCAGCGGGCCCACGTCGGTACCCGCGGTCGCCCCGTCGCCCACGGTCAGGGCGGCCATCTTCTCGGTCAGGCGGCGTCCGAACTCATCCAGCACCGACCGGTGCACGAGGATCCGGTTGGCCGACGTGCAGGCCTCACCCATGTTGCGCATCTTGGCGGCCATCGCGGCGCCGACCGCGGTGTCCATGTCCGCGTCCTCGCACACCACGAACGGGGCATTGCCGCCGAGCTCCATCGACGTGCGCAGCACCCCGCGCGCGCACTGCTCGAGGAGCTTGCGGCCGACGGGCGTGGACCCGGTGAAGGACAGCTTGCGGGCGACGCCCGAGTCGATCCACGGCTCCACCACGCCGCCGGCGTCGGTCGTGCACACCACGTTGAGCACGCCGTCCGGCAGGCCGGCCTCGCGGAGGAGGTCCACCACGTAGAGCGAGGTGAGCGGGGTGAGGTTGGCGGGCTTGAACACCATCGTGCAGCCGGCGGCGATGGCCGGGCCGATCTTGCGCGTGGCCATGGCCAGCGGGAAGTTCCACGGGGTGATGAGGATGCACGGCCCCACGGGCTCGTGCGTGACCATGAGCCGGGTCTTGCCGTCGGGGGAGCGGCGGGCGTCGCCGCGGATGCGGCAGGCCTCCTCGGAGAACCAGCGGAAGAACTCGGCGCCGTAGGTCACCTCGCCGCGTGCCTCGGCGAGCGGCTTGCCCATCTCGGTGGTCATGAGCAGCGCCACCTCGTCGGTGCGCTCGATCAGCAGCTCATAGGCCCGGCGCAGGATCTCGGCCCGCTCCCGGGCGGGGACCGCCGCCCACTCCGGCTGCGTCCGCCCGGCGGCCTCGATCGCGGCGGCCGCGTCATCGGCCCCGCCGTCGGCGACGGTCGCGATCACCTCACCGGTGGCCGGGTTGACCACGTCGAAGGTGGCGCCGGACGCCGCGTCGCGCCAGATCCCGTCCACGTGGATGCCGGTGCCGAGTCCGGCGATGAGGTCGGCGGCGGTGCGGGTCATGTGGGCCTCCTGGAGGGCGCGGGGCGGGGGTCGGGGTGGGAGCTGGGGTTGGGGCCGGGATGGCGACGGGGATCGGGGCTGCGGTTCGGATCTGGATCGAGTAGCTCGAACAGGTGGCGGCCGGTGCGGCCGGGCCCGGTGGTGGGGTCGACGGCGCCGAGGTGGTCGACCTGGGTGGCGCACGAGAAGCCGTCGGTGAGGACGGGGGCGTCGGTGTCGGCGCGCAGGGCGGGTGCCAGCGCGAGTTCGGCGACGGCGGCGGTCACCGCCTCGTGTCCGGCGGTGAAGCCGAAGTCCCCGGCCACGCCGCAGCAGCCGGTGGCCTCCCGGATCGAACCCACCCCGAGCGCGGTGAGGGTCGCCCGCTGCACGCGGTTGCCGAAGGTCGCGTACTCGTGGCAGTGGGTCTGGACGGTGACCCGGTCCGGGGGCGCGCCGCCGGGCCACGCGGGAGCGCGGCCCTCGGCGGCGAGTCGGCCCAGGTGGTCGGCGGAGGAGCGGACGCGGGCGGCGACGCGGCGGGCGGCGCCCGCGTCGGGGGTGTCGCGCAGCAGGCGGGGGAGGTCCTCGCGGAGGGTGGCGGCGCAGGAGGGCTCGACGACGACGACGGGGACCTCCTCCCCACCCGGCCCGCGGATCGCGTCGAGGTGCCGGGCGGCCCGGGCCATGGTGCGGCGGGCCGCCGCGAGCCTGCCGGTGGTGACGTGGGTGAGTCCGCAGCACAGGTCGGCAGTGCAGGCCACGGAGGTGTGCGTCCCGCCCAGGACGCGGGCGGCGGCGCCGGCGACCGCGGGGCGCAGGCCGCGGGTGAACGAGTCCAGGAACAACACGACCTCCGCGGAGGTGCGCCCGGGCTCCGCTTCGCGGACGGTCCACACACTGTCCGGGACCCGGGAGAGCTCCTCGCGCAGCTGACGGGCGGAGGCGAAGCGCGGCATGGTCCGCTCGGTGGTCAGCCCGCCCACGCGAGCGGCGGCCCGGCCGGCGCTGGTTCCCAGCAGCGCGTTGATCGGCCCCGCCGCCCGCACGGTGGCGCGGAGCCACAGCGGGAGCAGGCCGAGGGAGTAGTGCGCCATCGGCCGCACTCGACGCCTGTAGCGTTGGTGTAGTACCTCGGATTTGAAGGTGGCCATGTCGACGCCGGTCGGGCAGTCCGAGGAGCACGCCTTGCACGCCAGGCAGAGTTCGAGCGACTCCTCGACCGCCGGGTCGTCGATCGGCAGGGTGCCGCGGACCACCTCCTGCAGGACGCGGGCCCGGCCGCGGGTGGAGTCCTTCTCGTCCCCGGTGGCGCGGAAGGACGGACACATCACGCCGCCGGAGGTGGTCCGGCAGCGGCCCACCCCGATGCAGGCCTGGACCGGGTGGGCGCCGTCGGGTGAGGTGAGCGGTCCCAGGTCGCGGATCCCGACCCCGGGGCCGACCCCGGCCAGTGCGAGGTCGGCGTCGAGCGGCCGGGTGGCGGTCAGCCCGCCCGGGGCGAGGATGCCCGCGGGGTCCCAGATGCGGGCGAAGCGGGCGAAGGCGCCCAACATCTCGGGGGAGTACATGATCGGCAGCAGCTCCGAGCGGGCGCGGCCGTCGCCGTGCTCGCCGGACAGCGACCCGCCGTGGCGCACGACGAGGTGGGCGGCGTCGGTGCAGAAGGCCCGCAGGACGGCTCGGCCCTCGTCGCTGCGTAGGTCGAAGCTGATGCGGATGTGCATGCACCCGGCGCCGAAGTGGCCGTACATCACGCCGGTGAGCTCGTGCCGGACGAGGAGCTCGCGGAACTCCGCGAGGTAGTCGGCCAGGCGCTCGGGCGGGACCGCCGAGTCCTCCCAGCCGGGCCACGACTCGATGGTGGCGCCGGTGGCGGGATCGGTGAGCCTCGAACTCAGCCCGGCGCCGTCTTCGCGCACCCGCCACAGGTCGGCGCGGGCCACCGGGTCGGCCACGACGAGCGCCTCGAGCGCGTGACCGGACCCGGTGAGCTCCGCAGCCAGTTCGGCCACTCGATCGTCCAGCCTCCGGGCCGCCGCGCCGGGCTCGTCGTCGTCCTTCTTCTGGGCGGTCTCGTCGTCGAGCTCCACGAACAGCCACGCCCGTCCCTCGGGGAGTTCGGCCACGGCGTCGGCCCCGCGCCGCTCGCGCATGGTCTGGACGATCACCTCGTCGATCCCCTCCACGGCGGTGGGCCGGTGCCGCAGGATCGCGGGAACGTCGCGGGCGGCGTCCACCACGTCGGCGTAGCCCAGCACCAGCAGCCCGGTCCGCTCGGCGCGGGGGACGATCCGCATGGTCGCGGCGGTGACCACGGCGCACGTGCCCTCGGAGCCGACGAGCGCGCGCGCGACGTCGAAACCGAGCTCGGGCAGCAGGTGTCGCAGGTGGTAGCCGGAGACCTGGCGGGGCAGGCGGCCGAGTTCGGTGCGGATGGAACCCAGGTGGTCGGCGGCGAGGTCGCGAAGGTCCGCGCTCAGGTGTTCGGCGCGCGCGGTGGCGGCGGGGTCCGCCGGATCGGTGGCCTGGACCCCGGTCCGGGTGGCGGTCAGGCGCAGGCCGTCCGCGGTGACGATCCGCAGCGCCTCCACGTGGTCGGCGGTCCGGCCGTGGCGCACGGAGTGGTTGCCGCAGGCGTCGTTGCCGATCGCGCCGCCGAGGCAGGCGCGGGACTGGCTGGAGGGGTCGGGCGCGAAGGTCAGCCGGGAGTCGGTGGCGGCGTGGACGGCCGCGCGCAGGTCGGTCAGCACGGTGCCGGACTCGGCGGTGACGGTTGCCTCGCCGCCGCCCTCGCCGCCGCCCTCGTTGACCGCCAGCACCCGGTTCATATGACGGGACAGGTCCAGCACCAGTCCGGAGCCGATCGCGTTACCGGCCATCGAGGTCCCGCCGCCGCGCGCGATGGCCGGGACGCCCAGCCGGTGGCAGACGGCCAGGGCGGCGGCGATCTCCTCCTCGGACCGCGGGAACAGCACGGCCGCGGGCACGACGCGGTAGTTGGAGGCGTCGTAGGAGTATTCGGCGACCCGGCGGGCGTCGGCCTCGGGCGCCAGGCCCGCACTCTCCAGCGCACTGACGAGTTCACCGACGAGTTCACCGACGAGTGCCCTGGCCAGCGCGGGCGACTGGCCATCGACCCGCCCGTGAGCACCTGCCGCGAGGGTCATCGCGCCCCGTCGCACACCCGGTGCACCGCGTGGGTGAAGCGCTCGACGCCGGTGTCCACCTCATCCGGCGTCACGACCAGCGCGGGGATGAGGCGCACCACGGAGCCGGTGGGGCCGCAGGTGAGGACGAGTAGGTCCTCGTCGATGCAGGCCTGCTGGACCGCGCCGGCCAGCCGCGCGGCCTCCAGCGCGCCGGCGCTCCCGGCCGGTGCGGTGGGGTCGCCGAACTCCACGCCCAGCATGAGCCCGGTCCCGCGGATGTCGCAGATCTCGCTCACATCGCCGAGGCTACGCCGCAGGCCGTCGAGTAGCTGGGCACCGCGCTCGGCGGAATTGGCCACCAGGCCCTCCCGCTCGACCACGCCGAGGGTGGCCACGCCCGCGGCGGCGGCGACGGCGTTGCCGCCGTAGGTGCCGCCCTGGGACCCGGGCCAGCCCTTGGCCATGAGCGCTTCGGGGGCGGCGATCGCGGAGATGGGGAAGCCCGACGCGATCCCCTTGGCGGTGATGATGATGTCCGGGACCAGGCCACCTGTGTGCTGGTACCCCCAGAAGCGGCCCGTGCGCCCGATGCCGGCCTGGACCTCGTCGAGGACCAGCAGGGCCCCTGCCGCGTCAGCCCGTTCGCGCAGTCCCTGCAGGTAGCGCGGGGGAGTGGCCATGTAGCCGCCGTCGCCCAGCACCGGCTCGATGAGGAAGGCCGCGATCTCGCGGGCGTCGACGCGGGTGGCCATCAGATAGTCGAGCTCGGCCAGCGCGAAGTCCACGGCGTCGTCGACGGTCCACCCGTGCCGCAGTGCGTGCGGGAACGGGGTCATCACCACCCCGCCCATGAGCGGGGAGAACCCGGCGGAGAAGCGGGTCCCGGCGGTGGTGAGGCTGGCGGCGGCGACGGTGCGGCCGTGGAAGCCGCCCTGGACGGTGACGATGTTGGGCCGGCCGGTGGCCATGCGCGCCAGCCGCACCGCGGCCTCGACCGCCTCGGAGCCGGAGTTGGCGTAGAAGACCGAGTCGATCCCGTCGGGCAGGTGCTCGCCCAGCTTCTCGGTGAGCTCGAGCAGCGGCTGGTGCATGACGGTCGTGTACTGCGCGTGGATGATCTTCCCGCACTGCTCGCGCGCGGCCTCCACCACGTCCGGGTGGCAGTGGCCGGTGCTGGTCACGCCGATGCCGGTGGTGAAGTCGAGGTAGTCGCGGCCGTCGGTGCCGTGGATCCACGAGCCGAGCGCGTGGTCCACCACGACGGGCGTGGCCTGCTTGAGAAGGGGCGACAGGTGCGCGGTCATGGGGCAAGTGTGTGACCACCCCCGGTAGATTGTCAACAATCCGACGATCCGCGCAGCCGCCGAGCTGGCTTCCCGCCTACTCGCGCGCCCCATGACTACGGTGGCCCCATGACGCAGCCTCACCGAGACCCGGGTACCCGACCGATCGTCGTGCTCCTCACCGCCGACGGCGTCTCCCCACCCTCCACCCTCGACCAGATCAGCGAGGTCGCTGAGGTGCGCGTGTGCACTGCCGACACCCTCGCCGACGCGCTCCCGGGCGCCGAGGTGTTACTCCTGTGGGACTTCTTCTCGGATGCGCTGGCCTCCGCCTGGCACGCCGCCGACTCGCTGCGGTGGGTGCACGTGGCCGCCGCCGGGGTCGACAAGTTGCTGTTCGACGAGCTCCGGGACTCGGACGTCCTACTCACCAACGCCCGCGGGGTGTTCGACGGGCCGATCGCCGAGTACGTCCTGGCCTGCGTCCTGGCGCACGACAAGCGGTTGCACGAGACGGAGGCGTTGCGCGGAGCCGGGGTGTGGCACCGCCGGGAGACCACCCGCGTGGCCGGACGACGCGCGCTGGTCGTGGGGACCGGCGGGATAGGCCGGGCCACCGCGCGGCTGCTCAGGGCGGTCGGGCTCGACGTCCGAGGGGCCGGGCGTAGGACGTCCGACGACGACGAGGACTTCGGCGTCGTCCTGGATTCGGCCCGCCTGGCCGAGCATCTGGGCGAGGTGGACCACCTGGTCATGGTGGCCCCGCTGACCGAGGCGACCCGTGGGATGCTCGGGGCCGCCGAGTTGGCGGCGCTCCCGGACGGCGCGCACGTGATCAACGTCGGACGCGGGCAACTCGTGGATCAGGACGCGCTGACGGCCGAGATCGCGGCCGGCAGGCTCTCGGCGCACCTGGACGTCCTCGTCGTCGAACCCCTTCCCGCCGACGACCCGCTGTGGACCCTCGACGGCGCGCACATCAGCCCCCACATGTCGGGCGACGTGGAGGGCTGGCGCGACACCCTCTCCGAGCAGTTCCTCGGCCACCTGCGTACGTGGGCCGGCGGCGGGGAGCCCGGCCCGGCCGTCGACAAGTCCCGCGGCTACGTCAGTCGCTGAGCGCGGCGGCGCCGTCGGGGGCGTCGGGGGCGTCACCTCCGGGTGCATCGAGATCGTCGGGGGCGTCGAGCCCCATCTCGCGGGCGGCCTCGCTGAACGCGTCGACGAAGGCGCGCAGCGGGCGGCGGCGGGCATCCCGTTCGCGGTAGGCGATCGACACGGTCCTGGTGAGACCGTCGCTCAGCGGGAGCACGTCGACGTCGGCGGGGGACGTGCTCAGCCCCAGGTCGGAGGCCAGCGTCACGCCCAGCCCGGCGGCGACCAGCGCGAGCGCCGTGGACTGCTCCCCGGCCTCGTGACGGATGTCCGGCTCGAACCCGGCCTCCCGGCACGCGAGCCGCACCGCCCGGCCGAAGTGTGACCGCGGGTGGGCGAGGACCCACGGGGCCCCGGCCAGGTCGGCCAGCTCGATCACCCCGGCCTCGGTTCCACCGAAGTCGCCCGATCCGCGCGGGACCACCGCGTGCAGGGACTCCACGGCGATCGGCCGCCGCGTGAGTTCGGGGACCCGGGCCATGGGGTAGCTGGAGTAGTCCAGGACGAACGACAGGTCCAACGAGCCGTCGCGGACCGCGCCCGTGGTGTCCTCCGGGGCCAGCTCCCGGGTCCGCACCTCGATCCCCGGGTGATCGCGGGCCAGCACCCGGATGCCGGCCGGGAGCAGCGTGGTCGCCACCGAGGCCCACGCGCCGGCGGTCAGGGTGGTGCCGATCCCGGCCCGCGCCGACTCCATCGCGTGCCCCGCGTCCTCCACCGCCGCCAGGATGATCCGCGCGTGCTCGGCCAGGATCAGTCCGGCCTCGGTGAGCGCGATCCGGCGGCCGCGCCGCTCGAACAGCGGGGTCCCCGCCTCCCGCTCGAGCAGGGCGAGCTGCTGTGAGACGGCGGAGACCGTGTACGCCAGGGCGCCGGCGACCGCGGTCACGGTTCCGCGGCGCTCCAGTTCGTGGAGCAGCTTGAGTCGGTGCAGGGACGGCTCCATGGCCCGAGCGTAGGGGCGCCGCGTGAACCGTGCAGGGAAGTGGGTCGTCCGGAAGAGGACTGTGCAGGAAAAGTGAACTCTCGACTCCACCAAGTCTCGCTGGACCGGCGCCCTCGTGCTCTCCCATGCTGGGGGGACTCCGCCGGACGGGCGGTACTGGCCGCTGAGGAGGCGAGCACCATGACTTCCATCGAGATCCCGGGTACTGCTGCAGCGAACGGGACGAACCCGGGCGCCGTGTCCGTTGCGCCCGCCGCCGCTTCCACCGCCGGGGCCGTCGTCGCCACCCGTACCGCCCGCGAGCCGTACCTCCGACTGCACTGGGAGGACGACCTCACCGATGCCCGCGGTTACCTCGTCGTCGACACCCTCGTCGGGGGCCTGGCCACCGGCGGCACCCGCATGCGCGCGGGTTGCACGCTCGGGGAGGTCGAGGACCTGGCCCGCGGGATGACCCGCAAGACCGCGGCCTTCGACCTGCCCGTCGGTGGCGCCAAGGGTGGGATCGACTTCGACCCCAAGGACCCCCGAGCGATCGAGGTCCTGACCCGCTTCTGCGAGGCCATGCGCCCGTTCCTCGACCGGCACTGGGTGACCGCCGAGGACCTGGGCGTCCCCCAGCACCTGGTCGACGAGGTCTTCAGCCGCCTGGGGATGCGGCAGTCCTACCACGCGGCCATCGAGCGCTCGGACGATCCCGCCGCGACCGCCGACCGCATCTTCCGCGGGCTCACCGCCGAGGTCCCGGGCGGTCTGCTCGGCGACGTGATCGGCGGGTACGGGGTGGCCCAGGCGTGCCTCGCGGCGGCGTTCGTCCGCGGCTGGGACGTCGGACGCACCACCGTCGCGATCCAGGGCGTGGGCACGATGGGCGGCGGCGCCGCCTGGTACCTGCACGAGGCGGGCATGACGGTCGTGGCCGTGGCCGACGCGGCCGGGACGCTCTACGATCCCGCGGGCCTCGACATCCCCGCGCTGCTGGCCACCCGCGACCGCTTCGGCGAGATCGACCGCGACGCCGTCCCCGCCCGGGTGCAGCGGCTGGCGCGAGAGGAGATCCTGGGGATGGACGTCGACGTCCTGGTCCCGGCCGCGGTCTCCTACGCGATCACGGCGGACAACAGCGCGTCCGTCACGGCGCCGATCGTGGTGGAGGCAGCCAACGCCGCCACGACCATCGACGCCGAGCTGGACCTGACGGCGCGCGGGATCGCGGTGCTGCCGGACTTCGTGGCCAACGCCGGCGCCGTGGCGTGGGCCTGGTGGCTGATCCTCGGGGAGGTCGATGACCAGGCGGAGACCTCGTTCCTGCGGCTCAGTCGTGAGATGACGGCCAAGGTCGCGGACCTTCTCGCCCACTGGGAGCCCGCGCACGGCCCGCTGCGCTGGGTCGCCGACGTGTCCGGCCCGGTCCGCCACGTGCCCCCGGTCGTGGTGCCCTGATCCGATACACCCGCACCGGCGGCCGGTCAGCAGATCAGTCAGTCGGACGGCTCGGGGAGCGGCACCGGTCGAACGTCTCGCGGGCGCGGGCCCAGGACTGCTTCCCGAGCTCGATGTGGTCGGTGAGCATGTACACCGCGACGAGACGCTGGTGGTCCCACGCCCGGTCGAGCAACCGGTCGTCGGCGGGTCCGAGGTACCGCGCCAGTACGGCGTCGACGAACCGCGGCCCGTACTCGTACAGTTCTGCGAAGTCGATGGCGGGATCGCCGAGGCACATGTCGGCGAAGTCGATCACCCCGAGACGGCCCGGCGCGACAGGGCCGGTTGAGACTGGGCCGGTTGAGACTGGGCCGGTTGAGACTGGGCCGGTTGAGACAGCGCGGCCCGGTTCCCAGAACAGGTGGGAGGAGTAGACGTCGCCATGCAGGAACACCGGGGTGACGGGGGCGTCGAGGAGCTGGTCGAGCCCGTCGAGGATCCCGTGTACCTCCCGCATCTCCTCGGCAGTGAGCCGCGACGGGAGCTCCCGGGTGGCGAGCTCCTTCAGGTGGTGGCGGTCCTCCGCCGGCCACGCCGGGGGCAGCCGATCCAGTGGCGGCGCCGACGTGTCCTGCCGGTGCAGCTCGGAGAGCAGCTCGCCCAGCTGACCGGCGATCTGCGTGACGTCGGATCGGGGGAGCCTGCCGAGCGCTCCGGGTGTCAGCCGGGTTCCACGGATGGTGGGATAACCCCCGAATACAGCGGTGCCGGACCCTGCGGTACCGGACACAGCGCCGCCGTGACCGACGGAGCTGTACTCCCGGTGTGAATAGCGCGGGATCGCGGCCTCGACCCGCGGGGCCAACAGGTCCAGGGCGGCGATCTCCGACTCGAGCAGCGGTGCGTACTTGTCGTCGGGGAAGCGGAACACCAACTCGGAGTGTCCGCGCGCGTCCGGGCCGGTGCACCCGGCCAGCAGGAGCACGACATGATCCCAGCCCTCGGTGACGCGCTGGGCGGAGCGCCAGCGCAGCCCCGGGTAGTGGAGGCGCAGTAGGTCGAGTTCGGGCGGGCCCGCTGGCCCTGGCACGGTCGCGTCGTCCGGCATGGGCCCATTGTCGCAGGGCACGCGGAAGGCGACCGCGCGATCGCCGTCCCGGCCGGCGGGCCGGTCGGCTCAGGCCTCGGGCGCCGGAGCCTCGGGAGAATCGCTGTATCCCTGCCCGATGGCCGTGTGCAGACGGGCGCGGCGGGGGGAGTCGTCGGTGCCCAGCAGCAGGTCGATGGTCAGTCCGAGCCGGGTGCTGACGTCGGCCGCGGACGAGCGGCGGGTGAGCCACGCCACGAGGTTGGACATCCACACGTCGGAGACCACGCGGGCGATCGAGAGTTGGACCTCGTCCGGCTCGCCCTGGGCCATGGCGCGGGCGATGATCCGATCCATGTAGAAGCCCACCTCCTCGACCTCGTTGGCCACGGAGGCGTCGGCGAACATGAACGCCCGGGTCATGGCCTCGGTGAGGTTGGGTTCGCGTTGCATGGACTTGGTGATCATCTCCACCACGACCTTCATCCGCTCCTGGGCGGTGTCCCCGGGCGGGGCCGAGCGCTCGGTGCGCTGGTCCAGGCGGCGGAACTCCCGCGCCAGGGCCGAGACCAGCAGGTGCACCTTGGAGGGGAAGTAGCGGTAGAGCGTGCCCACCGCGACCTCGGCCTTCTCGGCCACCGCGCGCATCTGCACGGCCTCGTACCCGCCCCTGGTGGCCAGGGCCAGCGTGGCGTCGAGGATCCGGCGGCGCCGTTCCCGTTGCGACGTGGTGCTGGGCTCGTCGTTCTTGTTCGCGGAATCCGACGCTGCAGGACCGGAACCTGTCTCGGTCGAGCTCTTGGTCATGAGGCGAACCTCCTGGGCTGCGTCGGATGGGGCCGGGTGTGGCGATCGGGCCTTGCTGATGCATTCTAGAACAAGTTTCCTAGAACACGTTCTATTATGGGGGCAGCGTGCGGGTTTCAGGGCCTGCACGGGTACGCCCCACGTCGCGCCGAGGAGTCACCGTGAGCATCGCCACCACCCCGGATCAGACCGAGATCCAGAACTCGATCAAGGCCTGGGCGAAGTCCGCCGATCCAGTGGCCACAGTACGCGCCCAGGAAACCGACCCGGACGCGTGGAAGGCGCACTGGCCGCAGCTGGCGGAGCTGGGGCTGTTCGGCGTCGCCGTCGCCGAGGAGCACGGCGGAGCCGGCGCGGAGATCGTCGACCTGGCCTGCATGCTCGAGGAGGCAGCCGCCCGGATGACCCCGGGCCCGATCCTGTCCACCGCGCTCGCCGGCGTCCTGGTCTCGCGCGCCGGAGGCGCCGTGGCGGCCGCGCTCTCCGAGACCGTCGCCGAGGGCGGCCTGCCCGTGGGCGTCTGCCTGGGCTTCGGGGTGGCGACCCTCGCCTCCTCGGGCGCGGCCGGCTCGGGAGCGGTGACGGGCAACCCGGGAGTGGCGTACGGCGGCACCGCCGAGGGCGGGATCCTGCTGCCCGTCGAGGTGGACGGCCAGACCCGCTGGGCCCTGCTCGAGGGCGGCACCGAGGGCCTCACCGTGACCCCCGCCACCCCCTACGACTTCTCGGCCTCGATCGGCCACGTCTCCCTCGAGGAAGTGCGGATCCCGGACGACCGGATCCTCGAGGGCATCACCACTGACCTCGTCCACCAGCTCTTCGTGACCCTGGCCGCCGCCGAGGCCGCCGGGGTGGCGGACTACACGCTCACCACGGCAGTGGAATACGCCAAGATCCGCGAGCAGTTCGGTCGCACCATCGGCTCGTTCCAGTCCATCAAGCACCTCGCGGCCAACATGCTCTGCCGCACCGAGCAGGTCCGCGCCCTGGCCTGGGACGCCGCCGTGGCCGCCGAGGACCTCGGCACGGACTCCTCGGAGCTGCCGGTCGCCGCAGCCGTCGCCGGCGCCCTGGCCTTCGACAACGCCGTCACCAACTCCCAGGACTGCATCCAGATCCTCGGCGGCATCGGTTACACCTTCGAGCACGACGCGCACTTCTACATGCGCCGGGCGGGCGCGCTGCGGCAGGCGGTCGGCGGGGCCGCCCGCTGGCGGCGCTCCCTGGCCGAGCTGACGCTGGCCGGCGGGCGCCGCCACCTGCGGATCGACCTGTCCGGGATCGAGGGGATCGACGCCAAGCGCGAGGAGGTCAAGGCCCTCGTCGCCCGCGTCGCCGCCGCCGAGGGGGACGAGCGCAAGCAGGCCCTGGCCGACACCGGCCTGTTCATGCCGCACCTCCCCGAGCCGTGGGGCCTGGGAGCAGCGCCGGCCGAGCAGCTCATGATCGACGAGGAGCTCGAGTCGGCCGGGGTCGCCCGCCACAACATCACCATCGGCGGCTGGGCGGTGCCCACCATCCTCCAGGCCGCCCCCCAGCACGCCGACCTGCTCGTGCGCGAGACCATGGCCGGCACGATCAAGTGGTGCCAGCTCTTCTCGGAGCCCGGCGCCGGGTCGGACCTGGCCGCGCTGCGCACCACCGCCGAGAAGGTCGACGGCGGGTGGAAGCTCAACGGCCAGAAGGTCTGGACGTCCCTGGCCCGCGAGGCCGACTGGGCCATGTGCCTGGCGCGAACGGACAAGGACGCCCCCAAGCACAAGGGCATCACGTACTTCCTCGTGGACATGAGGAGCGAGGGGATCAGCACCAGGCCGCTGCGCGAGATCACCGGCGAGGCGCTGTTCAACGAGGTGGACCTGGAGGACCTCTTCGTCCCCGACGAGTTCCAGATCGGCCAGGTCAACGACGGCTGGAAGATCGCCCGGGCCACGCTGGCCAACGAGCGGGTGGCCATGGGCGGCGGCTCATCCCTGGGCGACGCCGCCGAGGAGATCATCGGCCTCATCAACGCCGCCGGGGTCTCGGACGACGCACTGGTCCTGGACGAGCTGGGCAAGCACATCGCCGACGGCGTGGTGGGCAACCTGCTGGATCTGCGGACCGCGCTGCGCACCCTCGCCGGCTCCGGCCCGGGCGCGGAGTCCTCCGTCCGCAAGATCGTGGGCGTGCGCCACCGCCAGGACATCGCCGAGTTCGGCCTCGAGCTCACCGGCACCGGCGGGGTCGAGTTCACCGAGCAGGGCCGCAAGTTCCTCATGGTCCGCTGCCTGTCGATCGCCGGCGGCACCGAGCAGGTGCTGCTCAACGTGGTCGGGGAGCGCATCCTCGGCCTGCCCCGGGACTGACCGGGACCGCAACACGCACGAGCCTGAACCACCTCCCTCCTCCCCGAACAGGACTGATCCCCCGTGGACTTCACCCGTACCGAGACCCAGGCCGCCGTCGCCGAGGCCGTGGCCGGCGCACTGACCGCCGCGGCCCCGGCCGAGGAGCTGCTCACCGCGCTCCCCAGCCGCAGCGTCGCCGACGCCGGCTTCGACGAGCAGCTCTGGTCGGCGTTCGCGGGGTCGGGCCTGCTCTCGCTGGGCCTGCCCGAGGCGCTCGGCGGTGACGACCTCGACGTGGCCGACATCGCCGTGGTCCTGGAGGAGGTCGGCCGCGCCGGCGTGGTGATCCCCGCGCTGGAGACCCTGGGCTTCGGCGTGCTGCCGATCGTCGCCCTCGGCAGCCCCGCCCAGCAGAAGGCGCTGCTCGAGGGCATCGAGGACGGCCGCATCCTCACCGCCGCCGTCGCCGAGCCCGGGGCCCCGCTGCCGACCGAGCCCACCGTGCGCCTGGACGGCGGGACCATCACGGGCACGGTCACCGCGGTCCGCTACGCGGCCCAGGCCCGGTCCGTCCTGGTGCCGGTGTCCACGGCGGGTGGCGTGGCCCTCGTCGTCGTCGCCCCCGACGCCCCGGGGGTCACCCTCACCCCGACCCTCGGGTCGCTCGGCGTCCCCGAGTACGCGATGCGGTTCGAGGCCACCCCGGTCGACGACGACGACGTGCTCCGCGGCTCGGGAGACGCGGCGGTCCTCGAGGAGTTCCGACGCCTCGTCCTGACGGCCTGCATCGCCCACGGCGACGGCCTGGTCTCCGGCGCGCTGGACATGACCGCCGGGTACCTCAAGGAGCGGCAGCAGTTCGGCAAGCCGCTCGGGGCGTTCCAGGCGGTCCAGCAGGAACTGGCCGACGTCTACATCATCTCGCGCACGCTGCACGTGATCGCGCAGTCGGTGGCCTGGCGGGTCTCGGAGGGCCTGACCGGCACGGCGGATCGGTACTCCACCGACCCGACGATCGGCGCGTACTGGCTGGCAGCGGAGGGCCCGCGCGCGGTGCAGATCCTGCACCACCTGCACGGCGGCGTGGGCGTGGACATCACCTACCCGATGTTCCGGTACTCCTCGGCCGTCAAGGACCTGGCCCGCTTCGTGGGCGGAGCGCAGCTGCACCTGGACACCCTGGGCGCGGCGGTCGCGGCCGACCCCGTCGAGCACGTGGCGCCGGCCCCGACCGACGCCGGCGCCACGGATGCCGTCTCGCCCGCGGACAGCACCTTCATCGACCTCACCCCCGAGCAGCGCGCGCTGCAGGCCGAGCTGCGCGAGTACTTCTCCACGCTCATCTCGCCCGAGGAGGCGGCGGACATCGCCACCACCCGCCACGGCGACACCTACGCGGAGATCATCAAGCGCATGGGCCGCGACGGCTGGCTGGGCGTGGGCTGGCCCACCGAGTTCGGTGGCAAGGGCTTCGGCCACATCGAGCAGCTTCTCTTCACCAACGAGGCCACCCGCGCTGACGTGCCGCTGCCGTCGGTGACGCTGCAGACCGTGGGGCCGACCCTGCAGAAGTACGGTTCCGAGGTACAGAAGGAGAAGTTCCTCCCCGGCATCCTCGAGGGCACCCTGCATTTCGCGATCGGCTACTCCGAGCCCGACGCCGGCACCGACCTCGCCGCGCTGCGGACCACCGCCAGGCGCGACGAGGCCACCGGTGACTGGATCATCAACGGCCAGAAGATGTGGACCACCGGCGGCCACCACGCCGACTACGTCTGGCTGGCCGCACGGACCGGTACCCCGGACTCGCGCCACCGGGGGCTGACGATCTTCATCGTCGACACCTCCGACCCGGGGTTCTCCTTCACCCCGATCATCACCTGCGACGGCGCCCACCACGTCAACGCCACC
Organism: Rhodococcus sp. IEGM 1408; assembly: GCF_033142235.1. Lineage (NCBI taxonomy): Bacteria > Bacillati > Actinomycetota > Actinomycetes > Mycobacteriales > Nocardiaceae > Rhodococcus > Rhodococcus sp. IEGM 1408. Next base: position 201,475 of record NZ_JAWLRW010000008.1, read on the forward strand.
TACTACACGGACGTCCGCGTCCCGGCGGACATGGTGGTGGGCGAGGTCGACGGCGGCTGGAAGATGCTCACCACGCAGCTCAACCACGAGCGCGTCATGCTGGCGCCCTCGGGCCGCCCCGGCCTCTACTACGACCAGCTGGCCGGCTGGGCGCGCGGGACCGGCGCGGACGGGGTCCGCCACCTGGACCGCCCCGAGGTGCGGCGCGGGCTGGCCGAGATCTCTGCGACCGTCCGGCTCAACGAGCTGCTGAACTGGCAGGTCTCCTCCGCCGGGGAGAACCCCTCGATGGGCGACTCCGCGGCGTCCAAGGTCTTCTCCACCGAGATGATCCAGCACGTCGGTCGGGTCATCGAGGAGCTCCTCGGCCGCTTCGGCGACCCCACCGACCCGGACACGGCCAGGCTGCAGCGCTGGTTCGACATGACGAACAAGCGCAACGTCGTGATCACCTTCGGCGGCGGCGTCAACGAGGTCATGCGCGAACTGGTCTGCATGGGTGGCCTCGGCATGCCCCGCACGGCACGTTGAGCTCGGCCCGTTGAACCCTCTGCCCGCTACCTCCCCCCGACTGAACAGAAGGCATTCATGACTGACGAGCAGGCCGGCCGCATCCTCGCCGCGGCCGAGGAGGTCCGGGCCGCCGGGGCGAGCGCCCCCCGGGCGGGCCGCGACCCCGTCAACCTCCCGATGATCCGCAACTGGACCGAGGCGATCGGCGACGCCAACCCGATCTACGAGTCCGAGGAGGCCGCCCGCGCCGCGGGCCACGGCGGACTCGTGGCGCCGCCCGCGATGGCCCAGGTGTGGACCATGCGTGGCCTGGGCAAGACCCGTGAGGCCGACGACCCGCTGGGCCGGATGACCGACATCCTCGACGCCGAGGGCTTCACCTCCGTGGTGGCCACCAACTGCGACTCGACCTACCACCGCTACACGCGTCCGGGCGAAGAGGTGACCATCTCCACGGTCCTCACCGACGTCGTGGGTCCCAAGACCACGGGCCTGGGGGAGGGGTGGTTCTTCACCACCCGTAACTACTGGAGCGTGGGCGACGAGGTCGTGGCCGAGATGGACTTCCGCATCCTCAAGTTCCGGCCCCCCGCGAAGAAGGCCGAGCCGGCCCCCGCCGCGATCGTCTCCAGCTCCGGGTCTCCGACCGACGACCTGGTGGTGGGCGCGGTCATGCGCCCGTCCGTCTCCCAGGACACCCGCTTCTTCTGGGACGGCGTGCGCGCCCACGAGCTGCGCATCCAGAAACGCGAGGACGGCGCGCTGCAGCACCCGCCCGTGCCGGCGTTGTGGAAGGACAAGACCGAGCAGACCGACTACGTGGTCTCCTCCGGCCGCGGCACCGTCTTCTCGTTCGTCGTCCACCACGCCCCGCGGGTGCCGGGCCGCACCAAGTTCCCGTTCGTGATCGCGCTGGTGGAGCTGGAGGAGGGCGTGCGCATGCTCGGCGAGCTGCGCGACGTCGACCCGGCCGAGGTGGCGATCGGCATGCCGGTGCAGGTCGAATTCCTGGACATGCCCGGCGACGAGTCCGCCGACGCGACCTTCGGCACCGAGCCGTGGACGCTCTACGCGTGGCGGCCCGCCACCACCGCCACCACCGGGCAGCCCGCCCTCACCGATCAGGAGCAGTCCAAGTGAGCGACACCGTGACCTGCCCAGCGACCCCGCCCGAGGTGGCGGTGGGGGACAACCTGCCGTCGCTGGTGATCGAGGGGACGCCGACGTTCATCGTGGCCTCCGCCCTGGCCACCCGGGACTTCCAGGACGTCCACCACGACCGCGACCTGGCCCACGCCAAGGGTTCCGAGGACATCTTCGTCAACATCCTCACCGACACCGGGCTGGTGCAGCGGTACGTGACGGACTGGGCGGGGCAGCGGGCGCGGATCACCTCCATCAAGCTGCGCCTGGGCGTGCCCTGGTACGCCTACGACACCCTGACCCTCGCCGGGGAGGTGACCGGGGTCGACGACGACGGACTGGTCACGCTCAAGATCATCGGCACCGACTCGCTGGGCGCACACGTCACCTCGACGGCGACCCTCTACATGAACGGGGACCCGCAGTGAGCGCCCTTGCCGCTGATGCACTCTCGAACCGGGCCGCGATCGTCGGCATCGGTGCCACCGAATTCTCCAAGGACTCCGGCCGCTCCGAGCTGCGGCTGGCCGCCGAGGCGGTCCGCGCCGCCATCGCCGACGCGGGGCTCCAGCCCTCGGACGTCGACGGACTGGTGTCGTTCACCATGGACACCAACACCGAGATCGCCGTGGCCCGAGCCTCCGGTATCGGCGCGCTCAACTTCTTCTCCCGCATCCACTACGGCGGCGGCGCCGCGTGCGCGACCGTGCAGCAGGCCGCCATGGCCGTGGCGACGGGCGTGGCCGAGGTCGTGGTCTGCTACCGGGCGTTCAACGAGCGCTCCGGTATGCGGTTCGGTCAGGTCAACTCCGCGCTGGTGCAGCAGGTCAACTCCTCCGGCACGGACAACGCGTTCTCCTACCCGCACGGGCTGTCCACCCCGGCCGGGTTCGTGGCGATGGTCGCGCAGCGGTACATGCACGAGTACGGCGCGACCAGCGAGGACTTCGGCCGGGTCGCGGTGGTGGACCGCAAGCACGCCGCCAACAACCCGGCGGCGTTCTTCCACGGCAAGCCCATCACGCTGGCCGACCACCAGAACTCCCGCTACATCGCCGAGCCGCTGCACCTCCTGGACTGCTGCCAGGAGTCCGACGGCGGCCAGGCCATCGTGGTGACCACGCCCGAGCGGGCCAGGGACCTCAAGCACAGGCCGGTGTCGATCGCCGCGGCCGCGTCGGGTTCGGGGCCGGATCAGTTCATCATGACCTCCTACTACCGCCCCGAGCTCGCGGGACTGCCGGAGATGAAGATCGTCGGAGACCAACTGTGGGCACAGTCGGGTCTGCGGCCCGAGGACATGGACATGGCCGTCCTCTACGACCACTTCACGCCGTACGTCCTCATGCAGCTCGAGGAGCTGGGCTTCTGCGGGCGCGGCGAGGCAAAGGACCTCGTCCGCGAGCCGGGCGCCCTGGAGGTGGGCGGACGCCTGCCGCTCAACACCCACGGCGGTCAGCTCGGTGAGGCGTACATCCACGGCATGAACGGGATCGCCGAGGGCGTGCGCCAGCTGCGCGGCCACTCGGTGAACCAGGTGCAGGGCGCGGAGAAGCTCGTCGTCACCGCCGGGACCGGCGTCCCCACCTCGGGGTTGGTGCTGACGGTCTGACGCCGCCGATCGACCCACCCACGAAGGCGTCGCAGAAGGCGTGTCACATATATGTGATCGCCGCTAGGGTGGGGGTCATGCCCCCCGCTCTCCGCCGCTCGCCGGACGGTCCCACCCTCCACGACGTCGTGGGCGATGCGGCGTTCCTCGCCGGCGCCCCACGACGGTTCCTCATGGAGATCGCGCTGACGCCGGTCGGCCACGGCGTCGCGGACCACAGCCGCGCGCTCCGCGATCCGGTCGGCAGGTTCCGCAACACCACCGCGTACATCTACCTGGTCGCGTTCGGGACCCCGGCCGAGCGCGAAGCGGTGATCGGGATGGTCAACCGGGCGCACCGCCCCGTGCACTCGGCTCCCGGTGCCGAGGTCTCCTACAGCGCATTCGACCCTGACCTGCAGCTGTGGGTGGCCGGGTGCATGTTCTACGGCGGCCGGGACATGTGGCAGCGCATGTTCGGGACGATCAACGACGAGGCCGCGGATCGTCTCTACCGGGAGTTCCAGACCTACGGGACCTCGCTCCAGGTACCCCCGGAGGCCTGGCCCGCCGACCGGGCGGCATTCGACGCGTACGTCCAGCGCTCCCTACACGGGATCACGATCGACGAGCGGGTGCGCGAGTACGGCGCTGCGCTGCTCGACCCGGCAGGCCACCCGGTACCGGTGCGCCCGGTGCTCCACCTCATGCGTTTCGTCACCATCGGGCTCCTGCCGGAGGAGCTACGACGCGCGTACGGCTTCCCGTGGGGCGCCTCGGCGCAGCGCCGCTTCGATCAGCTCATGAAGGTGGCCGCTGCGCTGTACCGTGCGACGCCCCGCCGCGCCCGCGAAATGCCCAGGTCCGTTCTCCTGAGGTCGTCCAGGCGGATGGTGGCCGCGCCCGACTGAGGGGCGGTTCACTCGAACGTGATCGGTGCCCCCGCCGGCGTTCACCTCCGCAGGCAACCGCGGACGAACGTACCGATGTCGCGGACGGCGACCTTGGCCTCGGGGACGAGCGGGTGGAAGACCTGGAACACGTGGAACTGGTGTGGCCAGACCTGGAACTCGTGGCGCACCCCGTGCTCGGCGAAGCGCTCGGCGAGCTTCTCGATCCCGCCCCGGAAGATCTCCTGGCCACCGCACTGGATGAGGAACGGCGGCCAGTCGGGTGAGGGGACGTAGTTGATGGGCGAGATCGCCGGGTCGCCGGGATCCACGCCCGGTGCGTACTGACTGCGGCAGAGTTCGGCCAGTCCCACCGCGAGGAACGGGTCCTTGCGGGCGCGGTCCCGCGCGGTCATGTCGGTGAAGTCCAGGTCCACCCACGGTGAGAGCAGGACGACCCCCGCCGGCATCGGGGCCTTCTCCTGCTCCAGGGCCGCCACGAGCTGGAGGGCGAGGTTGCCGCCCGCGGAGTCGCCCGCCACCACGATGTTCTCTGCACGGAACCCCATGCTCAGTAGCCACTTCCAGCCCGCGAGGGTGTCCTCGGTGGCCGCGGGGTGCGGGTGCTCGGGGGCGAGCCGGTAGTCGGGTAGGAAGACGGGCGCACCGGTCTCGCTGGCGATCCGCGACGCCAGCGCCTTGTGTGACCAGGGCGAGCCGAACGTGAACCCGCCACCGTGGATGTGGTAGATCACCTTGTCCGAGTCGAAGAACCGCTTGCGTCCCACCCAGAGCCCGGGCACCGGGCCGTCCGAGGACCAGTCGTTGGTGCTCTCCAGGGCAGCCGCGCGCCCGGCGCCCGACGTCAGCACGCGCAGGCGACCGAGGGACACATCGGTCGCCGGCATCTTGTCCAGCGCGGGGCGGACGAACATCCGCAGGCCGCCGGCGAGGCTGCGGGAACGGAGGGTCCCCTGCGCCCCGGGGCCCGTCAGGACGGGGCCTTCCAGAGCAGGGCGCCGCGCGGACGGTCGGTCCGCACCCGGGGCGGCGGAGAGGCGGCCGTCGAGGGGGACGTCTCCCGACCGGGTGGCCTGGGGAAGCATCAGGCCCCCGTCATAGGGCGTGCGTGATCGCGATGACCGCTGTGCGTTCATCGTTGAAATGTAAGCGGTCCGGCGGGCGGGGGCATCCGGAGTTGACGACAAACGCCCGAATTGGCCAGAACCTGTTCTAGTTATGTGAGTTATCCTGCAGGTCAGCGTGTTGTCTGGACATGAGAACAAGTTCAGGTCACAATGTGAGGACAAACACAGTTCCGTCCCTCTGCGCAAAGGACTCACGATGACCGATGTAGCCGACCAGTCCACCGATCCGCTCGCCGGAACCAACCCGGAGATGAACCAGGCGTCGGTCTTCGAGGCCGTCGCGGACAAGATCCCTGACAACCTCCTGCTGACCATGGACGGTGTCGACTACACCTACCGGCAGATCGACGAGCTCGCCAACCAGATGGGTCACCTCCTCAAGGCCCATGGTGCGGAGCCGCAGAGCCATGTGGCGCTGTACATGAAGAACAGTACCGAGCACATGGCCGCGATCGTCGCGACCATGAAGATCCGGGTGGCCGGGATCAACGTCAACTACCGTTACACCCCGGCCGAACTGGTCTACCTGTTCAACGACTCGCAGTCGGTCGCCGTCATCGTCGACGCGGAGTTCGCGGAGACCATGGCCGCCGCCGTCCCCAAGCTCGAGACCGCCCGCACGGTCCTCGTAGTGGGTGGCCTCCCGCAGGTCCTGGCCGACGCCTGTGCCGAGAACGGCCTGACCGCCGTCGACGTGGACGCCGAGTTGCCGAAGCAGTCCGCCGAGCGCGACTTCGAGCCCGCCCGCGGCGACGACCACTGGGTGGTCTACACCGGTGGGACCACCGGGTTCCCGAAGGGCGTCCAATGGCTCATGTCGGACTACTACTACGCGTGCCTGTCGGGCGGCAACCCGTACGGCGACAAGCGCCACAGCCCGGCCGAGGTCGCCGAGCACGTCTCGCCCGAGGGTGGCTTCAAGATCGTCATCTCGGCCCCGCTGATGCACGGCGCCGGCCTGTTCACCCTGCTGACCTTCGTCAACCTGGGCGGCCACCTGGTCATGTTCCGGGACTTCGACGCGGAGGTGATCGTGAACGCGACCGCCGAGTACAAGGCTCAGCTGCTGATGTTCGTCGGCGACGGCATGGCGGTCCCGATCACCGATGCGCTTCTCGCGGCCAAGGAGACCAAGGACTTCAGCTCGATGTTCATGGTCGCCTCGGGCGGCGGCATCTGGTCCAAGACCTCCCGCGACCGGTTGGTCGCGGAGTTCCCGAACGTCATCATCCGCGACAACTTCGGCGCGTCCGAGTCCGGTAACGACGGCGAGATGAGCCTGAACGAGGAGGGCGAGATGCTCCTGCCGCCCGGACCGCGGCTGGGTCTGATCGACGAGTCGAACACCCCGATCGCCCCAGGCTCCGACGAGATCGGTTACATCGTGCGTCGCGGCCACGTCCCGGTGGGCTACTGGAACGACCCGGAGAAGACCGCCAAGACCTTCCCCGAGGTCGACGGTCACCGCGTGTCCGTGCTCGGCGACATGGGCCGGATCCGCGAGGACGGCACCATCGTCTTCCTGGGCCGCGGCTCGGGCTGCATCAACACCGGCGGCGAGAAGGTCTTCCCGGAGGAGGTCGAGCAGGCGCTCAAGGCGCACCCGGCCGTCCACGACGCGCTGGTCGCCGGCGCCCCCGACGAGAGGTACGGGCAGAAGGTCGCCGCGGTGGTCTCGTTCCGTGAGGGCATGTCGGCCGAGCCCGAGGAGCTCTCGGAGTTCCTGCGGCAGTCCCTGGCGAACTACAAGGTCCCCAAGGTGATCGTCGACGTCCCCGAGATCCGCCGCTCTCCCGCGGGCAAGGCCGACTACAAGTGGGCCAAGGAGAGGATCTCGACCAACTGACGCACCGCGGCGCTACTCCGCCGTCCACCGCCCGGCCGGGCCCGCAGCAGCGGGCCCGGCCGGGCCTCGTTCAGCCTGCGGTGAGGATCCGCTCGACCGCGCCCATCGGGACCGCGACCCAGCCGGGACGGTTGCGGGACTCGTACACGACCTCGTAGAGGGCCTTGTCCAGCGTGTACGCCCGCAGCAACGCCCCGGTCTCGCGGGGGTCGGCGTCGCTGACCTCGGCGTAACCGGTGCAGAACGCGTCGATGTTGCGGTCCCGCCACTCCCTCGCGCGGAAGCGCAGCTGCCGGTCGGTGACCCCGACCAGCGTGTGCTGCGCGGCGTAGTCGAGGCTCCGAAGGATCCCGGCCACGTCGCGGGCGGGGGAGTCGGGCACCCGGCGCTCGGCCAGCGGCGCGGCCGGCTCGCCCTCGAAGTCGATGATGATCCAGCGGTCCGGGGCGCGCAGGGTCTGACCCAGGTGCAGGTCGCCGTGGACGCGGTGCACGGGCACCGGCCCGGAGCCGGCCACCTCGTCGAACACCGCCCGGGCGGCGTCGGCGAACCCGGCGAGCTCCGGGACCTCGGCCACGGCGGCGTCGAGGCGCGCCCGCATGGACGCCACGATCTGGCGGCCGTCGCGGGTGGTGATGCCCGTTGCCGCCGCCAGGTCGTCGTGGACCTGCGCCACGGCGGCCCCGAGCCGGCGGGACTCGTCGGCGAAGTCGGTGCCCACCTCCTCGGCCAGCAGATCGGCTTCGGCGAAGAGGTCGCGGACGCTCGCGGTGGCCATGGCCCACCCGTCGGCGGCCCCCGCCACGAACTCCTGGGCCATCGCCAGCGTGGTGGGACCGTCCCCCTCGTCGCCGTCGCCGTTGTCCGGACCGTCCAGCTCTATCCAGCCCCGGAGCGACGCCACGGCCGGGCAGTCCCGGCCGGCCAGCGCGGCGTGGAGCTCGACGTCGGGGTTCTGCCCCGGTTGGACCAGCCGGAACACCTTGACCATGAGGTCGTCGCCGAACACCAGGGACGAGTTTGACTGCTCGCCCCCGAGCAGCCGGCCCCACGTGGGTGCCGGAGCCGGGGCGCCGGGGATCATCCGGAACCGCAGGCCCTCCACCTCGTCCTGTGCGGCGAGGTGGGTCACCAGCGACTCGGTTCCGCGCGGATCCCGGAGCCCGTCGTAGACCACCGGGGATTCGCCCTCCGCGGTCAGCGGGAACGCCCGGCGGTCGTCGGGAAGGGTGAGGGCGGTGGCCAGCGGCACCTGGTAGCGCTGGGGGCGACCGTCCACCCGGACGTCGACGAGCAGGTGCTCGATCAGGACCTCCGGGTGGTCGAGCAGGGTCACCCGCCGCGCGATCCGCACCCCGGACAGCTCCTGACCCTTGCCGGCGAACCAGCGTTGCTCGGGGAGCCAACCGGTCAGGAGTCGGACCAGGGTCGCGTCGTCTACGGCGGGGATGCTCATGGAGGTGCCTCTCAGGCAGGGGTGTCCGTGGGGATGCGGAACTCGAACCAGTAGAAGCCGTACCCGGGGAGGGTGAGTTGGTACGGGTCGGCGTCGATCTCGGGGAACGGGACCCCGCCGGTGAGCTCGATGGGCAGCCGTCCCGCGAACTCGGCCAGGTCCAGGCGTACGGCCTGCGGGAACCGGGAGAGGTTGTTGACGCACAGGATCACGTCCGGCTGCGCCCCCTCGGCCGAGCGGTCCACCGTGCGGAGGTAGGACAGGATGCTCGGGTTGGACCCGCCGAGATCGGTGAACTCGCCGCGACCGAAGGCGGGGTGGCTCTTGCGGACGTGGATCATGCGCCGGGTCCAGTGCAGCAGGCTCGCGGTGGAGTTGAGCTGCGCCTCCACGTTCACGGACTGGTAGCCGTACTGCGGGTCCATGATCACCGGGAGGTAGAGCTTGCCGGGATCGCAGCGGGAGAAGCCGGCGTTGCGGTCGGGGCTCCACTGCATGGGGGTGCGCACCGCATCGCGGTCGCCCAGCCAGATGTTGTCGCCCATGCCGATCTCGTCGCCGTAGTAGAGGACGGGTGAGCCGGGCAGGCTCAGGAGGAGGGCGGTGAACAACTCGAGTTGGTTGTGGTCGCCGTCGAGCAGGGGGGCCAGGCGACGCCGGATGCCGATGTTCGCCTTCATCCGCGGGTCCTTGGCGTACTCCGCGTACATGTAGTCGCGTTCCTCGTCGGTCACCATCTCCAGCGTCAGCTCGTCGTGGTTGCGCAGGAAGATGCCCCACTGCGCGGAGGACGGGATGTCGGGGGTGTGGGCGAGGATCTCGGTGACCGGGAAGCGGGACTGCCGACGCACCGCCATGAAGATCCGCGGCATCAGCGGGAAGTGGAACGCCATGTGGCACTCGTCGCCCACCTCGGGTTCGCCGAAGTACTCCACCACGTCCTCGGGCCACTGGTTGGCCTCGGCCAGCAGGACTCGACCCGGGAACTCCTCGTCCACCACCGCGCGGCACCGGCGGAGGAAGTCGTGGGTCTCCGGGAGGTTCTCGCAGTTCGTGCCGTCGCGCTCGAACAGGTAGGGCACCGCGTCCAAGCGGAACCCGTCGATCCCCAGGTCCAACCAGAACCGCAGGACGTCGATCATCGCGTCCTGGACCTCGGGGTTGTCGTAGTTGAGGTCGGGCTGGTGGGAGAAGAATCGGTGCCAGTAGAACTGGCCGCGCACCGGATCGTAGGTCCAGTTGGAGGTCTCGGTGTCCACGAAGATGATGCGGGCGCCCGGGTACCGGGTGTCGTCGTCTGCCCACACGTAGTAGTCCCCGTACGGCCCGGTCGGGTCGGACCGTGACTCCTGGAACCACGCGTGGGTGTCGGAGGTGTGGTTCATGACCAGGTCGGTGATCACGCGGATACCCCGCCGGTGGGCCTGGTCCAGGAACTCGACGAAGTCCTCGACGGTCCCGAACTCGGGCAGCACGGCCCTGAAGTCGCGGATGTCGTAACCGCCGTCGCGCAGCGGGGAGTCGTAGAACGGCGGCACCCACAGGCAGTCGACCCCCAGCCACTGCAGGTAGTCCAGCTTCTCCGTGAGGCCGCGCAGGTCGCCGGTGCCGTTGCCGTCCGCGTCGTTGAAGGCCCGGACCAGGACCTCGTAGAAGACCGCGGACTTGTACCACTCGCGGTCGACCTCGAGCTCGGCCGCGTGCCGGTAACTGTCCGCACTCGGCTCGACCACGTGGCCGTCGTCGGTCAGTCCGGGATCAGCCGGGCTGGGATCGGATGGGTGGAACTCCGACTTGAGCCGCGACGCGTTCGGTGCCATGGCCGCGAGCTTACGGCCCCGTACTGTCTTCTGGCATGGGGACATTCGATCCGGTCGGACGCATCCGCGGGGTGGTGGGATCGGACGCGGCGCGTCCGAATCCGATGCAGGCGTACAGGGACCGGCACGGCCGCCGCGCCCGGGCGCTGGCGTCACGGTTCGAGGGACACGGCTTCGAGGGACACAGCGAGGGAAACAACAACGACGACGACGAGGTGGTCCTGCGCCCGTGGGAGCTGCGCCTGCCCCGGTTGGTCATCCTCGCCGCCGCCCGGGCCAGGGGTTTCGAACCAGTGGGGGGCGTGGACGCGCTGGTCGAACGGGGGCCGTGGGCCGAGCCCATGCGATTCGCGCGCAACCACGGGGCGGACGGGGCGGACGGGGTGGACGGGCCGTGAGCACGGGCTGGGTGCTGGTGCTGGTGGCGCTGCTCCCCGTGCTGGCGTGGTCGATCGCCCTCGCGGTGGTGGCGGTGCGGCGGGTGGTGCGCCGCCGGGGTGACGAACAGGCGCGACGCCTGCGACTGGCGCGGATGCTCGGGACCGCCGACCTCGTCGTCGTCCCCACCGCGGACGTCGACCTGCCCGAGCACACGGTCCTGGCCGTCGCGAACGAGACGGGCATGAGGTTCCTGGGGTACGAGCGCACCGACTCGCCGCTGCGGCGCCGGGTCGGGGTGTTCGTGCGCGTGGGCGGCGAGGTCGATGCGGTGGTGAGGGGGCCGGTGGTGACCGGACCAGCGGTGCGGGGTTCAGCGGTCCCCGGGTCGGGGGCCCGGACCGCCCGGTAGTCTCGCCCGCATGCGCATCGGAATGGCACTCAATTACAGCGGCGGGTTCGCCGAGACGGCGGCGGAGGCCGCCGACCTCGAGCGGGCGGGCCTGGACATCGCGTTCGTGCCGGAGGCGTACTCCTTCGACGCGGTGAGCCAGCTCGGGTACCTGGCCGCGCGCACCTCGCGCATGCAGCTCGCCTCGGGCATCCTGCAGATCTATACGCGCACGCCCACCCTCACCGCGATGACGGCGGCAGGCCTGGACTACGTCTCCGACGGCCGCTTCGTCCTGGGCCTCGGCGCCTCCGGCCCGCAGGTGGTCGAGGGTTTCCACGGCGTGCGCTACGACGCGCCGCTGGCCCGGACCCGCGAGGTCATCGAGATCTGCCGCAAGGTCTGGCGCCGCGAGAAGCTCGTGCACGACGGCGCGAAGTATCAGATCCCGCTGCCTGCCGACCAGGGCACGGGGCTGGGCAAGCCGCTCAAGCTCATCAACCACCCGGTGCGCGACAACATCCCCGTGGTCCTGGCCGCGCTGGGCCCGAAGAACGTGCAGCTGGCCGCCGAGATCGCCGACGGGTGGCAGCCGCTGTTCTTCCACCCGGAGAAGGCGGACCTGGCGTGGGGTGACGCCCTGGCCAAGGGCCGCGAGAAGCGCGACGCGTCGCTCGGCGAGCTCGAGGTGTACGCCGGGCCCGCGCTGGCGATCGTCCCCGAGTCGGAGGTCCCGGGCTACCTCGACCTGGTGCGGCCGCACCTCGCCCTCTACATCGGTGGCATGGGTGCCAAGGGTAAGAACTTCTACAACGAGCTGGCGTGCCGCTACGGCTACGAGGCGGAGGCGGCGCTCATCCAGGACCTGTACCTGGACGGTAAGAAGCAGGAGGCAGCCGCGGCGGTGCCCGACGAGCTGGTCCGGTCGGTCTCGCTCATCGGCCCCGAGGGGTACGTGGCAGAGAGGGTCGAGGCGTTCCGCGAGGCCGGCGCCACCACCCTGACTGTGACGCCGATGGCGATCGACGCACCCGGCCGCATCAAGCTGGTGGAGCAGTTCCGCGCGCTCTGCTGACCCGCGCTGAGACGACAAACGCCCCGCGGTGGTCGACCGCGGGGCGTTGCCTCGTTCAGGGGTCCTGCGTCGCCGGGTCAGGCGAGCGTGACCACCACGTTCTTGAGCACGGGGGCGTCGTCCCGCTCGACGGACGTGGCCGCCACGAGCAGCCTCGAACCGTCCTCCCAGACGCGGATGCGCATGGTCTCGCCGGGGAAGAAGACGCCGCCGAAGGTCACGCCGTAACCGCGGACCCGGTCGACGTCGCCGCCCAGGACGGCGTCCACGACCGCGCGCAGCACGAGGCCGTAGGAGCAGAGCCCGTGCAGGATCGGTCGCGGGAACCCGGCCGCCTCGGCGAACGCGGGATCGGAGTGCAGCGGGTTGCGGTCCCCGCACAGGCGGTAGAGCAGCGCCTGCTGCGGCAGGCTCGCGACCTCGATGGTGTGGTCGGCCTCCCGCTCGGGGAACTCGACCTTCTCGGAGGTCCCGCGCTCGCCGCCGAAGCCGCCCTCGCCCTTGGCGAAGATGCCCGACCGCGAGGTCCACAGCTTCTCGCCGTCGGCGGAGACGGTCTCGGACTCCTGGATGATCACCGCAGCCGAGCCCTTGTCCTGGATCTCGGCGATCCTCGTCGTCGTCGTCGCCGTCCCGGCCGCCGGGATCGAGCGGTGCAGCTCGACGGACTGGCTGCCGTGCACGACCTTGGCCAGGTCGATCTCGACGCCGGGGAACGAGACGCGCGGCGCCTCGGTGACGTTCATCGTGGCGGCAACTGTCGCGAACGACGGCAGCACCTTGGGCGCCGAGTCATGGATGTAGCCGAGGCCGGCGGTGTCCATCGGGTCGGCGGCCGCACCCACGCCCAGCGCGTAGAGAGCGACGTCAGAGGCGGTCCAGGAGAACTCCTGCGAGGGCAGCTCCGCGCCGAGCGCGGTGCTCAGATCGATCGGCACGTCAGACTCCCGTCTTGTCGGTGCTGGTGTTGGCGCTGGACCCGGTGGGGGAGCCGGCCAGCATGTTCTCCACGGCGAGGTAGCCGAAGACCAGGGCGGGACCGATGGTGGCGCCCGGGCCGGCGTAGGTGTGACCCATGACCGGCGACGAGGCGTTGCCCGCGGCGTAGAGGCCGTGGATCACGGAGCCGTCCTGACGGAGCACGCGGCCGTGGACGTCGGTGTCCGCGCCGCCCTTGGTGCCCAGGTCACCCGGAACCATCTTGGCGGCGTAGAACGGGGCCTTGCGGACCGGGCCCAGGCTCGGGTTGGGCTTGTTGGTGGGGTCGCCGTAGTAGTGGTCGTAGCCGGAGTCGCCGCGCTTGAAGTCCTCATCGGCGCCCTTGGCGGCAAAGCCGTTGAACCGCTCGGCGGTCCGCTCCAGCGACTCGGCGGGCACGCCGATGAGGCCGGCGAGCTCGGCGAGGGTGTCCGCCTTGTGGAAGTTCTCCGACTCGAGCCACTTGCGCGGCAGCGGCTGCTTGGCCTGGAGTCCGGCGAAGAGGTACCGGTTCTTGTACTCCTGGTCGAAGATGATCCAGGCCGGGACGTTGTCGCCCGGGGTCCCCTCCTGCCCGGCTGGCGCCTGACCGAACTCGCCGCCGTACATCTTGTGACCGGCCTCGACGTAGGGCAGCGACTCGTTCATGAACCGCTCACCCTTCTGGTTGACCATGAAGGAGCAGGGCAGCGAGCGCTCGGCCAGCGCGAACCACGGCCCGCGCGGGAGCAGGATGGACGGACCCCACCACGCGTCCTCCATGAAGGACAGCTCGGCGCCGACCTTCTCCATGTACTCGATGCCCTCGCCGGTGTTGGCGGCGGCGCCCACGGTCCACGAGGTGGGGATGGGCTGTCGCTGGTACTTGTCGCGCATCGCCTGGTTGTGCTCGAACCCACCTGAACCCATGACCACGCCGCGTCGGGCGCGGAGGGTCACCTGCTCGCCACCTCGGGTGACGGTGATCCCGACGATGCGCTCGTCCTGCCCCGAGCCCTCGGTGACGAAGCCCGTCATGGGGGTCTCGAGCCACACCGGTACGCCCGCGTCGAGCAGGCCCTTGCGCATGGCGGCGATCAGGGCTCGACCCATGCCGACGCTGTTCTGTTTGCGGGCCTTGGCCACGAACATCCGCACGGCCACTCGGATCGAGCGGCGGACGCCCTTGGTGTGGGGGCGCTGCAGCAGGTTGAGCCAGCGGTAGTCGGACTGCTTGACCACCATGTTGGCCGGCGCCTTGGCGTAACCGGGTTCGAGATTGTCGGCCTCCGGGCCGAGCTGGTTCAGGTCGAACGGCTTGGGCTCGACGGAACGGCCGCCGAGCCGACCGCCGGGCGCCTCCGGGTAGTAGTCCGAGTAGTCGGTGACCCACTCGAGCTCCAGAGGGGAGTTGGCCAGGATGAAGTCGAGGACCTCGGGCCCGCGGTCGAGGTAGGTGTCGATCCGCTCGGGGGCCACCACGTCGCCGATGATCGACCGGAGGTAGGTCCGGGCCGCTTCCGGGGTGTCGAGGACCCCGTCGCGCTGCAGCACCGAGTTGTTGGGGATCCAGACACCTCCGCCCGAGCGCGCGGTGGAGCCGCCGTAGTGCGCGGCCTTCTCCACGAGGACCACGCTGAGGCCCTTCTTTGCTGCTGCGAGCGCGGCCGTCATGCCGGCTCCGCCACTACCGACCACGACGACGTCGAATTCCTGATCTGCCATGTAGAACACGTTATAGAACTGAGGGCGGTTGCGCCAGACGTCCCAGGTAGCATGGCCGCCATGCTCACCGAGGAGACCCGCGCCACGCTCGCCCAGCGACTCTGGGACGCGGAGGCGGATGTCGCGCCCATCGCCCCCCTGACCGCCGGACACCCCGATCTGACCCCGGACGACGCCTTCGAGATCCAGCTCGTCAACATCCGCCGCAAGCTCGATTCCGGCGCCGTGGTCACCGGCCACAAGGTGGGCCTGGCGTCCAAGGCGATGCAGGAGATGATGGGCGTCGACGAGCCCGACTACGGCCACCTGCTCGACACCATGGAGTACCCCGAGGGTGCGCCCGTCGAGTCCGCGAGGTTCTGCTTCCCGCGCGTGGAGGTCGAGGTGGGCTTCATCCTGGGCGCCGACATCCCGCCCGAGGGGTGTTCGCAGGAGGAGGCCGCCGCGGCCATCGAGTGGGTGGTGCCGTCGATCGAGCTCATCGATTCCCGGATCAGGGACTGGAAGATCACCCTGCCCGACACGATCGCCGACAACGCCTCGTCCTGCGGTTACGTGGTGGGCCGGAACCGGGTGAGGCTGGCCGACATCGACGTCGCGGCCATCGATGCGACCCTCTACAAGAACGGGGAGTTCCTCGCCTCGGGCCGCTCGGACGCCGTGTTGGGCAATCCGCTCAACTCGGTCGGGTGGCTGGCCTCGACGGTCGCCAAGTTCGGGGTCCGCCTGCGCAAGGGCGACGTGATCCTGCCCGGCACGGCGATCCGCGCCATGGACGCCGCCCCCGGAGACTCCTTCCGGGCGGAGTTCGCGGGCCTCGGCGACGTGACCATGGAGTTCAGCTAACGGTCCGAGCCCAGGGCGCGCCCGGCAGCCGCCGCGACGCGGATGACCAGCGGTTCCAGCCGGGCGAGGGCAGCTTCGTCTGCCGCGCTGGCTGACAGTGCCGCCACTGCTCGGCTGCTGCCGGTGGGGCTCTCGTCGTCGTCGTCGCTGCTACCGTCGCTGCCGCCGCCGTCGAACACCGGCGCCGCCACGCAGTACAGGCCCGGCGTGAGCTCGGCCCGATCCAGCGATCGCTTCCGCCTCCGGATGTCGGCGAGCTCGACCGCCAGCGCATCCGCCGAGGTCAGGGTGGTGTCGGTCCACGCCACCAACGGGCCCCGCGCCACGCGCTGTGCCGCGTCGTCGTCGAACGCCAGGATCGCTTTGCCCACCCCCGTGCAGTAGGCCGGCAGGCCGCCGCCGATCCGCGACGGCGACGGGATCGGCCGCGGTCCGTGCAGTTTGTTGAGGTACACCACCTCGTCCCCGTGCAGTGCGGCCAGGTGCACGGTCGCGCGCGTGGCCTCGAAGAGGTGCGCGAGGAACGGCGTGAGCACTCTGCGGATCCGCTCGTATTCCGGGGAGGTCGGGATGGGGTCGAGCTCGTGCACGAGCGGGCCCAGGCGATAGCGCTGGCCGATCCGTGCGACCGCGTCGTTGCGTTCGAGCGCGGCGAGTAGTCGCAGAGTCGTGGACTTGGCCAGGCCGGTTTCGCGTGCGATCTCGCTCAACGTCAGGCCTGTGCCCGCGGCCGTCGCGCGCAGGACGTCGAAGGCGCGGTCGACGGGGGAGGAGTGTGGCTCGGCCATGTCGGAAGTCTAGCGGCGCCTCCCCTGTCCACTTGGTCCGAACCCTTGTGCGATTAACTCTGCGTGGGTAGGATAGTACACATGTTCGAGTTCGGCTCGAGGTGGGAGGGGGGACGGTCATGAGTGTGACGACGACGAGTCCGCCGTTCCCCGGGGCGCTGCGCGCCGCGGGTGAGGCCTTGACCGCGCTCGGCGCCGACGCCCTGGACACCCTGGGCGCCGAAGCCCTGAGTGAGGTGGCCCGGGCGGC
>NZ_JAWLRW010000009.1:0-110037 GCF_033142235.1 Rhodococcus sp. IEGM 1408
GCCTCTCGGTCCGGGCCGCTGTCGGCGACTTCCAATAAGTTACGCAGACATGAACCGGAACGCAAATCGCCTGGTCAGCGGTGGTCGTTAGCGATCGAACGCGTCAACGGTGGGTGTCGACGCGCTCGATCTGGCCACCGAGTGACCGCACGTTCCCGATGAAGTCGGAGTAACCACGATCGATGTGGAAGATCTCGCAGACCTCCGTCACGTTGTCCGCGCACATCCCCGCGAGGACCAGCCCGGCGCCGGCGCGGATATCGCTCGCCCAGACGGTGGCCGAGTCCAGGCGCTCCCGGCCGCGGATCTTGGCGTGGTGGCCGTCGGTCTCGGCGTCCACGCCCATGCGCACCATCTCCTCGACAAAGCGGAAGCGTGCTTCAAAGAGGTTCTCGGTGACCACGGACAATCCGTCCGACACGGAGGCGAGCGCGATAGCCATCGGCTGCAGGTCGGTCGGGAATCCGGGGAACGGCAGCGTCCGGACGTTCCGCGCGCGTGGCCGGCCCTGCTGACTGACCTGGAACCAGTCCGCCCCGGTCTCGACCTCGGCCCCCACTCCCCGCAGTTTCTCCAGGACCACGTGGATGAACATCGGGTCGATGCCGGTGACCTTGACGTCGCCCCGGGTCATGACCGCACCCATCGCCCAGGTCGCCGCGACGATGCGGTCGCCGACCACCCGGTGGCTCACCGGATGCAGCTCGTCGACGCCCTCGATGGTGATGGTGCTGGAACCTGCGCCGGTGATCTTGGCACCCATCTCGGTCAGCAGCTCACAGATGTCCACGATCTCGGGCTCGCGGGCAGCGTTCTCCAGGACGGAGGTCCCTTTGGCCAGAACCGCCGCGGTCACAAAGGTCTCGGTGGCCCCGACGGACGGGAAGCTGAGCTTGTAGCCCGCGCCCCGGAGTTCCGTGGCCTCGGCGACGAGCCGACCGTGGTCCATCCTCGTGGTGGCCCCCAGCGCGTTCAACCCGTTCTGGTGCCAGTTCAGCGGTCGGCTGCCGATCGCGTCACCGCCCGGCATCGAGAGGACCGCCCGGTGGAAGCGGCCGACCAACGGACCCAGGATGCACACGGATGCGCGGAGTCGCTGCGCTGCCTTGTCGTCGGCCACATGACCGACATCAGCCGGGGTGTCGATCACCACCGTGTCCCCGGAGATCTCGACGACGCATCCGAGATGGCGGAGGACCTCCGCCATCGCGGGGACGTCCGAGATGTCCGGACAATTGGTCAAGGTCGTGCGGCCCTCTGCCATCAGGGCCACCGCCATGAGCTTGAGGACGCTGTTCTTCGCGCCGGCGACAGAGACCTCGCCGGCCAGTCTGGTTCCGCCGGTGACGAGGAAGCTCTCCTCGCGGGACGTTGGGTTACCGCTCACCCGTCCACCCTAGGCGAGAACCGGGGACTTCCCGCCCATCCGGGGAGTGGCGGGCGCGTAGGTTGGCCTCATGGCTGTTCATCTCACAAAGATCTATACCCGGACCGGCGACGACGGGACCACGGGACTGTCCGACTTCTCGCGGGTGAGCAAGAACGACGTCCGCCTGGCCGCGTACGCGGACTGCGACGAGGCCAATGCCGCGATCGGCGTCGCGGTGACCAGCGGCGATCTCGCCGACCGCGTCGCGGCGGTACTGCGGGTCGTGCAGAACGATCTCTTTGACGCCGGCGCCGACCTGGCCACCCCGGTGGTCGCCGATCCCGAGTATCCGCCGCTCCGGATCGAACCGTCCTATATCGAGCGGCTCGAGGGCTGGATCGACGAGTTCAACGCCGAGCTGGCCGACCTGACCTCGTTCATCCTCCCGGGCGGGACCCCCGGCGCCGCGTACCTGCACGTGGCTCGCACCGTGACCCGTCGCGCCGAGCGCGCGGCGTGGGCGGCGGTCCACGAGCACCCGGACTCCACCTCTGCGCTGCCGGCCAAGTACCTCAACCGGCTGTCGGACCTGCTGTTCGTCCTCGGCCGGGTGGCCAATCCCGACGGCGACGTGCTGTGGGTGCCGGGCGGCGAGCGGGGCTGACCTTCGGGCTGTCGGTGCCGGGCACCGGGCGCGGGTGATCTCCGGCCGGCTCCCCGCCGGGGTTACGGCAGGGCGCCCATCCGCCGTGCGGCGTTGACGGCCTCGAACCGCGTGTGCGCGTCCAGCTTGCGCATGACCGAGCGCAGGTAGCTCTTGACGGTCTCCGCGCCGATGCCCATCTCCGCGGCCGTCTCGATATTGGTCTTGCCCTGCGCCACGCAGGCCAGCACGTCCAGCTCGCGGCGGGACAGCCGCGCGGTGGGCAACTCCGGTGGGGGCGAGACCATCTCGGCGCAGATCCGTTCGAGCTCGGCGCGGACGTCCGGCGCCTCGGTCCGGGACGCCAGCATCCGCAGTCGCGTGTGGGTCTCGCGCATCCGCTCGTTGGACAGGACGTCGTCCCATCTGCCCTCGCCGGCGCCCGGGCCGACCGGTGCGGCGCCCCGGGCGGCGAGCGCGTCATTGACCGCGATCTCCTGCTCCAGGGCTCGCGCGGTGGCCGCCATCTGGTTGAGGACCTTCTCCCCGAAGCGCACCGAATTGTGCACGCCCGCGTAGAGGACCGCGCGGACGTCCTTTCCCACCACCACCGGGATCGCCGCCATCGAGCGCAACCCCTCGGACAGCACCGGCAGGTCGTATTCGTGCGTGATCACACCGGCCCGTGGGTAGTCGGCCACACCGACCGGCTTACCGGTGGCCATGACCCGGCCGCCGACCCCGGCCCCGTAGTGGATCGTGAGGTCCTTCATCGCCGAGGTCCGCATGCCGAGCGACTCCGACAGCACCAGGGTGTGTCCCTCGCCCACCACGCCACCGATGGTCACCGGGATCCCGGTGGCCTCGCGCAACGCGGAGATCGCGCTCCGCACAGAGGCCAGGTCTCGCTTTCGGCGCTGCGCCTCACCAGCGGCTCCGCCGCCGAATCCTCGGTCGGCCGTCTCCTCGTCCACGAGATCTCCTCACCCGGTCGTGGCGCACCCCCGACGTGAGCCGGGGAATGCCCCGGGAAGTGCCGCAAATCACCGTCGTGAGCGCCACTATACGCACGTAACCGGGGTGGTGCCGACCGGTGCCGGTCGCCGCTGTTCGATGTTGACGGGGGTACCCGGTCCGGCTTCACGCCCCGGCCGTGTTCAGGGCGTGAAGGCTGGATCGAATGCCTCGGGGTCCTCCGGGTCCACCAACATCGCGGCCGCCCCGGTCAGCGGCGCGGAGCGCTGCTCGTCGTAGATCCACTCCTCGACGTCGCTGGAGTCCGGGGCGCCGACGAGGTACGGGTGCAGGCCCAGCGCGGCGTCCGGGTCGACGGTCTCGCCAGCGATCAGCTGGGCGTCATCCAGGAAGCGCCTCACCTCGTCGTCGTCCATATCGACGCCGATCACCACCACCCCCTCCGCGCCGTGGCCCCCGGCGCGCAGTTCCAGCCGGCGCCCCACCAACGCCACCTCGTACCGTCGCGGCCCGTCCGCCGTAGCCAGGGTCAGCGTGCCCTTGGCGCGGTAGACGCCGGCCGGCGGCGCGGAGAGCGCGGCCAGCACGCGGCGCGGATGGAGGTGGCGCGCCGGCGTCACCGTGACCGCCCGGTACGAGTCGTGGAGGTGGGGGTGGTCGTGGGCGTGGTGGTGGGCGTGGTGGTGGGCGACGGGCCCCGGTTCCACGACCGCGGAGTCCGCCGCGTCCGGTTCCATCCCCAGTAGGAGTCCGGCGGGGACCGCGGCGCGGACGGCCGGCAGCACGGCCACGCGCGGGGCGTGGGAGCGGATCGTCGCGCGGAGCTCGCCGAACCGCTCCCGGGTGACCAGGTCGCACTTGTTGACGACGACGAGGTCCGCCTCCGCGAGGTGCGATGCCAGGCTCGGATGCCGCTCCATAGCGTCATCGAGCCCCTCGGCGTCCACCACCTGGACCATCCCCGCGTGCCGCACCTTGTCCCGGGGCACCTCGTGGACCATCCGGGACAGGATCGCCGGTTCGGCCAGGCCGCTGGCCTCGATCACCGCCAGGTCCATGCCCAGCTCGTCGCCGGCGAGCCGGGTCAGCGCCTCGACGAGCTCGCCGGCGTCGACCTCGCAGCAGACGCAGCCGTTGGGTAGCGAGACCATGGAGTCGACGCGGCCGGCCACCGCGGTGGCGTCCACATCGATCTCCCCGAAGTCGTTGACGATCGCCGCGATCCGCAGGCCCGGGGCCCCGCTGAGCAGGTGGTTGAGCAGCGTGGTCTTGCCCGCGCCCAGGTAGCCCGTCAGGACCAGCACCGGCAGCGGGGCCCCGGGGGCGCGGCGGGCGGGGTCCAGGTCGTGGCTCAGCGCCGGGTCCAGGTGGTGGTTCAGCGACGCCACTCGGGCCTGCGCTTCTCCGCGAACGCGGACATGCCCTCCGTCTGGTCGTCCGTGGCGAACAGCGCGTAGAAGGCGTTCTGCTCGGCCAGCAGCCCCTCCTCGAGGGTGGTCTCGAAGGAGCGGTTGACGGCCTGCTTGGCCGCGATGGCGGTGGTCTTGCTCATCGAGGCGATCTTCTCGGCGACCTTCATGGCCTCGTCGAGCAGGTCGGCCGCGGGGACGACGCGGGCGACCAGGCCGGAGCGCTCGGCCTCGGCGGCATCCATCTGCCGGCCGGTCAGGCACAGGTCCATGGCCTTGGCCTTGCCCACAGCGCGGGTGAGCCGCTGCGAGCCGCCCATGCCCGGGATCACGCCGAGGGTGATCTCCGGCTGGCCGAACTTGGCGTTGTCGCCGGCGATGATCATGTCGCACATCATGGCGAGCTCGCAGCCGCCGCCGAGCGCGAAGCCGGAGACGGCCGCGATGATCGGCGTCCGCGCGACGGTGAGGCGCTTCCAGTCATGGAAGAAGCGCTCGAGGTAGATGCCCGGGTACGACTTGTCCTTCATCTCCTTGATGTCGGCGCCGGCCGCGAAGGCCTTCTCCGAACCGGTGATGAGGATGCAGCCGACACCCGGGTCGGAATCGAGGCCCTCGACCGCCTCGACGACCTCCTTCTCCATGCCGCTGCTCAGCGCGTTGAGCGCCTTGGGCCGGTTGAGCGTGATGACCGCGACGCGGCCGGTCTGGTCGACCAGGATGTTCTCGAACTGCTTCTCGGTCACGGTCATAGCGTTGCTCCACTCTGGGTCGGTAAAAACTTGGACTTCCTTGTAAAAGCTCCGGGACCGATGCTAACCGGTCACCGGGCCAGCGGTCCCCCGTTCCACATCCCCGACCGTACGGTCTCCCCCTGCTCGACCGTCGCCGGCTTCGCATCGGGCACCAGCGGCTCGTAACGCACGAGCGAGCCCCAGTCCCGGTCCCAGTCGTGTTCGAGGTAGGTGGGCACGGTCTCGCCCTCGAGCAGGAGCTCGATGAACCCGAGCGGTCCGCCACCGTCCCACGCCTGCCAGGTGTTGGTGGAGCTCACCGCCAGCCCGCGGTCCGGCAGCACGCGGTACTCGGGCAGCTCGTGGATGCCCGCGTACTCGTCGAAGGGGCGAAGGCACGGCGTGTGGAAGGCGACCGCCCAGTCCGGGAGGACCGGGGTGGTGTGGCCCACCAGGTCCTGCATGGTCACCAGCTCGGGGACCCGGGGCGGGGTGAACGCGATCCACCGCGACGGGTCCGGGTCGAGGTCGTGCACCACGAGCCGGATCGCGGTGGCGTCCGAGGGCAACGTGTCGAGCGGAACTCGCAGGTTGCGCCAGGACGGCGCCGGGCCGATGTCCACGGGCAGGACCGAACCCGTCGGTTCGAACGACTCCGCGGCGGTCGCGAACTCCACGCGGATCGCGTCCGGGGCGAAGGAACCCGCCACGGCGATCGTGACGAGGGGGTGCTCCCCGTCCCGATCCGGGAGCCGGTACCAGTCGGTGGTGGTCTCCGCGGTGAACTGCGGGCCGGCCTGGTGGCTGCCGAGGACCGGCACCCGCGCCGGGTCGAGGCCGAACGGCAGCACGGCGTGACTGCCGTTGATGCCCTCCCCCGAGCGCACCCCGCCCTCGGTTCCGGCGGTGGTCGCCGTGGCATCCGAGTCCTCCCCTGTGCCCGGCGTGTCGACGTCGACGGCCTGGGTGGCCGTGAGGTCGGCGGGGATCCCGTCGGGGGCGAACTCGACCGGCCGGGCGCCCGCCTCGAGCTGGTCGCGGGGCTCCCCGACCGGCTCGAGCAGTCCGGCGTTGGCGTCGGGCTCGGTCAGTACCACGTCGGCGATGCCGCACGGCTCGCCCGACAGCGCCTTCAGGTTCTGCAGACCGACGGAATAGGCGGGGTACTGGTTGCGGACCGCCGCGGCCATGGACGCGACGATCACCACGACGACGAGGGCCGCCGCGAGCCCCAGTGGGGCGTGCGAGACCTCGCGCAGCGCGCGGGCCACGGGACCGCTGCGGCCGCCATCGGTGGTCCCCGCCGCCGTCGGCCGCACGAACGGCTCCCGGTAGTGCAGGAACAGAGCGCCCAGGAGCGCGAGGATCATCAGCCCGAGGAACACCGAGGACAGGGTGATCCCGGCGATCGAGGGCTGGGCACCACCCCACGGGATGCCGTAGATCGAGATGTACCACCAGCCGTTGGTGGAGGTGAAACTCAGCGCCAGGACCAGGAACACGGCCGCGAGGAAGAGCATCCGGTTGCGCAGTGACCGCGTGGCCGCGGGCAGGACGGCCATGGTCACCAGCGCCGCCAGTGCCGCGCCGATCGTGGCGAACGCCCCGAAGTGGTGGGTCCACTTGGTGGGGTTGAGCGCCATGAACGCGATCGAGATCGCGGCCAGGCCGACGATCCGCCGCGCGGGACCCACGGACACGCCGGGGATCCTGCCCTTGCGGAACAGGATGGCTGCGCAGGTGATGAGCGACAGGAACATGGCGAGGACCGCGAAGCGGCGGGCCAGCGACCCGTCCGGCGTCTGGTTCATCAGCCACTCGTAGCGCCAGACCTCCTCGAACCAGCGTCCGGTGGGGCCGACGTCGCCGAGCAGGGCGGAGGATTGCAGCGTGGTGACCAGCGGCTGGTCCAGGAAGATCAGGTGGAGCACGCCGAGGCCGGCGGCGAGCAGCGGGGCCACCGTCGGCACCCAGCCGTCGCGTCGCGCCCGCCGGATCACCAGGAGCAGCAGTGGCCGCGAGGCGGCGAGGATCGCGGCGATGCAGAAGGTGCCGGTGGGCGCCGCTGACAGCGTGAGCCCACCGATGATGAAGCCGGCGGCCGCCGGCAGCAGCCGGCCGGTCGCCAGCGCGCGCTCGAGCGAGACCCAGGTGGCCAGGACGCCGAAGGCGACGATCGGCTCGGGACGCAGGCCGTTGTTGTAGGTGAGCCAGAACGCGAGGAACACCGCGGCGGTGCTCCACCTGACCGCCGGGGCGCGCCGGGCCGCTATGCCGAGGCGCGGGATGACCTCACGCGAGAGCAGGATCCAGGACGCGATCCCCAGCAGCAGCGCCGGCAGTCGCAGCCACACGCTGCCCAGGGAGATCGAACTCATGGCCGTGTAGAGGTAGTAGGGCATCCCGAACGGCGCGTACGGGGCGCCGTAGTAGCGGAACACCTCGGGCATGTAACCGCTCGAGACCGCTGCGCGCGCCTCGGTGAGGATGTACCCGTCGTCCGCCGTGTTGGCCCCGATGACGTGCCAGACCAGCAGCGTGGCCACCACCAGCAGGTCGAGGGGTCGCGGCTTCCACCACCCGGAGGGCAACACCCGGCGTCCGGCGCGGCCGTCACGCAGGTCGAGCCGGTGCAGTGCGACGAGCGCGACGATGATCGCGAGGATGCCGATCACGATGGCGATCTGCTTGAGGGCGGTCGCCTGGGTGGTGTAGCGGGAGTCCACGGTGATGTCGACGGACATTCCCTCCGGCGCCGCCCCCTGCAGGTCCGTGAACACGCCGACGACCTGCGGGCGGAGGTCCTCATCGATCCGGCCGCCCGCGCCCTGGCCGTTCACGTCCAGTCCGAGGAATTCCGCGCCGATCGATCCGGAGTCCGCCTCCACGCGGATCGAGGAGCACGCCCCCGCCCCGGCGACCGCCTCGACGGGCGCGGAGGCGATGAGGACGTTCCGGCTGCGCACCTCCACCGTGGAGCCGGCGACGGAGACCATGAGCCCGCGGGCCCCCGCGTCCTCGCCGGCCTGCCGGGGAGCGGTGGATACCAGGACGCCGTCCTCGCGGCCCTGCTCCCGCAGGTCACCCACGGCCGAGCACGGCACGTCCACGGTGATGTCGAGCGGGTAGTACGCCACCAGCGGAGCCGTGACCGGATCGAGCGTGCCGGAGGACTCCGGCCAGCTGATCGTCGAGGTGGTCTGGGTGACGGGCAGGAGTGGCACGATGATCGCGAGGAAGATCCCGATCAGCCCGCTGACCGCGGCGACGATCCCCCACCTGACCCCTGATCGGGACTTCTCCGGCACGTCAGGGACCTCGGTGGCAGGCGATGGCATGGCGTCCACGCTATAACGCGGGGCAGACGTTCCCCGAAATGGGAAACGCGTCGGAGGGAAACCCTCCGACGCGCTGCGATCTTGTGGCCAGAGTCGGGATCGAACCGACGACCTTCCGCTTTTCAGGCGGACGCTCGTACCAACTGAGCTACCTGGCCCTAAGACCACCGGCGCATCCGGTGAACACCGAATGCGCCGGTTGTCTCTGTGCGACCCTGACGGGACTCGAACCCGCGACCTCCGCCGTGACAGGGCGGCGCGCTAACCAACTGCGCCACAGGGCCGTGCTCTTCGCACGAGATAGAACATTAAACGACGCCCCGCCCGTGCGCAAATCGCCAGGTGGGCCGCGGGTTTCCGCGCTACGGACCAGCCCACAGACCAATCCACTAACCGGCCCGCAAATGCACGACGTCCCGGTCACCGAGGCGGTGACCGGGACATCTCCTGCGTACCCCCTACGGGATTCGAACCCGCGCTGCCGGCGTGAAAGGCCGGTGTCCTAGGCCGCTAAACGAAGGGGGCGTGCGCCACGTCCGACTATCACCGGCCCGCAGCGCGTTCGAGTTTAGGGCACTGCCCACCCCACAGCTAAACCAACCGTCTGCAAAGTCGGCACCGGACCCCGGGCACGCGAACCGGGACGGTATCGTGACCGACGCCCCTATAGCTCAGTTGGTAGAGCTACGGACTTTTAATCCGCAGGTCGTCGGTTCGAGCCCGACTGGGGGCACCACCAGCAGCCCGGACGCTCACCGGGATCCGATCCATTGACACATGTCGATCCATCGGCTTAGCCTCGCGCATAGACGCTCATCGATACCGATGAGTTCGTGCCGGGCACCACCACTGCCCGCGTGCTCGCGGCCGACACACCACGCGTCCTCGCGCCCGACACCACTGCACGCGTGGTCGCGCCGTGCACCGCCAGAGAAGGAGAACGCCCAGTGAACCCGACAATGCAGGAGCTTCCGGTTGTGGTCATCGGAGCCGGCCCCGTGGGACTGGCTGCGGCGTCCCACCTCCGCGAGCGGGGACTGACCCCATTGGTTCTCGAGGGCGGCGCCACGATCGGGGCGGCCATCCGGCGATGGGGGCACACCCGCCTGTTCTCCCCGTGGAGATACGACATCGACAGCGCCGCCCGGCGCCTGCTCGAACCCACCGGGTGGACGGAGCCGGACCCGGAGGCTCTGCCCACCGGTCACGAGCTGGTCCGGGACTATCTGTCTCCGCTCGCCGCGGTCCTCGGCGCGGACGTCGTCCGGACCGGTTCCCGCGTGGTGTCGGTGTCCCGGGAGGGGATCGACAA
Organism: Rhodococcus sp. IEGM 1408; assembly: GCF_033142235.1. Lineage (NCBI taxonomy): Bacteria > Bacillati > Actinomycetota > Actinomycetes > Mycobacteriales > Nocardiaceae > Rhodococcus > Rhodococcus sp. IEGM 1408. Next base: position 9,781 of record NZ_JAWLRW010000009.1, read on the forward strand.
GACGCGGTCGGCCGATCGGGCGCGTACCCCGTTCCTCGTCCGGGTCGAATCCGCCGACGGCACCCTGACCGACGTGCGGGCCCGCAGCGTCATCGACGCCTCGGGAACCTGGGGCCGGCCCAATCCGCTCGGCCGGTCCGGTCTCCCCGCACCCGGTGAGGACGCGGCGGCCGCGCAGGGTCTGATCACCGCCCCGCTGCCGGATGTGACCGGGGTGGAGCGCGACCGGTTCGCCGGCCGCCATGTGCTCGTCGTGGGGGCCGGGCATTCGGCGGCCAACACCCTGCTCGACCTGGTGACGATCGCACGACAGGCCCCCGACACCCGGATCAGCTGGGCGGTTCGTGCGGCTGACGTGTCCGGTGTCTACGGCGGCGGGGACAGCGACGAACTGGAAGCCCGCGGAGCCCTGGGCTCACGCCTGCGCGCTGCCGTGGCCTCCGGGGTGATCAACGTGCACACCTCGTTCACCATCACCGGGTTCACGCCCACGCCGACAGGGCTGACGGTCCACGCCAACACCCCGCAGGGTCCGGCTCACCTGGAGGTGGACCTTCTCGTCCCCGCCACCGGCTTCCGCCCCGACCTGTCCATCCTCTCCGAGCTCCGCCTCGCCCTCGACCCGGCCGTGGATGCGCCGCACCAACTCGGGCCGCTGATCGACCCGGAATTCCACTCCTGCGGAAGCGTCGAGCCGCACGGCGAGCGGCTCCTGGCCCATCCCGAGGCCGACTTCTACATCGTGGGGATGAAGAGCTACGGCCGGGCGCCGACGTTCCTCATGGCCACCGGGTACGAGCAGGTCCGTTCCATCGCCGCCGCACTCGCAGGTGACCGGGCCGCCGCCGACGACGTGCAGCTCGACCTGCCGGAGACCGGGGTCTGTTCAACAGACCTCGGTGGTTCGTGCGATGCGCCCCCCTCGCCGCAACTGATCTCGCTCGGCGTGACCACCACGTCAACCTGCTGCTGACAGGCTCGCCATCAGCAGCCGCCCGCCCGGGACCGACCGCCCCCGCGGCGGGCTCGCGGCCATGTGTATCGCGCAGACCACCAGCTGGGGACTGCTCTTCTACTCCTTGCCCGCGGCCGTCACGCCGATCTCACAGGACACCGGGTGGAGTGACACCGCCATCACCGGTGCGCTGTCGGCCGGCCTCGTCATCTCGGCGGTAGCCGGGCTCAGGGTCGGTTCGGTCCTCGACGCCCGGGGGCCACGCACGGTGATGACGCTCGGGGCGGTCATCGGCGTGGCCGCCCTGGCGCTGGTCGCGTGGTCTCCCAACCTGCCGATGTTCTACCTGGCCTGGCTGGTCGCCGGGTTCGCCCAGTCCGCCGTCCTCTATCCGCCCGCGTTCGCGGTGATCACGCGGTGGTACGGCCCGAGGCGGGTCGGCCCCCTGCTGACGCTGACGCTCGTCGCCGGGTTCGCCTCCACCCTCTTCGCCCCGCTCACCGCGTATCTGATCGGGCAGTTCGGGTGGCGGACCAGCTACCTCATCATGGCCGGGATCCTCGCCGCGGTGTCGGTACCTCTGCACGCCTTGTTCCTCAACTCGACCTGGTCCGGCACCGTGGGTGAACCGTCCGCGCAGCAGTCGCGGGGCGAGGTCCGCCGGGTCACCAGAACGCGCCAGTTCATCACCCTCCAGGTGGTGATGACGGTCGCCACGTTCACGCTCTTCGCCGTGACGATCAACCTCATCCCGCTGCTGCTGGATCGGGGGATCGCCTACTCCACGGCCGCGCTCGCCTTCGGGCTGGTGGGCGCGGGCCAGGTCGTCGGCCGGCTCGGCTATCCAGCCCTGGCCCGCAGGTCCACCCCCCAACAGCGAACCCTGGTGGTCCTCGGCGCCGGCGCTCTCGGTCTGTGGGGCCTGGCGTTGCTCCCCGGACCCACGTGGTTGCTCGTCGCCCTGGCTGTCGGCACAGGCGCCGCCCGCGGGTGCCACACCCTCCTCCAGGCCACCGCCGTCTCGGACCGGTGGGGTACTGAGAACTTCGGTGCGATCAACGCCGTCTTCGCCGCGCCGATGACGGCGGTGACCGCGCTCGCGCCCGTGTCCGGGCCGGTGCTGGCCGGCCTCGTCGGTGGGTACCCCGCGATGGCGGTCCTCATGGCTGTGCTGCTCACGGCCACGGCGGCCGCGAGCATCCGCACGTGAGCACCGCTCACTCGTCGGCTCACTCGTCCCGGGTGCACGACGGAACGGCGACGGACCGCGCAGGGGTGGGCCCGACGACCAGCGGCGCTGCAGGAGACCGCGGTGTTCCCACCCCATTGGACCTGCCCGCCCCACGCTGGAACACTCGGTGTATGTCCGCACCCACCACCACCGACGCGCCCGCCCTGCGCATCGGACCCTTCGAGCTCGCCTCGCCCGTCATCCTGGCGCCGATGGCGGGTGTCACCAACGTCGCCTTCCGCACGTTGTGCCGCGAGATCGAACGGGAACAGCAGGGCTCGGTGTCCGGACTCTACGTCTGCGAGATGATCACCGCCCGCGCGCTGGTCGAACGGCAGCCCGCAACCCTTCACATGGCCACGTTCGCCCCCGACGAGTCCCCGCGCAGCCTGCAGCTGTACACGGTCGACGCGGAGTACACCTACGCGGCCGCCAAGATGATCGTCGACGAGAATCTGGCCGACCACATCGACATCAACTTCGGTTGCCCGGTCCCCAAGGTCACCCGCCGCGGCGGCGGCTCGGCCATTCCCTACAAGCGGAGACTGTTCCGCTCCATCGTCGCGGCGGCGGTCCGCGCGACCGAGGGCACCGACATCCCGGTCACGGTGAAGATGCGTGTCGGCATCGACGACGAGCACCACACCCATCTCGACGCCGGCCGCATCGCCGTCGACGAGGGGGCCCAGGCAGTCGCACTACACGCCCGGACCGCCGCCCAGCGGTACTCCGGCGAGGCCGACTGGTCGCAGATCTCCCGGTTGGTCGAGCACGTCGGGGCGGTCTCCGACGTGCCGGTGCTGGGCAACGGCGACATCTTCTCCGCCGATGACGCGGTCCGTATGCGTGAGCAGACCGGGTGCGCGGGAGTGGTGATCGGCCGGGGATGCCTCGGTCGGCCCTGGCTGTTCTCCGAGCTCGCCGCCCGCCTGGACGGCCGCGAGGCTCCGACCCCGCCCACCCTCGGCGAGGTCAGCCGGATCATGTACCGCCACGGCGAGCTGTTGGCCGAGCATCACGGTGAGAACAAGGGGATGCGCGAGATCCGCAAGCACGTGGCGTGGTACCTGCGCGGCTTCCCGGCCGGGTCGGAGAAGCGCGTCGGACTCTCCGGCGTCCGCACCCTGGACGACCTCGCGGCGCTGCTGGCCGACCTGCCCGCCGACGCGCCCTTCCCGGCCGACGGCTACGGCCCCCGGGGCCGGCAGGGTTCGCCCTCCCGCGTCCTGCTACCCGAAGGGTGGCTGGACGACCCCGAGGACGACGCGGTGGCCCTGGAGGGCGCGGACGCCGCCAACTCCGGGGGCTGATCGCCGGGAGCGGCCCGGTGCCGGCGGTATTCACCGGGCGTTCATCGTCGGGGCCGATTCCGCAATTGACATGCGGGTATGCTGGCGAACATGCGTCTTGTCTACTCTGAAGAACTGGCAGATCTGGCCACCTCGATGGCCCGGATGTGCTCCCTCGCGACCGACGACATGGAGTTGGCCACGCACGCCCTGCTCCAGGTCGATCTGGTGGCGGCGGAGAAGGTCCTCCAGTCCTCCACCGAGATGGCCAGGCTGGCAACCGAGAACGAGGAGCGCGGCTTCGCGCTGTTGGCCCTCCAGGCCCCCGTGGCCCGTGACCTACGCCAGGTGGTCACCTCGATCCAGCTCGTCCAGGACCTGGTCCGGATGGGCACCCTGGCCGGGCACGTGGCCAAGATCGTGCGTCGGCGCCATCCCGAGGGCGTCCTACCCGAGCCGGTCAACGGGTACTTCGCCGAGATGGGCCGCGTCGCGGTCTCGCTCGGCCGCTCGGCCACCGAGGTGTTGCTCAACCGGGACGCCGAGCAGGCCGCCACCCTGGCCCACCAGGACGATGCCGTCGACGACCTCCGTCGCCACCTGTTCACCCTGCTCACCGTGCGCGAATGGAAGTGGGGCGTGGCCTCGGCGGTCGACGTGACGCTTCTCGGCCGCTACTACGAGCGGTTCGCCGACCACGCGGTCGAGGTGGCCCAGCGAGTGATCTTCCTGGCCACCGGCGAATACGCCACTCTGACGGTGGACGACCCGGAACGCACCTCCCCCTCCAAGGAGGAGCTGGTCCGCAAGTTCAACGAGACCGAGAGGGCGTACAAGACCCAGGACTCCGGCGACGCCGGGCAGGGGATCTCCGGCTGACCCGGACCCGGGACGCACAGCTTCCCGGGGCTGACCCGAACCCGGGGATACGACGAGAGCACCCCGGTTCCCGCCGACATGGCGGGTACCGGGGTGCTCTCGTCGTGCGGGGCAGAACTCAGCCGAAGCGGCCGGACACGTAGTCCTCGGTCTGCTTGTTCTCCGGGTTGGAGAAGATCTTCTCCGTGGAGTTGACCTCGACGAGCTGACCCGGCATCCCTGTGGCCTCGAGCGAGAAGAACGCGGTCTGGTCGGACACCCGCGCCGCCTGCTGCATGTTGTGCGTGACGATCACGATGGTGAACTCGCTCTTGAGCTCGGAGATGAGATCCTCCACCGCGAGCGTCGAGATGGGGTCGAGTGCCGAGCACGGCTCGTCCATGAGGAGCACCTGGGGCTCGATCGCGATCGCCCGGGCGATGCACAGGCGCTGCTGCTGGCCACCCGAGAGGCCGCCGCCCGGCTTGTCGAGTCGGTCCTTGACCTCGTTCCAGAGGTTGGCGCCGCGCAGCGACTTCTCCGCGACCTCGTCGAGCTTCTTCTTGTTCTTGACGCCCTGGAGTTTGAGCCCGGCGACCACGTTCTCCTTGATGGACATGGTGGGGAACGGGTTCGGGCGCTGGAACACCATGCCGATGGTCCGGCGCACCGCGACGGGGTCGACCTTCTTGTCGTAGATGTCCACCCCGTCGAGCTTGATCGAACCCGTGGCGAACGCGCCAGGGATCTCCTCGTGCATCCGGTTGAGCGACCGCAGCACGGTGGATTTGCCGCAACCGGACGGGCCGATGAACGCGGTCACCGAGCGCGGGGGGACGTGGAGGTTGACGTCTTTCACGGCGTGGAAGTCGCCGTAGAAGATGTCGACGTTCTCGAGGTCGAGTCGCTTGGCCATGTCAGGTCCTTACTTGGTTTTGGGCGCGAGCGCCTTGGCGGCGAACGTGGCGAGGACGTTCAGCAACCCGATGATGACGACGAGCGTGAGGGCGGCGCCCCAGATGCGGTACTGCCCGGCCTCGTTCGGGTTCGAGAGCTGGTTGTAGATCAGCAGCGGCAGCGAGGCCATGTTGCCCTGGAGCACGTCGTAGTTGAACTTCGCCGTGTAGCCCACGAGGATCAGCACCGGGGCGGTCTCACCCATCACCCGGGCGATGGCCAGGAAGATGCCGGAGATCATGCCCGACAGCGCGGTCGGGACCACCACGCTGACGATGGTCTTCCATTTGGGCACGCCGAGCGCATACGAGGCCTCGCGGAGCTCGTCCGGAACCAGTTTGAGCATCTCCTCGGTGGACCGCACGATGAGCGGCAGCATGAGGAGCACCAGGGCCAGGGCCACGGCGAACGCGCTGAGTTCGAACTGCAGGACCGAGATCCAGAGACCGAAGATGAAGATGGCGGCCACCACCGAGGGCACGCCGGCCAGGACGTCGACCATGAAGGTGGTGGGCCTGGCCAGTCGGGACTCGGGATACTCCACGAGCATGATCCCGGCGGCCACGCCGAGCGGGATCGAGATGACCGCCGCGATGAGCGCCTGGACGAGGCTGCCGTAGATGGCGTGGCCCACGCCGCCCGACATCGAGGAGGGCGAGACGAGGAAGAACGAGTTGGTCCACCAGGTGGGGTTGAGGACCGCCGGGAGGCCCGAGGCGATCACCTTGTAGAGCAGCGCGACCAGAGGGATCACCGCGAGGAGGAAGCACAGCGAGAAGATCACCGTGGCGAGCTTGTCCTTGGCCCTGCGGCCGCCCGAGATCGGCAGGAACGTGTCGGCCGGCTTGGCCGGCTTGGCGAGGTCGGGAGTTGCCTGTGACATCAGCCGTTGACCTTTCCACCGGACACGGAGCGCGCGATGAGGTTGACGATGAACGTGAGGATGAAGAGCACGAGTCCGGCCGCGATGTAGGCACCGGTCGGCAGCGGGTGGTTGAACTCCGCGCTTCCCGAGGCGATCTTGGACGCGAATGTGAACCCGCCGTCGAAGAGCGACAGCGTGCCCGGGGCGCTGGCCGCACGCAGGATGATCAGGACCGCGACCGTCTCGCCGAGTGCGCGTCCGAGCGCGAGCATCGAGCCGGCGATCATTCCGGACTTGGCGTACGGGAAGCACGTCATCCGGATCTTCTCCCACTTGGTGGCACCCAGTGCGAGGGCGGCCTCCTGGTGGAGCGACGGGGTCTGACGGATGGTCTCGCGCGACATCGACGTGATGATCGGCAGGATCATGATGGCCAGGACGACACCGGCGGTGAAGATCGTGCCGCCGCCGGCGATCGTGACGTTGCCGTCACCGAAGAGGAAGAGCCAGTTGAGGTTCTCGTTGAGCCAGCCGGCGAAGGGCACCATCCACGGACCGAGGACGATGAGTCCCCACATGCCGTAGATGATCGACGGCACCGCGGCCAGCAGGTCGATGAGCGCGGACAGCGACCTGGAGAGCCGGGCCGGCGCGTACTGCACGAGGAACGTCGCGATGCCGATGGCCACCGGCACCGCGAGCGCGAGCGCGAACACGGAGCTCAGGACCGTGACCTTGAGCAGGTCCAGGATGCCGAAGCGCATGTTCTCCGCGTCGGTGGTGTTCCACTCTGACGAGGTGAAGAAGTTGGCGTTGTTCTGCATGAGCGACGGCCATGCCTGCATGACCAGAACGATCCCGATCAGCGCGATGAGGGCGACGATGAACGCGCCCGCGGCCACGGTGACCCCGCGGAAGAGCGCGTCCGCCTTCTGGGATGACTTGACGTCGCGGAGGTCTCCCTCGATGCCGCCGCCTGCGTCCGGCGGCGTCCTCGTGCCGTCCGGGAACCCGCCTGAGCTTCCGGCGTTCTTCTCGGCGTCGTGGTCGACGGATTCGTGAACTGTCATGAGACCTTCAGTCGCTCGGGGGTCAACGGGTCGATCGCCGGCCCGCCCGCTTCACAGGCGGGCCGGCGATCGGAGGAGATCAGGAGATCTCGGAGATGGCGGTGGTCAGCTTGGCGCGGAAGGCATCGGGGACGGGGATGTAGCCCTCGCCCTCGAGCTCGCCCTGGACCTCTTCCGACACGGCCACGTTGAGGAACGCCTTGACCGCGGCGGCGGTCTCCGGGTCCGGGTACTTCGAGCACACGATCTCGTACGTCGGCATGAGAATAGGGTAGGCGCCGGCCGCCTCGGGGACGTAGAAGGACGAGGTGTCGATCACCAGGTCGTTGGAACCCTCGTTCTTCAGCTTGGCCGAGTCGATGGTCTTGCCGGCGGTCTCCGCGTTGAGCTCCACGCCCGCGGTGTCGGCGGGCGTGATCACGTTGACCATGGCGAGGTTCTGGTTCTTGGCGTAGGACCACTCGGTGTAGGTGACGGTGCCCGGGGTCTGGCCGATCGCCGCAGAGACGCCCTCGTTGCCCTTGGCACCCTCGCCGACGCCGCCGTTGAAGGTCTTGCCGGCCTCCTGGGTCCAGGCACCGTCCGAGGCGGCATCGAGGTACTTCTGGAAGTTGTCGGTGGTGCCCGACTCGTCCGAGCGGAAGATCACGGTGATGGGCTGGTCCGGGAGCTCCGCGCCCTCGTTCTCCGCGGCGATGGCCGGGTCGTTCCACGTGGTGATCTGGCCGTTGAAGATCTTGGCGATGGTCGAGCCCGAGAGCTTGAGGTCCACGCCGTCGAGGTTGTAGGCGACGGCGATCGGGCCGAAGACCGCGGGGAGGTTCCACGCCTCGGACTCACACCGCTCCTGGGCCGGGGCGTACTCGTTCTCCTTGAGCGCCGAATCCGAGCCACCGAAGTCGGTCTGCCCACCGATGAACTCCTTGACGCCGGCGCCGGAGCCGTTGGAGTTGTAGTCGATGGTCTGTCCCTCGCAGCTCGTCGCGAACGAGTTGGCGAAGACCGTCATCGCGTTGTTCTGCGCGGACGAACCCGATGAATTGAGGCTCTCTTTGCCGCCACACTCGGCGTCAGCGACGGTCTGGGCGGCGGTGTCGCCGCTGCCGGTGTTGTCGTCCGAGCAGGCCGCCAGTCCGACGGTCGTCAGGGCGGCGAGCCCGATCAGGGCACCGGTGCGCTTGAGGTCCACAGATTCTCCTTGGTTTTCTCCGGTGGGGGTGCCCCACCGGGCAGTTCTCGCGAACAGATCGCGCGGGGCGGGCCGACCCGAGCGGCCCGACGAGGTCTGAACCTAAAGCGCCGATATGAACGGTCCCGCCAAGAACAGTGAACGCAAGATGAACTCGCTGGACACGCCGCGACTACGTGTTCACCTGTTCCGGTCTCCGACCCCCCTAGCTGGGGTGATGGTCATGTGTCCAGTACGCGGAGCGGCACAAAGTCACGAGGAGGTGTAGGTCACATCTCGGTGTTCGACCGCGAACCCGAGCCTGTCGTAGGTGCGGATGGCCGCCGTGTTGTCGCCCTCCACGTAGAGCACGACCGACTCCACTCCTGTAGGGCCCTCGAGGTGCGCGACGCCGAGCGAGGTGAGCAGGCCGCCGAGTCCCCGTCCCTGGTCCGCCGGGTCGACGGCCACGACGTAGACCTCGCCCTCCGGCGGCCTCCCGGGCTCTCCGACCGTCTTTGTCCAGTGGAATCCCGCGAGCCGGGGGCTGGACCCCGTGGTGTCGACGGCGAGGAAGATCGCACCGGTGTCGACCCACCCGACCGCCAGTCGTTCGTCGAGCTGGGCACGGGTCCAGCCGCCCTGTTCCGGGTGCCACGAGAACGCGGCGTTGTTGACCCGCAGTAACTCCGCCCGGGCGTCCATCCCGGGCCACCGATGACCTGACTCGGAGTCCGCCTCCGCGAGCGTGCCCGTCTCGATCCCCTCGGCCGGCTGAGCCCCGGGTAGCGGCGGCCCGGAGACCGCCCGTCTGCGCATCATGAGCAGCTCCCGGGTCCGCGTCTTGCCTTCCGCCTCCGCGAGCGCCCTTGCGGCCGGCAGGTCGCCGTGCGCCCACAGCGCGGCTCCCGGCTCCCGCTCGAACACGGCGCGGACAAGGGCTGATCCCACCCCGCGGCGCCGCTGAGCGGGGTCGACCACCAACTCGGCGGTGGCCTCCGCTCCCCTGCCCGCGATCTGGGCGTAGCCGACGATCTCGCCGGTGTCGCTGCGGACCGAGAGGTGCCGGACGTCCCGGGCGCCGGGCGTCCGGAGCGCGCGGAGCGGTTGCTCGCCGAGCGGGGCGACCCCGTCCGCGACCTCCGCGGCCGCCGCCACGGCCTCAACCTGCGAGGCGATCTCCCGGTCGAGTTCGTGCTCGACGACGATCATGCGTCTCCTCCGTCCTCCCGGCGGTCGGTGGGTCGGACCGCTTTGTACCCGACGTTACGGACCGTGCCGATGAGGGACTCGTGATCGGGCCCCAGCTTGGCGCGCAGCCGCCGGACGTGGACGTCGACCGTCCGGGTACCGCCGAAGAAGTCGTACCCCCAGACCTCCTGGAGGAGCTGGGCCCGGGAGAACACCCGCCCGGGGTGTTGGCACAGGTGCTTGAGGAGCTCGAATTCCTTGTAGGTGAGGTCCAGCGGGCGGCCCTTGACCCGGGCGACGTAGGTCTCCTCGTCGATCACCAGTTCGCCCACCGTGAGCAGCCCGCCGTCGGCCTCCCCCTGGGCGGTGTGCCGGGCGGCGGACAGCCTGAACCGCGCGTCCACCTCGGACGGACCGGTGGTCGGCAGGAGGATGTCGTCGAGACCCCAGTCCCCACTGACGGCGATGAGTCCACCCTCGGAGACCACGGCGATGACGGCGACGTCGGCACTGACCGAGAGCAGCCTGCAGAGCGCCCGTGATGCGGCGAGGTCGCTGCGGGCGTCGACCACGGCGAGAGCCGCCCCGGACAGCTCCGCCACGGAGGACGCGAGGGCCGGGAGCAGGCGAACGGTGTGCGGCAGCAGGGTCAGCGCGGGCACCACCGCCTCGGGATCTGTCTCCGTGGTGAGGAGCACTACGTCCATGTGGCCTCTTCCTCGTCCGGGAACGGAGACGATACTAACCACCCGTACCCCCGTTTCTGTGATCGGAGTAGACCTGAACCCCATGGGAGCCCGCCGTCCGGTCGTCGTGTCGATCGCCGCCGCGGCGGTCGTGGTGGGCGGCGCGTTCACCGTGGACTCGATCTCCGCCTCGAGGGTGGAGTCGGACCTCTCCACCCGGATCCGTACCGCCACACCGGGTGTCAGCGCTCCGGCCGTGATGATCGGTGGGGGTCCGACCGGCCGCTGGTCGGGTCCTGACACCCTCGCCTCGGTCTCGATCCGGACGGAGGGGGTCGACCGACCGGGGCTCGACCCGGTCGTCGTCGAGGCCGCGGTGACCGACCTCCACGTCCCCGACGACCGCGCCGCGGAACTCCGTGCCGGGTCGGTGACGGTCTCGGTACAGATCACCGGCGACTCCCTCGGGCCCGCCCTGGGGATGCGGGACGTCGTGGTGGGCGCGGCAGACGACCCCAGTCTCGCCGGGGGGACGGAGAACCGGGCCCGCGTCACCGGAACCCTCGGTTCCGGCACCCGCGTCTCGGCGATCGTCGAGCTCGTCGTCGACGACCGGGGCGCGCACCTCGTCCCCGTGGCCGCCGCGACGGGTCCCGCGGGGTTCCCCGACCAGGACCGGGGTCTGGCGATGCGCAGCACCGCGCTGACCCTGGCGCCGGACATCCTTCCCCTCGGGCTGGCCGTCGACTCGTTGACGGTCCGCGGCGGGACGCTCACCGCGAGCGGTAGCGGCGGCCCCGGGACAGCGCCGCTCGACGACCTCGCGCGGCCGGACCTCTAGACTCGCGGGCATGAGTCGCGACGACGTCCTGGTCAGCACCCGCTGGGCCGATTCGCGCCTGGCCGACGACTCGGTGGTCTTCCTCGAGGTCGACGAGGACGTGACGGCGTATCACATCGACGGTCACATCCCCGGCGCCGTCGCCCTGAACTGGCGCACCGAGCTCCAACAGCAGTACACGCGTGACCTGGTGGGACCGGACAGGTTCGGCGAGCTCATGGCCGAACGCGGCATCACCCGTGACCACACGGTGGTGGTGTACGGCGGGAACCACAACTGGTTTGCCGCCTACGCGTACTGGTACCTGCGGCTGTACGGGCACGCCGACGTCCGACTGCTCGACGGTGGCCGCATGCGGTGGGAACGCGACGGGCTCCCCCTGGAGACGGACCTGCCCGACCGGCCGGTCACCGAGTACGCGGCCGACCCGCAGGACCTGTCCATCCGGGCGTTCCGCGACGACGTCCTGGCCGGACTGGGCAGCGATGCGCTGGTGGACGTCCGGTCCGTCGACGAGTACACCGGTCGCCTCACCGCGCCGGCCGGGCTCCCCCAGGAGGGCGGCCGCCAACGCGGACACATCCCGGGCGCGGTGTCCATCCCCTGGAACCGCGCGGTGACCCGCGACGGCACCTTCCGCCCCGACGCCGAACTCCGCGCGATCTACGCCGACACCCTGTCCGACGCCGACCGTCGCGTGGTGACCTACTGCCGGATCGGGGAGCGGTCGAGCCACACCTGGTTTGTCCTCCACGAGCTCCTCGACCAGACCAACGTGGTCAACTACGACGGCAGCTGGGTGGAGTACGGCTCACTCATCGGGGTCCCTGTAGAGCGCTGAGCCGACAGGGCCGGGCAGCGAGACGGTCGGAGGCGGGACGGCCGCCCCGCCTGGGCGGTCGAGTCGCTAATCTCGAGAGCATGTCACTCATCACCCGCGCACTCGGTCTGGCCGGACGGGCATCTGTCGTCGCCCTCGGCGCCTCTGTCGCCTCCGCCGTCATCGTCGGCGTCGATCAGCGGCGCGGCGCCATCCCCCGGGTCCCGGACCACCCCGGCCCGTACTCCCCCGAGGAGCGGGAGGCGGCCGTTCGGATGTACCTGACCGCCCTCACGCTGCCCGCGGCCGCGTTCCGCGTGCCGTTCGCACCCGACTGCGTCCGACACGAGAACGGGCTCAAGACCGGTTTCAATGCCGACCACCTCAAGTGGGACCTGCATCTACACCTGCAGTACTCGACCATCCGCGAGGTGCGGGACATCGTCATCACCGTCGACCCCCCGGGGCGGGACGGTGTCGTGCACGCGGACTTCACTCTGGTGACCGTGCTGGGGCTCAAGGCGCGGGTCAGTGAGGACTTCGCCGTACCCCCCGAGGACTGCCTCATCCACTCGATCGACGCCCGCATCTCACTGGGCTGAAGCCCTCCGGGTTAGGATTGCGTCATGGTGCTCTTCTTCGAGATCCTCCTTGTCCTCTGCACGCTGGCCATCCTGTGGGCCACCTGCTACATCGTCTACCGCACGGTCACCAACGAGTCGTGACCGGCAGCGGCCCGACCGACGCCGTCGACCCCGCGCCGTCCACCCCTGAAGGGGGAGACGGCGGGTCGGTCGTGCGCGGATCCGCGAACGCGGCGGTCGACGCCGCCGCCGCGCGTTCCGAGCAGACCGCGGGTCGCAACATCCCGGCGTTCTCCGAGCTCCCGGTGCCCGAGGACACGGCCAACCTCCGGTTCGGCCCCGACCTCCACCCGGGACTGCTCGCGCTGCTCCCACTCGTGGGCGTCTGGGAGGGCGAGGGCGAGGCGGACACCGCCGACCGCGGCGAGCACCGCTTCGGCCAGCAAATCGTCGTCTCGCACGACGGCGAGAACTACCTGAGCTGGAGCTCGCGGGCCTGGACGTTCGATTCGGGCGGGGCGGTGGACAGCGCCGCCTACCGCGAGTCGGGATTCTGGCGGATCTCCGCCGACGACCAGCTCGAGTTCCTCGTGGCCCACGCGTCCGGGGTCATCGAGATCTTCTACGGCCGGCCGCTCACCCAGTCCGCGTGGGAGATGGCCACCGACGTGGTGCTCGCCTCCCCCACCGGACCCGAACGCGGCGGCGCCAAGCGCATGTACGGGATCGTGGACGGCGGGGACCTGGGCTGGGTCGAGGAACGCCTCCACCCGGAGAAGGGCCTGGTCCCCCACATGTCGGCGCGGCTGCGCCGCCTCGCGGGCTGAGACGACCCCGACCCCCGGAACGCGCAGGCGGCCCCTTCCAGGGGCCTCAGGCCCGCCCCACCGCGCGGTCGACCATCCCCGCGACGGCGATCCCCGGATCGGCCTCCGGAAGGGTCACGGCGTCGATCCGCCTGACCCGGGCGGCCAGCGTGACCGAGGACAGTAGCCACACGGCGTCCGCGGCCAGCAGGTCGGTCATCAGCAGCCGCTCGCGGCGCACTGCTATCCCCTGTCCTTTCGCGACCTCGGCGAGCGCCGCGAGGGTGGTCCCCTCCAGGATCCCCACCTCGACCGGCGGACTCACCAGCTCGCCGGACCGGGCGATCACGAGGGTGGACCGCGGCCCCTCGAGGACCTCGCCCTCAGCGGAGAGGTAGACGACGTCGTCGAAGCCGTTCGCCGCCGCATGCCGTAGTGCCGCCATGTTGGCCGCGTACGACAGCGTCTTGGACCCGAGCAGCATCCAGGGCGCCGTTGCCGCGAAGTCCGCCGGGAAGCCCCTGTTCAGGGCGGTCACGGCGATGCCCTCCGCCCTGGCGCGGACCGCGTGCGGCCCGACGGGGGCCACCGTGATGTAGGCGGTCTCCGCGCCGCCGCGCTCGGGCCCGCGGGACAGGACCAGCCTCAGCATCGCCTCGGAGCCCGGGCCCCACTCCCGTGCGGCCAGCGCGATACCGGCCCGCCACTCCTCGGCGGTGGGGCCGCCCGTGATGCCGAGCGCCGACGACGACCTGGCCAGTCGCGCGAGGTGGCGCTCCGGCTTGGCCACGCGTCCGTTCACCAGCAGGAGGGTCTCGAAACACCCGTCCCCGCGCACGGCCGCCAGATCATCGGCGAGCAACAACGGCTCCCCGGCGGGATGTACTCGAGGTCGCGGGCCGTCCGGACCGCCCGCGACGAGGACGACGACCCGGTATCCCTCCGGCCGCTCCGCTCCGGTTCCCACTGCACTGCCCATGACGGCAACACTACGACGACGCACGTAGTATCGCGATGGTGATCGACCCAGCTGTGCCCGACAGGACCGACGATGGCTACCACAGCCCGATCCTGAACCGCCCCGGCGCCGTGGACGCGGCCGATGCGGACCCTGATGCGGGGGTCCCGTTCCACTACGGGGACCCGTTCGGTGAGCAACGCGCCGCCACGTCCGGTGTGGTGGTGGTGGACCGCTCCCACCGCGACGTCCTGACCATCACCGGAGGCGAACGGCTGACCTGGCTCGAGGGATTCGTCTCCCAGCACGTGTCCGAACTCCCGGACGGCAGCGGTGGCGAGACGCTGGTCCTCGACGCCAACGGGCGGGTCGAGCACCACGCGGTGCTCTCCGATGTCGGGTCGCGCCTCGTCGTGGACACCGAGCCCGGTCGGGGCGCCGGACTCCTGACGTTCCTGACCAAGATGGTCTTCTGGGCGGATGCCGCTCCGGAGGCCGCGGACCTCGCCGTCGTCACCCTCGCCGGGACCGGGCTCCCCACCACCCTCACCGCACCCGACGGGACGGCCGTGGAGCTCCCCGTCGGCCACTACGCGAGCAGCCCGCTGCCCGGCGGCGGCGTCGCCCGCCGCATGCCGTGGCCGATGGCCGGGTCCGTCGACCTGATCGTCCCCCGCTCCGGGCTGACGGCCTGGTTCAGTGCGGCCCTCGCCGCCGGCGCCCGCCCCGCGGGCTCGTGGGCGTTCGAGGCCCTGCGCGCGGCTGAGACGACCCCGCCCCGCGCCCGCCTGGGCGTGGACACCGACGAGAAGACCATCCCCCACGAGATCCCCACGTGGATCGGCGACGTGGCCCAGCGCGGTGCGGTGCACCTGGACAAGGGGTGTTACCGGGGTCAGGAGACCGTCTCCCGGGTGCACAACCTGGGCAAGTCCCCCCGTGTCCTCGTGCGGCTCCAACTGGACGGGTCGGGAGGGGACGCGATGGTGCTGCCCGGTGCCGAGGTCCGCTCCGGAGGCCGCACGGTGGGCCGCGTCGGCACCGTGGTCCAGCACCATGAGGACGGCCCTGTCGCGCTCGCGCTACTCAAGCGGTCGGTCGCCTCGGATGCCCCGCTCGAGATCGACGGAGTCTCCGCCGCCATCGACGCCGACACCGTCCCGGACGACTCCGGGCCCCAGGCCGGACGTGAGGCGATCCGCAGACTCCGCGGCCAGGCGTAGTCGCTGGTAGCGCCTCCCACCACACCCGGGCGGACATTCCGCGGCGGGCACGCTATCCTGTGGGCAGGCAGATACTCACATTCGATGGGCACCCCCGAGGTGGCCCAGCACCGTTTCCGAGGGGGTCAGGTCAATGGGCCGAGGCCGCGCGAAGGCGAAGCAGACCAAGGTCGCTCGCGAACTGAAATACAACGCTCCGCAGACGGACCTAGAACGTCTCCAAGCGGAGTTGTCAGGTGGGGGCGCGCCCACAAGGCTGATACCCGAGCGACCAAGCACTGATCGAGTCAGTGCCGACGAGGACGATGACCCTTACGGGTCGTGGTCCGACGCCGACAGCAGGTTCTGACCGCACTCCCCGATCTCCACATGCACGTGGGCCGGGCATCCCCAGTGGATGCCCGGCCCACGTGTATCGCGGGGGTGTCTGGCGACGCCCGCTCGACTAGAACCGTGCGTGCGATCCCTCGAGGACGACCCGCGGTGCGTCAGCAGCGTCCTCGGCGGCCTTCTCCACGTGACCGATCACCCAGTTGTCCACGTGCCGGGCCGTGAGGACGGCCTGCGCGCGGTCCACGTCCTCGGCCGGCAGGACGGCGATCATGCCGACGCCCATGTTGAACGTGCGCTCCATCTCGGCCTGCTCGACGCGGCCGTGGTGGGCGATCGTGCCGAAGACGGCGGGCACCGGCCACCGGCCGCGGTCGAGCTGGGCCACCAGACCCCGCGGCATGACCCGCGCCAGGTTCTCGGCCAGGCCGCCACCGGTGACGTGGCTGAAGACCCGGACGTCGGTCTCGGCGATCAGACTCAGGCAGTCCAGCGAGTAGATGCGGGTGGGCTCGAGCAACTCCTCACCGAGGGTCCGTCCGAACTCCTCGACGTGGCCCTCCAGCGGGAGGCGGGCGAGCTCGAGCAGGACGTGGCGGGCCAGCGAGTAGCCGTTGGAGTGCAGCCCCGAGGAGGCCATCCCCACGACCACGTCGCCCGGGCGCACGTTCTCGGCCTTGAGGATCTCGTCGGCCTCGACGATCCCGACGCCGGTGCCCGAGATGTCGTACTCCCCGGGCGCCATCAGGCCGGGGTGCTCGGCGGTCTCCCCGCCCAGCAGGGCGCAGCCGGCCCGGACGCACCCCTCGGCGATGCCCTCGACGATGGCGGCCACGTGCTCCGGCACCACCTTGCCGATCGCGATGTAGTCCTGGAGGAACAGCGGCTCGGCGCCACAGACCACCAGGTCGTCGACCACCATCGCCACGAGGTCGATGCCCACCGTGTTGTGGATGTCCATCGCCTGCGCCACCGCGATCTTGGTGCCGACGCCGTCCGTGGACGAGGCCAGCAGCGGTTGACGGTAGGAGTTCTTCAGGGAGAAGAGCCCGGCGAACCCCCCGAGACCGCCCATCACCTCCGGCCGGGTCGCACGCTTGGCGTGCGGCGCGAACAGCTCGACGGCACGCTCGCCCGCGTCGATGTCGACTCCCGCGGCGGCGTACGAGGCGCCGGGCGCGCGGTGTGAGTTCTCGGTCATCTTGGGTTCTCCTCATCGGCGCCCACAGTGGGGCGCCCGGTCAGGGTCGGCGGACGTCGTCCACTTAGTTGTTGAAGGCCGTGTCGTTGATGGCCGTGTCGTTGATGGCCGTGTCGTTCAGGGCGGGGCTGTCCGAGGCCGTGCTGAGGTCGCGGTTCTCGCCATCGACCTGCGCGTTCAGCGCCCGGACGGCCGCGCTCATGTGCGAGTCGTCCGGGAGCGGGATGGGATAGTGGCCGTCGAAACACGCAGCGCACAGCTCGTCGGGACGTTGCCCGCTGGCCTCGATCATCCCGTCCACCGAGACGTAACCGAGGCTGTCCGCCCCGATCGCCCTGCGGACCCCTTCGAGCATCCCGTCCGAGACGTCGACGCCGTTGGCGATGAGCTCGGCGGGGCTGGCGAAGTCGATGCCGTAGAAGCACGGCCAGCGCACCGGCGGGGACGCGATCCGGACGTGGATCTCGCTCGCTCCCGCCTCCCGCAGCATCCGGATCAGGGCGCGCTGGGTGTTGCCGCGGACGATCGAGTCGTCCACCACCACGAGCCTCTGGCCCCGGATCACCTCGCGCAACGGGTTGAGCTTGAGGCGGATGCCCAGCTGCCGGATGGTCTGACTGGGCTGGATGAAGGTGCGTCCGACGTAGGCGTTCTTGGTCAGGCCCTGAGCGAACGGGATGCCCGAGCCCTGCGCGTACCCGACGGCGGCCGGGGTCCCCGACTCCGGCACCGGGATCACCAGATCGCCGTCGACGGGGTGTTCCTTCGCGAGCCTGCGGCCGATCTCCACGCGGGCGGAGTTGACCGAGCGCTCGTTGATCACCGAGTCGGGGCGCGCGAGGTAGACGTACTCGAAGACGCAGGTCTTGGGGGTGGCCTCGGCGAACCTGCGGGAGCGGACGCCGTCGGCGTCGATCGCGATGAGCTCACCGGGCTCGATGTCGCGGACGAACGAGGCGCCGACGATGTCCAGGGCCGAGGTCTCGGACGAGACCACCCAGCCGTTGTCGAGTCGGCCGAGCGACAGCGGGCGCACCCCGTGGGGGTCGCGGGCCGCGTACAGCGTGTTCTCGTCGGAGAACGTGAGGCAGTAGGCGCCGCGCAGGCGCGGCAGCAACCGGGCGGCGGCCTCCTCGAGGCCCAGGTCCCCCGCCTCGTGGGCGAGCAGGGTGGAAACGATGTCCGAGTCCGAGTGGGTGCTGTCCTCGGTGTAGCCGCGGATCCCCTTCTCGGTGGCGTAGCGCTTGAGTTCCTGGGTGTTGACCAGGTTGCCGTTGTGCCCGAGCACCAGCGATCCGCCGTCGGCGGTCTGCCGGAACATCGGCTGCGCGTTGTCCCACGAGGCGGCGCCGGTCGTGGAGTACCGGCAGTGACCCAGGGCCACGTGGCCGTTCATGGACTCGAGGGTCTGCTCGTCAAAGACCTGGCTGACCAGTCCGAGGTCCTTGTAGACCAGGACCTGCTCGCCGTTCGCGACCGCGATACCGGCGGCTTCCTGGCCACGGTGCTGCAGCGCGTACAGGCCGTAGTAGGCCAGCTTCGCGACGTCCTCGCCCGGGGCCCAGACGCCGAAGACGCCGCACTCCTCGACGGGACCGATGCGCTCGGTGTCGATCGGCAGGCCGGCGGGCCCCGGTGCGGACGGGTCGGGCAGACCCAGGCCGACGGTGGCGCGGCTCCCGGTGCGGCGTAGGGATCCGTACGGGACCGGACGTGTCGACGTGCTCTCCACCTGGTGGTGCTCCCTCACGGATTCGGGGCTGGCCGCCCGGACGGACCCCGGCGGTGCGGTTCGAGTGTACGTAACCAGCCCCCCGTGGCCACAGTCCCGTGGTGCGGGGCACTCCCCCGCCCGGGCATCGCGGTGGGGCCCCACCCGCACCCCGGCGGGGCGGGAGCGGTCACCCGGCCCTGACGACGGGCAGCGCTGCGGCCACCTCGGACGCGCGGGTCCCCGACGCCCACACCCGACCCGCGGCCACCGCAGCGGCCCAGGTGATGCGGCCGGTGGCGAGTTCGAGCCAGGTGCGGGGATCGGTTTCGACCACGTTGGGCGGGGTCCCGCGCGTGTGCCGCGGACCCTCGATGCACTGGACGGCGGCGAAGGGCGGGACCCGCAGCTCGACGGCGCGACCCGGGAGTTCCCCCGCGAGGGCACCGGTGGTGGCGCGGACCGCCGCGGCGAGTGCCGAGCGAGGAGGTTGGGCGGACGTCTCGTCGTCGTCGAGCCACGCGGTGACCGCCTCGACGGCGGCGCGGACCGTCGCCGCGTCGGGGACCCGGCTCACGTCCGGTCCCCCCGCGCCCGCCGCGCCCGCCGCGCCCGCTGCGCCCGCCGCGCCCGCCGCCGTTCCTGCGCGGTCCGGCGACTCCACGTCCGGGCGGCCTGGCTGGTGAGGAGGAGCAGGATGAGGACGTTGACCGCCAGGACCAGGTAGCCGCCCAGGACGGTGCCCGACTCGGCGTCCGTGGTCACCCGGCCGGACTCGGTCGAGACGATGCTCACCACGGTCAGCGCCAGCAGCCACACGCGCGGCCGGGCGTAGCCCTGGTAGGTGAGCAGCGCCAGCACGCCCATCGCCCCGTACGTCGCGCCCAGGAACACCGCCAGCACCACGACGACCGGGACCACCTCGGACTGGTCGAGCCCGGCGAACTCCTCCATCCCCTGCCCGGAGAGGATGTCGCGGAGCGCCGTGACCAACAGCACCAGCACCGTGCCCGCGACCAGCGCGCACCCCGCGGTCAGCGCGGCCGGTCGCGGGAGATGCCCGGGATCGGGGGCCACGTCGTCGGCCGGGCGGTCGGCGTCCCCCGAGGCCAGCCCGCCCTCCGCCTGGGGGTCGTCGTACCCGCGGGCGGCCCGCACCACCCCGGCCGGCAGCGCGGCGGCCGCCACCTCTGGGACCGGCACCGCGCGCAGGTCCACCACGGGCAGGTCGCCGTCGGTCCGGATCGCGTCGCCGCCGCCGTTGCGGGAGTGGTAACCGGTGGAGAAGTTCTCGAGCAATCGGAAATCCGCTCCGGGGACGTGGAAGCGGATGGAGTCCACGATGTAGTCGCGCTCGACGTCGATGTCCGCGTCGATCTTGTGGGTCACCTGGAGGGTGAACAGCGACAGCCCCACCGCGCGGTCGTAGGTGCCCGCGCCGAGCCACTGCACCCGGTGGCCGCCGGGCAGGAGCCACCCATCCGGGCACCGCCAGAAGCGCACGTGGTGGCGCTGCGCCGCGTTGCCCTCCACCTCCTGCTGGTAGGCCAGGCACTGCCGGCGACCGAAGAGCCGCAGCGGGCTCACCGGGGCGGCGGGGTAGGACCGGCGCAGCACCGAGGACAGGATGATGCCCCAGGAGGAGCGGACGGTGATGTCGTCGGCGAGGACCCAGCCACACGCGGTCATGACCTCGTGGATCTGGCGGGCGGTGCCGTCGACGGCGAGGTTGACCGGATCCCCGAGCAGCCCGTCCGAGGTCCGCGTCCGGGCGATGAAGTACCCCGGCACGTAGACCGAGGTGATCAGCGTCTGCAGGCGCGGCAGGACCAGGTAGGCCACCAGCGCCCAGAACGGGACCAGGAGGAACAGGTGCCACCAGCTGTGGCGCCACACCTCGTCCAGGAGCCGCCAGCCCAGCCAGCCCGCCGCGAGGGTGGCCAGGGCGAAGAACACGGTGTCCACGACCTGGCCGGGCAGGGGCGGGCGGACGTCGTCGTCGCGCACCTTGCCGGGTGGACGGGTGTAGACGGGCGGCGCCACCGGCGTTGTCGGAGCCGCTCCGGGGGCCGGCGCGGTTCGCTCGCTGGTGGACATGCACCCGACGATAGTCCGCGGTCCCGGCCGCGCGGGCCGCGACGGCTGCCAGAATGACCCGATGCCCACGCCCGACCCGACCCCGGCGAGCAGCTGCCGCGCCCACGAGGACCACCTGCGGTCGCTGGGGCTGCCGCAGATGATCGTCCCCTCCACCCGGTTGCGCGAGATCCTCCAGCGCTCCGCCGGCGCCAGCGCCGGACTCGCCGTCGCCGCGACCGGCCTCGCCGCGCTCGACCGGGCCAACGACATGGCGGTGTTGCTGGTCGAGCGGGTGGGCGAGGAAGCCCTCGGCACGGGGTTGATCGGCGCAGCGAACCCGATCGTCGTCCTGCTGCTCCTGGCCCTGGGCCTGATCGCCGCCGCCCCGCTCGTCGGCTGGCTGGTGGCGTGGCTCGTCCGACGCGCGAGCTGGGCGACGGGCACCCTTCTCGGGCTCGCCTCGGCGATCGCACTCCTCGTCGTCGCACCCATCGCCTTCGAACCCCACGACGGCCCCACCCTCCGCACCACCGCCCCGGCCCTGGCGGGGGTCCTGGTGGGCACCTACCTCGGTGCCGGTTCCCTGGTGCGGTGGGCGGCGCGGCGCGTACGCCGCGAACTGGGTTCCACGGGCCACATGGTGGCGCGGGTGCTGCCGGTCCTCATGCTGGCCGTGCTGTTCTTGTTCTTCAACGCGGAGATCTGGCAGGTGATGGTGGCGCTGTCCTGGCCGCGCACGTTCGCCGTGTTGGCCGTCATGGGCTCTCTCACCGTGCTGCTGGTGGCCATCACCACCCGGGACGACCTGCAGCACGAGTTGGCGGTGCGGGCGCCGGGTCGCGCGTTGCGGGTGTCCGAGCGGATCAACATCCTGCTGGTCCCGGTGCTGACGACGCTGATCCAGGCCGTGTTGTTCGGCAGCCTCGTCTTTGCGTTCTTCCTCTTCCTCGGGTGGATCGCGATCCCGG
This sequence comes from Rhodococcus sp. IEGM 1408, assembly GCF_033142235.1. NCBI lineage: Bacteria > Bacillati > Actinomycetota > Actinomycetes > Mycobacteriales > Nocardiaceae > Rhodococcus > Rhodococcus sp. IEGM 1408. The sequence continues at coordinate 31,572 of NZ_JAWLRW010000009.1, forward strand.
AGGCCACCGAGACCCGCTGGACCCTGCGTCCCACCGAGGACCTGGGCGGCCTGCTGTCCCGCGTCCCCGTGAGCATCACCCTCCTGCGGGTGTCGCTGGTGCTCGCCGCGTTCGCCGCCCTCAACCTGGCCGCGTCCGCGGCGTCGGATGCCGCCCACCGCAAGAGGTTCGTGCACCCGATGATCGACGAGGTGGTCCACGGCCTCGCCGCGCGCGAGGCCTACCTGCGGGCACGACGACGACGAGGCTGACCCCTACCCCCTAGGCCCGGCGGTACTCCCGGCGGCGGACCCAGACCGTCGCGAGCAGTGCACCGCTCACGACCGCCGCCGCGACGCCCAGCGCGGCCACGCCCAGGCCCACCTGGAGCACCGCCCCGGCCAGGCCGCCCAGGGAGAGCGCGGCCCACAGCGCCACCTGCTGGCGGTACGGCGCCCACGAGCCCCCGGCCAGCGCGTCGACCAGGCGGTGGGCGGACTTGACCACCGCCCCGGTCATATAGGTGACCCCCAGTGAGACCTCGCCGCCGGAGTGGAACACCGAGTTCATGGCGCCCATCGACGCCGCGACCACCGTCATCGACACCGGCACCCCGAGGACGGTGACGGCGGTGAGCCGGTGCAACGCGAGGCCGGCGACCAGCAGGACGGCCACCAGCGCCAGGACGGCCGGGCGGTCGTCGAGGTTGCGGCGGCGGGTGACCAAAGCCCCGGCCACCGCACCGAGGAAGAACGAGACCAGGACGACGACGGCGATCCCCGCGCCCGAGTAGTCGCCCTCCGCCAGGCCGACGACCATGCGGGTGGAGTTGCCGCTCATGAAGGAGACGAAGTAGCCGCCCACCACCAGGAAGCCGACCGCGTCCACGAAGCCGGCGGTGCCGGCCAGGACTACGGCGAGCACCCGCTCACATCGCTTGAGATCCCGCATCCGGGCCGTCGCCTACCGGCTCGCTGACCGGTTCGCCCTGCGGCCGACCCGGCTCAGACCGGGTCGACGCCGAACAGGGCCGGCAGCGTCCCCTCGTGCGCGGTCCGCAGCTCATCGGTGGTCAACGTGAACTGGCCCTGGACCTCGAAGGTGCCGGAGTCCGGGTCGGTCACGCCGACACGGGTGTGCGGGATGTCCTGCGCGGTGAGCATCTGCTGGAAGCGGATCTCCTCGCCCCGGGGGACGGACACGATCACGCGGCCGGCCGACTCGGAGAACAGCCACACGAACGGGTCCGCGCCCTCGGGCAACACCACGCGCAGTCCGCATTCCCCGGCGAGCACCGACTCGACGAGCGACTGGGCGAGCCCGCCCTCGGACAGGTCGTGCGCACCGGTGATCAGGCCGTCCTTGGAGCACGTCGCCAGGATCCGGGCGAGCGTGGCCTCCCACTGCAGGTCCACCGTGGGGGGCATGCCGCCCAGGTGGTCGTGGGCGACCTGCGCCCAGATCGACCCGTCGAGCTCGTCCCGGGTCTCGCCGAGCAGGTAGACGCTCTCCCCCGGGGTGTCACCGAACGCGGTCGGGGTGCGGCGGGCCACGTCGTCGATCACGCCGAGGACACCCACGACGGGCGTCGGGAGGATCGGCGTCGAGCCGGTCTGGTTGTAGAAGGAGACGTTGCCGCCGGTGACGGGGATGCCGAGCTCGGCGCAACCGTCGGCCAGGCCGTGGACTGCCTCGCGGAACTGCCACATGACGCCCGGGTCCTCCGGCGAGCCGAAGTTCAGGCAGTTGGTCACGGCCACCGGGCGCGCGCCGGTGACGGCGACGTTGCGGTACGCCTCCGCCAGCGCGAGGCGGGCGCCGGTGTACGGGTCGAGGCGGGTGTAGCGGCCCGAGGCGTCGGTCGAGAGCGCGATGCCTCGGCCTGACTCCTCGTCGATCCGCAGGACGCCGCCGTCGGCGTTCTCCGCGAGGACCGTGTTGCCGCGCACGTAGCGGTCGTACTGCTCGGTGATGAACTTGCGCGAGCACAGCGCGGGGCTGGAGATCATGTCGAGCAGCGTCTGGCGCAGCTCGTCCCCGGTGGCGGGGCGGGTCAGGCTCGCGGTGGTGTCGGCCTGCAGCGCGTCCTGGTCCGCCGGGCGCTCGACGGGCCGCTCATAGACCGGGCCGTCGTGGGCGACGGTGCGCGGCGGGACGTCGACCACGGTCTCGCCACGGAACTCGATGGTGAGGCGGTCGCCTTCGGTGACCTGCCCGATGTCGGAGGCCAGCACGTCCCAGCGGCGGCACACCTCCATGAACGCGTCCACGTTCTCCGGAGCCACCACCGCGCACATGCGCTCCTGGGACTCGCTGGAGAGGATCTCCGTGGCGATCATGCCCTCGGCGCGCAGCGGCACGTTGTCCAGCACGATGTGCATCCCGCCGTCACCTGCCGCGGCCAACTCGGAGGTGGCGCACGCCAGTCCGGCGCCGCCCAGGTCCTGGATGCCCACCACGAGCTTGTCGCGGTAGAGGTCCAGGCAACACTCGATCAGCACCTTCTCCGCGAATGGGTCGCCCACCTGGACGGCCGGGAGCTTCCGGGGCTTGGCGGGCGCTCCGTCCTCCTCCTCCTCGAAGGTCTCCGAGGCCAGGACCGAGACGCCGCCGATTCCGTCCAGTCCGGTCCGGGCGCCGAAGAGGATGATGCGGTTGCCGGTGCCGGAAGCGAAGGCCAGGTGCAGGTCCTCGACCCGCATGACGCCCGCGCACAGCGCGTTCACCAGCGGGTTGCCCGCGTAGGACTCGTCAAAGACGGTCTCGCCACCGATGTTGGGCAGGCCCAGGCAGTTGCCGTAGCCACCGACGCCCGCAACCACGCCCGGTAGCACACGATGCGTGTCGGCGGCGTCCGCCGGGCCGAAGCGCAGCTGGTCCATGACCGCCACGGGGCGCGCGCCCATCGCCATGATGTCCCGGACGATGCCGCCGACTCCGGTCGCCGCACCCTGGTACGGCTCGATGTACGACGGGTGGTTGTGCGACTCCACCTTGAACGTCACGGCCCAGCCGTCGCCGATGTCCACCACGCCCGCGTTCTCGCCGATGCCCGCGAGCATGCTCGACCGCATCTCGTCCGTGGTGGTCTGGCCGAAGTACTTGAGATGCACCTTGGACGACTTGTAGGAGCAGTGCTCCGACCACATGATCGAGTACATGGCCAGCTCGGCGTCCGTGGGCCTGCGGCCCAGGATCTCCCGGATGCTGGCGTACTCGTCCGCCTTGAGCCCGAGTTCGGCCCAGGGCTGATCGAGGTCGGGAGTGTCGGTGGCGTGCGCGATGGAGTCGACGTGAGTGGTCACGGGGCCGAGTCTAGTCAACCGTCCCCCACCGACGAATCCCGTCCCGCGCGCGCTGGGTGCACGGGGGCTGGGCGGGCCGGTGGCTAGGTGGAGAGCACCTCGAAGGTGAGCCCGCCACGCTGCACGCGCTCGAGCAGCGCGTCCCCCATCGCCTGGGCGGTGGTGAGCTGCCCCGAGAGCGCGGGCAGGTCGTCGAACGCCAGGGACAGCGCGGATTCCGCGATCATCATGGACGTCTCCGTGTAGCCGGGGTCGCCGCCCGAGACCCGCGTGACCACGCGGCGCCCGCCGGCCAGCGCCACAAAGGTCACGTCGAACGACGACCGCGCCCGACGGGACTCGCTGGGCCCGGCGCCACGGTCGATCCGCTTGAGGATCTGCGAGCGGATGGGGCCGACCTGCGCGCCCACCGCCAGCGCGCCGACCCCGACCACCCCGGCGGCGGCGATCACAGGCGAACCGACCGCGGCGTAGTGCGCGTAGCTGAAGTCCGGCCCGTAGCTCTCCAGCGCGGCGGCCGATCGCAGCACGATCTGCGGATCGATGGTGGGCAGCGGCACCAGCCACCGGCCGCCCAGCGCGCTGTCGCGGTGGGGCCTGCCCGCCACCGCCTTGATTCGTCGACCGACCGCCTTGCCCTGCTTCTCCCGGCGCAGCTTGGCGACCCGCGACGCCTCGCGGAGTCGTGCGAACTGGCCGATGGCCGAGTGGAACGTGCCGCCGGAGAACTGGGCGTCGGCGTGAACGGCCCCGTAGACGGCCACCGGCACGCCCTCGGGGACCTGCTTCATCGTGTAGAACACGCCCAGGTCGTGCGGGATGGAGTCGAAACCGCACGCGTGGACGATCCGCGCGCCGGAGGCCACGGCCTTGTCGTGGTAGTCGAGGTACATACGGTCGGCGAACTCGGGCTCGCCGGTCAGATCCACGTAGTCGGTCCCGGCCTCGGCGCACGCGGCGACGAGCGGTTCGCCGTACTCCAGGTAGGGCCCGACGGTCGTGATGACGACCCGCGCCGACCGCGCCATCTCCGCCAGCGACTCGGGATCCTCGGTATCCGCCACCACGACCCCCGGGGCCGGGACGTCCGGCATCTCCGCGGCCAGCCGGCCGACGAGCCCGTCGAGCTTGACCCGCGACCGACCGGCGACCGCCCACGAACCGCCCTCGGGCAGGTGCCGCAGGAGGTACTCCGCGACCAGACCACCGGTGAAACCGGTCGCACCATAGAGGACGATGTCGAACGGCCGGGCGGCCTTGTCGGGGGCCTTGTCGGGTGCGGACTCGGGCTGGGGGGTGGATTCGCTCATCCCACGGTTGTACCGCATCGCGGTCCCGATACGGCGGGGTGCTCGAGGCCAGACAGCCCCTCCGTTCCCACCAGCCACGTGAGGTGATTTGTGCCACTTGGACTCAAATCATGAACGGTTGCCCAACTGGCTGGGCAGAATGGGTCGGTGCAGGCGGCCATACGGGTCGCCGCCATTCGCCTCGGCCCCCCAGCCGGGCGACGACCCCAAGGAGAATTACATGGACTTCACCGGTTCCATTGCTGACGCCACCGCCCCCCTCAGCGCCGAGCTCGGCAGCCTCGCCCAGGGCGTCGGCTCCTCCGCCGTCGACACCGTCCTCCGCTTCGCGCTGAGCCTCCCCACCATGCTGCTCAACCTCGCCGCCGGCATCGGTGGCGACCTCGGCAGCACCACGGGCGCCTGAATCACCCCGCAACACTGAAGGGCCCGCCGGGAGAGATCCCAGCGGGCCCTTCGCTTTGCCCTGAGCAGCAGTGACTGCGCCTAAGCGTTGACCACCGCGTCCAGCGCGGAGAGGAACAGGCCCAGCCCGTCGTCCGAGGGGCCGGTCAGCGGCTCGATGGCGTGCTCGGGGTGCGGCATGAGCCCCACCACGCGCCCGTTCTCCGAACAGATGCCGGCGATGTTGTTGGTCGAGCCGTTGGGGGCGTCGCTCGCGAAGCGGAACACCACGCGCCCGTCACCCTCGAGCTGTTCGATGGTCTCCGGCGAGGCCATGAAGCGGCCCTCGCCGGACTTGAGCGGGACGAGGATCTCGGCACCCTGCTCGAAGCGGGAGGTCCAGGCCGTCGAGGTGTTCTCGACCCGCAGCCACTCGTCGCGGCAGATGAAGTGCATGTCGCGGTTGCGCCCCATCGCGCCGGGCAGCAGGCCGGCCTCGCACAGGATCTGGAAGCCGTTGCAGATGCCCAGCACCGGCATCCCGCCCTTGGCCGCCGAGATGACCTCGCCCATGACCGGGGCCATCGAGGCGATCGCGCCGCAGCGCAGGTAGTCGCCGTAGGAGAAGCCACCCGGGACCACCACGGCGTCGACGCCCTTGAGGTCCGCGTCGTCGTGCCACAGCGAGACGGCCTCGGCACCGGACATGGCGACCGCCCGCGAGGCGTCGATGTCGTCCAACGTGCCGGGGAACGTGATGACGCCGATCCGTGCGGTCACGCGGTCACCTCGGCGGCGTCCACGCGCACGACCGTCCAGTCCTCGATCACCGTGTTGGCCAGCAGTGACGAGGCGATCTCCTCGAGCTCGGCGTCGGTGACCCCGTCGGCCACCTCGAGCTCGAACCGCTTGCCCTGCCGGACGTCGGTCACCCCGTCGTGCCCCAGACGGCCGAGGGCTCGGTGGATGGCCTGGCCCTGCGGATCGAGGATCTCGGCCTTGGGCATGACTTCGACGACAACTCGGGCCACGGTGGGAACTCCTCGTTCGGATGGTTGCGCGGGACGGACCCGGACCGGCCGGGACTCAGTGCCCGATCCTACCCGCAGGGGCTGGGGTCGCCCGAACGCTCAGTTCGCGCGGGCCTCCAGTCCGCTCAGGCCGCACCGACCAGCGCGACGGGAGGCCACTCGTAGCGGGCGACGTCCGCGCCGTGTTCGCCCGTCACCCTGTCCACGGCGTCCAGCAGCGCCGACCGGGGCGCGCGCCGCGAGAGCTGCTTGGCGGAGACGTTGATGCGGACCAGACCGCCGGCCGCCGCGGTGCGGCCTGCAGCGGTGACGAGTGCGCGGCACCACCACGCGTCGGCCACGAACCCCTCGCCTATCGACAGCACTCGCCCCCGCTCGGTCGTCCCCCGGACCACGTCGTGGACGCCGGCGAGCGAGGCGCAGACGCGGAAGCCCGCGCCGGGCAGCGCCGTGAGGCACCCCGGGGAGGCGTTCCACCGGGGCGGGGCGAACACCCGGGTCCGCAGGCCCATGTCCCCCATGAGCCGGTCGGCGGCGGCCAGGCGCACGGCGGCCTCGGCGGGACCGATCGAGGCGAACTCGGGCCGGCGCGGCCTGGTGGCCGCCTCGTCGTACCCGGCCAGCACGATCGCGTCCCCCCGCCGGCGGCGGTGCCGGAACCACTCCTGCGACCCCTCGTCCGTCGCCAACCGGTACTCGTGACCACGGCGCGGCGCGACCAGGAGCGAGACGGGGACGGACCGGCGCTCGAGCTCGCCCACCAGGTCGACCGCGTTGTCGAGCGAGGAGTCGCGCAGACCGGAGAGGGAGACGATGAGACGCGGGGTCATAGGTGCATGGTCGCAGTCCGGCGTGTCGGATCGACGACGACGAGGTGTACGTCAGATGACCGGGCCGGAGCGGTACGCATCACCCCGGTCAGACCGGGAGGACGTCCTCGATCGCCTCGACGAGCTCCGGGGCACCGGGCTCCACCTTGGGGCGGAAGCGACCCACGACCTCACCCGAGGGGGAGAGCAGGAACTTCTCGAAGTTCCACTGCACGTCCCCGGCTTCACCGTCTGAGTCGGCGACCTTGGTGAGCTCGGCGTAGAGCGGGTGCTGCCCGGCCCCGTTGACCTCGACCTTGGCCGCGAGCGGGAACGTGATCCCGTACTTGGCGCTGGTGAACTCCTTGATCGCGTCGTCGCTGCCCGGTTCCTGGTTCATGAACTGGTTGCACGGGAAGCCCAGGACAAAGAAGCCTCGCTCCTGGTAGTCGTCCGCCAACTCCTGGAGCCCCTCGTACTGCGGGGTCAGACCGCATTCGCTGGCGACGTTGACCACCAGGACGGCGTGGCCGGCGTAGTCGGCCAGCGTGGCCTGCTCGCCGTCGATGGTGGTGAACGAGATGTCGTGGACGCTGCTCATGCGAGTCAGCTTACGCGGAATCCACCATTGACAGACTGTTGGGTTTATACAACCATTCATTGCATGAGCCCAGTCAGAAGGGGCGAAAAGCTCCCCATCCACAACCGGATCGCCGTGCTGCGGGCCGAGCACCAACTCAGCCGCGCCGCGCTCGCGGAGCGGATCGAGGTCAACCCGCAGACCGTGGGTGCGCTCGAGCGCGGCGACCACTACCCCAGCCTCGAGCTGGCCTTCCGGATCTGCGGGGTGTTCGACCTACCCGTGGAGGCCGTGTTCTCCCGCGAGGAGTTCCGACCGATGTCCACCGAGATGTACCGCCCCAAGCGAGAGGAACGACCATGACCACGCCCACCACCGGCACCACCGCAGCCACCGACACCCTCACCCGCGCCGAGAAGCGCTTCGAGAAGATGCGGGCCCAGACCGAGCGCAGCCTCCCGTCGTGGCGGACACCCGCGCGTCGGCGCCTGTTGATCCAGCTCAACTGGGCGAGCCTGGCGATCATGGCCGCGATCGCGCTGGCCGGCTACTTCTGGATGCCGATCATCCTGGCGTGGCTCCCGATGACCGTCGTGATCTGCGTCGTCTGGACCATGCTGCGCGTCACGATCGACTCCAAGGACAACGCGCCCGCCCCCTACCTGGACGAGTTCGAGACCGCCACCCTGCTCCGCGCGAGGTCCCGGGCCCTGTCGGTGGTCACCGGAGGGCTGTTCGTGATCTCGATGGTCTTGATCTTCGGGGCCAGCCTCGAGGCCGGCGACGGCCACAGTCTCGCCTACCTGATGGGCTGCCTCGGCATCCTGACGTTCCTCGCCGGCGCGGTGATCCCCGCCGCGGCGATGGCCGGGACCATGGAGCCCGCCGACCCGGCCGCCTGATCGCCACCCCTTACAGCCGCGTGTAAGAACTGCAGCCACACACGAGATTTCGTGTGTGACTGCAGTGTGCGCGCGCGGATGCCGACCTGAGCCCGGCCGGGCGGTGGCTCAGCCGGCCCCGGCCGTGCGGTGGCTCAGCCGGCCCCGGCCGTGCGGACCGTCCACGCGTACTCGAACGCCGTCTGGCGCCACCGCTCGTACCGCCCGGACACTCCGCCGTGACCCGCGCTCATCTCGCAGCGCAGCAACACCGGCCGCTCGGAGGAGTTGGCCGAGGTGGACACCGCACGCAGCTTGGCCACCCACTTGGCCGGCTCCACGTAGAGGACCCGGGTGTCGTTGAGCGAGGTCACCGCGAGGATCGCGGGGTAGTCCTTGGCCTCGACGTTCTCGTACGGCGCGTACGAGGCCATGTAGTCGTAGACCTCCTCCGAGTGCAGCGGGTCGCCCCATTCGTCCCACTCGATCACCGTGAGCGGGAGCTCCGGCATGAGGATCGAGGTGAGCGGGTCGACGAACGGCACCACTGCCTGGATCCCGGCGAACAGCTCGGGGGCGAGGTTGGCCACCGCGCCCATGAGCAGGCCACCAGCGCTTCCGCCCTCCGCCACCAGCCGGTCCGGGGCGGTGAGCCCGGAGTCCACGAGGTGCCTCGCGCACGCGATGAAGTCGGTGAAGGTGTTCTGCTTGGTCAGCGTCTTGCCCTGCTCGTACCAGAGGCGGCCCATCTCGCCGCCACCGCGGACGTGCGCCACGGCGTAGGCCATGCCGCGGTCGACCAGCGAGAGCCTGGCGACCGAGAATCCCGGATCGATGCTCGACTCGTAGGAGCCGTAGCCGTACAGCAGCGTCGGCACCTTCTCGCCCGCGTCGACCCGGGACGCCGTGCCGGTGGACATGACCAGCGAGATCGGCACCTGCGTGCCGTCCTCGGCCGTGGCCCAGTCCCGGCGCTGCACGTAGCCGCTCGGGTCGTACCCGCCCAGCACCTCCTGCTCGCGCAGCAGGGTCCGCTCCCCCGTCGCCAAGTCGAGCGAATAGACGCGGCCGGGCGTGACAAAGGACCCGTACCCGAAGCGCAGCACCGGCGAGTCCCACTCGGGGTTGGACCCCGGACCGGAGGTGAAGAGCTCCTCGTCGAACTCCACCGGCGTGAACTCGCCGTACGCCCGGGCGCCGACGGTGGACGCGGTGGCTGCGGAGTCCGAGGTGTCCAGGGGCATGAGCGCGAACCGCGGCAGCGCCCCCTCCCGATAGCCCAGGACCAGCACGCGGACGAACGCGTCGACGCCCTCCACGCGGACGTCGTCGCGGTGCGGCACGAGCGCGTCGAGATCGCGGAAGTCACGGTCGACCGGCCCGGCGGCGGCCTCGACCACCGCGAAGTTGGGCGAGCCCGCGTTGTGGGTGATGACGAACCGGTCCTCGCCGCCGACGACCGCGTGCTCGACGTCGTACTCCACGCCGTCCTCGCGCGGGCGGACGCACCAGAACTCACCGGTCGGGTCCGCGGAGTCCAGGCACCACACCTCGGTGGTGATCTTGGAGCCGGCCGCGATCTGCAGATACTTCTCGCTGCGTGTCTCGCCGACCCCGATCCAGTAGGACTCGTCGGGCTCGTGGAACACCTTGTCGTCGTCGTCCCGGGTGGTCCCCAGGCGGTGACGCCACACGGTGTCGGGGCGCCACGCATCGTCGACCGTCACGTAGAAGACAAACTGGCCGTCGCGGGACCAGGTCACCCCGGCCGCGATGCCCGCGATCTCCTCGTCCGGTGCCGTGTAGCCGGGGTCCAGGGACCGGAAACGCAGGGTGTAGCGCTCGTCGCCCTCGGTGTCGGTGGCCCAGGCCAGCGCGCGGCCGTCGTGGCTGACCGAGAACGCCCCGAGGGCGAAGTACTCGTGGCCCGCGGCCTCGGCGTTTCCGTCCAGCAGCAGTTGCTCCCCGGGGAGCTCGACGTCGGGCGAGACCTCCGGCGGCACCCAGCCGGCCGGGTCGTCGGCGTCCGCGACGTACTCGGGCGGCACGGGCACGCGGCAGTGCCGCGCGTAGGACAGCCCCTCCGACGTGCGGGAGAAGTACCACCAGCCGCTGGAGCGGACGGGAACCGACATGTCGGTCTCCTTGACCCGCGACCGGATCTCCTCGTACACCTCGTCCTCGAGCGGCTTCTGCTCGGCCATCATCGCGTCCGTGTAGGCGTTCTCCGCCTCGAGGTACGCGCGGGTCGCCGGCGCGTCCTTGTCGCGCAGCCACTCGTAGTCGTCCACGAACACGCGGCCGTGGTGCTCGCGGCGGTGGGGGCGGCGCTCGGCCGACGGGGGCGTGGGGACCGACGTCTCCGCGGTCACCTCAGGGGCGACGGCTGTGTGATCGCTCATGCGGACTCACCGCCGATCCAGTCCGCGAAGGACAGGCCGGAGATCCGCTCGTAGGCCTCGATGTACCGCTCCCGGGTCGCGTCCACAACCTCCTGAGGGAGCGCCGGCGGCGGGGTGTCGGCGCCGGGGTTCCAGCCCGCGTCGGGACCGGTCAGCCAGTTGCGCACGTACTGCTTGTCAAAACTCGGCTGCACGCGGCCCGGCGAATAACCGTCGGTGGGCCAGTACCGGGACGAGTCCGGGGTGAGCACCTCGTCCGCCAGGATCAGCTCGCCGTCGGCCAGACCGAACTCGAACTTGGTGTCCGCCAGCAGCACCCCGCGCTCGGCGGCCATCTCGGCGGCCCGCGAGTACACGTCCAGGGTGGCCGTCCGCAGCCGCTCGGCCAGCTCGGCCCCGACTATCCCGGTGAGTTGGTCGAACGAGATGTTCTCGTCGTGGTCCCCCATCGCCGCCTTGGTGGCCGGGGTGAAGATCGGCTCGGGCAACCGACTGGCCTCGACCAGACCCTCGGGCAGCTCGATACCGCACACCGTTCCCGACTCGCGGTACTCGACGATCCCGGACCCGGTGAGGTAGCCGCGGGCCACGCACTCGGCCTGGACCATCTCGAGCCGCCGCACCACCATGGCCCGGCCCAGCACCTCGGCGGGGATCCGCTCGTCGTCCAGCGGCCCGGCCAGGTGGTTGGGCACGTCGAGGGCGTCGAAGAAGTACGCGCTCATCGCGGTGAGCACCCGACCCTTGTCGGGGATCGGCGTGCCGAGGATGTGGTCATAGGCCGAGATCCGGTCGGTGGCCACCATGAGCAGCGTCTCGGCGTCGATCTCGTACAGGTCGCGCACCTTTCCGGCGGCGAGGTGACGGTAGGACGAGAGGTCAGGTCGCATGGGGGCCAGCGTAGACGGGACCCCGCCGACGCCGGTCTGCACGAGGTGGATCAGGTGAGGCGGATCAGGTCAGCCGGGCGTCCAACCACTCGCCGAGCGCGGCGTAGGCCTCGTCCGCGCACAGGTCGTTGAACAGTTCGTGCCGTCCCCCGTCGAACTCCCGGTAGGTGATCTCTGGCCGCGGGTCGTGGTCCGTGCCGGCGATCTGCGCGAAGCGACGCGCCCCGGACGGGTACGTGATGGTGTCGGCGGACCCGTTGAGGACGAGCGTGGGCAGCCGCAGCGCGCGGGAGCGTTCGAGGAACCGGAGCCCGCCGGCGTACAGCGTCCCCGCGGACAGCGCGGGCACGCCCTTGTGGTGGACCAGGGGGTCCGAGGAGTAGTCCTCGACGTACTCGGGCACGCGGGAGATGTCGCGCGGATCGAGCTTGTCCACGGGCAGGAACGGCAGGAACCGGGTGAGGAACGGAGCCATCGCCCGCAGGGGTGCCGAGGTACCCTCGCCCACGATGAGCCCTGGTGAGGACAGGATCAGGCCCCTGAGGTCCCACGGCCGCCGGAGCGCCGACTCCCCGGCGATCAGCCCGCCCTTCGAATGCCCCATCAACAGCCGGGGCAGGGAGTCCGCCCCCGCGCCCTCGGCCGACCTGCTCCACTCCACCACCGCGTCGCGGACCGCGAGGTTGTCGTGGATGTGCGTCTCGACTGACACCTTGGCGCGCGGCCCGGGCGCCGTGCCGTGGCCGCGGAGGTCATAGGCCGCCACGCTGATCCCCCGGTCCGTGAGGAACCGGATGGTCCGCCCGTAGCGGCCGGAGTGCTCGCCGAAGCCGTGGACCAGGAGGAGCAGGGCCCGGGGATCCTCGGCGTGGTGCAGGGTCGCCTGCAGGCCGGAAGTGCCGGGAACGGGGATGATGGTCTCGCGCATGGGTTTCAGCGTATCGCCAGGCACCCCGTCCGCGACGCCGTTCCCCGGCCTCCGGCCTGCGTTACAGGCTCCGGCCCGGGTGCCGGCCCAGCAGGGATCTCCTGATGCCCTGCAGCCGCGCGCCGACATGGCGTCTCGCGTGCACCGAAGCGAGCGCCAGACGCCATGTCCAGGGGCGGCTGCGGTCTGGACGGTCAGGCGCGCGAGCAAGACGCCAGGCGCGGGAGCGGATGTGCGCGGATTGGGCGGCCGAGCCCTGAGCGCGCGGGCACGCATCGAGCGCACGCCTCTGGCGGGCGCCGCGTCGGAGCGCCGAGTCACACGCCCGAGTCAGAGCGCCGAGTCAGACGCCCGGCCGCCCGGCGGTCAGAGGATCGAACCCGGCGCGTAGCCGGCGGCCTCCGGGTGGCGGGCGACGAGCGCGTCCACGCGGGCGACCACGGCGTCGACCTGGTCCGCCGCCGCGCCGATGAACGCCGCGCGGTCCGCCAGCGCCTCCTCCAGCGCGGCCCGGTCCAGCGGCAGCCGCTCGTCCGCCGCCAGCCGCTCCAGCAGATCGGGCTCCCGGCCCTCCTCGCGCATGGCCAGGGCCACGGCCACCGCGTTCTCCTTGATGGCCTCGTGGGCGATCTCGCGGCCGACCCCCGCGCGCACGGCGGCCATGAGGACCTTGGTGGTGGCCAGGAAGGGCAGGTACCGCTGCAGTTCCTTGTCGATCACCGCGGGGTAGGCCCCGAACTCGTCGAGCACGGTCAGGAACGTCTCGAACATGCCGTCCAGGGCGAAGAACGAATCCGGCAGCGCCACCCGGCGGACCACCGAGCAGAAGACGTCGCCCTCGTTCCACTGCGCGCCGGCGAGCTCGGCCGCCATCGAGCCGTAGCCACGCAGCACCACCTGGAGCCCGTTGACCCGCTCGCAGGAGCGGGTGTTCATCTTGTGCGGCATGGCCGAGGAGCCGACCTGCCCGGGCTGGAAACCCTCGGTGACGAGCTCGTGCCCGGCCATCAGGCGGATGGTCTGCGCGAGCGAGGACGGGCCGGCGCCCAGCTGGACCAGCGCCGAGACGACCTCGTAGTCGAGCGACCGCGGGTAGACCTGGCCGACCGAGTCGAAGGTGCGGGCGAAGCCCAGGTGCTCGGCGATGCGCCGCTCGAGCTCGGCCAGGCGCGTGGCGTCACCGTCGAGCAGGTCGAGCATGTCCTGCGCGGTGCCCATGGGCCCCTTGATGCCGCGCAGGGGGTACCGCTCCAGCAGGGACTCGACCCGCTCGAGCGCCACCAGGAGCTCGTCGGCCGCGGAGGCGAAGCGCTTGCCCAGGGTGGTGGCCTGGGCCGCGACGTTGTGGCTGCGACCGGCCATCACCTGGTCGCGCTGGGCCGCCGCGTGCTCGGCCAACCGGCGGGCCGCCGCCACGCCGCGGTCGCGGACTAGCTCGAGGGAGCGCACCACCTGGAGCTGCTCGACGTTCTCGGTGAGGTCCCGGCTCGTCATGCCCTTGTGGATGTGCTCGTGGCCGGCCAGCGCGTTGAACTCCTCGATGCGCGCCTTGACGTCGTGCCGGGTGACCCGCTCCCGCTCGGCGATCGAGTCGAGATCCACCCGGTCGAGTACCGCCTCGTACGCCTCGATCACGCCGTCGGGCACGTCGATGCCGAGGTCGCGCTGCGCGCGGAGCACCGCGATCCACAGCTGCCGCTCGAGCACGATCTTGTGCTCGGCGGACCACAGCGTGGCCAGGTCCGCGCTCGCGTAGCGCGAGGCGAGCACGTTGGAGATGCGGGGCTTGGTGGTCCGGGACTGGGTGGTCTGGCTCTGAGCGGTCACGCCCCCCAGTATCGCAGCCTGGTCAGGAGATCATCGAGCCACCGGTGGACCCTGCCAGGATCTCGCGCGCGTTCTGGTAGACCTGCTCCACCGTGAGCGGGGCCTGCAGCAGCAGCCACGGCCGGGTGAAGTAGACGATGTTGGTGATGATCTCGGCGGAACCCATGAGTCGACGTTAACCTCTTCGATCCCCCGCCGGGGTCAACACGGCCTCCAACCGGTCCATCGCCTCCGCGATCTCCGCGGTGTCCCCGGCAAAACTCAGCCGGACGGTGTGGGATCCGTCGACGGTGTCGAAGTCGACGCCCGGCGTCAGCGCGACCCCCGTGCGCTCGAGGACCTCCGCGCACCACGCCACCGAGTCGTCGGTCCACCGCGCGACGTCGAAGTACGCATAGAAGGCGCCGTCGGGCGGGGCGATCTCCCCCACCCCCAGCTCACCGAGCCGCCGCAGGACCAGCTCGCGGTTGCGCGCATACCGCTGCACATGCAGATCCAGCTCGGCGGTGGAGTCGGCGGTGAACGCGGCGACGGCGGCGAACTGGGCATCCGCCGGCGGGCAGATGGTGAGGTTGCCGACCAGCCGGTCCACCGGGTCGCGCAGGTACTCCGGCAGGAGCATCCACCCGATCCGCCAGCCGGTCATGGAGAAGTACTTGGAGACCGAGCCCATCACCACCGCCTCGCGGCTGGTGCGCCACGCGCTCGCGCACTCCCGGCCGTACGTCACGCCGTGGTAGATCTCGTCGCTGATCAGCAGGGTGCCGTTGGCCTCACACCACCGGGACAGCGCGGCCAGCTCGTCCGCGTCGATGATCGTGCCGGTGGGGTTGGCGGGGCTGGCCACGATGAGCCCGGCCGGTGCGTGCCCCAGCTCGTCCGCGACGGCCTCGAGCTGCGCGACCGTCGGCTGGTAGCGGGTCTCCGCCCCGCACGCGATCTCGCGGACGCGGCAGCCCAGCGCCTGAAGGGTGTTGCGGTAGGCGGGGTATCCGGGGCGGGCCATGACGACCGTGTCGCCGGGGTCGAACGCAGCCAGGAAGAGGACGGTGAAGCCGCCGGAGGAACCGGTGGTGACGACGACGTCGTCGGCCGTCACGTCCACCCCATCCCGTCTCCGGTGATACCCCGCGATCGCCTCGCGGAGCGGCCGGATACCCAGCGCCTCGGTGTACCCGAGGATCTCCGTCTCCAGCGCGTGGTGCGCGGCAGCCAGCACCGGGGCGGGTGCCGGGGTCGAGGGCTGCCCCGCGCACAGGGAGATCACGTCCCCGTGGGTCTCCTGCCGGCGGGCCGCGGCGGCCAGGACGCTCATGACGTGGAACGGCTCGACAGCCGAACGGCGGGAGGGCTCGCGAGGGACGGACATGGCCCCGACGCTAGCGCCCGGCCGGTCACGGCTGGTGGAGCAGGGTGGCCCGCCGGTGAGGCCGCCCTCCCCGGGGACGAGAAAGATTAATCTCCCGTTCAGGAGAAGGCCAGCGGAGGAGAATCCTGGGATGTCACGGTGGAACGTCACGGATCACCGTGGCCCGTCGGCGATCGAGGAGCACACAGCACAATGACCCACACCGCTCGAATCGGCAAGCGTGTCCTGACGCGGGCGACCGCACTCGCGGCGGTCGGCGCCCTCGCGCTCACGGCGTGCGCCGAGCCCGACGAGGAGGGCGGGTCCGCCGCCGGCGGCGGCGCCTCCGGCACCGTGACGCTCTACACCTCGGAGCCCCAGGCGAACATCGACGAGATCATCGCGGCCTTCAACGAGGAGCAGCCCGGCATCACCGTCGAGGTGTTCCGCGCGGGCACCGGAGACCTGCGCGCACGCATCGCGGCGGAGCAGGCCACGGGCGACATCGGTGCCGACGTCCTCCTGGCCGCCGACGTCCCGACGTTCGAGGGATACAAGGAGCAGAACCTGTTCCGGGAGTACTCCCCGGAAGACGCCGATGCCCTGGTCGAGGTCGCGGCGGACCCCGACGGCTACTACGTGGGGACGCGGATCATCCCGACCGTGCTGGCCTACAACACCAACGACGTCGCCGAGCCCCCGACCTCGTGGGCCCAGCTCACCGAGCAGGGTTTCACCGACCGGATCGTCCTGCCCAACCCGGACATCTCCGGCGCGGCGGCCTTCAACGCCTCGGCGTGGAGCCTGCACCCGGACCTCGGCCCGGAATGGATCCGGGGCCTCGGCGCGAACAACCCCCAGGTCGCCGAGTCGAACGGCCCGGTCGCCCAGGCGGTCGCCGAGGGGTCGCGCCCGATCGGGATCGTGGTGGACTACCTGGTGCGCGATCTCGCCGCGGCGGGATCGCCCATCGCCGTGAGCTACCCGGAGGAGGGCGTCCCCTACATCACGCAGCCGGGGGCGGTGTTCGCCGACGCCCAGGATCCCGAGGCCGCCGAACTGTTCCTCGACTTCATCGTCTCCAAGCGGGGCCAGGAGATCGCCGTCGAGCAGAACTACCTGCCGGTCCGCGAGGACGTGGGGACGCCCGAGGGGGCGCCGTCCCTGGACCAGATCACTCTGTTCGACCAGGATCTCGCGGCGATCGCACAGAACCAGGCCGACGCCGTGTCGGCGTTCAACGAGGCGATCCGCTGACGCTGCCGACCCGCCGCGATCATCGACCCGTCACGTGACCCTGCCGATCCGGATCGTCCTCTGGGCCTCACTCCTCGGAGTGGCGGTCCTGCCCCTGGCCCTCGTCGTGTCGCTCGGGTTCGGCGCGAACCACCTGCCGCTCCTCCTCGACGGCGGGATCGTGCAGGCCGCGGTGAACAGCGTGACGACCTCGCTCGTGGCGGCGATCGGCGCGGTCGTGATCGGCACGGTCATGGCGTTCCTCCTCGACCGCACCGACCTGGCCGGGCGTCGGCCGCTCAAGCTGCTCCTGCTCACCCCGCTGTTCGTGCCACCGTTCATCGGCGCGATCGCCTGGGCCGGCCTGGTCACGCGGGGCGGCCTCGTCGACCGCACGGTGGGCTTCGCGCCGTGGGAGTTCTACGGTTTCTCGGGGGTTGCGTTCCTGCTGACGCTGCACAGCTACCCCGTCGCCTATTTCGTCGTGGCCGCGGCCCTGCGCAGGGTCCCGGCGGACTTCGTGGACGCGGCGCGGATGGGCGGCGCCACCCCGCTGCGAACCCAGCTGGACGTCACCCTGCCGCTGATCCGGCCGGCGATCACCGCGGCGTTCACGCTCACGTTCGTCAGCAGCATCGGCGACTTCGGCATCCCGATCATCGTCGGGGTGCCCGGCGGCTTCGACACCCTCTCGACCATGGTCTACCGGTACCTCGAGTCCGGGACGGTCGGCTCGCCGCTACAGGTGGTCTCCCAGATCGGCATCATGCTGCTCGTGCTGGGCGTGATCGGAACGCTCCTCGATCGTCGGATGTCCAGGAAGGTCGTGGAGTTCGGCGAGTCGGGCCGGGAGTTCGACACGCTGTCGCTCGGCCGGGCGCGGGCCGGGGTCTCAGTCGTGGCGTGGACGTTCGGGCTCGTCACCACCCTGGCCCCGCTGTTCGGCCTGCTGGTCCGGTCCCTCCTGCCGGCGCCCGGGGTGCCGCTGACACCGGAGACGATCACGCTGGGCAACTACGAACGCGTGCTCACCTCGGCGCAGACCATCAACGGTGCGACCAACTCGGTGGTCCTGTCGATCGGCGCCGGAGTCCTCTGCGGGATCCTCGGCCTCGCGGTGGGGTTGTTCACCACACGGCTCGCCCGCGCCGATCGCGAGCCCATGTTGCTCACGGTCCTGCTCCCGCAGGCCGTCCCCGGTCTGGTCATCGCCACGGGATGGCTCATCCTGGGCCGGTACGCCGGGATCTACAACACCGGCTGGGTGATCCTCGGCGCGTACGTCACCGCGTTCGCCGCGATCGTCGTCCAGACAGTGCGCGGACCCCTGGCCGGCATGCACTCCTCCATGGAGGAGGCGGCCAGGATCGGAGGGGCGACCCCGTTCCGCGCGCACCTCGACACCAGCGTGCGCCTGGCGTTACCCGCGGCCGGGATAGGCGCGATCATGGTCGTCGTCACGGCCGTCCGGGAACTCACCCTCTCGGTCCTGCTCGTCTCACCGGGGACGCAGACACTCGGGGTCGTGATCTTCCAGTACCAGCGCGCGGGCGACTTCAACGCGTCCTCGGCGCTCTCGGTGATCCTCATGCTGGTGGGCCTGGTGGTACTGGCGTTGTTCGGGTCCCGGTTCACCGGGTCCGACTCGGAGACAGGAAAAATCAATGTCTGAACTCGACGCCAGAGGGGTGGACGTGACCTTCGGCGCCACCCGCGCGCTCGATTCCGTCGACCTGCGGGTGGACCCCGGCCGCATCCTCGCCCTCGTGGGCCCCTCCGGCTCGGGCAAGTCGACGTTCCTCCGCGCGGTGGCGGGTTTCGTCACCCCGGACGCCGGCACCATCCGGGTCGGGGGACGCACGCTGGTGGGGGACGGCCACACGGTCCCGCCCGAACGCCGGGGTCTGGGCATGGTGTTCCAACATCACGCCGTGTGGCCGCACATGAGTGTCGCCGAGAACGTGGGATACCCGCTCCGCCGTGCCCGCTGGAACCGCGCGGATCGGGAGAAGCGGGTGTCGGAGGTGCTCGCGACCGTCGAACTCGCCGACTTCGCCGACCGGGCACCGGACACCCTCTCGGGCGGCCAGCGGCAGCGGGTCTCGCTGGCCCGGGCCCTGGTCGCGCGGCCCGACGTGTTGCTGCTCGACGAGGCGCTCTCGGCCCTGGACGAGCCGTTGCGGGCGAACCTGAGGTTGATGCTGCGCAGGCTCGCGGCGGAGAACGAGCTGACGATGGTCCACGTGACGCACGATCGGGACGAGGCGTTGGCGATCGGCGACCAGGTCGCGGTGCTGGACCGGGGTCGGCTGGTCCAGGCGGGGTCGCCCGCCGAACTCGATTCGTCGCCCAACAGCGAGTTCGTCGCACGGTTTTTGCACGACGCGGCGTGTGTGCCCGGTCGCATGGGTGACGACGGGTTCCGCTCGGACGACGGAGGTCTGCTCGTCCCCACACAGGCCCTGGACTTCCCGTCCGGGCCCGTCCACGGTCCCGCGCACCTCGCGCTCACCCCGCACGGGGTGGAGCTCGCAGCCCAGCCGACCGGGGACGCGGTCCTCCCCGTCGAGGTCGTCACCAGCCTCTACGGGCGTGCCGGCCGAACGGTGATCTGCCGTTCAGGTGACCTCGAGATCCGCGTGCTCACCCAGGAGAGGGACTACGTGCAGGCGACCGCCCGCGGCGTGCGGGTCCGGCGGGGCTTCGTGTACTCCCGGTAGACGCGGGACCGGGGGTCCGCACCCCTACGTCGCGCCCGGATGCGGGTGATCGAGCCGCGTCACCACTCCCCTGTCTCCGTCCACGCGGACACGATCGCCCGTACGGAGCGTCTGCGTGGCCACCAGGGTGTTGACCACGCAGGGCAGTCCGTACTCGCGCGCCACCACCGCGCCGTGGGAGACCGAGCTGCCGATGTCGGTGACCAGCGCCGCGATCACGGTGAAGTACGGCGTCCACCCCACGTCGGTGACCGGGGCCACCAGGATCTCTCCCCGCTGCACCTCGCGAGCGTCCACGATCGACCTCGCCACCCGCACCACGCCCTCCACCGAGCCGCGGCTGGCGGGGCGGCCGACGATCTCCCCGCCGGCCGCCTCGCCCGCCGCTTCACCCTGGGCCCGGGCCCGGGCGATGATCGGCACCGGCCGGCCCACCGCGACGTCTTCGAACTCCAGCGCGTCCTGGAACGCCAGCGCCTCCCGACGCTTCAGCGCTCGCGTCACCAGCTCGCTGATGTCGGCCGAACCGGTGACGAGGTCCAGCTCCGCGCGGTCGAAGAAGAACACCAGATCCGCATCCGGCAGGCGCCCGGACCGGGCCAGCACCTCGCCGAGGTGGCGGTAGCCCAGCTTGAGCGCGTGCGCCATCCGCGCCATCTTGGACTTGGTCTCCTCGCGCCCACGAGCCCCTTCCTGTGCGAACCGGGCGAGCAGCCTGATGACGGCCGATCCGGGCTCATCGACGTGCACCGAGGCCGGCCCGCGATCGGGCGAGACCCGAGCCGAACGCACCATCACCTGCATCATCGCCCCGAGCCCCTCCGGATCCTCGGCCCAGGACGGGTCGCGCATGCACAGTTCACGGTAGCCGCGGTGCCCGTGGCGGGCGAGGAACCTCCGCAGCGCCACCCCGGAGGCGCTGCTCGAGGCCGACACCGCGCGGACCGCGTCCCCGGGCTCCGCGGCGAGGAACTCCTCGGCGGCGGTTCTCGAGAGGCCGGTGTTCGAGGGGCCGGCGTCGGCCGCGATGGCCCGCACCACCGCGTCCAGCTCCTCCAGCATGAGCGCGCTCTCCACATCGGAGGCCCCGGCCATGAGCCGCGCCGCGTCGGTGCGACCGGAGTCCTCGCTCCGCCCGTTCTTCACCGCCTGCTTGATCAGGACGCTCTCGAGGATGTTGGCCGCGACCGCCGCGCGCGAGGACGACCGCACGTGGGTCAGCGTGACGTCGCAGTACAGCTCGACTCCGGCCTCCAACTGCGCCAGCACCAGCCTCGGATCGTCGCTCGTCGGGATCGGCCAGCCGGCGATCTGCTCGCCCAGCCGCCGGATCGCGGGCCCGGCCGACAGCGCGTGCGTGGAGAGCCGGATGGTGTTGCTGAGCCGGCGCAGGAAGGGTTTGGGCGGCTTGGGCACCAACTCGTCCACCACCCGCCCGCAGATCGAGGTGGAGAACTGCTCCAGGGAATTGCCCACGAGTCCCGAGCTCAGCGCGGTCCCCTCGGTGAGGTTGAGGAACATGTGCCCGGAGAAGTAGCCCACCTGGAGCCACGGTTGCTCGTAGCTCGGCTGGGCCCGCGCCACCACCTGGATCTTCTGCATGGCGTAGTCGATCGCGAACCCGGAGACCGACGCCGTCAAGGGGCAGAACGCCCCCGGCATCATCTCGCCGATGTTGCAACGCGTGTAGACGTGGTCCGCCCCTGCGAGCGTGGAATCCATCTCCCCGAGGTCGCCGGGCAGGGTGGTGATGGGCCGGGCCTGCAGCCACCACAGCCGGCCCGACTGATCGATGGCCCATTCGAGATCCATCGGGATGCCCCAGTGCCGCGCGGCGGCCAGTGCGCCGGACCGGATGGCGGCGATCTCCCCGGGGGACAGCACGACCTCGTCGTCGTCGGTCTCATGAACGGCCACCTCGTGAACGGCGACCTCGCCCCGGGAATCCAGGACGATGTGCTCCGGCGACGCGGTGCCGTCCACGAGCGCCTCGCCCAGGCCGGGGACCGCGTCGATCACCATGAGGTCGCGGCGGCCCGACGCCGGGTCGGCGGTGAACACCACTCCGGCGGCGCGCGCGTCGACCATCTGCTGCACCACCAGGTGCATCGGGACGTCGGGAGCGGCGGTGTGGTCAGCGTGGTCCGACGTGGAGCTGCCGGGCACTGCGCGGTAGGACGAGGCGCGGCGGGATGCCACGGAGTCCACGCAGGTGCGCACGGCGGCGGCAAAGCCCTCGGCGGAGTCCACGCCCAGCACCGTGTCGTACTGGCCGGCGAACGACTGGTCCACCCCGTCCTCCCCGGCCGCCGAGGACCGCACGGCCACCGGCGTCGCGCCCGCGTCGGCCATGCGGTCGAACCACCGGGCGACGGTGTTGGAGGGACTGTCGTCGACGACGACGAGGTCGGCCGAGGCGTCCGCGATCACGAACCCCGGCGGCACGTCCAGGCCCAGGCGCCGGAGTTCGGCCAGGCCTGCGGCCTTTCCGCCGTAGCGGGCGTCGGTGATCTGCTCGAACTCCACAGTCCGGGCCGGGGCGGTTCGCGGCGTCATCGGTCGCCCGCCAGCGCGTCGACGATCTCGGCGAGCGCGTCGGTGGCGATGGGGCCCGTCTGATAGAGACAGACCCGGTCCGAGACCCCCTCGACGCGACCGCGGACGTGCTCGGCCACCTCGGCCGGGGTGCCGCAGGCGGCGATGGTGTGCAGGATCTCGTCGCTGATCAGCGAGGTCATCTCCTGCCACCGGCCCTGCTTGGACATCGCGTTGAGCTCGGGCTGGAGATCGCCCCAGCCGTGCGCGTCGAGCACCGGCTTGTACGCAGGCGTAGAGCCGTAGAAGGCCAGCAGCCGTCGGGTCGACAAGTGGTCGTCGTCCCGCCCGGTGGCCACGGAGACGATCACCTCGGGCACCACCTCGAAGTCATCCTCGTTGCGGCCCGCGGCGGCGAGCCCGGCGCGCACGGCGGGCATCGTGTTCTCGTGCAGGAACTTCCGGGTCCCGAACGGCATCACCAGCAGGCCGTCGGCCACCTCAGCGGTGGCGCGGGTCAGCCGCGGTCCGAGCGCGCCCAGGTAGAGGGGCGGCGGCCCGTACGGGGTGGGCGGCGGCACGAAGGTCGGGGTCATGAGGGTGTGCCGGTAGTACTCGCCGCGGAAGTTCAGCCGCTCTCCGGTGGCCCAGGTGTCGAAGATCGCGCGCAGCGCCCCGACCAGTTCCTTCATCCGCTCGACGGGCCGGTCGAACTCGGTGCCGTAGCGCTTCTCGATCTGCGCCCGCACCTGCGTGCCCAGGCCCAGGATGAACCGGCCCTCGCTGAGCAGCTGCAGGTCGTGGGCCTGATGGGCCAGCTGGATGGGGTTGCGGGGGAACCCGATGGCCACGTTGGACATCACGTCCAGGCCCTTGACCTGCGACGCCAGCACCAGGGGGGTGAACACGTCGTGCGGTCCCTCGAAGGTGAACACGCCGGACGCGCCGGCCTCCTTGAGCGCCTCCGCGCGGTGGACGGCGTCGGTGGGGCCGAACAGGGCTGTCATGACCTTCATGCCTGAACCCCCGCACCCGAGCCCGCGTCCGAGCCCGTTCCTGCGCCCGCGACGTCGGTCCAGTCGGTGAAGCCCGACGGGTGGTGCGGGCCGATCACGCCGTGCTCGAACAGTCCGGCGCCCTCGCGGGTCGTCCCGTCGGCCTCGGTGCACACGGCCAAGCCGACGTGGTCGATGAGGCTGAACGCCGCCCCCGCCATCACCTGCGGATCGGTGAGGTCAAAGCTCACGCGTTCGGTGAACCCCTCGCCCTTCCAGCTGCCGTGCGCCCACGAGGAGTCACCGCCGTAGCCGGACCCGAACGCGATGGGGGCGTAGAGCTTCGACTCGACGTCCAACGTGATGCGGTCGCCGGCGCGGTTCATGAACTCCACGTGGACGCCCCGGGGGATCCTCGTTCCGGGCGTGTAATCCACCTGGACCCGCACGCCGTCGAGCTGCTCGACGCGGCCGTCCCGCCAGCGGCGCGTGCAGTCGTACATGCTGCGGTGGCCGTCGGGGTCCTCCTGCAGGATGAGGAACAGCTGGTAGTCCTCGAAGGCCAGCGGCAGGTAGAGCCACCACATGCCCCGGAACGCGGCGTCGGGCCGGCCGGGCGGCTCGGCTTCGCCCACCGGGCGGATCCCCCACGAGCGGTCTCTGGCGGCGATCGACGAGGAGCGCGTGACCTCCAGCCGCTCGCCGTCGACCTCTATCCACCCCTCCCACGTGCCGACCTGCGCGAAGCGGCTGGCCTGCAACGTGACCCGCCGGTCGGTGAGCATCGAGTGCGGTTCCTCCATGGCGGCCGGGAACAGCCCGCGCCAGGTCAGGTCGGCGGAGATCCCCTCGGTCGGCGCCAGCGTCAGGCGCAGCTCCTGCAGCGGTTCGATCACCTCGAGGCGGTAGCCGCCCACGTGCGGCTGCAGGCGGTCGTCGTCGATGGCATCGCTCAGGTGCACCGCGGTCTGGGTGTCGCCGCGCCTGACCACGAAGTAGGCGTCCTTCACTCCCAGCCGTGGGTAGTAGCCGATTCCGGTGAGCACCATGAAGCGGCCCTCGCGGTCGAGCACGTTGAAGTACGAGCGGTCGTAGAAGTTCCGGTCGGATGTGGCCGGCCAGGTGACCGGGGCGTGCGTCTGGTGGATCGGGTACTCGTCGAGCGGGCTGAGGTTCACGGTGCTCTCCCTGGCAATACGATGCACGCTGCATTGGAACTATGGTGAGCCCATGACAGCAGACGGCGGCACGGTTGGCGGGGAATCAGCCAAGTCCGCCGCGGGGCGGTGTGACGGGCGACCAGGTGCCGGCCGGCCTCGCGACGGCAGGATCGACGCGGCGGTCATCGCGGCCACCCGGGAGCTGCTGCTCGAGACGGGGTATCCGGCGTTGTCCCTCTCTGCCATCGCCGCCCGCGCCGGAACCACCACCGCCGCCATCTACCGGCGCTGGTCGGGCAAGACGGAGCTCGTCCACGAGGCGGTCCTGGACGCCGGGGCGATTCCCGTCCCGGCCCGCTCCGGCGACATCCGCGCCGACATCAGGGCGCTGGTCGAGACCATCCGGGCGATGTTCGACCGGCCCGAGGTCCGGCTCGCGCTCCCGGGCCTGATCGCCGATACCGTCGCCGACCCCGAGGTCCACGACCAGATGATCTCCCGGCTGGCCGGGAACCTCGCCGCGTTCGAGACCCGCTTCGGCCAGACCCGCCGCGGCGGCGACCAGCTGCCCATGCTCGCCGAGGTGGTCGCGGGCACGGTGATCTTCCGCCTCCTCGTCCGCCGGGACGCGGCCCTCGACGAGGCCTGGGTGGACGAGATGACCGAGCTGATAACCGGCCGCTGGCCGTCCGGGACGTCGCTCGACGGCGCCTGATCTGCCGGCGCGGGCCCGCCCGCCTCAGACGGTGAGCCCGAAGACCCACACCAGGAGGGTCATGGTGACCAGCGTGATCAGGACGAGCCCGATGATGTTGAGCCACAGTCCCCCGCGGATCATCTGGCCGATGGTCACGTACCCGGAGCCGTAGGCGATCGCGTTGGGCGGGGTCGCCACCGGGAGCATGAACGCGCAGGTGGCGGCCAGCGCCACCGGGACCGCCAGCAGCATCGGGTCGACCTCGAGCCCCAGCGCGACCCCGCCGGCGACCGGCAGGAACGTGGCCGCCGTGGCCGTGTTGCTGGTCAACTCGGTGAGGAAGATGATCCCCGCCGCTGCGACCGCGACCAGCAGGATGACCGGCAGCGCCCCGAGAGCACTCGCCTGCTCGCCGATCCAGTCGGTCAGCCCCGAGCCGGAGAACTGGGCGGACAGCGCGAGGCCGCCCCCGAACAGCAGGAGCACACCCCAGGGCAGGCCCAGTGCGGCGTCCCACGTCAACAACCGGACCCCTCGTGCGGTACCAGCGGGCAGCAGGAACAGCAGCAGACCCGCGAGCAGGGCGATACCGGCGTCCGAGATGGGCCGGGTTTCGAACAGCAGCGGCACCGCGACCCAGGAGACACCGGCGGCCACGAAGACGGCCAGCACGCGCGTCTCGCCCGAGGACACCGGCCCGAGTTTGGCCAGCTCGTCGTCGAACAGCGCCCGCCCACCGGGAATCCGCTCGATCTCCGGCTTGAACAGCACCTTGGTGAGCAGGAACCAGGTGATCACCAGCATGACCGTCGCCAGCGGCAATCCGACCAACATCCACTGCCCGAAGCCCAGCTGGATGTCGTGCTCGGCGCTGAGGTACCCGGCGAGCAGGGTGTTGGGCGGGGTCCCGATGATCGTGGCCAGCGACCCGACCGACGCCGCGTACGCGATGCCGAGCATGAGCGCGGTGCCGAAGTTGGACCGGATCACCGCCTCCTTGACCGCGTCCGACCTCGGGTCTGCCGAGGCGTCCATCTCGGGCATCCCGGACGCCTCCTCGCCGCCGTCCCCGTCCGCACCGCCGCGGGATCCGGTTCCCAGTTCGGAGGCGAGCATGAGCACCGAGACGCCGATCGGGAGCATCATCACGGCGGTGGCCGTGTTGGACACCCACATGCTCAGGAAGGCGGTGGCGATCATGAACCCCGCCACCACCCGGGTCGACCTGGTCCCCATCGCCCGCACGGTGAGCAGCGCGATCCGCCGGTGCAGGTTCCAGCGCTGCATGGCGATCGCGATGAGGAAGCCGCCCATGAACAGAAAAATGATGTTGTTGCCGTATTGCCCGCCCACGTCGTCGACGGAGATCCCGTCACCGAGCACCGGGAAGACGATCAACGGGACGAGCGCGGTCGCGGGGATCGGGATGCACTCGGTCATCCACCAGATGCCCAGCAGGACGGCGACGGCCGCGGTGAGACGGGCGTTGTGCTCGAGGTCCCCCGGCATGAGCACGTACACCAGTACGGCCGCGGCGAGCCCCGCGACGGTTCCCACCACCTTGCGCAGGAACTCGTTGCGCGGCACCGCCTCGTCGAGTTCCCCCGGGGACCTGTGTCTGACTTCGACGCCCCGGTTCGGGTCCGGTTCCAGGCCCCGCAGGTGCGGGGCCATCACGATCCTGCGGTTCTCGGGCCGGTCTGGCTCCTCGGTTTCCATCGCACTCTCCGTCACCGGTCACCGACCCCGGCGCCGCCCACCGGGGTGCTGTGGGATCACCGTAGGCCCGTTCCCGGCCCGGGGCATCCGCTCAGCCTCCGAGTGATCCCAGCGGTGCCGATCCGAGCGCTCCGGAGCCCAGCGAGAGCGAGCCGTCCGGCGCGACCTCGAGGCCGAACACCGCCAGTTCCTGCGCGGCGCCGCCGACGGTGGTGCGGACGGACACCACGAGTTCGTACCTGCCCGGCGCGAGCGGCGCCGCCGGCCGCAGGGTGAGCGCGCGGGTCACGGATCCTCCGGCCCCGACGGCGACCGGCACGCTCGGCGCATCCGCTCCCTCGACGACGACCGGCAGGTCGACGCGACGTTTGTCCGGCCCGGTGAGGGTGGCCCGCACCTCGCCGGAGTAGGCGATGCCGGTGGAGTCGATCCGCACCGAGGCGTCGACCACCTCTCCCTCACCGTCCGGCCGCAGCGCCGCCTCACCCACCGCGGTGAGCCGCACCGGCAGTTCGACGTACGGGTCGGCCGGTCGCACCGAGGACGGGGTGCCGCTGCCATCACCGACGACCGGCCACCGACCGTCCCTGTCCGGCACTTCGACCCAGTTCAGGCGGTCGAGCATCATGTAACGGCGCTGCACGCCGTTGGGCAGGACGGCGCTTCCCCGGGGCGAGGCATGGTAGAGCATCCAGTCCTGCTGTTGGTCGTCGGTGACGACGTCGACGTGGCCCGGGCCCACCCAGTCGTCGTCGCCCTCGAGGATCACGTCCCCGGGCAGGGGGACGCCCGGCCCCTGCGGCTGTACCAGCGGCCGGTCCAGCCGGTCGCGGTACGGGCCCATCAGGGTGTCGGCGCGGCCGCCCAGCACGCGGTACTGCGAGACCTCGCCGTTGCAACACAGGCCGGCGCTGGTGAACAGGTGGGTCTTGCCCGCCCTGCTCACCACTGCCGGCGCCTCCACCCCGGTGCCGGCCAGCAGGACGGGGTCGCCCTCCAGTTCCGTGCCGGCCGCATTCATCGGCACCGCGTGGATCCCCTCGAAGTTGCCCATGACCATCACGGGGGCCTGACCGGTGCGGAACACGACCTCGGGGTCCATGGGGTCGAGGTTCGCGCCGCGGTAGTCACCGAAGCACACGATCGGCTCGGCGCCGTGGGCCCACGGGCCCTCGATGCCCGGGGCGGTAGCCATTCCGATACAGGGCGTCTGGCCACCGGTCGAGTAGTACATGACCGCGCCGGACCCGGTGACGTGGACGTCGGGCGCCCAGAGGAACGAACTCGCCGGCGCCCAGGCAGGCCGGGAGCCGAAGGCGTCCCCCACGTACTCCCACTCCACCAGGTCGAAGGACCGGAAATGCGGGATAAGCCGCCGCCCAGCACCGTCCGCCCAGTCGTCGGAGGAGGCGTAGACGTGGTACGCGCCGTCCGGCCCCTTCTGGATGGACGGGTCCGGCGCGATCGAGGAGATCACCGGGTTGGCGGCGGCCGGCACCGCCACGGCCACCGCGACCAGGGGGACGACGACGAGGATCGCCGACGCGAGGGCACGGGCACCGGCAACGAGCGTCATCCGGCGAGGATAAGCCCCCCGGCGCCGCTGGTGGGCACCTACGTTGTCCGCCTGAGTTCTGGGGCGCCCGTCAGCTCTGGGCCAGCCGTCAGCTCTGGGGCGCCCGTCAGCTCTGGGCCGCGCGCTCCTTGCGGAGGAGGAAGCGCTGGATCTTGCCCGACGGCGTCTTGGGCAGCTCCCGGACGAAGTGGATCCGCCGGGGGAAGGCGTGGGCCGCGAACTCGGTCTTGACCCACTTCTGGAGCTCGACCGCCTTGTCGTCGTCGCCCTCCACCCCGTCACGGAGGACCACGTACGCCTCGAGGACCTCACCGGCGAGTTCGTCGGGGACGCCGATGATCGCGGACTCCAGGACGTCCGGGTGCTTGGCCAGGACGGACTCCACGTCGAAGGGCCCGATGCGGTAGCCGGACATGATGATCACGTCGTCGTCGCGGCTGGAGAAGTAGAAGTGCCCGTCGGCGTCGAGCTTGGCCGCGTCACCGGTGTAGTACCAGCGGCCGTCCTGGCTGAAGCGCTCGGCCGTCTTCTCCGGCGCCTGGTGGTATCCCGTGAACCACATGAGCGGGCTGGCGGGGACGTCGATCGCCACGCGGCCCAGCTCACCGGCCGGCGCGGTCTCGTCGGCGTCGGCGGCGAGCACGGTGCAGGCCCACCCCGGCAGCGGCACGCCCATCGAGCCCGGGCGGACCTCCTCGCGCAGCGAGTCGTGCCACGGGTTGATGATGAACATGCCGTGCTCGGTCTGGCCGTACTGGTCGCGGACCTCGACCCCGAACTGCGCGATCGACCACTCGATCACCTCGGGGGTGAGCGGCTCACCGGCGGCGGAGGCCCGGCGCAGCGTGATGGCCGGGGCGATGTCCCGCTTGGCGCGCATCGTGCGGTAGACCGTCGGCGCGGCCGCGAAGTTGGTCACGCCGTAGTACTGCAGGACGGCGAACGCCAGCTCCGGGGTGTAGCGGGCGTGTAGCAGCAGGCTGCGGCGGCCCACGGCCAGCGGGCCGAGGATTCCGTAGTAGAGGCCGTAGGCCCAGCCGGGGTCGGCGCTGTTCCAGAACACGTCGTCCGCGCGCACGTCCAGGCCGGTCTCGATGTACTGGTGGAACGCGGCGAGCGCCCGGACGGGCACCACGACGCCCTTGGGGGTGCCGGTGGTACCGGAGGTGAAGAGCATGACCATGCCGGCGTCGGGCCCGGTGACCGCGGCGGGGCGCCCGGGCTCCTGGGCGCCCGAGATCGTGGCGAGGTCGAGGTCGCCCTCCCTGGCCTCGGGGCAGTCGGCCAGTCCGGCGACGACGACGGGCACCGCCACGCTCTCGAGCTTCCCGCGCTGATCGGCGTCCGTGACGACCACCTTGGCGTCGCCACCGCTGAGGCGCATCTCGATGGCCGGCCACGCGAACGCCGTGAACAGCGGCATGTGCACGGCCCCGAGCCGCCAGATGCCCACGAGCGTGAAGACCAGATCGGCCGACTTGGACATGAGCGTGGCCACCCGGTCACCCTGACCGACTCCCAGGTCGGCGAGCGCCGCCGCCGCCTTCTCGCTCCCGACCTTCAGCTCGCCGTAGGTGATGTCGCGCCCGCTCAGATCGGGATCGACGACGGTGAAGGCCACGGCGTCAGGATCGTGTCGGTCGCAGAGGAACTCCGCCGCGCTCGCGCCCGGGATGTCGTAGATCGCCAGCAGCTGCTCCGGGGACAGGGGCGCGTGGACGGGCGCGGGGTTCTGGGTCATATCTGACGATTCTGGTGCAGGAACCTCGCCCGCACCACCCACCGACGGGCACCCCCGCTCTCGGGGCTGGCATGGCGCCCCGGGGTCCGTGCACTCTAATGGGAGATCCGCGTTATTCCCGCACGAACCCGGAGGACACCATGGCCGTGGACCGACTGCTCCCCAGCGACGAGGCGTACGAGCTCCTCGACATGACGCGTTCGGTCGCGGACAAGCTGCTCGAGCCGATCGCCGCCGAGCACGAGCGGAACCACACCTATCCCGAGGGGCTCTTCGCCCAGTTGGGTGAGGTCGGGCTGTTGGGCCTGCCCTACCCGGAGGAGTTCGGCGGCGGCGAGCAGCCCTACGAGGTGTACCTGCAGGTGCTGGAGGAGCTCGGAGCCCGCTGGGCCGCGGTGGCCGTGGCGACGAGCGTCCACGGCCTGTCCTGCTTCCCGCTGGCCACCGCGGGCACCGACGAGCAGAAGGCGGAGTGGCTGCCCGGGATGCTCGCGGGCGAGCAGATCGGCGCGTACTCGCTCTCCGAGCCGCAGGCGGGGTCGGACGCCGCGGCGTTGAGGTGCCGTGCGGTCCGTGAGGGCGACGGCCCGGGCGCAGAGTACGTGGTCACCGGCACCAAGTCGTGGATCACCCACGGTGGCATCGCCGACGTCTACAACACCTTCGTCCGCACCGGCGAGGGGTCGCGGGGCATCTCGTGCCTGCTCATCCCCCGCGACACCGAGAACCTGCATTTCGGTAAGCCCGAGGAGAAGATGGGCCTCAACGGTGTGCCCACCACCACCGCCGCCTACGAGGGCGCGCGGGTCGATGCCGGCCGCCTCCTGGGCGCCGAGGGCGAGGGCCTGCGCATCGCGTTCTCCGCCCTGGACTCGGGCCGGCTCGGGATCGCGGCGGTGGCCACCGGCATCGCCCAGCGCGCGCTCGACGACGCCGTGGCCTACGCCAACGAGCGGGAGGCGTTCGGCAAGACCATCATCGGCCATCAGGGCCTGGGCTTCCTCCTGGCGGACATGGCCGCG
This sequence comes from Rhodococcus sp. IEGM 1408, assembly GCF_033142235.1. Classification (NCBI taxonomy): domain Bacteria; kingdom Bacillati; phylum Actinomycetota; class Actinomycetes; order Mycobacteriales; family Nocardiaceae; genus Rhodococcus; species Rhodococcus sp. IEGM 1408. Next base: position 62,647 of record NZ_JAWLRW010000009.1, read on the forward strand.
GCCGTGGCCTCCGCCCGCGCCACCTACCTCGACGCCGCCCGTCGCCGGGACGCCGGCCGCCCGTACTCGCGTCAGGCCTCGATCGCCAAGCTCATCGCCACCGACGCCGCGATGAAGGTGACGACGGACGCCGTGCAGGTGCTCGGCGGCGTGGGCTACACGCGGGAGTTCCCGGTCGAGCGGTACATGCGCGAGGCCAAGATCACCCAGATCTTCGAGGGCACCAACCAGATCCAGCGCCTGGTGATCGCCCGGGACCTGACCAACTGAGCCCGGCCGGTCGCGGCCGACCGAACCGGCCGGTCGCGGCCGTACGCCGGGAGGGGAGACATTGCCTAGGGTGGACACCATGTCATCGCACACCGATGCCCCCGCGGCTGAGCTCGTCGTCCTCCTCGACGAGACCGGCCGCCCCACCGGCACCGCCGACAAGGCCACCGTCCACACCACAGACACCCCGCTCCACCTCGCGTTCTCGTGCCACATCCTGGACGACGAGGGCCGCGTCCTGCTGACGCGGCGGGCGCTGGACAAGCTCACCTGGGCCGGGGTGTGGACCAACTCGGTCTGCGGTCACCCCGGCCCCGGCGAGGACCCGACCGAGGCGATCGTGCGGCGGGCCGAGCAGGAGCTCGGGACCCGCGTGGACGGGATCGAGCCGGCGGTGCCGGACTTCCGCTACCGGGCCGTCGACGACTCGGGCATCGTGGAGAACGAGATCTGCCCGGTGTTCACCGCCCGGATCCGCGCCGATCTCGCGCCGCGGGCCGACGAGGTCTGCGCCCACTACTGGGCCCGGCCCGAGGATGTCCGGGCGGCCGTCGACGCGGCGCCGTTCGCGTTCAGCCCCTGGCTGGTGGCGCAGGTGCCCCGGATGGCTCTCTACAACCGCTGAGGTCCGGCCGTGGTGACGCCCTCGTCGTCGTCACGGTGGGGTGCCCGGGGCAGGGCGGGTCGGGGCGGGGGTCAGCTGGGGATGCTGATGAGCCCGTCCTCGGCCGCCTGACCGATGTCCCGGCGGAAGTGACCGCCGCCCAGCTCGACGCCGTCGAGGATCCGGTAGGCCTCCGCACGAGCGGCCGCCAGGTCGGGACCGGTTCCGACGACCGACAGGACCCGGCCCCCGGCCGACACCAGACGCCCCTCGGAGTCCGTCGCGGTCCCCGCATGGAACACCCCCGGCTGCTCGGCGCCCCCGATGAGGTCGCCGCGCCGCGGGGTGGACGGGTAGTTCTCGGCGGCCAGCACCACGGTCACGGCAGCGCCGTCACGCCACACCAGCGGCGGGAGCTCGGCGAGACGGCCCGTGGCCACCGCGTGCAGGGTCTCCCCGAGCGGCGATTCGAGCAGCGCGAGCACCGCCTGGGTCTCGGGGTCGCCGAACCGGCAGTTGAACTCCACGACCTCGGGTCCCGACGCGGTGATCGCCAACCCGGCGTAGAGGAGACCGGAGAATCCACAGCCGCGGGCGACCATCTCGCGGGCGACGGGCTCACACACATCGCGGACGATCCGCTCGACCATCCCCTCCGGCAGCCACGGCAGCGGCGTGTAGGCGCCCATCCCGCCGGTGTTGGGCCCGCGGTCGCCCTCCCCGACGCGCTTGTGGTCCTGCGCCGGCAGGAGCGGCACGACGGTCTCACCGTCGACCAGGCAGAACAGCGAGACCTCGGGCCCGTCGAGGAAGGACTCGAGGAGCACCGGGTGGCCGTCGTCCAGACAGGCCAGCGCGTGAGCGTGGGCGACCGAGCGATCAGGAGTCACCACGACGCCCTTGCCCGCGGCGAGTCCGTCGTCCTTGACCACCCAGGTGGGGCCGAAGCGGTCGAGCGCCTCGTCGAGATCGGCCGGCGAGTCGACGATCTCGGCCCGCGCCGTCCGCACGCCGGCAGCGGCCATGACGTCCTTGGCAAAGGCCTTGGACCCCTCGATGCGGGCGGCCTCCGCAGAGGGGCCGAAGACCGGGATGCCAGCAGCGCGGAGGGCGTCGCCGACTCCCGCGACCAGCGGCACCTCGGGCCCGATCACCACCAGGTCCGCCTCGAGCCTGCGGGCGAGAGACGTGACGGCGGCCGGGTCCGTCACCGCGATCCCGTGACACGTGGCCTGCACCATGCCGGGATTCCCCGGTGCGGCGTGCAGCTCGGTCACCGCGGGATCCGCAGCGAGGGCGACGAGGAGGGCGTGCTCACGGGCACCGGAACCGATCACGAGAATGCGCACATCGACCACAGTAGCGCCGCCCCTGGGAGAGCCCGCGGTCACCTGGGCAGGTCGGTGATGATCCCGTTCGGCAGAGACGCCTCATCGCGGACGCGCAGACCCTCCTCGGTGAGGAGGTCCGTCATGCACAGGTCGATGGTGCGCGCCGTCACGCGGTCGGCTTCCGGCGCCTCCGCGGGGAAGAGACCGAACATCGCGTTGGCACAGAGACCGTCGAGCCCGGCCCACAGCACGCGCTGCTCCCTTATCCGCGTCCCGGCCCGGAACGTGCCCGCCTCGACGCCGTAATCGATGATGTCCTGGAAGGGCTGACAAGCGGCCCAGGCATGCTCCGCCACGTTCAGCGAGGAGCCCGTCGTCTCCATCATCATCCGTGCCCACGCCGGCTCCGCGGCGGCGAACTGCACCAGAGCGACGCCCGCGTTGCGCAGGTCCACATAGGCCGCGAGCACCGGTGCGTCGTCGGCGCCCGTGACGCGGGGCACGCTGATCTGCTCGCTCATCGCGACGAAGCCCTGAGCCGAGACCTCCTCGACGAGCTGCTGCCGGTTGGCGAAGTGCCGGTACGCGGCGGTCGCGGAGACGCCGATCACCGGGGCGATCTCCCGCAGGACGATCGCCTTCTCGCCGTGTGTCCGCGCGCGGGCGGTGGCCTCGAGGATGATCGCGTTCCGGAGGTCTCCGTGGTGATAAGCCTTCTTCTTCACCGTTCCCGCCGCCGTCGGTACTGATAGCTCGACCATGTCGAAGCTCCTTCGCCATTCTGGGGGACCGGGATGCCGTTCACTTTTCGAATCGGCGCACACATCATTACACCATTAGCAACCGCACATCTGCGTCAGCCGGGCACCCGAGTTCCGTAGACTGGACACATGTCGACGGTATTCAGCAAGATAATCGCCGGTGAATTGCCGGGAAGAATAGTCTGGGAGGACCCCGACGTGGTCGCGTTCCTCACCATCGCGCCCGTCGCGGCTGGGCACACTCTCGTCGTCCCGCGGGCGGAGATCGACCGCTGGACCGACCTGGAGCCGGAACTTCTGACACGGCTCAACGTGGTCGCCCAGGCCGTCGGCAAGGCCGTGCTCGAGGGCTTCGGCGCGGTTCGCGCCGGATATCTCATCGCGGGATTCGAGGTGCCGCACACCCATATCCACGTCTTCCCGGCCAACGACATGTCCGGATTCGATCTGTCCCTCGCGAACCCCGACACCCCGGCGGAGGAGTCCGACGCGGCCGCCGTCACGCTCCGGCGGTCGCTGCGCGAGCTCGGCTACGGCGAGTTCGTCCCCGCCGACTGACCGCGAAGCAAGTGGACGAGCCCCGCGCGGTCAGTGGCCGAGCGCTCGGGTGACCTCCACCATGTCCTGGTAGTCGCTCCACTCGCACACCAGGCCATCGCGCACCGTGAAGAAGGAGCCGACCCCGAGCTCGATGCGCTGCCCGCCGATGGTGAGATACGTCGTCCGATTGATGGCAGCGGTGTCGCCCGAGGACAGGATCCGATGGATCTCCACCCGGACATCGCTGGAGACCTGTCCGTTGAACTCGATCACCTGGGCGACGCCGTCGTGGCCGAACACCTCTTGGATCCCCTCGATCCGCAGCACCACGTCGGGAGCGCACAGGGCGGTCGCGGCGGCCACGTCCCCACGGAACGCCGCCTCGATCAGCTCCCTGGCCACGTCACCGGATTCTCTACGTCGTCCGTTCTGGTCCATCGTGTCCGCCCCCGTTGGTAATCACGCTGAAAACTGGTTCATCGGATGCATGTCCTTGTAGTCCGACCAGCGAGTGACCACCCCGTCCTGCACCTCGACGAACGAGCAGGCCGGGATCTCCACGCCACCTTCGGGCAATGTGTACTTCTCCACGCGCCTGATGGCGACGATTCCGGGTTCCGCCAGCACGGCCTGGACCCTCGAGTTCAGGAATCCGGACAAGCGCGCGAAATCTTCGATGATGTCGCGGACACCGTCGTGCCCTTCGTAAGAGCGGAGGTGCCCGCCGTTCGTGTAGACGATCGACGGCGAGGACAGAGCCAACGCGGTCGCCTCGTCGCAGGACGTGACGGCTTCCATCCACGCGAGGGCCACTCGACGCGCGGAATCCGCGTCCCCTCCCCTACTGTCCTCGAATTCGCTCGACATCCGGGACACCATACATACGAAGCTGAGAAAACTAAACATGTGTCGTTCGTACATATGACGCGCCTTCCGAGGGCGCGTGGACAATCCCGACGAATGGTCCGCGGGCGCCCGTGACGGACGCCCGCATACCGGGACGAACGCGCCATCCCGGGGCGAGAGAGCTGGAGAAGGGACTTGAACCCTCAACCGCCCGATTACAAGTCGGGTGCGCTACCAATTGCGCCACTCCAGCAGGGTCCCGGCTCGACCGGGATCCGGCTCACATCCTAACCGGCAGGCCGTCAGAGCTCTTGACTACGGTGTGCACCGTGGAGAACCGCGACGCACCGGCACCGTACACCCGCCCCCTGGCGTGGCTGGGCCTGCGCAAGTCCACTATGGACCTGGCGGTCGAGCCGCCACTGTCGCCCATGGCGCCGGTCAACCTCGACGACGACGCGGCCGTGACCGATGTGCTCAATCTGGCACTCGAGATCGCCGGCATCCTCCTCTCGTCCGGGGAAGGCGCCGCGGACACCGTGGCCCAGAGCGAATCCGTCGCCGCCGCTTTCGGCCTGCCGGGCGCCACGGTCGAGGTCACCTTCACCTCGCTGACCATCGGGGTGAACCGTCGCCGGGGCCGGCCCCCCATCTCGGTCATCCGGGTGGTCAACTACCGCACCGTCGACATGACCCGGATGACCCGCGTGGCCCGGCTCATCGACCTCATCGTGCGTCGACAACTCACGGTCGAGGAGGCGACGGCCGAGGTCGAACAGATCGTGGCCTCCCCGCACCCGCACTCGTTCCGCGTCGCGGTCCTGGGCTGGGCGATGCTCGGCTGCGCGGTCGTCATCCAGGTGGGTGGCAGCCCACTGGCCGGGCTGATCTCGATGGTCTCGACCTTCGCGCTGATGTACACCAACCGCTACCTCGATCTACACCGCCTGCCCACCTTCTTCCAGCAGGTGGCCGGGGGCGCGATCGCCGCGGGCTGGGCGCTGGCGGCCTACATCGTGCTGCAGGACCACTTCATCGAGATCCAGCCGTCCCAACTGGTCGCCGCGGGGATCATCGTGCTCCTGGCCGGGCTCACCCTCGTCGGCGCGATCGAGGACGCCATCACCGGTTTCCCGGTGACCTCGGCGGGCCGCGGCGTCGAGACGATGATCCTCACCGGCGGGATCCTCGGCGGCATCACCATCGCGCTCGCGTTGTTCGCCCGTCTCGGGATGTCGCCTCCGCCGATCGACCCGTCGATCGCCGGGAACGCCCCGTTGCACGTGGCCGTGCTCGCCGCCGGCGTCGGGTCCGCCGGGTTCGCGGTGGCGAGCTACGCCACCGTCCGCGCGACGATGCTGGGAGCGGGCGTCGGCGCGATGGGCATGTTGATCTACCAGAGCGTCATGTCCACCGGCCTCGGTGTGGTGGTGGGCTCGGCTCTGGCGGCGTGCGCAATGGGCCTCTTCGGCGGCATCCTCGCCCGCATCGCGACGGTCCCGCCGCTCGTGGTGACCGTCGCGGGCATCACCCCGCTGCTCCCGGGCCTGTCGGTGTATCGGGGACTGTCGGCCCTGACGAGCGACCAGACCGGCATCGGCCTCGGTCTCATGTTCCAGGCGCTGGCGATCGCGGTGGCACTGGCCGCGGGCATCGTCTTTGGCGAGTGGGTCACCCGAAATCTGCGCAGGTCCGCCGCCGCCGACCAGTGACGTAGAATGAACGCGGACGATGTGGCCCCTGCGGGCCCGTCGTCCGACACCGACCACTGGAGGACACACATGGCATCCGCCGCTGCGACAAGCAATGAGCCCGAGCTCGACGTCGATCTCGAGTCCGTCGCCGCCGAGACCGTCTACCAGGCACAGAGGATCGTGGCGTCCTACGCCGCCGACGCCGACGAGTGCCTGATGCTCCTGGAGATGCTCGGGATCGGCCCCGAGAAGATCGACCCGGACGACGAAGAGTGACGGCACCGCGGTAACGGTAGAGGGGGACGGGGATGACGGGCGCGACCGAGCAGACGCCACCCGACGAGGGGGCCGACTTCGTCGTCGTCGCCAACCGCCTGCCCGTCGACCTCGTCCGTGGCAAGGACGGCACCGAGCGCTGGGAGGCCAGCCCCGGCGGCCTGGTGACCGCGCTCGAATCCATCCTCAAGGCCAATCACGGCGCCTGGGTCGGGTGGCCGGGCGTCGCGGACGCCGATCCCGACCCGTTCGACGCCGACGGCATCCGCCTGCACTCGGTCAGGCTGTCGGCCGAGGACGTGGAGCTGTACTACGAGGGCTTCTCCAACGGCACCCTGTGGCCGCTCTTCCACGACGTGGTGGTGCCGCCCGAGTACCACCGCGAGTGGTGGAACGCCTACGTCGCGATCAACCGGCGATTCGCCGAGGCCACCGCCGCGGCCTCCGCCCGTGACGCCACCGTCTGGGTGCAGGACTACCAGCTGCTCCTGGTCCCCCGGCTCCTGCGCGAGATGCGTCCCGATCTGACCATCGGGTTCTTCCTCCACATCCCGTTCCCCCCCGTCGAGCTGTTCATCCAGCTGCCGTGGCGTTCGGAGATCGTCGAGGGGATGCTGGGTGCCGACCTGGTGGGTTTCCACCTGCCCGGCGGCGCGGACAACTTCCGCATCCTGGCGCACCGGCTCGGCGGCTACCCCTCGGTGCGGCTGCGCTCCACCCGGGGGCGGGCCTCCGAGATCCGGGTGGGCGACCGCAAGGTCCGGGTGGGCGCGTTCCCCATCTCCATCGACTCCGCGGCGATCGATGCCGCCTCCCGCACCCGCGAGACCCTCGCCCGCGCCGCGCGCCTCCGCACCGAACTCGGCTCCCCCGAGATCCTCCTGCTGGGCGTCGACCGCCTCGACTACACCAAGGGCATCGACGTCCGGCTGGTCGCCCTCGAGGAACTGTTCGAGGAAGGTCGACTCGAGACCGCCGACGTCACCCTGCTGCAGCTGGCCACCCCCAGCCGCGAGCGCGTGGAGCAGTACCAGATCATGCGCTCCCGGATCGAGGAGTCCGTGGGCCGGATCAACGGTCGCTTCGGCGACATCGGACACCCCGTCGTCACCTACATTCACCGGCCCGTTCCCAAGGAGGAACTAACCGCGTTCTACGTGGCGGCCGACGTCATGTTGGTCACCCCGGTGCGCGACGGCATGAACCTCGTGGCCAAGGAGTACGTGGCCGCGTGCTCGGACGGCGACGGGGCGCTGGTCCTGAGCGAATTCGCCGGCGCCGCCGCAGAGCTCCGCCAGGCCTACCTGTGCAACCCGCACGACCTCGACGGCGTCAAGGACGCGATCATGGCCGCCGCCACCGATCCCGCCGAGGACCGGCGACGGCGGATGCGGTCGCTGCGCCGCCAGGTCCTGGGCAACGACGTCCACGTATGGGCACGCCGGTTCTTCGAGACCCTCGACGCCACCTCGGACGACGACTGAGGCTCAGCGCCCCCGACTCACAGCGCCGTGAGTTCCCCGAGCTTCCATGTTCCGTCGACCTGCACCATCGACAGGCTGAGCCGCGAGGCGGAGCTGGCCGCCTCGGGCGCCTCCTTGGTCGACACCATCCGGTTGAGCATGATCAGGACCGTGACGTGGTCGGAGTCCACGACCTCCTGCGGCGCCGCGGCGGCCACGGTGGCGTAGACGCTGGCCTCCTGCTGCTTGGCCGCAGACGCGACGGTCGGCATGGACTGCTCCACGAACTCGGTCAGCGCGGGGTCGGTGAGCCGCTCCCGGACCGCCGCCAGGTCCCCGTCGACCGTCCGGTGGTCGTAGGTGAACATCTGGGTCGCGATCTCGCGGGCCGCATCGGTGGCGGCGCGCGGTGCGTCCGCGACGAGCTGCTCGGCGGCGGTGGCGTCGCGGGCCTCGACGTACTGCCACGAGGCCAGACCGGCGACGACGACGAGGACCGCGGACGCTGCGGCCAGGGCCGCGGTGAGCTTCCGCCGACGCGCCGGATCGATCGGTTCGCGGGAGGGCTTCGCCTTCGCGAGGGAGATCCGCCCGGCGCCGCTCGGCTCCCCGGCCGCGGTCGGCGCTGCGGCGGTGTCGGCTCGCCCGTCGGCCGAGGCGGCTCGCGCGTCGGACGTGTCTTCTCCCGCATCCGCCGTGTCGGCTCGCGCGTCCGCTGTGGCTGTGCGGGGCATGGCCTCCATGCCCTCGAACAGTCCGCCGGCGCGGGCGGCCACGAGGGCGCGTTCACGGGCGGCGTCGGCCTTGCGTTGGGCGCGAGCAGCGCGCTCGGCCTCTCGCTGGGCGCGGCGGGCGGAGCGGATGTCGGGCTTGTCTGAATCGCTCATGGGATGAAGTTCACCCCCGAGACCTTCATCTGGCCGTCGTCGTGCCGGTTGACCGTCACCCGCACGCGGTACTGCCGGTCCTGGTCCTCCTTGGACTTGGGATTTCCGATGGTCTGGTCGATCGCCATGACTACCTCTGCTCGCTCGGGGCCGGAGGTCTCGACCGCGGCGGCGGACACCACGCCGTCGGCGACCACGGCAGTGGTCTTGACGACCTCCTCGTAGGAGTCGCGACGCGGGGTGAACTGCTCGGAGAAGTCGCCCTCGATCATGTCCACGATCTGGTCCACGTCCTGGGTCAGGGTCTCCTGGCGGATCGTCATCAGCCGGGTCATCACGTCGGTGGCGTAGTCCCGGTAGGACGTGTCCAGCTCGCTGGCCGACGCCCGGTCGGCGCGGATCGACGAGGCCTCGCCCCGTTCGCTGGCCCAGAGCCCGGTCGCGACGATCGCTGCGATCAGCGAGAGGGCCGCGGCCACGGACGCGACGATCAGCCAGGCCCGCCCGCTGCCGGCTGGGGTGTCGTCAGGCTGTGGCACTTAGGTCACTCCATTCGTCAGGATGTCGGCCAGGTCGGCGTCCGCGGACAACTTGCTCGCGGCCCCGAGGTTCAGCTGACGATACGTCTTGCCGTCGGCGCCGAGGTACTCGCCCGTCGCGGGTTGGTACATGGCGGCCGAGGTCCGGATCTCCGGCTCACCGTCAGTGGACGACGGGACCACGTTGTACGCGTTCGGGTTGTCCCCGGGAGGGCCGACCTCGCTCGTGTCGGGCGGGTTGGTCCCCTCCGGGACGTAGTTGTTCGCCGCACATTCGGCAGGTGAGGCCGCACGGCGGCCCGGGTACTCCATGCACGGGAGGTTGCGTGCCCCTCGGACCACGGTCTGAGAGTCCGCCGGCACCTTGCAGTAGATGCCGTTCATCAGGGGTGGGACCGACAGGTCCGCCGGAGAGCGGCGGTCCTCGGCGTTGAGGAACCCCGTCGTGCACGGCGGCGTCTCGTTGATCTGCAGGTTGAAGTCCACCTTGATCTCGCCGGTGTCCTTGGCCCCGTTGATGGCGGTGATCAGCGAGGACACCAACGCCGGGTAGATCTTGTCGACCCTGCCCACCTCGACGCCGGCGATGCGCACCTTGTCCCCGGACTCCAGGCCCGAGACGTCCGTGAACACCGCGTTGTACTTCTCGGTGTCACCCGAGCGGTACTCACTGAAGACCACGATCAGGCCGGTCAGGACCAACGCCATCACCGCGGTGAACACCGACAGCTTGAGCAGGGTCATGCGCGCGGTCCGCGCTCCCGAGCGCCCGGCGGTCACGGGGTCCCCCCGTCCATGCCGAGCATGACCTGCAGCAGGGTCGGAGGCGCGGGCTTACCGGGTTCGGTCGCCCGCAGCGGGCCGAACAGCGGGGCGGGGCGTGAGGTGAACACGTCGGGCATGCCCTCCACTGGGTTCGAACCGGTATCCGTGACGACGAACGGGGCGTGGACGGCCGGGTCTGGGAATGGGAGCCCGTAGCAGTTCGGGCCGGTACTGGCGTTGACCTTGGGCAGGTCCTTGGGGTACTCGTATGCACGGGCGCCCTGCTGGAAACCGGCCTTGAACACCAGTCCGGGCTGGTCCTTGCCGCCGAAGGCCGACGTGGCGCCCTCGGCGCCCTGGTTCAGGCCGACGATCAGGCAGGTGAGCATGGGCGAGTACTCCGCGAGGAGGCTGGTCGAGGCCCGCATGTCCGACAGGGACTTGACGAGCTCGTTGCCGTTCTCGGACAGGAGGCGCTTCCCGGTCTCCCCCGTGCCGATCGCCGAGGCGAGGAGTTGCTCGAACCGGGCCTGGTTGTTGACCACGTTGGCGCCGACGTCCGTGCCGGAGTCGAGCAGCCGCATGATGTCGGGTGTGGCGTCGGCGTAGAGGTTGGCCACCCGCGAGCCCTTAGCCAGGTCCCGCTGGAGCGTCTCGATCTGCGGGTTGATCTCCTGCAGGTACTCGTTGAGGTCGGTGATCGTGCGACCCACCTGTTCGCCGCGGCCGTCGACCGCCCCGGAGACCGCGCCGAGGGTGGCGTTGAGCTTCTCCGGCTCGATCGCGACCAGCAGGTCGTTGAGGTCCTGGAACAGCGTGTTGACCTCGGACGTGACGTTGGAGGTCGCGACCACCGCCCCCGCGGCGAGTGGAATCGGGTCCGGCCGGGCCGGCGACTCGAAGTCGACCGACTTGGCACCGAACACCGTATTGGATCCGATCGTCACCGGAGCGTTGGCCGGGATCGCCTCGAGCGCGGCCGGGTCGACCTCGATCTCGATGGTCGCCCCGTCGAACTCCTGGCGGATCTCGGTGACGTTGCCGATCTCGACGCCGCGCGAGCGCACCTTGGCGTCGGCCTCCATGACCAGTCCCGCGCGATCGCTGCGCACGGTGAGGGGCACCCGGCTGTCGAAGGCGCGTCCGAACATCAGGAGGGAGAGCGCGATCACCGCCACGATGAAGAGTGCCAGTACCGCGGCCGCGATGCGCCGGGGCCCCGTGTCACTCTGACTCACAGTTCTCGCCATGTCCGCCTCCTATCCCGACAGGTTGAAGTTGCCGTCTCCGCCGTAGATGGCGAGAGAGACGAGAAGGGTCACGGTCACCACGGCGATGAGCGAGGTACGGACGGCGTTGCCGACCGCCGCTCCGACGCCCGCGGGTCCGCCAGCAGCGTTGTAGCCGTAATAGGTGTGGATGAGCATGATCGTGATGGCCATGGCGATGGCCTGGACGAAGGACCACAGGATGTCCGTGGGCATGAGGAACGTCGAGAAGTAGTGGTCGTACACGCCGCCGGACTGTCCGTAGATCTCCACGGTCGCGAACCGGCTGGCCAGGAAGGAGGCGATGACGGCCAGGGAGTACAGCGGGACCACCGCGATCATCCCGGCGACGATGCGGGTCGAGACCAGGTAGGTGATCGAGTCGATCGCCATGACCTCGAGCGCATCGATCTCCTCGGAGACGCGCATCGCGCCCAGCTGCGCTGTGGCGCCGGCGCCGATGGTGGCCGCCAGGCCGATCCCGGCGATCACCGGGGCGGCGATGCGCACGTTGATGAACGCCGCGAAGAAGCCGGTCAGCGCCTCGACGCCCACGTCGGTCAGCGAGGAGAAGCCCTGGACGGCGATCACGCCGCCGGTGGCCAGGGTGAGGAACCCGACGATCACGACGGTCCCGCCGATCATCGCCAGCGCACCGGTGCCCATGGCGATCTCGGCGATGAGCCGGAGCGTCTCCTTGCGGTACTGGGTCAGCGCGCGGGGCGTTGCCATGATGGCGCGCCAGAAGAACAGCGCGATGGCGCCGAAGTCGTCGACACGACCGACGGTGTTGTGCCGGGCCCGGGACAGTCGCGGGAACCGGGTGGTCTCGATGACGGTCACCTCACGCCCCCAGGACCTTGACGCCGACCGCGGTCAGAACGGTGTTGACCACGAACAGGGCCATGAACGCGAAGACGACCGTCTCGTTGACCGCGCTGCCGACCTCTTTCGGCCCGCCCCGGACGTAGAGGCCCTTGTAGCAGGCCACCAGTCCGGCGAGCATGCCGAACATCCCGGCCTTGATCTGCGCCAGGACGAGCTCGCCCAGACCGGTGAGCAGCGTGATGCCGTCCACGAACGCGCCGGGGTTGACGCCCTGCAGGAGGACGGAGAACAGGAAGCCACCGAGGATGCCGATGGTGCACACGAGGCCGTTGAGCAGCAGCGCCACGAAGGTGGACGCGGCGACCCGGGGGACGACCAGTCGCTTGACCGGATCGATGCCCAGGACCTCCATCGCGTCGATCTCCTCGCGGATGGTCCGCGCCCCGAGATCTGCGCAGATGGCGGTGGCGCCCGCCCCGGCGACGATGAGGACCGTCACCATCGGGCCGACCTGGGTGACCGCGCCGAGCGCCGCACCCGCGCCGGAGAGGTCGGCCGCGCCGATCTCCCTCAGCAGGATGTTGAGCGTGAAACTCACCAGGACGGTGAACGGGATCGCCACCAGGATGGTGGCCATCATGGAGACGCGGGCGATGAACCAGGACTGTTCGACGAACTCGCGGCCCTGCCGCACGATGGATGGGAACGAGACGAAGGTGTCGAGACTCATCGCGACAAAATCGCCGACACCCCTGAGTGGCGCGTCGAGAACCTTCGCCATGGTGTCCCCCTCTGCTGTATCCAGCCCCTGCTAGCACGTGCCTTGAACAAGTGACCATTTTGGTGTGATCCCGCTTACACCCTAGCTAGAACACGTTCTTATTAGCAAGCGCAACCGGATACCCCCGAGCGGTGCCCCTGGGCGGGTGTCGGGAATGTAACACTGATGGGGCATCGATACGTGGACACCGGTTTGTTACACATCAGAACCCGCCGGATCCGCGCCCGGCCGTCAGAGCTTCATGATCTCCGTGGCCGAGAAGGACTTGTCCCCGGGCCGATCTGACCAGTGCTCGGACACCACATCGGCGAATGCCCGGCGGTCCCAGACGCCTCCCTCGGCGTCGAACCGCTTCTCGACCACGGGCGCCTCGACCAGCGCCACCATTCCGCCGTATACCACGAACAACTGCCCGGTGACGCCGGCAGCGGCGGGCGAACCCAGGTAGGACACGAGGTCGGCGACCCGGTCCGGGGACAGCGGGTCCGGCCCCTGCGAGGCGTCCCAGTTCTCGAACACCGCCTCCGTCATCCCCGTGCGCCCGCGCGGGGCGATCGCGTTGGCGGTGCACCCGATCCGCGACAGGACCCGGGACGCCGAGAGCGTGAGGGCGGTGATCGCGGCCTTGGCCGCGCCGTAGTTCGCCTGCCCGGGAGGGCCGAAGAGCCCGGCCTCGGACGAGGTGTTGATCAGCCGGCCGTAGACCGGGGAGTCGGACGTCTTGCTCTCGCCGCGCCAGTGGGCGGCCGCGTTGCGCGTGAGCAGGAAGTGCCCGCGCAGGTGCACCTTCACCACCGCGTCGAAGTCCTCGTCGGAGAGGTTGAACAGCATCTTGTCGCGCGTGATGCCGGCGTTGTTCACCACCACGTGGAGTCCGCCGAGCCTGATCGCCTCGGCCACCATCGCGTCCGCGGTCTCGCGCTCGGAGACGTCGCCCACCACGAGGGACGCCTTGGCACCGGCCGCCTCGATATCCGCAATCACCGCATCCGTGGCCTCGCCGGCCCGGATGTCGTTGATGACCACGGCGGCGGCGCCGGAGCGGGCCAGGTCGACGGCCTCCGCCGCACCGAGACCGGAGCCGGAGCCGGTGACCACGGCCACCCGGCCGTCGAGCGAGAGGTCGGCGTCGAGATCCTTGCGCACCATCCCCGCGCTCACTCCGCGACCTTGAGGGCGGCCATCGGGCACTTCTCGACAGCCTTGAGGGCGCGTTTCTGCAGCTCCTCGGGGATGTCGTCGACGATCACCCGCACGTACTCGTCGTCGTCGTTCAGTTCAAACACCTTGGGGGCGAGTCCAACACACACGGCCTGTCCCTCGCAGCGGTCGGGATCCACTTCAATCCTCATAGCCGTCCTCACTTGGCCGGGCCCGCGACCTCCAGTGACCGCGAGCGTGGTTCGATACTATGTGAGACACGACACTAGAACGTGTTCCACTAGACGATGAGCTTAGGGCATATGGACATCACCTACACCACCGACCAGCACCGGCTGCGCGGGGAGCTGCGCGAGTACTTCTCGGCGCTGATGACCCCCGAGCGGCGCGAGGCCTTCACCTCCACCACCGGGGAATACGGCCACGGCAACGCGTATCGCGAGATCGTCGCCGAGATGGGCCGCGACGGCTGGCTGACGCTGGGCTGGCCGGAGGAGTTCGGCGGGAAGAACCGCCCGATGGTGGAGCAGTTGATCTTCACCGACGAGGCCGCGATCGCCGGGGTCCCCGTGCCCTTCCTCACCATCAACTCGGTGGCGCCCACGATCATGGCCTTCGGCTCCGAGGAACAGAAGAGCTACTTCCTGCCCCGGATCAGCCGTGGCGAACTGCACTTCGGCATCGGGTACTCCGAGCCGGAATCGGGTACCGATCTGGCCTCGCTCAAGACCCGGGCCGTCCGGGAGGCCGGGACCGGGGAGCACGCGGGGCAGGAGGTCTACCGCATCAACGGCCAGAAGATGTGGACCTCCCTGGTGGCGTACGCGGACTGGATCTGGCTGGCCGCCCGCACCGACCCGGACGCCAAGCGCCACAAGGGCATCTCCATGATCATGGTCCCCACCGAAGCCGAGGGGTTCTCGTGGACCCCGGTCCACACGATGGCCGGCCCGGACACCAGCGCCACCTACTACCAGGACGTGGTGGTGCCCGCGAGCAACCTGGTCGGGCCCGAGCACGGCGGCTGGCCGCTGATGACCAACCAGCTCAACCACGAGCGGGTGGCCCTCACCGCGGCCGGACCGCTGCAGGCCTCACTGCGGCTGGTCCTGGAGTGGGCGCGCTCGACCAATGCCTCCGACGTCGGTCTGCCCGGCGACGGCAACGTGATCGCATGCGAGTGGGTGCGCACACACCTGGCCCGCGTGCACGCCATGGCCGAATACCTGGCGCTGCGCAACTGGGAGATCGTCTCCGCCGACACCGCCGCGCCGACCCGCATCGCGGCGTCGGCGACAAAGGTGTACGGCACCGAGACCGCGACCGAGGCGTACCGGCTGCTCATGGAGGTCCTGGGCTCGAGCGGATACCAGCGCTCCCACTCCCCCACCGCCGCCCTGCACGGGCGCATCGAGCGGCTGCACCGCTCGGCGCTCATCCTCACCTTCGGCGGCGGCACCAACGAGGTCCAGCGCGACATCATCGCCGCCGCCGGACTCGGACTGCCGCCGGCGCCCAGGACCGCACCCGCCGCCCCCGCCACCCCGGCGAGCGCACAGCCCCGGAAGGAGCGCTGACATGGACTTCCACATAGACGACAGCACCCGTGAGCTCGCCGCCCTCGTGAAGGACATGGGCCAGCAGCTGGTCACCGACGACTCCCTGCGGGAGCTCGACGCCCGCTTCGGTCCAGGCAACGAAACCGGCGGCACCGACCGCTCCACGGCCCGCTTCCACGCCCGCTACTGGGACGAACTGGTCCGCGCCGGAGTGCCCGCCGCCCTCGCCCCCGAGTCGCTCGGCGGCGCCGGCCTGGGCGTGGTCGGCGAGGCCCTGGTCCTGCGCGAGCTGGGCCGGGTGCTCGCGCCCGTCCCGCTCTCCCCCGCGATCCGCTCCGCCTCCCTGCTCGAGGCCGCAGGGCTGACCGAGCGCGCGACCGCCGTGGCGGAGGGCCGCGAGATCGCGGCCGTGGCGGACGGGAACCTCCGCCCCGCGGCAGAGGTGGACTGGGCGCCCATCGCCGACGTCGTAGTCGTACCCACGGAGAACGGGCTGCAGGTGGCCGAACGCGCCTCGATGACGGTCGAGCGCACCGTTCCCGTGGACTTCTCGTGCGCTGGTCTGGTCTCGGGCGAACTCGGGGACGCCCGCCCGGTCCCCGCCCAGACGCTGGAACTGGACGCCCTGCGCCGCCGCGTCCACCTGTCCGCGTACCAGTGGGGCGTGATCGAGGCCGCGCTCGAACGCACCGCCGCGTACGCGAGCACCCGCCACCAGTTCGGCCGACCGATCGGCTCCTTCCAGGCCGTCGCCGCGCGCCTGGCCGACGCCTCCATCGACGTTGACGCCGTCCGGCTCAGCACGCTGCGGGCGGCCTACGAGCTCGACGCGTGTAGCGGCGAGCCCGGCCCCACCGCGCACGCGGCCGTGGCCTCGGCCCACTTCTGGGCCTGCGATGCCGGCCACCGGCTCGCGCACACCGCCGTGCACGTCCACGGCGGGGTCGGCCTGGACCGCTCGGAGCCCGCCCACCGCTACTTCCTGGCCGCCAAGGCCGGGGAGTTCCGCCTGGGCGGGGCCACGCGCCAGCTGCTCGACCTGGGCGAGGTGCTGGCCGAGCACGGCGATCCCTGGGAGTACTCGGCGTGAGCGGGGCCGTCCGGACCATCGCGGACGTCGCCGCCGAACCGTCGACCTCCGTCGCCGCGGCGATCCACGCCCTGGGCGCCCTTGATGACAGCGCGGTCCGCGACCGCGGCATCTGGTCAGGCGGCGAGCTCACGCCCTGGTCGGAGGCGGTTCAGGCGGCGGCCGTGCGGATCGCGGCGCTGCGGGAGCTGCTGCCCTCGTCGTCGTCATCGTCTTCAACGTCGACGCCCCATGTCGGCCTGCTCCTGGCCGGGACTCCCGAGTACCTCCACCTGCTCGCGGCGGCGGCCTGCTCGGAACTGGTCGTGGCGGGGCTCAACCCCACCCGGCGCGGCGAGGCGCTGGGCCGCGACGTCGCGCTGGCCGACTGCGCGCTCGTCCTCACCGATACCGCCAACGCTCCGCTGCTCGACGGCCTCGAGCTCGATATCCCCGTGGTGGACGTGGACTCCCCGGAGTGGTCGCAGCTGCTGGCGCGGCACGCCGGCGCCGCGCTGCCGGACGTCGACGAGGTCCCGGTGGGCCCGGACGACCTGGTCGCGCTGGTGTTCACCTCCGGCACCAGCGGCGACCCCAAGGCCGTGCGGATCACGCAGTCCAAGATCTCGGTGCCCGGTCGGATGCTCGCCGAGCGGTTCGGGATCGGCCCGGACGACTGCGTCTACAGCGCCATGCCGCTCTTCCACTCCAACGCCGTCATGGTGGCCTGGCCCATCGCCCTGTTCTCCGGCTGCTCCATCGCCCTGCGTCAGCGCTTCTCCGCCTCCAACTGGCTCGGCGACGTGCGGCGCCACGGTTGCACGTTCGCCAACTACGTGGGCGCGCCGCTGTCCTACATCCTCGCCACGCCCGAGCGGCCCGACGACGCCGACAACCCGATGCGCGTGGTCTACGGCAACGAGGCGCCAGCAGACGTGCGGCGGGAGTTCGCCCGCCGGTTCGGCGTCACGGTGGTGGACGGGTTCGGCTCGAGCGAGGGCGGGGTCTCGGTCACGCGCACGCCGGACACCCCGGACTCCGCGCTCGGCCCGCTGCCCCCGGGCGTGCGGATCGTCGACCCGGAGACCGGCGCGCAGTGCCCGCGCGCGCGGTTGGACCCCTCGGGAGTGCTGCTCAACGCGCACGAGGCGATCGGCGAGATGGTCGCCGACGGGCCGGGCTTGTTCGCCGGTTACTACAACAACCCGGAGGCCGACGCGCAGCGTATGCGCGGTGGCCGGTTCCACTCCGGTGACCTGGCCTATGTCGACGACGAGGGGTGGGTCTACTTCGCCGGCCGCTCCGGCGGATGGATGCGCGTGGACGGGGAGAACCTGGCCGCCGCCCCGATCGAGCGCGTGCTGCGCCGGCATCCCGATCTGGCCGAGGTGGGCGTGTACGCCGTGCCGGCGGACGAGGTGCGGGGCCCGGGCACGATCGGCGATGCCGTGGCCGCGGCGGTGGTCCTGCGCGACGGCGCCGAGCCGGAGGCGGTAGCCGGCGGCCTGGTGGACTTCCTGCGGGACCAGCCCGACCTCGGCCCCAAGCAGTGGCCCTCGCTGCTGCGCGTGACCGCCGAACTGCCCCGCACGGCGAGCTTCAAGTTCCGGGCCCGCGACCTCACCAGCCTGGGCACCGAGTCCGCCGGGATGAGGGTGTGGACACGGGCCGACCGTGACGGGGCGTTCACCCCCGCCTGACGCCTCGGTAGATTCGGGTGCGTGACCTCCGCACCGTTCGACCCCGCGCCGTTGAACCCCACACCGCTTGACGCCGACACCGGTGACGGCACCCCCATCGACGACGACTTCGGGATCCCCGCCGCCGCGCCCAAGCCGATGCTCCGGGGCTGGATCCACGCCGGCACCCTGCCGGTGGCCATCGCGCTGGGCGTGGTGCTGACGGTGCTGGCGGAGGGCACCGCGCTGACCTGGGCGTGCGCGGTGTTCCTGGCCACCTCGTCGCTGTTGTTCGGCATCTCGGCGCTGTACCACCGGCTGAACTGGGGCACCAAGGCCACGGCGCTGATGCGCCGACTGGACCACTCCAACATCTTCCTGCTCATCGCCGGCACCTACACGCCGATGACCGTGGCCGCCCTCGAGGCCCCGACAGCCAAGATCCTGCTGGTGCTCGTGTGGTCGGGGGCGCTGCTGGGGATCGCGTTCCGCCTGTTCTGGCTGTCCGCGCCGCGGTGGTTGTACGTCCTGCTGTACATCGGCCTGGGCTGGACCGCGGTGTGGTTTGCCGGCGACCTCATCCAGGTGAACCTCGCCGCCGTCATCCTGGTGCTGATCGGCGGCCTGGCCTACACCGGCGGCGCGGTGGTCTACGGCCTCAAGCGGCCCGACCCGTCCCCGGGGGTCTTCGGCTTCCACGAGGTGTTCCACACCTGCACCGTGGTCGCGTTCGCCTGCCACTGGGCGGCCATGCTGCTGTTCGTCCTGGGGGCCTGATACGAGGAGGCCCTCCCCGGCTGCGTCGCCGGGGAGGGCCTCGTGCGTTGGAACCGGGCGGTACTCAGCCCAGCGTGCCGCTCAGCCGCTTGACCGCGGCCTCGTACTCGGTGACGATCTGCGCCATGGTCTCGGCCACCGGGACGACCCCGTGCAGCGAGCCGATGATCTGTCCCGCGGGCATGGCCACGACCTCCGGGTCCTGCGACTCGTTGATCCGCTGGTGCGCCTCGGCGACGAGGATGTTCTGCAGCGGCATCGGGAGCGGGCTCGGGGCGCCCT
This sequence comes from Rhodococcus sp. IEGM 1408, assembly GCF_033142235.1. Taxonomy (NCBI): domain Bacteria; kingdom Bacillati; phylum Actinomycetota; class Actinomycetes; order Mycobacteriales; family Nocardiaceae; genus Rhodococcus; species Rhodococcus sp. IEGM 1408. The sequence continues at coordinate 82,027 of NZ_JAWLRW010000009.1, forward strand.
CGGCGTTCCAGGCCTCGGTCCACTTGCTCTTGAGCAGGCGGGCGGGCTTGCCGGAGTAGATCCGGGTGCGGACGGTGTCGGCGCTGGTGGCCGCGACCAGGGCCTGCTGCATGGCCTTGGAACCACCGTCGTCGCCGTACTCGGCGGCGGTGAGCCACCGCGAACCCATCCACGCCCCCTCGGCACCCATGCCGATCACGGCGGCGACCTGCGAGCCGTCGCCGATCCCGCCGGCGGCCAGGACGGGAGCGCGGCCATCCAGCGCGGCGACGATCTCCGGCACCAGCACGAGCGTGGCCACCTCACCGGTGTGGCCGCCCGCCTCGCCACCCTGGGCGATCACGATGTCGACGCCGTTCTCCACGTGGGCCAGCGCGTGCTTGGTGGCGCCGGCGAGCGCGGCCACCTTCATCCCGTTGTCGTGGGCGAGATCGATGATGTGCTTGGGCGGCGAGCCCAGCGCGTTGGCGATCAGCACCGGCCGGTGCTTGAGCGACATCTCCACGTGCGCCTCGGCCACGGAGTGCAGCCAGCCCAGCACGCCGGCGTTGTGCTCGGCGTCGTCACCGAGCGGCGGGACGCCGAGGTCGTCGAGGACCCGGGAGACGAAGGCCTTGTGCTCCTCGGGGATCATCGCGGCGATGTCGGTGGTGCTGCCCTCGGTGGGCACCTTGTTGGGCATGACGATGTCGACGCCGTACGGCTTACCGTCGGTGTTCTCGTCCATCCAGGTCAGGACCTCGTCGAGCTCCGCGGCGTCGTTGTACCGGACGCAACCCAGGACGCCCATGCCGCCGGCACGGGTGACCGCTGCGGCGACTGCTTTGGACGGGGTGAACGCGAAGACCGGGTACTCGATCCCGAACTGCTCGGCTAGGGGGGTGTGGATGCTCACTTGCTGATCTCCTGGCTGTCGTCTGCGGGGCGGGAAGCGGCGATCTCCGCGGCCCACCGGTAGTCGGGCTTGCCCGCGGGATTGCGCTTGACCGACGGCTCGACCCACAGCGCGCGCGGGCACTTGTAGCGGGCGATCTCGTTGCGGGCGTGGGAGTTGAGCTCCTCGATGGGCGGGCACGTGCCGTCCCGGGTCTGCAGCACGGCGGCGACCTTGTGGCCCATCCGCTCGTCGGGGATGCCGATCACCAGCGCGTCGTAGACGTCGGGGTGCGTCTTGAGCGCGGCCTCGACCTCCTCCGGGTGCACCTTCTCGCCGCCGGTGTTGATGGACACCGATCCGCGGCCGAGCATGGTGACGGTGCCGTCGGACTCGACCCGGGCGTCGTCACCGGGGATGGAGTACCGCTTGCCGTTGAACGTCTTGAACGTGGCCGCGGTCTTGACCTCGTCCTTGTAGTAACCCACCGGGATGTGGCCGGTGCGCGCGACCTTGCCGATCACCTCGGACCCGGGCTCGATCTCGTTGCCGTCGGCGTCCAGCACGGTGGTCTCGCCGTCGATCTTCACGCGCGGACCGCCGGTGTGGGTCTTGCCCTTCTCCGCCAGCGCGATGCCCGAGAAGCCGGTCTCGGAGGACCCGATGGAGTCGGAGATCATGGCGTTCGGGAACGCGTCGATGAACTGGTCCTTGACCGAGGGCGAGAACAGGGCCGCGCTGGAACCGAGATAGAACAACGACGACGAGTCGTACTTCTCCGGGTCCCAGGCCTCGATCATCGGGCGCGCCATGGCGTCCCCCGTGATGAACATGAGGTTGATCTTGTGGTCGGTCACGGCCTGCCAGACGGCCTCGGCGTCGAACTCCGGGATGAGCACGCTGGTGTGCCCGGCGAACAGCGCCATGAGGATCGCCCACTGCGCGCCGCCGTGGATGAGTGGGGGCAGCGCGGTCCGGACCAGGACGCCGCCGTCGACGGCCTTGTTCGCCAGCTCCCACTCGTCGGCCACCTGCTCGCCGGTGAGGAAGTCGATGCCGCCGCCGAGGACCATGAACACGTCCTCCTGACGCCACATCACGCCCTTCGGTGCGCCCGTGGTGCCGCCGGTGTAGAGCATGTAGATGTCGTCGTTCGAGCGCTCGCCGAAGTTGCGCTCGGGCGACTGCGCGGCCAACGCGTCGTCGTAGTGGCCGACGGAGACACCGTCCGGCGCGGACGGGTCGGGGCCGTCGGTGCCGTCCTCGACCACCAGGCAGTGCCGCACGCCCGGGGTCTTGGGCAGGGCCTGGGAGAGCACGTCCGAGTAGCGGCGCTCGTGGATGACCACGACGGAGTCGGAGTTGTCGAGCAGGTACTCGAGCTCGGAGGAGACGTAGCGGTAGTTGACGTTGACCATGACGGCGCGGATCTTGAAGATCGCGACCATCGCCTCCACGGCCTCGATGGTGTTGCGGCTGTAGACCGCCACCTTGTCGTCGGGGCCCACGCCGACCGACCGCAGGTGATGGGCGAGCCGGTTGGCCCTCTCCTCCAGCTCCCGGAAAGTGAACGACCGGTCCCCCTGGACCAGGACGACCCGGTCCGGTACGCGGTCCACACTGTGCTCGACAAGGTCTCCGATGGTGTACGCCATACAGACAAACTAGAACGTGTTACCGTCGCCCGTGGGCGAAAGCCGTGAACCCGTGTAACTAATTTATGGAGGCCCGATGACCAGCGTCGCGACGCCCGAAGACCAGCACCTGCTCACCGAGCGGCGGGGGCACGTCCTGATCGTCACCATGAACCGTCCCGAGGCGCGCAACGCGCTCTCGGGTCCGATGATGCGCGGCATGGAGGCCGCCTGGGACCTCGTGGACTCCGACCCGGACATCCGGGCGTGCATCCTCACCGGGGCCGGTGGGTACTTCTGCGCGGGCGCCGACCTCAAGGCCATGAACAAGGACGCCCCTGGCGACAAGTTCGCCGGCGGCGGCTGGGACCTGACCCGCCTGCCCGCGCTGCTCAAGGGGCGCCGGCTGAGCAAGCCGCTCATCGCCGCGGTCGAGGGCCCGGCCATCGCCGGCGGCACCGAGATCCTGCAGGGCACCGACATCCGGGTGGCCGGCCGCTCGGCGAAGTTCGGCGTCTCCGAGGCCCGCTGGGGGCTGTACCCCCTGGGTGGGTCCGCGGTCCGGCTCGTGCGCCAGATCCCGTACACCGTCGCGATGGAGGTCCTCATGACGGGGCGCCACCTCACCGCCGAGGAGGCCGAGCGCTTTGGGCTCATCGGTCACGTGGTCGAGGACGGCTCCGCACTGGACAAAGCCCTCGAGATCGCCGAGCTCATCGCGGCGAACGGGCCCATGGCGGTGCAGGGGATGATCGAGACCATCCGTCGCACCGAGGGCCTGCACGAGGAGGAGGCCTTCAAGATCGACGCCGAGGTGGGCGGCCGCGTCTTCGCCTCCGCCGACGCCAAGGAGGGCCCGCGCGCCTTCGCCGAGAAGCGCAAGCCCGCGTTCCGGGGAGAGTGACCACGCGCCTGCCGCGCGTGGCCTGATCGCCGAACGCCGCTGCCCATCCTCGACGTCGAGGGTGGGCAGCGGCGTTGACGGGGACTACAGACCCAGACGGGTCCGCAGCTTCATCGCGTTGAAGTACATGGACGCCTGCTTCTTCCCCTCCGGGCCGAACGGCGGGACCATCATCTCCGCAGCGGAGAACGAGTGGGTGTGGATGGCCACCGCCCGCTCGTGCGTGAACGTCCGGAAGCCGTAGTGCCCGTGGTAGCCGCCCATTCCCGAGTTGCCCACGCCGCCGAACGGCACGGCCGAGGAGACCATGCCAATGCCGAAGTCGTTGCCGTAGATGTTGCCCGAGCGCGTGCGGTCGGCCACCACCTCGAAGCGGTCGTTCTTCTCCCCGTACCAGTACAGCACCAGCGGGCTGGGGCGGTCGCTGACGTAGCGGATCGCCTCGTCGAGCCCCGAGTAGCCGTAGACGGTCAGGACGGGGCCGAAGACCTCGTCGGAATCGATCTCCATCTCGGGCGTGACGCCGGTGAGGAGGGTGGGTGCGATCTTGCGGGTGACCGCGTCGGGGAGCCGCTCCCCCGCCGGCGCGGCCTCACGCTTGACCGCGCCCTTGGCCACCGCGTCGTCGACCAGACCCACGATCCGCTCGTAGTTGGAGGTGTTGACCGTGGCCGTGTACTCGGGGTTGCCGACGATGGCCGGCATGGCGGTGCGCCACTGATCCAGGACCGCGTCGCAGAACGTGTCGAGCTGGGCCTCGGGGACAAAGACGTAGTCCGGGCACATGCAGACCTGGCCGCCGTTGACCATGCGGGCGGAGGCGACGTTGCGGGCCGCCCGGTCGATGTCCGCGCTCACGTCCACGATCACGGGGTTCTTGCCGCCGAGCTCCAGCGTCACCGGGGTGAGGTTCTCCGCGGCGTCCCTGGCCACGGACTTGCCCACGCCCGGCGAGCCGGTGAAGAACAGGTGGTCAAAGGCGAGCTTGGAGAAGTCGGCGCCCCGGCCGTGCTCGGGGCCGGCGACGGCCAGCTCGTCCACGGCGAAGTACTGCGGCGCCAGGCGGGCCAGGACCTCGGTGGTCCTGGCGGTGGTCGACGACGGGCGGATCATCACCCGGTTGCCCGCGGCGAGAGCCGACCCGGCCGGCACGATGGTCAGGTACAGCGGGAAGTTCCACGGACCCATGATCCCCACGACGCCCTTGGGATCGTGGCGGACCTGCTGGATGAACCCGGCCTTGTCCAGGATGCGGGAGATGCGCGTCGGCTTCATCCACTTCTTGAGGTGGCCGCGCTGGTGGTCCAGGTCCGGGATGGACGACGCGATGTCCGTGAGCATCGAGAGGGTCTCGGGGCGCGAGCCGTAGTCCTCCCGGATCGCCTCGGCTAGCTCGGCGGCGTTGTCCAGGACGAGGCGCTTGAGGCGTTGGATCCGGTCGCGGCGGACCTTGGCGCTGGGCTGCGGGTCGGCGAGGAACGCCTGCTGCTGGCGCTCGAGGATCTGGGCGAGGGTGAGGTCGCGGGCGGTGGGGGTGGTGGCCATACGACCAGGATAGAACGTGTTCTTACTTTTCGCGCGCGAGGGACGACGACGACGAGGGCCCGCCTCTCCTGGTGGGAAGGCGGGCCCAGCGTCTGCGTGTCGGCGGCCGGTGGCCCACCACTTAGCCGTGGTGGGCCACCGGGCCATCCAGTTATCGCTCAGCTGCCGGACAACCCCGTTAGCGACCCGAGACTCCCCATTCCCGGGTCGGTCGGTACGTTCGGCTCGGGCTCAGGCTCTTCGTCAACAGGCGACGGCGTGATGACCGCCTGCGTCGTTGCCTGGGATGCCAGGAAGTCACCGCTCGGGGTGAATTCCGCTCGGATCGTCCGAGACCCCTCGGCGCCGGGGGTCCACTGGTACGTGGCGACGCCGTTGACGACACTTGCCGTCCCGATCAGTACCTGACCGTCGTAGAAGTCGACTCGACCGGTCGCGTTGATCGGGGACACGGTGGCGTTGAGGGTGATCGCTTGGCCCACAGGCGTGGTGTCGATGGCGTCCAGGGTGGTGATGGTCGCCTCATCTCCGGGGTCGGCGGCAGTGACGGCGAACGACGTCGCGACACCCGTCGACGGGTTGACGCCCTCCCGACCGGAGTACGAAACGTCGATGGTGGTCAGCACCGACCCTGCAGGGATCCAATTGATCGCGGCGGTGCCGTCGGTCCCGACGGGAACCTCTCCGATGATTGCGCTGTTCGCGCGGAACTCCACGAAGCCTCCCGCGCCAGCTGGCGAGACGTTCGCCGTGATTCGGGTGGATTGTCCGACCGTGGGGGTACCGGGAACATCGACGGAGACGGATGAGTTCACGTTGACCTGGGCCACCGACACCTGTCGGTCTGCGTTCGAGCCGGCGTGGGTAGAGGTTTGGGCGAACGTGGCACGAATGGCCTTACTTCCCGGGGTGCTGGGCGTCCACGGAATCGAGGCCCTGCCGTTGGTGACCGCGGCCGATCCGATGTTCTGACCATCGGCCGTGAAGGCGATCTGCGAACCGTCCACGATATTGGTGGTATCGACATTCAGCGTGATGTTCTGGCCGACCTGCGGATTGGTCGGCTGGTGGAACAGGATCGACGTGCCTTTTCGCAGCACGTTGATGGTGGGCCCCATGTTCTTGTTACCTAGTTCGGCATTGCCAGCGGGAGCCCGCTTAATCCACGTACCTCCAGAGGCCTGAGTGCCCGCGCCACACAAGACGGTGTACTTCGCCGTCATCGTAAACGGTTCAGCAATTCGACCGCCCGCATCGGACCATCGGACACGCTCGGAAGTCGCAGATATGTCGCCACCCTTGTTCGCCTCTGCGGAACCGGGCACAAACTGCATACATGCCGGGGTGAAGTCACGGACTTCGTACAGCAGATAAGACCAATTGTCGCGATTCACCTTAGTGGTCACCGTGACCACATCGCCGTACGTCGGCGACCCCTCACTCACCGTCCGAGTAATCGTGAACTGTGAGGCCCCAGCCGACTCGGGCACTACGGTCGTCGCCGACACTGGTGTCGCCGACGCCACGCCGGAGCCGCCGACAGCCAGCGCCGCTCCCGCCATCACCGTTGCACTCGCCGCAGCGAGCGACCGGCGCATCAAACCACTTCTCATGAACCCTCCCAGGGTCACCATCGGCGCGCTCGGCGATCGGGAGCCGAGTGAAGTCCGACACGCTCAATGTGTTGTTTCCAACACTAAAGACTCGTTTACCTAAAGGAAAGCTATTTGAGGACAGGCGTCCAAGTTCAGCTGCCCGCCGCACTTCACGCGCCCCACGCTGCCCGCAAGCACCACCGGCCACACTGGCCCACGCCACGTCTCGGGTGCTCAGGTGTTCAGGTCCACCTTGAGAAAGGCCCCCGCCCATTCGGCGGGGGCCTTTCTCATCACCGGGCACTGACATCACCGCCCCCGGCGCGGATTCATCAGGTGAGCTCGCAGGTCTCCTGGTCCACGACGCGGGTCTCGACAGCGTCGGTCACCTCGAGCACGCCCGCCCGCACCTTCAGGGTCGAGCCCGCGCGCACCTTTGCTGTGCATACGGCACCCGCCGCGTCGGAGACGACCAGGGTGGTACCGCCGACAAGCTCCGCCTCTCCCCCGCCGGGTAGAGCCAGCTGGGTTGCGGTCGCGGGGACGGTGGTCGCTGTGGTGGTCGCCGTCGAACTCGCCGTGGACGACGACGGCGCGGAGGTCGTCGCCGGGGTAGAGGTCGCCGACAACGAGGTGATGGGTTTCACCGACGGCGGACTGGTGGGAGATACCGAGGCGCTAGTCCGGGGCGCCAGCGTGGAGGTGCTGGTCGCAGACGGCGCGGAAGTTGTCGACTTGGAGGTCGGAGCAGCAGCCCCGGAAGCCTCGGCGGCGACGTCATCGAGGGTCGCGTCGTTGTCGAAGGTAGCGTCGTTGTCGAGAGCGCCTTCCGTTCCATTCACCTCCGCGGTGATGGCGCGCGGATCATTCACCAATGGCTGTGCGGCCCTGAAGGTTGTAGCGCCGGGTGACCAGTCTTGCGAGTTTTCCCAAGCCGCGTTCGCGAGACTCCCCGGATTTGCGTTCGATTCGCATTCGGTACGTGAAGTCAGCCATCTCGCCACGAACGTCCCTGACATTGATCGATAACCGGAAGAAACCACCGAGCCATTGATTGTCCGGACGCGCGCGTAGAGACGTTGCTTATCACTGTCCGCGATCTCTGTCTTGCTCAGTGTCCCTGCTGGCAGGTCTTCGGTGCGCCACACTTGCCCGGACGCAGCTGCAACCAATTCCAGACGGTATCCCGTAGCGCCGGGCACCGCAGCCCAGGATATGTCTGCTCGCCTGCCGGTAAGCGAGTCATACCAAGGTGCGTTTGTCTCACAAGTAACTGACGCAGTCAGTGGCGTCGGAAAATAGTTCGCTGTCGCGATCGGGAGTTTGGCTGAGTGCTCGGGGACCACCGGCGCGGCCAGCGTGCCCGCCCCCTGGGCGGCGCTCAACGCCACCGCGATCGCCCCGGTGAGGGCGATCCCGCCGCGGAGGGACAGCGCCCGTCGGCGGATTCGATGGAACCTATACATGGTGAGTCCTCTCCGTCACGCCTTCATGGACGGCGTCGACGGGGTCTGTGGTGTCGTGGTTCTGGCTGTACCCCTCGTCGTCGGTCCCTCGGGCCCGCCCGAACGCGATCACGCACAGCGCGCCGGCGAGCATCCCTCCGAGGAAGATCGCCACCGGGTTGGACAGCCACGCGACCGGGTATCCCAGCCCGTCGACGTGGAAGAACACCCGGTCCGCCTCGCGGAGGAGGTACGGCGCGGGATCGTCCGCGTCGTTCGCGTCCCCCCGCAGGGTCACGGCCACGGTGCCGTCACCCGCCGGGGCGAGCCCGGTCACGCGGTGGGTGATGCGGACGTCGCCGGGGGTGACCACGCTGACGACGTCCCCGGCGGCCAGATCGGCGGCCGCCACCGGGACGGCCAGCGCCAGGGCACCGGTCGGGATCTCGGGGGACATCGAGCCGGAGCGGAAGACCAGCGGCATGACGCCGAAGAACATCGACACGGCGGCGGCGACGATGCACACCAGGCCGGCCAGGGCGCCGAGGTTGAGGGCCAGTTCCCGCCCGCGTCCCGTCCCACCGCGGGCTCCGTCCGAGCGGTCCCGGGAGCTCATGGCCGAATCACTGGATTTCCGCCTTCGCGGTGAAGGTGACGCCGACCTGCGCCATGCGCGATGCACGGGGAGCGGCCGCGGCCAGCGTGACCTTGACGCAGATGCTGTCCGTCCCGTTGTTCGGCGCGACGTTCCGATAGGCGGCCAGAAGGGACCTAGTGGCATCGTCCGCGGTCATGGGCTGCTGGGTGACGAGCTGGGTGGTGGAAGAGCAGGTTGTCCCGGTACTGGACCCGCCCTCGTACACGTCGAGCTTGAGGTTGTTGCCCAGCACCGCGGCATCGCCGCGCTCGAACCCGGCCGTGGTGTCGCCGGTGGTGAGCGCCTTGACCGTGACGTCCATGACGTACTTGAGGCCGATGCTCCCGGTGTTCTTCAGAGTGATCATCCCGGACCGGCTCTGCCCGCGCGTGACGTTGTCGACGGCGACGAAGGTGGACGTGGGAGAGGCGTTGTTGATCAACAGCCCGACCGAACCGGTGCTGAACAAACCCGTCTGGGCCGTGACGGTGTCCGACCACGCGGCCATCGTGCCCACGGCGCCGAGCCCCAGCACCATGCCCAGGGACAGCGCGGCACGCGCGCGGGTCCAGCCGGACCGTCCCCGGCGGGAGCCTGGACGGGAGCCGTTCTCATGACCTGGCATCGACCGCTTCTTTCTGCTGGTCTTGGGAGGACGGGGCCGCCTCGGCGGCGTCGGCGTCGGCGGCTCTCCGCCCGCGTCCCCGGTCCCGCAGCCCGCTGCCGACCATCCACGCCGCGTAGACCAGCAGCCCGCCGGCCACCACCGTGATGGCTATCGGGCGGGCCTCGCCGGTCAGCAACACGTTGACCCGCCCGAGCTGCGGCACCGAGTACCACAGCGTGCCGCGCACCTGCTCGGGCACCAGCGCCCAGTCGTCGGGTGTGTTGTTGGCGTCGCCCTGGGTGTAGATGCGCGTCTGTCCGGACATGTCCTGGTAGATGCCGGTGATCCGGTGGGTGACCACCGCCGGGTTGCCCGAGTACGGCTGGAACGTGATCACGTCGCCGGCGTTGAGCTCCTCCGCGGGGACCTGTCGGACCACCACGAGGGCGCCGGGAGCGATGCTCGGCTCCATCGACCCGGTGAGCACCGTGTAGGGCTGCGCCCCGCTGACCCGCGGCACCACGACCAGCGCGAGCAGGACGAACCCGAGCACGAGGAGCAGCAGCCACGACCCGATCGTGCGCACCCACCACCACAGCGAGGCCGACTCGTCGCGCTCTGGCGGAGTCTGCGCCGAGTCCTCTGCCGCGTCGGGCGTGAGCTCGGCGTCCGTCGCGACCATGGTCTGTGCCCTCACTGCTGATCCGCCCGGAACGTGAACACGTAATTGCCGCTCTTGCCCGGAGACACCGTCGGCGCGGTGGTGGTGAGACACAGGACGTCGGTCGCGCCCACACCGAGCGTCGTGGCCGAAGTGACGGCACTGGTGATCGAGTCGCTAGTCGGACCGGTGACCGCACCGGGATACATCTGCGTGCCCTGCGTGCCGAGCGTCCCTGTGGTGGGACAAGCACTCGCGGAGGCGACCCGGGCCACGCGGAGGTTGAGTGCCGGCGGGGTTGTGCCTGCGAGCACCGCCACCCCGGTGAGCTTGTAGCTCACCGGGATGGTGCTGTCGTTGAACACCGTCAGCGGGATCTGGACCTGATCCCCGGTGTTCAAGTTTGCCTTGGTCAGTCCCGAGACGTCCAGCGCCATCTTCCCGGCACCGGTGATCCGCAGATGACCGGTACGGACGGGGTCGACAGGCGAGGACCTGGAGCCACTCCAGGCGGCGTCGGTGACCTGCAGGGAGGTGAACCCGAGCAGTACCACCGACGCCCCTACGAGCGCCCACTTGACTGGGGACTTCACAAGACCGTCCTTACGGGTTCGTGACCGGAGGCGTGACGACCGTCGTCGTGGTGACCGGCGTCGGGTCTACGGCAGCCGGAGCGGTCTGCTTGAGGACTACCTGGAAGTCGCCGATGGTGACGTCGGCGTCCATAGTGGCCGTGGCCGCGGCCGGGAACGCCAGGGTGCCGCCAGCCGTGATCTCCCTGCCGTCGTCAACAGACTCGGTCAGGCCGGTAAGCGACGCTGAACTGGTGGGAGTCCAGGTCAGCTCGGAGGGAACCGCGGTGCCAGCCGGCGTGGTCACGTCGACCTTGGCCGTCAGGTTCGTGCCCTCGATCCCCAGGACGTAGGTCCCCGTGTACGCGATCGTGTCACCGGGGACGAGGGTGGCCGTAGTGGCCACCGCCTCTCCGGCTTTCGCGCCTCCGACCCACGTCCAGCCGGTGGTGGTGTCGTCCTTCTGGGTCACGGTGAGGTGGCCGGTGGTGACGGTTCCACCTGGAAGCGACGGGCTCGTCGCCGTCCACGCCGCGTACGTGCCCGCGCCACCGGCGAGGAGCACAGCAGCCGCACCCGCGGCGAGAGCACCCTTGGTCGTCTTCTTCATATGGATTCCTTCGAACTGGACCCCGCTTGCGCGGCGCCTCAAGGGGTCACGGCCGCGGCGCGGTCTCGTGCAGGTGGCCGCGACTGCGGCCTCTCGATCCCTCGGGTCACTGACCAGGGGATCGAAGTCTGTGGTGTGGTGGACCTCACGCGGGGCCCACCGTGATGATCGGGCCGCCCAGGTGGATCAGCCGATCCACGGAGCTGAGGCTTCCGGAACTGCCCAGGCTGCCCGTGCCCCCGAGGCCGGCGCCTCTGGCCGCGGCGCCGGTTCCGTCCGCGGCGGTGGGACCTGCCGGGGCGCCAGCGGCCGCACCCGACGGCGCGGGTCCAGCGGTCCCGACGCCGGCGCCCGGAGGCTGGGGTGCGATCCCCAGGGCCTCACCCGAGAGCTGTCCGGTACCCGAACTCCGGCCTGACGCCGAACCGTCGGCCCCGGAGGCGGGCTGGCCGCTCCCCTGATCGCCGGTGGTGTCCGGAGCCGTTCCCGGCGCTGTTCCCGCCGCCGTGGCCGCGGAATTCCCGCCCGACGTGACGTTGCCCGCCGACCCCGACCGGCCACCCGGACTGCTGCCCGCGCCGCTGCCGCCACCCGAGGGTGCGGTGCCCGGTCCGGGACTACCCAGACCGGTCACACCCGGGCCGGTGTCGAGGTTGCCGGGGCTGCTCAGGCTCCCGAGGCTGTCCGCCGCGAGGCTGCCCAGCGCACCCAGCCCGAGCAGAACCCCCAGCGAACCCCAGCCTGCGCTCGGGGCGCGCACCGTCACCGGGACGACCGCTGCGGGATCGGACGTGCCGGCCACGTTGGTGGCTCGAGCGGAGAGCTGGTGCGTTCCCCGGGTGAGCGTGCCGACATCGCAGGAGAAGGTCCCCGCCGGGCTGGCGGTGGTGGCGCAGCGGACCACACCGTCCACCGTGACCTCGACCGTGGAGTCCGGCTCCGCCGTGCCGGACACCGTCACCCGATCGCTGGTGGTGGGCGACTGCGGATGCGCCGTCAGCGCCGACGGTGGGCTGGGGATGGCGGGCTGTTCGGTCTCCTCCAGGGAGAACGCCCACCCGGGATTGATCGAATAGCTCTGCATGGTCTCGCCGGCGGGAATCCCGAGGAACAGGCGCACGGGGATCTGCTCGTTCCGGGGTGCCGCCGTCTGGCCGACCAGCACACCCCAGTCCGCCTCCGTGGCGGGGCCGGTCAGCGTCACGGGGGCGCCCTCGACCCCGCCCAGGTCCGTTCGCCACGTCCCTGACGCTCCCGCTGAGACGTCCCAGCGGCCGGCGTACACCTGGAGGGAGGCCGTCGCCTCGCAGATGTTCCGGGCCAGGAAGTCACCCTGGAGGTATTCGCCACCCGGCGCGGGGACAAAGGTGCCGTCCAGCGTGATCACGCTGACGTCGCCCCAGATCGTCCCCCCGTCCTGCGAGAACTGCAGACAGGTGTTGTTCAGGTTGGCCATGAGCCCGGGGTCCGGAAGACCTCGTGCGAAGCCCGCGGCAGCAGCGACCGTCACGCCCACCAGGGCGACGGAACCAGCCCTCCGGGCGGTCGCAGATATACGGGCGTCCAAACGCATTACCAGAGACTATAAGGATTTCTCTAGCAAGTCTAACTAATTGTAAGCGCCCTCTCACAATCGGTGCGCCACAGCATTTCTGCCCGGCGTTGCGCCCCCTACCGGGTCGCGTGGGCGGCATCCAGTAAGAGATTCCTTCACTGTCGCGAACCAAAAAGACACGGCCGGGTAACGGCTATTGACCGTTCCCGACCGTGCCCACATGGCCGGCCGCTACGCCCAGTACGGATCCTTGAGCTTGCGCTTGACCAGCTTGCCGTTGGCCTGCCGGGGCAGCTCGTCCACCACGTCGATCGACCGCGGCAGCTTGAACTTGGCCAGCCGCCCGGCCAGGTCGGTGAGGATCTCGGCCTTGAGCTCGTCGGACTCGGTGAAGCCCTCGGCGAGCTCGATCACGGCCTTGACCTCCTCGCCCCAGTCCTTGTGCGGGATGCCGAACACGGCCACATCCCGCACCGCGTCGTGGCGGGTCATCTCCGACTCGATCTCGGCCGGGTAGATGTTCACCCCGCCGGAGATGATCATGTCGTTCTTGCGGTCACACAGGAACAGGTAGCCGTCGTCGTCGACGTACCCGATGTCGCCCATGGTGAACAGCTCGCCGACGTAGGTCTTGGCGGTCTTCTCGCTGTCCTGGTGGTACTCGAACCTGGACCCGTGCATCTGCAGGTACACGTTGCCGGTCTGGCCGACGGACAGCTCCTGCCCGTCGTCGTCGAGGATCTTGAGCGTCGTGGTCTTCCACGGGCGACCCACGCTGCCGGGCTTTCGCAGCCACTCCTCGCCGGTGATCGTGCAGCCGCCGCCCTCGGTGCCGGCGTAGTACTCGGTGAGCACGGGGCCCCACCAGTCGAGCATCGCCTGCTTGACGTGCTGGGGGCAGGGCGCGGCGCCGTGGACGATCGTGCGCAGGCTCGACATGTCGTACTTCGCGCGCACGTCCTCCGGCAGCTCGAGCAATCGCGAGAACTGGGTGGGCACCATGTGCGACTGCGTCACGCCGTGGGCGTCGATGAGCCGCAGCATCTCCTCCGGCGTCCACTTGTCCATGAGCACCACGGCCTGCCCGAGGTTCAGGGAGATGGCCACGAAGTTGAGCACTGCGGTGTGGTAGAGCGGCGAGCCACAGATGTGGACGTTGTCCGGGCCCTGGATGCCGAAGCCGGCGAAGAAGAAGTAGTTGGGCACCGTCACCTGATCGGGCGAGGCGCCGGTCAGGGGGCGGCGTACGCCCTTCGGGCGTCCGGTGGTGCCGGAGGTGTAGAGCATCGGCGCCCCGAGGGTCCGTGACGACGGCAAGGTCTGCCCGTCCACGACCGGCACCGCCAACTCGCTGAGCGGCCGGAATCCGGGCACATCGCCGATCGCGTAGCAGCGGGCGGGGTCGAGCCCGGCCTCCGTCGCGGCGGCGGTGGCCACGTCGGCGAACCGCTCGTCGGCCACGAACACCGTGGACCCCGAGTTCTCCAGGATGTAGGCCACCTCCGGTCCCGTGAGGTGCCAGTTGGCCGGCGCCACGTAGATGCCGATCTCCAGGGCCGCGAAGTAGACCTCGAGGAAGCCGATGCCGTTGGGCGCCATCAGCACGATGCCGTCGCCGGCCCCCAGCCCGAGCTCCCGCAGGCCGCGGGCGTACCCGTGCGCCGAGTCGACCAGCTCGCCGAAGGTCTTCTGGCGACCCGAGGCCTCGATCACCGCGACGCGATCCGGCTCGGCCTCGGCGATCCGGTAGACGCTGGTGACGTGCTCCCCGGTCCGGGGGTCCAGGACTCCGGCGTCGGCGGGGACGGTGGGTGTGGGTGCGCTCATGGACCCAGGCTAGAACGTGTTCCTGTTCCAGGTCCAGGGTTTGGGCCGATGAGCCGGGTCAGTCGATGAGCCGGGTCAGTCAATGAGCCGGGTCAGTCAATGAGCCTCGCGAGGGTCTCGATCTCCTCGACCGACCGCGCGGTCACGACGAGCATGGTGATGCCCGCCGCCTCCCACTCGGCGATCTGCGCGCGAACCGACGCCTCGTCGCCGATGATCGCGGTGGCCTCGACCATCGCGTCCGGTACGGCCGCCGCGGCCTCGTCCTTGCGCCCGGAACGGAACAGCTCGGTGATGCGCGCGACGTCGTCGGCGAAGCCCATCCGTCGGAACGCCTCCGCGTGGAAGTTGGTGTCCTCCGCTCCCATCCCACCGGCGTAGAGGGCGGTCACCGGCTTGTAGGTGTCGAGCACCGAACGGCGGTCGTCGGTGATGTGGAGCTGGCAGAGGAAGGCCACCTCGAAGTCCTCACGGGTGCGGCGCGCGCCGGGGCGGGCGAAGCCCTCGTCGAGCCACGCGTTGAACTGGGCGGCGGACCTCGGCGAGGCCAGGAATCCCAGCCACCCGTCCGCGATCTCGGCTGCCAGCGCGACGTTCTTGGGGCCCTCGGCGCCCAGCCAGATGGGCACGTCCTCGCGCAGCGGGTGCACGATCGACTTGAGCGGCTTGCCCAGGCCGGAGGCGTCTGAGCCCCGGTACGGCAGCGCGTAGGCGGGCCCGTCGGAGGTCACCGGTGCCTCGCGGCGCAGGACCCTGCGGATGATGTCGATGTACTCGCGGGTCCGCGCCAGCGGCTTGGCGAACGGCTGTCCGTACCAGCCCTCCACCACCTGCGGGCCCGAGACGCCCAGGCCCAGACAGAAGCGCCCACCCGAGAGGTGGTCCAGGGTCATGGTGCTCATCGCGGTGGCGGTGGGCGTCCGGGCGGAGAGCTGCACGACCGCCGTGGACAGGCGGATGCGCTCGGTGAGCGAGCCGTACCAGGCCAGCGGGGTGAACGCGTCCGAACCCCAGGCCTCGGCGGTGAAGACGGTGTCGAAACCCGCCTTGTCCGCGGCCACCACGAGGTCGGCGTGGTTGGTGGGCGGCTGGGCACCCCAGTATCCGAGTTGCAAGGCGAATTTCATGAGCCCCAGTGTGACCCACGCCTCCCGCAGTCGGTGCCGAGCCCACGAAAAGTCACACACCCCTCGGTGGAACGTGTTCTAATTGCGGCGTGACATCCAGAGAAATCGTTGTCGATATCACCCCGCCGGACGAGGCCGTTCTCTCCGCCTCCCTGAGTCCGGCCTTCGACTACACGCGATCCACCGGTCCGATCCTGGGCGCGTTCTTCACCGGACTGCGCGACGGCCGCCTCGTGGGGGTCCGCGACTCCCGCGGCGCCGTGCACCTGCCGCCGGTGGAGTTCGACCCCCACACCCGCGAGGCCCTGACGGACCTCGTCGAGGTGGGCTCCGGGACCGGGATCGAAGGCGTCGTCGTCGTCTGGACCTGGGTTCGGCAACCCACCAGCGTCCACAAGCACGACTCGCCGTTCGCCTGGGCCCTGGTCCGGTTCGACGGCGCCGACACCGCCGTCCTCCTGCCCCTGGCCGCCGACGGCCCGGGGTCTCTGAGCGCCGACGCCGTGAGCTCCGGGATGCGCGTCCGCCTGCGCTGGGCGGCCGAGCGGACCGGGACCATCCACGACATCGCGTGCGTGGTCCCCGCCGACACCGCCGGTGACGACCGGGGCGGAAACAACCAGGGCGACGACGACGAGGCCCCGCGGCCTTCCGGCGGCGAGCCCGTCACCTCGGTCATCACCCCGATCGGCCTCTCGGTGACCCACACCGCCGGACCCGCCGAGAGCGAGTTCCTCCGCGCGATCGTGCAGGGCCGGATGCTCGGCCGCCGACGCTCCAACGGACCCGAGGTGTACGTCCCGCCGCGCGACTACTGCCCCTCCGACGGGGTGGCCATGGGCGAGTACGTGGAGGTCGCCGACGTCGGCACCGTCACCACGTTCGGCATCGTCAACGTGCCGTTCGCCGGCCAGGAGATCAAGCCGCCGTACGTGACCGCATACATCCTGCTCGACGGCGCCGACGTGCCCATCCAGCACCTGGTGCTGGGCTGCGAGGCCTCCGAGGTGCGCATGGGCATGCGGGTCCGTGCGGTGTGGACCCCCGAGGCGGATCGCCCGGCCTCGATGAAGGCCATCACACACTTCGAGCCGAGCGGGGATCCCGACGCCGACCCCGACACCTACGCCGAGAACCTGTAGAGGACACCCGTGACCCCCACCGCACCCCGGGACGTGGCCGTCGTCGGTTTCGCCCACGCCCGACACACCGAGTCCACCTTCGGCACCACCAACGGCGTCGAGATGCTCGCCCCCGTCTTTGCCGAGTGCTATCGGCAGACCGGACTGGACCGTACCGACATCGAGTTCTGGTGCTCCGGCTCCTCCGATTACCTCGCCGGCCGCGCCTTCTCCTTCATCTCCGCCGTCGACACCATCGGCGCCGTGCCCCCCATCTCCGAATCGCACGTGGAGATGGACGCCGCCTGGGCGTTCTTCGAGGCCTACCTCAAGATCGCCTCCGGCCAGGCCGACACCGCCCTTGTCTACGGGTTCGGCAAGGCCTCCGCGAGCACCGACCTCGACTCGGCCCTGGCCCTCCAACTGGACCCCTACACCGTGGCCCCGTTGTGGCCCGGTCGGCACCACATGGCCGCGCTGCAGGCCCGCGCCGGTATCGACGCCGGCTGCTGGTCGGAGGCCGAGATGGCTTCCGTGGCCGCCCGCGCCACCGGGCGCGACGAGCGCGACCTGCTGGTCGAGCCGTACACCGCCGACCCGCTGCGCCGTCACGACTGCCCGCCGGTCACCGACGGCGCCGGCGCGATCATCCTCGCCTCCGGGAAGAGGGCCCGCGAGCTGGTCGACACCCCGGCGTACGTCACCGGAATCGAGCACATCGCCGACTCGGCCGAGTTCGGTGCCCGCGACCTCACCGATTCCCCCTCCGCCCGCGCCGCCGCCGTCCGTGCGACGCGGTCCTCGGGCCCGCGCCCCGACCTGGGCGGGGTCACGGTGGCGGAGCTGCACACCCAGTACACGCACCAGGAACTGCTCCTCCGCCGCGCACTGGGGATCGACGACAGCGTGGCCGTCACCCCGTCCGGCGGCTCGCTGGTCGCCGACCCGCTCTTCTCCGCGGGCCTCGAACGAATCGGCTACGCCGCGCACAGCATCTGGGAGGGCCGCGCCGAGCGCGCGCTCGCCCACGCCACCAGCGGACACCTGCTGCAGCAGAACCTGATCTGCCTCCTGGAAGGACGCCCCGCATGAGCGCCCACAGCTCTGGACTGCCCGCCGCCGTTCTCGGCACCGGCCAGACCCACCACGTCTCCCGGCGCACCGACGTCTCCATGGCCGGGCTCTGCCGCGAGGCGATCGACGCCGCGATGATCGACGCGGGCGTCGGCTGGGACGACATCGACGCGGTGATCGTGGGCAAGGCCCCCGACCTCTTCGAGGGCGTGATGATGCCGGAGCTGATGATGGCCGACGCCCTCGGTGCGGTCGGCAAGCCGCTCCTGCGCGTCCACACCGCCGGCTCCGTCGGCGGCTCCACCGCCGTCGTGGCCGCCTCTCACGTCCAGTCCGGCCGCTACCGTCGCGTGCTGGCGGTGGCCTGGGAGAAGCAGTCCGAGTCCAACGCCATGTGGGCGCTCAGCCTGCCCGTGCCGTTCACCGCGCCCGTCGGCGCCGGCGCCGGCGGCTACTTCGCCCCGCACGTGCGCTCCTACATCCGCGCCACCGGCGCCCCGGAGCACGTGGGCGCGATGGTCGCGGTCAAGGACCGGCTCAACGGCTCGATCAACCCGCACGCCCACCTCAAGCAGCCGGACATCACCGTGGACAAGGTGCTGCAGGGCCAGATGCTGTGGGACCCCATCCGCTTCGACGAGACCTGCCCGTCCTCCGACGGCGCCTGCGCGATCGTCATCGGTGACGCCGAGGCCGCCGAGGCCGTCGAGTCCGCCGGACGCCACGTGGCCTGGATCCACGCCACCGCGCTGCGCACCGAGCCCGGGACCTTCGCGTACCGCAACTACCGCAGCCCGCAGGCCGGCCGCGACGCCGCCGCCGCGCTGTGGGCCGAGGCCGGGATCACCAACCCGGCCGAGGAGATCGACGCGGCCGAGATCTACGTGCCGTTCTCCTGGTTCGAGCCCATGTGGCTGGAGAACCTGGGCTTCTGCGCCGAGGGCGAGGGCTGGCGGATGGTCGAATCCGGCGCCACCGCCCGCGACGGCTCACTGCCCGTCAACCCGTCCGGCGGAGTCCTGTGCTCCAACCCGATCGGCGCCTCCGGCATGCTGCGCTTCGCCGAGGCCGCCCGCCAGGTGATGGGCCGCGCCGACGAACACCAGATCCCGAACGCGCGCAAGGCCCTCGGCCACGCCTACGGCGGCGGGTCCCAGTACTTCTCCATGTGGGTCGTGGGAACGGAGCGCAAGTCATGAGCAATCCATACCTGGACGAGACCGGCCAGTATCGCCCCCTGGAGCTGAGCGACGCGGCCCTGGCCAGTCCCGCCTTCGCCGCCGCTCGCCGCTCGTGGGCCGCCACCAACGCCGGCGACCGCGACGCCTGGATCGCCGGATGGAATCCCGAGGGCACCATCGAGGATCCCGTGGGTCCGTCGATGTTCGATGCCGAGGGCATCGGCCACACCGGCACGGAGAGGCTCCTGGAATTCTGGGAGAAGGCCGTGGCCACCCCGGATCACATCGAGTTCCGCTTCGACCGCGGGATCGCCGTGGGCGACGAACTGCTCTGCATCGGCACCATGCGCACCCACATGGGCTCCAGCATCATGGAGATCGACATCGCCGTGGACTACCGCGTCGACGCCGACGGTCGCCTGATCAGCCTCCGCGCCTTCTGGGAGCAGGACGTGGCCATGGCCTCGGGACTGCGTCCGCTCACCGACGACGACAGGGCCGCCATCGCCGGCGCCGCCGGAAAGGGCCGGTGACCATGAGCCGCGTCGTGGACGTCGAGTTCTCCGTCCCCATCTCCTTCTCCCCCGCCGACCAGATCATCGACATCGCCCGGGGAGCCGAGGCCGCCGGCTTCGACCGGATCGTGCTGCCCGACTCGCTGTTCCACCCGCGGCGGCAGGACAAGGACTACCCGTACACCCCCGACGGCTCCCGCATGTGGAACGAGGACACGCAGTGGGTCGAGCCGCTCATCGCCTCCGCCGCCATGGGCGGGGCCACCTCGACCATCCGCTTCTGCCCACAGGTGCTCAAGGTCGGGCCGCGTAACCCGCTCCTGCTCACCCGTCAGGTCGCCTCGGTGGCCACGCTGACCGGCAACCGGCTGGACCTGGGCGTGGGCATCGGCTGGGACCCCAACGAGTTCGAGTGGTGCGGCGCCCCGTTCAAGGGCCGCGGCAAGCGCACCGACGAGTCCCTGGCCATCATGCGCCAGGCCCTGCGCGGCGAGTGGATGGAGTTCCACGGCGAGCACTTCGACTTCGACGAGCTGATCTTCACTCCCGCCCCGACCGAGCAGGTGCCGTTCTATGTGGGCGGACACACCGAGATCGCGCTCAAACGGGCCGCGCGCGTGGGCCAGGGCTGGACCAGCGCGATGATGAACTACGACGAGATCGTCACCACCGTGGGGCGCCTGGGCGAGCTGCTCGAAGCCGACGGCCGCTCGCTCGCCGACCGCGGCGACGGCAAACCCTTCGCCATCCAGGTGGTGTGCTTGGACCGCTTCGGCACGCGCGGCTTCACCGAGCTGGCCGAGGCCGGGGTCACCGACATCATCGTCATGCCCTGGATGATCGAGGGCCACGGGTTCGACTGCACCACCGAGCAGAAGGTCGACGCCATCTCCCGCTTCGGCGAGAAGTACGGCCTGGGCTCATAGCTCCCCTCCCGCGCCTGCTCCCGCCCTCGCGGTTGGCGGACATGCCCCCGCGGTTGGCGGACATGCCCCCGCGGTTGGCGGACTTCTCGTGCGATTCCGGGCCGATATTCGCGCCTCCTGCCCGCCAGCTGAGGAAGCATGTCCGCCAACTCGGGGAGCGGGTCCGCCCGGTCTGCCGGACCGCCACTTGAGCCAGGCGGACTGACCTCGTCGTGATCCTGTGAATAGTCGTCATCCCTGTCCACAGGGACGTCTTCACCGGCCGGTCGACGCTTGATGACCGGTCAGGATTGCCGTCATGAGACGCGACCGGCGATTCCAAGACACCCGGCCTCCCACCCCGCTCCCCGCCTCGTTGGCGGATGCGGTTGCAGGCGGGCAGCCATTCGCGGCAAGCCAGGCTCTCGAGACCGGACTCGTGACGAGATATGCGCTCCGATCGACGTTCAGAATGATCGTCCCTGGTGTGTACGCCGCGAAGGGGGCACAGCTGAGCAGGTGGGATTTCATCCGCGCGGTCGACATCTGGGCACCTGCAGACGCGGTGATCGGAGGGTGGTCCGCCGCGTATCTCCACGGGGAACACTGGTACTCGACAGAGCAGGGCCGCGGCGTCGCCGATGTCTTCACTTCAGTCGAACCCCGCGTGCCGACCGGGGTTCGGGAGCGCAGGTTGCGGCAACCCATCCCGGCCGCGGACGTGTGCGAGATCGGCGGGATACGAA
The DNA here is from genome assembly GCF_033142235.1 of Rhodococcus sp. IEGM 1408. Lineage (NCBI taxonomy): Bacteria > Bacillati > Actinomycetota > Actinomycetes > Mycobacteriales > Nocardiaceae > Rhodococcus > Rhodococcus sp. IEGM 1408. Next base: position 103,162 of record NZ_JAWLRW010000009.1, read on the forward strand.
TCACCGCGCCGGCCCGAACCGCGGTCGACGTGGCAAGGTGGTCCACTGGCGCTGATCGGAAGATCTGCATCGTGGACTCCGTATGCTTCGCCACCAACACCAGCGTTCGCGCGGTTGCCGACGCAGCAACGCGGATGCCCGGCCAACACGGGGTCTCGCGGGTGGTTCGACTGCTCGACGCCTGCGACGCGGACGCGCACTCTCCGCAGGAGAGCCTCCTCCGGCTCAGAATCGAGCGCTCTTCACTGCCTCAGCCCGTCTCACAGTTCGAGATACTCGAACCGTCGGGACATCTCCTCACAGTTGCCGACCTGGCGTACGCCCGCGAGAAGGTCGCGATCTTCTACGACGGCAGGCATCACGGAGATCCGGAACAGTGGCGCCGTGACCTCCGGATCACCGCTCGGCTGGCCGACCTCGGCTGGCCGACCTCGGCTGGCAGGTCGTCCGTGTGACAAAGGGAATGCGCCCGGAAGAGGTCATCGGCCACATCGCGAGCGCCCTGACCCGCGCCCGACGAGATCTCCGCACCTGACTTCATCCTGACCGAGCCCTCGCGTGGCAGCTGGCGGGCCCCCCTCCCCGCTTGCCGGCCATGTCCTCGCAGCTAGCGGACACCCCCTCGCAGCTGGCGGACCCGATATGCGAGAACCGAGCCTGAAACGCGAGAAATGTCCGCCAAACCGGGGCGCCTGTCCGCCAACCAGGCTAGGGCAGTCGACGGGCGTGCTGGAGACGCGGCCGGGCGCGAGCGCCAGCGAACGCCAGCGAACGCCAGCGGCGGTCGGGCCCCGACGAGGTGAGCTACCGCGGGAGTTGAGCCGCGATGTCGGCAAGGCACGCGAGGATCTCGCGATGCGTGTCCTCTGTGGCCTCGAGGTGCATCAAGTGCCCCGCGGGCGACGAGATCGCGCGCACCATCCGCACGTCGTCGTGGTATCGCCCCAGCTTGGAGAGCGGATCGCGGCCGTGGAAGCCCTCGAGGTCGGGATCGTGCTCGGAGTAGAGGAAGTAGTAGGGCACGGGGTTGGTCTGGAGCTCGAACCCCTTGCGGGCCCGCCACGACACGTCCATCGCGCGGTACCACTGCAGCGGGCCGGCGAACCCGGTGCGCGCGTACTCGGTCTCGTAGACGTCCATCTCCTCCACCGAGAGCCACTCCCACGGCAGCGGCGGCGCCTCGGGCAGCGCCTCGAGGTAGGTCGAACCCGGGGGGTGCTGCCACACGTCGAGGTAGTGGTAGTCCGCCGAGAGCGCCCAGAACACGCGGGTGAGGAATTCGCGCTCGCGGCCGGCCAGATCCGCTTCCGCCACGCCGGGTGTCGCGAAGTAGTTCAGGTGCAGGAAGTGCTTCTCCGCCATCATCGCCGAACCCTCCAGCGGCGAGACCGACCCGGCGGTTCCCATGAACGGGTTCTCCATCCCGATCACCGCGCGCACCCGGCCCGGCTCGAGGTGGCAGGTGTCGTAGGCGACGCCGGCTCCGAAGTCGAAGCCCACCAGCACCACCTTGTCGGCGCCGGCGTCGTCGCACACGGCCAGCACGTCGTCGACGACCTCCCGCGGAGCGTAGGACTCGACGTCCGTAGGGGCGTCAGACCGGCCCATCCCCCGCAGGTCGGGCGCGATGACCCGCCATCCCGCGGCGGCGAGCGCGGGGATCATGCGGTGCCAGGTGAACCAGAAGTGCGGGAAGCCGTGGAGGAGGACGACGGTGCCACGACTCTCCCCCGCGGCCTCTCCGGGCTCTGCGCAGACGTAGTGGAGGTGGACGCCGTCGCGGTCGACGGAGCGGTGCTCGAGCATGCCTTCCACCTTGCCTGCTCCCTCGGTCCGCCGAAGGTGTTCGGGTGAATCGACGGGGCCGGATACGGGCGACGACGACGAGGTCGCGCAGGAAAAAGCCGACAGCCCCGACCCTGCCCTCGCGAGAAGGCGGTGTCGGGGCCGTAGGGCGGACAGCCAGCGGACTGAGCGACGAGCTCAGGTCAGCGCATGACCGGGCACTTGTAGTCGACGTTCCACTCGGTGATGCCGTTGAGCCACCCGGAGCGGATGCGCGAGGCGTCGCCCAGCGACTCCAGGTTCGGGAGGTGGTCGGCGATCGCGTTGAAGATCAGCTCGATCTGCAGCCGGGCCAGGTTGGCGCCGATGCAGTAGTGCGGGCCGTTGCCGCCGAAGCTCAGGTGCGGGTTGGGGTCGCGGAGGATGTTGAAACTGAAGGGGTCGGAGAAGACGTCCTCGTCGAAGTTGGCCGAGCCGTACATGATGGCGGCGCGCTGGCCCTTCTTCATGGTCACGCCCCCGATCTCGACGTCCTCGGTGGCGGTGCGCTGGAACGAGGAGATCGGCGAGGCCCACCGGAGGATCTCGTCGTAGGCGGTCTCGGGCCGATCCTTCTTGAAGAGCTCCCACTGCTCGGGGTTGTCGAGGAAGGCGATCATCCCGTGGGTGGTGGCGTTGCGGGTGGTCTCGTTGCCCGCGACGGCCAGCAGGACCACAAACCAGCCGAACTCGTCGGAGGTGAGCTTCTCGCCGTCGATGTCGGCCTGGATCAGCTTGGTCACCAGGTCGTCGCGGGGGTCGGTCTCCCGCTTGACGGCCAGTTTCTGGGCGTAGTCCAGGACCATCGCGTTGGCAATCTGCGACTCCTCGACCTTGCCGGGGACGTCGTAGCTGGTCATCTGGTTGGACCACTCGAAGATCTGGTGGCGGTCCTCCATCGGGATCCCGATGAGCTCGGCGATCGCCTGCAGCGGCAGCTCGGAGGCGACCTCGGTGATGAAGTCGCCGCTTCCCTTGGCCGCGGCCGTCTGCACGATGTTCCGCGCCTTCTCCGCCAGGTTCTCGCGCAGCTTCTCGATGTTGCGCGGGGTGAAGCCCTTGGAGATGGTGCGCCGGTACTTCTTGTGCTCGTCGCCGTCCTGGTTGATGAACAGCAGGCGGGTCAGCTCGACGATCTCGCGCTCGGTGCCCGGCGCGAACCGCGGGATCGCCGTGTTCTCAAAAGTGGAGAACACCTCGTTGGTACGGCGCGAGATCTCCTTGACGTCCTCGTGCTTGGTGACGACCCAGTAGCCGTCGTCGTCGAACCCGTCGGCCCCGGGCTCGTTGGCGCACCACCAGATCGGCTCGGACCGGCGGAGTTCGGCCCATTCGGGATGCGGGAGCCGCTTCTCGTAGAGTTCCGGGTCCGTGAAATCAAAACCGGCGGGGATGGTCACTGTCTGCACTGGTACTCCTTGACGGCGTCGGTGGCGACTCGTGCTCGGCGACCGACGACCCCGGGATACTGCGAACCCGACGACTGAGCGGTAATCTAGAACACGTTCCACTCACCATACTAGAACACGTTCACCCCGGGGTACCTGAAATGTCAGGCCCGGCTTCTGGAAGGACCACCATGGGCAATCCCGTCATCGTCGAGGCCGTACGGACGCCGATCGGCAAGGCTCGGGGCGCCCTGTCGGGCCTCCATCCCGCACACCTGTTGGGCGCCTCCCAGAAGGAGGTCATCCGCCGCGCCGGGATCGACGCCTCGCTCGTCGAGCAGGTGGTGGGCGGTTGCGTCACGCAGGCCGGGGCCCAGGGCAACAACGTCACCCGCGGCGCGTGGCTGGCCTCCGGCCTGCCCTGGCAGACGGCGTGCACGACCATCGACTGCCAGTGCTCGTCCGCCCAGCAGGCCACTCACTTCATCGCCAACCTCATCCACGCGGGCGCCATGGACGTCGGGATCTCGTGCGGAGTGGAGTCGATGAGCTGGATCGCCCTGCGCGCGGCGGTCGGCGACGGGTCCAACGGCATGCCCCGCCCCGACGACTGGACCGTGGACCTGCCCGACCAGTTCACGGCGGCCGACCGCATCGCGAACCGCCGCGGCATCACCCGCGAGCAGCTCGAGGAGCTGGGCGTCCGCTCGCAGGCCAACGCCCAGCGGGCGTGGGACGAGGGGCGGTTCGATCGCGAGACCTTTGCCGTCGAGGCCCCCGAGCGCCTCAAGGACGGCACCTACACCGGCGAGACCCTCACGGTCACCCGCGACCAGGGCCTGCGCGCGACCACCGCCGAGGCGCTCGCCGGACTCAAGCCGGTCCTCGAGGGCGGCCTCCACACCGCCGGAACCTCCAGCCAGATGTCCGACGGCTCGTCCGCCGTCCTGCTCATGGACGAGGACGTGGCCAGGGCACACGGGCTCACGCCGCGCGCGCGGATCGTCCACCAGGCGCTGGTCGGCGGCGAGCCCGAGTACCACCTCGACGGCCCCGTACAGGCCACCCAGCGCGTGCTCGACCGCTCCGGGATGTCCATCGCCGACTTCGACCTCTTCGAGTGCAACGAGGCCTTCGCCTCCGTCCTGCTCAGCTGGGCGCAGGTCCACGGGCCGGATATGGACAAGGTCAACGTCAACGGCGGCGCCATCGCGATCGGTCATCCCGTCGGCAGCACCGGCGCTAGGCTCATCACCACTGCCCTGCACGAGCTCGAGCGCACGGACGGCGAGCGCGCCCTCATCACGATGTGCGCGGGCGGCGCCCAGGCCTCGGCGAGCATCATCGAGAGGATCTGACATGAGCAGCAACGTCATCGAGGCGGCGTCCGGCAAGCGGCGCGAGGTCTTGGCCGCCATCTCGTCCGCCAAGGACGCCGACGATGCGGTGGAGACGATCGCGGGCCTGCTGGCAGTGTCCGCCGACCAGGCCCGCGAGGTCCTCAGGGCTCCGCTGGAGACGTTCATCGGCCACGACGCCGCCCACCCCGGAACCGACTCACGAGGCTTCGCGCTGCTGCCGTTCCGGGACTCCGAGGACCACCGGGCCCTCTTCCACGCGCGGTCGTCCGACACCTCGTCGGCCACGGCCGGCGAGTGGGATGAGGAACGTACGGAGCAGGAACGCAGCGAGGGTCTCAAGCGGGTGGAGGCCGAGTCGGCGATGTGGTTCGTCGCCGTCGACACCGCCCGGGACGCCCTGGTCGGACTGGTCTTCGGCGAGCAGACCGGCGACGGCGACGTGGACGTGGCCATCTGGATCCGCCCCGAGGAGCGCAAGAAGGGCTTCGGCATGGAGTCGCTCAAGGAGTGCCGGCGTGAGCTCGCAGCGTTCTTCCCGGGGAAGCACGTGATCGTCCGCGCTCCACTGACCGGCGACAAGTGACCGGTCCCGAACCCCGTCCGGAGACGGGCGTCGACGACCCGCGGCTGTCCAAGCCCTGGGTCGTCGGCGTGATCAAGGTGATGTCCAAGGTCAACACCTGGACCTACCGCGTGTCCGGCGGACGGGTCGGTGGGTCCTGGCGGGTGGGTTCGGCGCTGCGCGCGCCGGTTCCGGTCTGCTTGGTGACGACGACGGGGCGGAAGACCGGCGAGCCGCGGACCGTGCCGTTGCTCCATCTTCCGGACGGTGACCGCGTGCTGCTGGTGGCCTCGCAGGGTGGGCTCCCGTCCCACCCGCAGTGGTACAGAAATGTTCTGGCCGACCCGAACGTCACGGTCCAGGTCGGGCGCAGGTCCCGCACGATGACGGCGAGGGAGGCGAGCCCCCAGGAGCGGGCTGAACTGTGGCCCGAGCTCGTCCAGCGCTACTCGGACTTCGCGTCGTATCAATCCAACACGAGCCGGGTCATCCCGGTGGTGATCTGCGAACCACGCGACTGACTCACCGCACGCACACCCGCATCGGCCGGGGCCTCTACGAGAGAGGCCCCGGCCCTTGCCGTTTCCTTAGCTATCGTTTCTTTTACAAACCTGACCGAGTAGTGCGGATGGCGCCGCCACTGACGAGGTGGACGCGGCCTCCACGTGCGATTCTAAGATTTGGTTCATCATCCGCCCCATCGGTAACAACCTGAGAGGAACCCGTTGACAGAGCGCCAGCCTTAGAGGAATCTTATGTGTGTCAGCACACGGCGCCATGGGAAGACACGGTCTACCGGTGGCCTGAGGGGATCGCTCCCACCGAAAGGACCTCCCATGAACAAGTCCACCAGAACCGCTGCCGTCGCGGCGACAGTCCTGTTAGCCACCGCCGGCGCGCAGGGGACAGCCAGCGCTCAGAGTGTCGAGGCGATCCCCGCCGCCAGCCTCGAGGCGGTGCTCGGACCCATCCTGTCGCCGATCTCCGGCTCGATCGGCGAGGGGCCCGCCGCGATCATCGGCTCCGCCGGCGAGATGGGCGAAGGATCGTCCGGTGTCATCCCGAGTTCGGCTGATCTCAACCCGCTCGAGGGTTCGTCGACCGTACCCGGCTCCTCCACGCTGCCCGGCTCCTCGGCGCTGCTCGAAGGCTCATCGACGGTGCCCGGTTCGTCCGCGCTCCTCGAGGGTTCATCCACGGTGCCGGGTTCCGCCGGTGCCTCCTCCGAACTCCCCGCACTCAGCCTCGAACCGCTCGGCGGCTCCGCAGACCTTCCCGACACCCTCCAGGGCTCGCTCGGCACGATGCCCCTGTCCTCCGACCTGCTCACCGGCTCCGGCAACGTGGGTTCGGACGAGATGGCGCCGCTGTCGACCAACCTCCTCGGCGGCTCCGCCGGCTTCGAGTCCTCCGAACTCGCCCCGCTGTCCACCAACCTCCTCGGCGGCTCCGCGGCCCTGCCCGCCCTCAGCGTCGAGCCGCTCGGCGGCTCGGCCGAACTGGGCCCCCTGTCCACCCAGCTGCTCGTGGGCTCCGGTGACGTCGGCTCCACCGAGATGGCACCGCTGTCCACCCAGCTCCTGACCGGGTCCGGGGACGTCGGCTCCACCGAGATGGCACCGCTGTCCACCAACCTCCTCGGCGGCTCCGCGGCCCTGCCCGCACTCAGCGTCGAGCCGCTCGGCGGCTCGGCCGAACTGGGCCCCCTGTCCACCCAGCTGCTCGTGGGCTCCGGTGACGT
>NZ_JAWLRW010000009.1:110137-119179 GCF_033142235.1 Rhodococcus sp. IEGM 1408
CGGCTCCACCGACATGGCGCCCCTGTCGACCAACCTCCTCGGCGGCTCCGCGGCCCTGCCCGCTCTCAGTGTCGGGCCGCTCGTCGGATCGGACGAGATGGCGCCGCTGTCCACCAATCTCCTCGGCGGATCGGCGGGCTTCGACTCGTCCGACCTCGCTCCGCTCACCGGCTCCGAGGGCATGGGCTCGGACGACATGGGACCCCTGTCCACCGAGCTCAACCTCCTCGGCGGATCGGCGGGCTTCGAGTCGTCCGAACTCGCTCCGCTCACCGGCTCCGAGGGCATGGGGTCGAAGGGCATGGAGCCCCTCTCCACCGAGCTCCTCGTCGGCTCCGGCGACGTGGGCTCCAAGGGGATGGAGCCGCTGTCCACCGAGCTCGACCTGCTCGGTGGCTCCGCGGAGCTCCCGGCGCTGTCGGCCGAGTTCCCGGACGGATCGACCAAGGGCATCGGAGGCTCGGCGGGGGAGGTCGGCGGCGGCATCGCCGGGTCGCTGACCAACGGTTCGGCCGAGACGCTCGCCGGTTCGGTGGAGAGCAACTCCGCCGACCCGATCATCGGTTCACTGGCCGAGGGCGGCGGGTTCCTCGAGACGGTGTCCGGCTCCATCGAGGAGATCAACGGGTCGCTCTCCGGCAACGGCGGTTCCACCGGTCAGAGCTCGGACCTGCTCACCGGGTCGACCGGGGGCAGCGCCGAGGTCCTCACCGGTTCCTTCGGCGAGCTCACCGAGGTCAACGGCTCGCTCACCGCGCTCACCGGATCGCTGGAGAACGGCTCCCTCATGAGCACGTTCTCCACCAACATGGGCTCGCTCGAGGGGATGGCGAGCCTGGCCGGGGAGTCCGGTTCGGCGATGGCCCTGCTGCCGGTCCTGTCGCTGGGCGGCACGCTCGCCCTCGCCGGCACCGCGATGAACGGCGGCGTGGCGTTCATGGCCCTGCCGCCCATGCCCGGTCTGCCCCCGCTCCCCACGGTGTGTGACCTGCCGCAGGCGCAGGTCGACCAGCTGGCAGGAGCGGGTTCGGTCGACGCCCAGCGGTGCCCGGCGCCCGCGAACTGATCGCCTGACTCCCGGCCCTGAACCGGGTATCGACGAGAGGAGCCCCGCACCGTCACGGTGCGGGGCTCCTCTCGTCTCGCAGGGGAGGCGGCGGGGAGTGACGCAGCGCTTCTTGACTCAGCGCCTCAGTGACTCAGCTGTTCAGTAACTCAGCGCGCGCCGTACACGGGGACCGGATCCGGCGACTCGGCGAGCAGACGCGGAACCACGGACCCGAGCTCGGCGGGCGCCCACTTGGCACCCTTGTCCTCGGAGGCGGCGCGCTGCCAGCCGTCGCACACGGTCACCTTGCCGCCCTCGACCTCGAAGACGCGGCCGGTGACGTCCGCCGACTCCGTGGAGCCGAGCCACACGACGAGCGGCGAGACGTTGGCCGGGTCCATCGCGTCGAACGACCCGTCTTCCGGAGCCGCCATCTGCGACGCCATGCCCTCGCCTGCCGAGGTGGTCATCCGGGTGCGAGCCGCCGGGGCGATGGCGTTGGCGGTGACCCCGTAGCCCTTCATCTCGGCCGCGGTCTGGATGGTGAGGAGCGCGATCCCCGCCTTGGCGGTGGCGTAGTTGCCCTGCCCGACCGAGCCGAACAGGCCGGCGCCCGAGGACGTGTTGATGACCCGGGCCGCGCGAGGGCGCCCGGCCTTCGACTCCGCGCGCCAGTACTCGGCGGCGTGCCGGAGCGGGGCGAAGTGCCCCTTGAGGTGCACGTTGATGACGTTGTCCCAGTCGTCCTCGCCCATCCCGACGAGCATCTTGTCGCGGAGGAAACCGGCGTTGTTGACCAGCACGTCGAGCCCGCCGAAGTGGTCGATCGCCTGCTGGACGAGCTCCTTGGCCCCGTTCCAGCTGGAGATGTCGTTCCCGTTGACCACGGCCTCGCCACCGGCGGCTTGGATCTCTGCCACCACCTGCTCGGCCGGGGACTCCCCCACGTCCGAACCGTCGAGCCCGGCGCCGAGGTCGTTGACCACGACCTTGGCGCCCTCCGCGGCAAAGGCGAGCGCGTGCTCACGGCCGATTCCCCGGCCGGCTCCGGTGACGATCACAACGCGTCCGTCGCAGATTCCCATGTAGTTCTCCTCGAGTCAGTGGTGCCTGTACGTGGATGAGCGCGGCGCGAGCCGCACTGCGGATGTAGGTGTCAGTGCTTGTTCTCGGCGGTGGACGCCGAGAGGAACGCCGGCTTCTCGCCGCCGCCGTGGACCAGGAGCTCCGCGCCGGTGATGTAGGCGGCCAGCGGGGAGGCGAGGAACGCGGCCGCCTGGCCGACGTCCCGCGGGTCCGCCATCCGGCCCATGGGGATCGTGGCGTCGACGGCGGCCACGCCGTCGGAGTCCCCGTAGTGCATCTCGGCGAGCTCGGTCTTGACCGGGCCCACCACCACGGAGTTGATGCGCACCGCCGGCGCCCACTCGACGGCCAGTGACTGGGTGAGCGAGTCGATCCCGGCCTTGGCGGCGCCGTAGGAGGCGGTCCCCGGTGACGGGCGATGGCCCGAGACCGACGAGATGTTGACGATCGCCCCGCCGGTCGCGCCGCCTGCCGAACCCGCGGCGGTCATCACCCGGTGCGCCTCCTGCGACACGGTGAGCGCGGACAGCAGGTTGAGGGCGACGATCTTGGCGTGGAAATTGGCGCTGGCATCGGCGGCCAGGGCGAACGGGGCCCCGCCCGCGTTGTTGACCACCACGTCCAGACGGCCGTGCTTGCTGACGATCGCGTCCACCATCGCGCGGACGGCCTCCGGATCCCGGAGGTCGACCGGGTGGAACTCCAGGTCCGCCACGTCGGAGCCCTGGTCGGCGGGTCGCCGCGCACAGGTGACGACGACGGCGCCGCATTCCCGGAAGACCCGGCTGATCCCGGCCCCGACCCCTCGGACGCCCCCCGTGACGAGGACGACCTTCCCCGACAGACCCAGATCGATGTTCGCCATGCGTGCTAGCGTACCAAGCAAGCGTTTGGTTAGTCGCCGGGCCGTCCAGGTCAGCGGTGGCGAGGAGAAGGAGCACCATGGGCATCATCGTCGACAAGGGCGCAGACGGCATCGCGACCGTCACGGTCGACTATCCCCCCGTCAACGCCATCCCCTCTGCGGGCTGGTTCGAGCTCGGCGAGCAGATCCTCGCCGCAGGCCGCGACCCCGAGGTCCACGTGGTGATCCTCCGGGCCGAGGGCCGAGGGTTCAACGCGGGCGTGGACATCAAGGAGATGCAGGACTTCGAGGGCTTCGACCACCTACTGGCCGCCAACCGCGGCTGCTACGTGGCCTTCAACGCGGTCTACGAGTGCGCGGTCCCCGTCATCGCCGCGGTCAACGGGTTCTGCGTGGGCGGCGGCATCGGCCTCGTGGGCAACGCGGACTGCATCGTCGCCTCCGACGACGCGGTGTTCAGCCTGCCCGAGGTGGACCGAGGCGCGCTCGGCGCGGCCACCCACCTCGCCCGCATGGTCCCGCCGCACATGATGCGCACCCTGTACTTCACCTCCCGCCAGGTCACCGCCCAGCAGCTGCACAACTGGGGGACGGTGTACGAGGTGGTCCCCCGCGACCAGCTCGACGCCGCCGCCCGCGGCCTCGCGGAGACGATCGCCGCCAAGGACACCCGGGTGATCCGCGCGGCCAAGGAGGCCATCAACCACATCGACCCGGTCGACGTGAAGACCTCGTACCGCATCGAGCAGGGCTTCACCTTTGAACTCAACCTCGCCGGCGTGTCCGACGAGCACCGGGACGAGTTCGTCAAGACCGGTACCAACCTGGACAAGCGAGCCAGCGACAATCGATCCGAGAGGACGGGCGAGAACAAGTGACTGTGACCCCCACCCCGCGCGACAAGCGCACCAGTCTCGACGAGGCCGTCGGACGACTCTCCAGCGGCATGACCATCGGGATCGGCGGCTGGGGTTCCCGGCGTAAGCCGATGGCGCTCGTCCGGGCGATCCTCCGCCGGGAGGACCTGACCGACCTCACCGTCGTCACCTTCGGTGGCCCGGACCTGGGCCTGCTCTGCTCCGCGGGCAAGGTCGCCAAGGCCTACTACGGCTTCGTCTCCCTGGACTCGGCGCCGTTCTACGACCCGTGGTTCTCCCGCCGCCGGACCGAGGGCGCGATCATCGCCCGCGAGATGGACGAGGGCATGGTCCGCGCCGGGCTCACCGCCGCCGCGCACCGACTGCCGTTCCTGCCCACCCGCGCAGGGCTGGGCTCGGACGTGTTCGGCTTCTGGGGCGACGAGCTCAAGACCGTCGACTCGCCCTACCTGGTCGACGGGAAGACCGAGACCCTGGTGGCCATGCCCGCGCTGCGCCTCGACGCCGCGCTCCTCCACCTGGACAAGTCCGACAAGCACGGCAACGCCGCGTTCACGGGCGCCGACGGGTACTTCGACGACCTCTTCGCCATGTCCGCCGACACCGTCCTGCTCGAGGTCGACGAGGTCGTCGACTCCGCGGACGCCCTGATGAACGAGGTCGGCCCGCAGCGCATGCTGCTCTCCCGCATGTTCGTCGACTCGGTCTCCGAGGCCCCGAACGGCGCGCACTTCACCTTTGCCGGCGGTTACGGCCGGGACGAGTCGTTCCAACGGCACTACGCCACCTCCGCCAAGACCGACGAGTCGTGGGACGCGTTCGTCTCCGAGTTCCTGTCCGGGTCCGAGGAGGACTACCAGAGGGCGGTCGCCGCCTTCGCAGAGAAGGTCGCGGCCGACAAGGCCGCCGCCGCCGCGGAGAAGGGAGCCAAGTGATGTCCGAGGTCAACGGCCAGTCCACCACCAGCCAGTCCGTCACCAGGGCCGAGTACTGCGCGATCGCGTGCGCCGAGATCTTCGCCGGCGCCGGCGAGATCTTCGCCTCCCCCATGACCCCGATGGCCACGGTGGGTGCCCGCCTCGCGCGGCTGACCACCGAGCCGGACCTGCTCATCACCGACGGCGAGTACCGCTTCCTCGGTCAGACTCCGCCGCTCGGCAAGACCATCGACTTCGAGGGCTACATCCCGTTCCCCCGCGTCTTCGACGTCCTCCAGGCCGGAACGCGGCACGTGGTGATGGGCGCCAACCAGATCGACCGGTACGGCAACCAGAACCTCTCCGCCTTCGGCGACGACCTGCAGAAGCCCAGCCGGCAGATGTTCGGCCTCCGCGGCGCCCCCGGCAACTCGATCAACCACGCCACCAGCTACTGGGTGGGTCGGCACTCGAGCCGCGTCTTCACCGAGAAGGTCGACATCGTCTGCGGCGTGGGCTACGACCGCTACACGCCAGGAGATCCCGCGTTCCGCTTCCACCACATCCCCAGGGTGGTGACGAACCTCGGCGTGTTCGACTTCGGCGGCGAGGGACACACCATGCGGGCGCTCACCCTGCACCCGGGCGTCACGGCCGACGAGGTCGCCGCCAACACCGGCTTCCAGATCGAGGGCCTGGCCGAGGCCGGCGTCACCCGCGATCCCTCCGCCGAGGAACTGCGCCTCATCCGGGAAGTGATCGACCCCCGCGGATTCCGCAACCGTGAGGTGCCCTCGGAGGAGGCGCGATGAGTGAGGACCAGCGCGACGACGACAAGGTGACCAGCGGCCGGGCGGCCACGCTGTCGACCGATTTCACGCGGCTCGTCGGTGTGGAGTACCCGATCGTCCAGACCGGTATGGGCTGGGTCTCCGGGCCCGAGCTCACCGCCGCCACCGCCAACGCCGGCGGCCTGGGGATCATCGCCTCGGCGACCATGACGTACGCGGAGCTCGAGAGCGCCATCGTGCGGACCAAGGCGCTGACCACCAAGCCGTTCGGGGTCAACCTCCGGGCCGACGCCGAGGACGCCGCCGAGCGGTGCGAGCTCCTGATCCGCCACGGCGTCAGGGTCGCGTCGTTCGCGCTCGCGCCCAAGCCGGAGCTGATCGCCAGACTCAAGGAGAACGGCCTCGTCGTCGTCCCCTCCATCGGCGCCGCCAAGCACGCCGTCAAGGTGGCCTCCTGGGGCGCCGACGCCGTGATCGTCCAGGGCGGCGAGGGCGGCGGACACACCGGCCCGGTCGCCACCACGCTGCTACTCCCGAGCGTCATCGACGCCCTCGGCGGCCCCGGGAACACCTCGATCCCCGTGGTGGCCGCCGGCGGCTTCTTCGACGGCCGCGGGTTGGTGGCCGCGCTGGCCTACGGCGCGGCCGGCGTCGCGATGGGCACGCGGTTCCTTCTCACCAGCGACTCGCAGGTTCCGGACGCCGTCAAGCGGCAGTACCTGGAGAAGGGCCTGCAGGACACCGTCGTATCCACCCGCGTGGACGGCATGCCACACCGCGTCCTGCGCACCGGCCTGGTCAACGCGCTGGAGTCGGGCAGCCCCGTCAAGGGGATGTTGGCAGCCGTGCAGAACGCCAACAAGTTCAAGTCCATGACGGGCATGAAGTGGCAGGCGCTCGCCAAGGACGGCCTCAACATGAAGAAGGCCTCCGACCGCACCTGGCAGCAGATCGTCATGGCCGCCAACACCCCGATGCTTCTCAAGGCCGGTCTGGTCGAGGGCAACACCGACGCCGGGGTTCTCGCATCCGGCCAGGTCGTCGGCATGATCGAGGACCTGCCCAGCTGCGACGAGCTGATCCAGCGGATCATGTCGCAGGCGCTCGAGCGCCTGGGGGCCCTGCGCGCGCTCGGCTGAGAACACGCACTCACCAGCACCACTCACGCACCCGCTCGGCCCACCCGGCCGGCGGGTGCGTGTGTTTTCCTCCGATAAGCCCACCCCCAGAACACCCTTGGCATATCCTGAGAAACGCTCCCGCTATCGCGGGTCCGTCCCGCCACCCCTCCCGGAGGACTTTCATGACCACCCCTCGCACCGCATTCCGCACCGCCGCCGTTCTCGGCGCCACCGCCGCCCTCACCCTCGCCGGCGCCGGCGCCGCCTCCGCGACCACCGCCGAGAACACCGTCGTTGGCAACACCGTCTCGGTGACGTTCACGCTCGAGGCCGGTCAGCTGCTCGGCGACGCCTGCGGCGCGCTCCTGGCCCCGACCTCCGCGGTCCCCGAACTGACCGCGGCATTCGCCAACGCGGACAACGCCGATGGCCTTCAGGCCCTCCTCGCGACCCTGACGAAGAACGACTCCCTCATCGTCTTCCCCGGCGACCTCGGCACCCCGCTCGTGTCGCTCGTTCCGGCCGTCGCCCCGTCCCGCACGGTGACGGCCACCAATGTGCCGTCCAACGTCTACGCCCTGGTCAGCTTCTGCGGCTCGGACGACGAGCCCACGATCGACGCACCCTTGATCGTCGGCAACCCGGCCGAGGCCCTCACCGGCTCGCTGTCCGGCCTGGGCGGCGACGCCCTCGGCATGCTGTCCTCCGCCATGGGCGGCGACGAGGACGGCGGAATGGGCGGCGACCCGCTCGGCAGCCTCGCGGGCATGATGGGTGGCGCCACGGAGTGACCTCCGGGACCTGACCCCGGACGCCACTAGCGGCGCCCACGCCCGACGCCCGGCCGGACCCCTCCGGCCGGGCGTTCGGCGTCCCCGGCCCCGGTGGACCACCACGCGGCAACAACGAGGGCCCGTCTCCCTGCAGGGAGACGGGCCCTCGTTTCGTACTTGCTCGACTTCAACCGATGATCAGCCGCGACCGTTCGTCAGCTCCGGGCCGGGGGCCGGCGGAGGAGCGGATGTGGTCGTGGACCCCGCGCCCGCACCGACGGCCCCGAAACTTCCGGCGGGCAGTACGCCGACCTGTGGTAGCGGCGGCAGGACGATCTGCGGCAGTTCGACGCCCGGGGGAAGCGGGATCAGTCCGGAATTGACCGCGTAGAAGACGCTACCGACAGAAAGGGCTGCCAGGCCCACCGAGCCTAGGGCCAGTGACCCGGTGCTGACCCCGCCCGTGGAACCGAGGACTCCCTCGACCGAGCCTGCATCAACCGGACCCGCCGAACCCACGAGGGAACCGAGCGCGTCCTCACCGAGCGAGCCTTCGACCGAACCCGCAGCGCCCTCGTCCAGCGAACCGAAGACCGTGCCGAGGATGTTCGCTAGCGATCCCCCACCACTTGACCCGTCGTCGCCGAGCGACCCCTCGACGATCGAGCCTATGCTTCCCCCCGCCAACGAACCCGTTCCGCTCCCGTCCGGCGGCACCATGACGACAGGCGCCGCGATGACGCTCGTCGTGCCGGAAGCGACGTCGGTCACCAGGACCGTCGTCGTCACCGGAGCGGTCACCGGCGGGACAGTGACGTCCACGGTCGTACTGGGGAACGCGATCGACGTCGTGTACGTCGCCGTCGGCGCGGCCGTGAATGTGGTCGGCTGCAGGATCTGAGTCACAGCGGACTCGGTCACGGTGGTCGTCGTCACCGCGGTGGACGTTGCCGTCGAGGTCACCGTAGCTGTAGCCGTCTCCGTCGCTGTCGAAGTAGATGTGACAGTCGCCGTCACCGTCGTTGTCTCCGGGTCCGGCACCTCGGTCGTCGTCTCACGCTCAGTCGTCGTCACCGTCGTACTCACCGGGTCCGGCACCTCAGTGGTCGTCTCACGCTCAGTCGTCGTCACCGTCGTACTCACCGGATCCGGCACCTCAGTGGTCGTCTCACGCTCAGTCGTCGTCACCGTCGTACTCACCGGATCCGGCACCACGGTGGTCGTCTCACGCTCAGTCGTCGTCACCGTCGTACTCACCGGATCGGGCACCACGGTGGTCGTCTCACGCTCAGTCGAAGTCACCGTTGTTGCGTCCGGGTCCGGCACCACGGTGGTCGTCTCACGCTCAGTCGAAGTCACCGTCGTGGGAACCGACTCCGTCACCGTCGTACTCACCGGATCCGGAACCTCGGTCGTCGTCTCAGTCGTCGTCACCGTCGTACTCACCGGATCGGGCACCACCGTGGACGTCTCACGCTCAGTCGTCGTCACCGTCGTGGGAACCGACTCCGTCACCGTCGTACTCACCGGATCCGGAACCTCGGTCGTCGTCTCAGTCGTCGT
>NZ_JAWLRW010000009.1:119279-152589 GCF_033142235.1 Rhodococcus sp. IEGM 1408
CACCGTCGTGGGAACCGACTCCGTCACCGTCGTACTCACCGGATCGGGCACCACCGTGGACGTCTCACGCTCAGTCGAAGTCACCGTCGTACTCACCGGATCGGGCACCTCAGTGGTCGTCTCACGCTCAGTCGAAGTCACCGTCGTTGTGTCCGGGTCCGGCACCACGGTGGTCGTCTCACGCTCAGTCGAAGTCACCGTTGTTGTGTCCGGGTCCGGAACCTCAGTGGTCGTCTCACGCTCAGTCGTCGTCACCGTCGTGGGGACCGACTCCGTCACCGTCGTACTCACCGGATCCGGAACCTCGGTCGTCGTCTCACGCTCAGTCGAAGTCACCGTCGTGGGAACCAACTCTGTCGTCGTGGTCGTCGTCAGTGAAGTCGTCGTGGTCGTACTCGTGACCGTCGAGGTGACGGTCGCCGTCGCCGTGGCGGTGTTGAAGACAAAGGCTGCAGTCGAGGTATCGGGCGCGCCCTGGTACGGGTAGTTGACGGTCACGGGAATTTCCACAGACCCCTGCGAACCGGCCGGGCCGGTGTACGTGACTTTGCCGGTCTGGCCGTCAATCGAGACCATGCTCGGATCGACCCCTGCGGGAAGAACGCCGAGAGCGAAAGTCGTTCCCGGAGGGAGAACCCCGCCGGAATGGTTCTCGACGACGACCGAACTCACCGCCGCGGTTCCTGAAACGGCCGGAACGGGCTGGTAGAAGACGGTGTTAGTGAGGTTCTGGTAGGTGCCGCAGGTGACCACCCCGAAGTCCGCGGTCCCGACCCCGCCCATCTGGATCGGGGTTTGTGGCTGATTCATCTGAACGTGAATTCCGGTCGCCGTCAGCTTTCCCGTGGCGTCCGTTGACTGCCTGTTCAGCACCACCTTCAAGGCGTAGTCCGATTCCGATCCCTCGTCGCCGTTGTCCTTCATGTAGACGGTCTCTCCGGACGCGGGGCTATCGGACAGCGGAATTGACGGATGGACGAGTCTCGAATTTTGCAACTGCCCATCGACGCCCGAGAACACCGCCGACGGGCGGCCCCACTGGTCAGTTTGACACGCCTGTGTGAAGCTGCCGCCCGCGGAGTAGTCGAGGTACTTCCCTACCGTGCCGTTAAGGGCGAGGCGGAGATTGTTGAACCTGACAGAAGCAGCACCCTGAACCGGAGACTGCTGAACGGCGGTATAAACGGGCGACGAGCCGATCGGGGTGATCGGCACGGTGATCGTCAGAGGCGTGTTGGTGTGAGGAATCCTGTTCCGAGTCCCCTGACCCCTCACCATTGGATTAGTCACCGAGTTGGCCATGGTGGCATCGACGAACGAGTCGCGTCCGCCCCCCGCCCCGATCGACGTGAAGTCGACGGCGTAGCCCGTCGCGGTGAAGGGATTGGCCCCGGTCTGCGCCGACGCCGGAGCCGGGTTGCTCACCACGCTCAACGCTCCCGCGATGAGCACGGAAACGACTGCTACTCCCAGACCCTTCCCTGACCTGTCTAGGCCCGGTCCGGCGGGCGTCAAGCCGCCCGGGGGAGCACCACGCGAACGCCGCATGGGACCGTCCTTTCTCGAAAAGGATCTCAGCCCAACGCACACGCAGGTCAGGGCCTCGGGCAGGGTCGCCCTGAACTTAGTTAACACTATGTTTAGATTTCCCCGAAATCACAGCGTGATCACCGGCGCCCACCCGGGTATCCGCCCCATTACATCTTCTGAACAGCAGATGTAAGCGTGAGCTCAATCTCTTCGCTTTATAGACCAAGTGACTAATTGATCGCGGCCGGCCTGCCCGTCGACCGAGCCGATGTCGGCCCGGAAATGGCCCGGAGACCTGTCACGCACGGTCGCAAGACAGCAGCCCCGCCCTCTGGCGAGGACGGGGCTGCTGGGAGACGAACCGTCCGACTAGCTGTCCAGGCGCTCGATGATCGTCACGTTGGCGGTACCGCCGCCCTCGCACATGGTCTGCAGGCCGTAGCGGCCGCCGGTGCGCTCGAGTTCGTTCAGCATCGTGGCGAACAGCTTGGCGCCGGTGGCGCCGAGCGGGTGGCCCAGGGCGATGCCGCCGCCGTTGGGGTTGACGCGCGCCGGGTCGGCGCCGGTCTCCTTGATCCACGCCAGCACGACGGGCGCGAAGGCCTCGTTGATCTCCACCACGTCGATGTCGTCGATCGACAGGCCCGTCTTGGCCAGTGCGTGCTTGGTCGCCGGGATGGGCGCGGACAGCATCATCACCGGGTCGTCGCCGCGGACGGTCAGGTGGTGGATGCGGGCGCGGGGCTTGAGCCCGTACTTCTCCACCGCCTCGGCGGACGCGAGGAGCCCGGCGGACGCGCCGTCGCAGATCTGCGAGGCCACCGCGGCGGTCAGGGATCCGCCCTCGGCGAGCACCGGGAGCGAGGCCATCTTCTCCATGGTCGTCGCGCGGGTGGTCTCGTCGGCCTCTAGTCCGGCTAGCGGAATGTACTCGTTCGCGAAGCGCCCCTCGGCGATCGCGGCCCGGGCCCGGGCGTGCGACTGGAAGGCCCACTCCTCCATCTCCAGGCGCGAGATGCCCCACTTGTCGGCCATCATCTGCGCGCCGTTGAACTGGGAGATCTCCTGGGAGCCGAAACGCTCGACCCAGCCCGTGGAGCCGGTGAACGGGTCGTCGAACCCGTACTCCCTACCGGCGAGCATGGCCGAGGAGATGGGCAGGGCGCTCATGTTCTGCACGCCGCCGAACAGCACCACATCCTGGGTGCCCGACATGATGGCCTGGGCGCCGAAGTGGATGGCCTGCTGGCTGGAGCCGCACTGGCGGTCGACGGTGGTCCCGGGCACGCCGAGCGGCATCCCGGCGGCGAGCCACGCCGACCGGGCGATGTTGCCGGCCTGGGGGCCGATGGCGTCGACGCAGCCGAAGATCACGTCGTCGACCACCTCGGGGTCGATCCCCGTCCGCTCCACGACGGCGCGGATGACGTGGGCGCCGAGGTCGGCCGGGTGCTGGCCCGACAGGCTTCCGCCGCGCTTGCCGACGGGCGTCCGGATGGCGTCGATAACGTAGGCCTCGCGGCCGGTCACGCTGGTCATTGGTCTCCTCGTGATGGGGTTGAACGCCGTGTGGTCAAACGGTGTGGGGTCGAGATCATCAGTCGACGGCCAGGCCGTCGAGCACGATGGTCAGGTATTGGTCCGCCACCACTGAGTGGTCGGTCGCGTCCTCGGGCCGGTACCAGCGCACGGCCACCCAGACGGTGTCGCGCAGGAAGCGGTAGGTCAGCCGGATGTCCAGGTCGGAGCGGAAGGCGCCGGACTCCATCCCCCGGCTCAGCACGTCGGTCCACATGTCGCGGAACTCGGTGTTGCGCTCACGCAGGTATTCGAACCGCGGGTTCCCGCGGAGGTGCTTGAGTTCGTCCTGGTAGATCGCGACCTCGTCGCGGTGCCCGTGGATGGCCTCGAACGAGGCCCGGACCAGCCCCTCGAGGGTCTGACGGGGCGAGAGCCCGGCCTCGACGATCCGGCGATAGTCCCCGAAGAGCGAGTCGAGAAAACCCCGGAGGATCTCGTCGACGATCGCTTCTTTGGAAGAGAAGTGGTGATACAAACTCCCGGAGAGGATCCCGGCCGCGTCCGCGATGTCCCGCACTGTGGTGGCACGGAGGCCGCGCTCGGCAAAGAGCCCGGCGGCGATAGCCAGGAGCTCTTCACGTCTGGTCGTGCTGGTCATGTCCAGATACTACCAACCAAGCACTTGCTAGGTCGGGCGACTCGGCCTCACCGTCACGCGCTGACGGGACCAGCCCTGCCTAGACTGCCGGAATGCGGATCCCCCCCTCAGCCTCCTCCCGCCGCCCCGGCCGCCGGATCCTCGCGGCCTCCGCCGCCCTCGGCCTCGCCCTGAGCGTGACCGCGTGCACGATCGGAGAGGTGGACGACGACGAGTCGACCACCGCTCAGTCCGCCGCTCCGGCCGGGACCGCGCCGGAGCAGGCGCAAGAGCCGGCGCCGGAGGGGCCCGACACCCCGGACGCCCCGGTGGATCAGCTGGTCCTCAACGACCAGGACGCCCCCGAGCTCGGCCTGGTCGCCGTGTCCACGGAAGAACTCAGCGGCGGCATCAGCTCCCTGGAGGGCCTCACCGCGGGGATGCGCGTGGATCCCGCGGCCTGTGCGGACTTCAACCAGGACGCGTTCCTCTCCCAGGCCGAGCCGGGAGTCATGGCCATCCAGGCCGGTCAGGTGGCCGACACCCAGGTCGCCGTCGCGGCGACCACCCTGACCAGCGGCATCCCCGACCGGGACCGGTTGCTGGGTGAGTGCCCGACCATGTCCGTGACGATCCCGATCCAGGGAACCGAGGTGAAGTCCGAGACCGTCAACACGCTCCTGCCGATGGACGCCCCGGAGGGCGTCGAGGGCTTCACCGCCGTGACGCAGGACAACTCGATGGACATGATGGGTCAGGAGATCCTGACCGGCACTGTCATGATCACCGGCGTGGTCCGCGGCATCGGGGTCTCTGTCACCGCCACCAGCGGGAACGGCCCGGTGACCGACGAGGCTCGGGGTATCGCCATGGAGACGTTCGTCAAGCAGGCCGAGAAGGTCCGCACCGCCTGAGGGGCCCGCGGGTCAGGACCCCGGAGTGCCTCAGGCCCGCTGCGACGAGATGGAGACGACCTCACCGGTGAGATAGGTGGTGTAGTCGCTGGCCAGCATCGCGATGGTGGCGGCGACCTCCCAGACGTCGGCGGCCCGCCCGAACGCCTCCTTGGCGGCCAGCTCGTCGAGGAGCTCGGCCGAGGCCGACTTCTCGAGGAACGCGTGGCGCGCGATCGAGGGGGCGATCGCGTTGATGCGCACGCCGTAATCCGCGCCCTCGATGGCCGAGCAGCGGGTCAGCGCCATGACGCCGGCCTTGGCGGCCGCGTAGTGCGCCTGCGCCCGCTGGGCGCGCCAGCCCAGGACCGAGGCGTTGTTGACGATCACTCCGTTGTGCGGCACGTCGCGGAAGTAGCGCAGCGCGGCACGCGTCGCGCGGAAGGTCCCGTTGAGGGTGATGTCCAGGACGCGGTCCCAGTCCTCGTCGGTCATGTCGACGAGCTCGGCCTCGCCGCCGAAGCCGGCGTTGTTGACCAGCACGTCGATCCGGCCGAGCGTCCGTGCGGCGCCGGTGATCAGCGCGTCGACGTCCGAGGTCGACTGCACGTTGCAGGCGATGGCCTCGAACTGCTGGTCGGGGAACTCGGCGGCGAGCTTGTCGCGTGCCTCGTTCATGCGTCGCTCGTGGAAGTCGGACACCAGGACGTCAGCGCCCTCGAGCGCGGCGCGGCGGGCGGCGGAGAAGCCGATCCCGGTGCCGGCGGCCGCGGTGACCACGACCTTCTTGCCCTTGAGCAGTCCGTGCCCCGGGGTCTCCTCGGGCACTGCTGCGAGGGGGGACTTGTGCTGGGTCATGACGGCCTGGCCTCTCGGGGTAGTCCGAGCACGCGCTCGGAGATGATGTTGCGCTGGATCTCATTGGATCCGCCGTAGATGGTGTCGGAGCGGGTGAACAGGAACAGCCGCTGCCATTCCGCGAGTTCGAGGTGCTCGGGGTCGTGGATGTCGTTGGCCGCGCCCTCGGAGTCGTGGGTGGGCCCGGTCAGCGACTCGGCCCCCTGGACTTCCATCGCGAGCTCACCGAGGTCGCGGTGCCAGTTGGCCCAGAGCAGCTTGGCGGCGGAGGCGTTGCCGCCGGTCGCATCGCGCTCGGCGAGCGTGCGCAGCGCGTGGGCGCGGATGACCTTGAGCCCGACCCACGCACGGGTGATCCGTTCGCGCACCGCGGGGACCCCCGCCCGGCCGTTCGCGTGCGCCATGGCCACGATCTGGTCGAGCTCGCGGGCGAATCCGACCTGCTGGCCGAGGGTGGACACCCCGCGCTCGAACTCGAGCAGGGTCATGGCCACCTTCCAGCCCTCGCCCCGCTCCCCCACGATCATCCCGGCGTCGGTGACGGCGTCGTCGAAGAAGACCTCGTTGAACTCCGACGTGCCGGTGAGCTGCTGGATGGGCCGGATCTCCACGCCGGGCTGGTCCAGCGGCACCAGCAGGAAGCTCAGGCCCTTGTGGCGGCTGGTCCCCTCCTCGGTGCGGGCCACCACGAACACCCACTGGCTCAGGTGCGCCAGCGACGTCCACACCTTCTGCCCGTCGAGGTGCCACCTGCCGTCCTCGCCCAGCCTGGCGGTGGTGGAGACGTTGGCCAGGTCGGACCCGGCACCCGGCTCGGAGTACCCCTGCGCCCACAGTTCGGTGACGTCGAGGATCCGGGGCAGGAAGCGGTCTTTCTGCTCCTGCGTACCGTGCGCGATGAGGGTCGGCCCGAGGAGCGTCTCCCCCAGGTGGGAGACACGCGCGGGCGCGCCCGCCTTGGCGTACTCCTCGTGGAACCGGACCTGCTGGCTCAGCGAGGCGCCCCGGCCGCCGTACTCGACCGGCCACCCCACGCAGGCCCAGCCGGCGGCAGCCATGTGACGGTCCCAGGCCAGCCGCTGCGGGAAGAACTGGTGCTCGCTCCCGGGCCCGCCGGTGCCCTTGATGTCCGCGAACTCGCCCGTGAGGTTCGCGTCCAGCCATGCACGGAACTCCGACGCGAACTCGTCGTCGGTCATCTCCGACGCCGGCCTGGTGTTCTGGGTCATGCCCACACACTACCAAGCACTTGCTTGGTTCGCCGGATCCGCCCGCCCCGACGGGTCGCGTCGGGTGTGATGGACGGCATGAGCACATCCTCTACGCCCCTGGCCGGCAAGGTCGCGCTGGTCACCGGGGCCGCCCGGGCACAGGGTCGGGCCCACGCCGTCCGCCTCGCCTCGGAAGGCGCCGACGTCGTGGTCACCGACATCTGCGCGCCGGTATCCGAGTCCGTCACCTACCCGGCACCCACCCCGGACGACCTCGCCGAGACCGTCCGCCTGGTCGAGGAGACCGGACGCAGGGCCCTCTCGGCCGTCCTCGACATCCGGGAACTCGGCCCGCTCCGGGAGCTGGTCGACCGCACCATCGCCACCTTCGGCCGACTGGACATCCTCGTCGCCAACGCCGGCATCCTCAGCTGGGGCCGGCTCTGGGAGCTGCCGGAGGACGACTGGGACATGGTCATCGGCGTCAACCTCAGCGGCACCTGGCGGACCATCCGCGCGGCCGTGCCGGCGATGATCGAGGCGGGCAACGGCGGGTCGGTCATCATCGTCAGCTCGTCGGCCGGACTCAAGGCCACGCCGGGCAACGGGCACTACTCGGCCTCGAAGGCCGGGTTGGTGGCGCTGACCAACGCGCTCGCCCTCGAGGCCGGCGAGTACGGGATCCGCGTCAACTCGATCCATCCCTACTCGGTCGACACGCCGATGATCGACCCCGACGGGATGGCCGAGCTCTTCGGCCGGTTCCCCTCGTTCCTGCACAGCTTCTCGCCGATGCCCCTGAAGGACACCCGCAGGGACGGCGCCAGCACGCTGGCGGACTTCATGCCCCCCGAGGAGGTCGCCGACGTGGTGGCCTACCTGGCAGGCGACGGCTCCCGGTCGATCTCGGGCGTCCAGATCCCGTTCGACCGGGGCGCGCTGAAGTACTGAGGTGCTGGGGCTCCGAGGTGCCGAGCCACTGAGCCCGCGACGAACCAAGCACCTGCTTGGTAGGGTGCAGCGCATGAGCTCCGCCGTCGAGTCCACCCCCGCCGCCCTGCGACGGGCCGCCGAGTCGTGGCCGGACCGCGAGGCGATCGCGGACGTCCAGCCCGGCCAGGACACCCGCTGGACGTGGGCGGAGCTGCTCGACGAGGTCCGCCGGTTCGCGGCCGGGCTCGTCGCGCGCGGCGTGGAGAAGGGTGACCGGGTTGTCATCTGGGCCCCCAACACCCGCCACTGGATCGTCGCGGCGCTGGGCGTGCAGTTCGCGGGCGGCACGGTCGTCCCCGCCAACACCCGCTACACCGGTAGCGAGACGCTCGAACTCATCCAGCGGACGCACGCGGTCGCCGCGGTCGTGGCGGGCGCCTTCCTCGGTTCCGAGCGGATCGCCGACCTGACCGCCGCGGCCGGCGGTTCGCTCTCAGGCGCCACGGACCTCGAGACCCTCGTGCGGATCCCCCTCGACGGCGGCGACACCGCGACCGCCGACCTCGCCGTCGTCGAGTTCTCCGACCTCCAGTCGCAGGCCACCGACTCCTCGCTCGCCGAGGCCGACGCGCGCGCGGACGCGGTGACCGGCGACGACGTGGCCGACATCCTGTTCACCTCCGGCACGACCGGCAAGAGCAAGGGCGTGGTGGCCCTGCACCGGCAGACCATCGCCGGCGCGCGGGCCTGGGGCTCCAACGGTGGGCTCACCGAGTCCGACCGCTACCTCATCGTCAACCCGTTCTTCCACAGCTTCGGCTACAAGGCCGGGTTCCTGGTCTGCGCCCTGTTCGGCGCGACGATCATCCCCCTGGCGGTGTACTCGCCCACCGAGTCCATGCGGCTGATCCAACAGGAGCGCGCCTCGGTCCTGCCGGGCGCGCCCACGATCTTCCAGACCATCCTGGACGCCCCCGACCGCGCGGCGTTCGACCTGTCGTCGCTGCGCCTGGCGGTGACGGGCGCGTCGGTGGTGCCGGTGGTCCTGGTCGAGCGCATGCAGTCCGACCTGGGCCTGGAGACCGTGCTCACCGCCTACGGCCAGACCGAGACGATGGGCTTCATCACCACCACCCGAGCGGACGACGACGACATCACCGTCGCCACCACCTGCGGCCGCGCCTACCCCGGCATGGAGATCCGGATCGGCGAGCAGGGCGAGGTCCTCACCCGTGGCGAGATGGTCATGCAGGGCTACCTCGACGATCCCGAGAACACGGCCGAGGCGATCGACCCCGACGGCTGGCTGCACACCGGGGACGTGGGCGAGATCGACTCGCGCGGCAACCTGCGCATCACCGACCGGCTCAAGGACATGTACATCACCGGCGGGTTCAACGTGTACCCCGCCGAGATCGAGCAGGCCCTCGCCCGCATCGACGGCGTGGTCGAGTCCGCGGTGATCGGGGTCCCGGACGAGCGGATGGGCGAGGTGGGCAAGGCGCTCATCGTGCGCCGCGAGGGCTCGGGCCTCACCGAGCAGGACGTCCTGGACTTCGCCGCCGAGCACCTGGCCAACTTCAAGCGCCCCCGCTCGGTGGAGTTCGTCGAGTCCTTCCCCCGCAACGCCTCGGGCAAGATCCTCAAGACCGAACTCCGGTGAGTGCGGCGGGTGCGGTGCTGGTCACCGGGGCCTCCGGCGGGATCGGCGGCGCGGTGGCCCGGCGCCTGGCCGCCGAGTTCCCCGACGCCCCCCTGGTCCTGGGCTACCGCTCGACCGAACCGGTCGCGCTGGCGCGCGAACTGTCCGGCGGCGGCCGCGCCGATACGGACGAGCGCCCCGCGATGACCGGGCGAACCGTCGAGTGCGTCCGACTGTCGCCGGGCCACGATGGGGCCGGCATCGATGGAGCCGGCCACGAGGCCGACGACGACGAGGTGGCGGCCACGATCAACGGGATCGGTTCCCGGTTCGGCGGGATCGCCGTCCTCGCGCACTGCGCCGGACCGCACGTGCCCATGGTGCACCTGTCCCGGACCAGCCCTGCCGTGCTGCGAGCCCAGCTGGACGCGGACGTCGCCGGGTTCTTCGCGATCGCGCACCCCGCGCTGCCGCACCTGCGCGCGGCGAGCGGCAACGTCGTCGTCGTCACCACTGCCGCCACCACCCGCTACCCGGTCCGCGACGGCCTGTCCACCGCCCCCAAGGGCGCGGTCGAGCAGCTGGTCCGCGGGCTGGCCGCCGAGGAGGGCCGCTTCGGCGTGCGGGTGAACTGTGTGGGCCCGGGCATGCTCACCGACGGCATGGCCGAGCGGCTCATCTCCGCCGGCGACCTCGATGAGCGGGCCCTGGAGATCACCCGGGCCAACATCCCGTTGCGGCGCTTCGGCTCGGCCGTGGACATCGCCGAGGCCGTGGCGTTCCTCGCCTCCGACCGCGCAGGCTTCATCTCCGGGCAGAAGCTCGACGTGGATGGTGGCTACGGGGTGTGATCCCGGCGGGTCCGGTACAGTACCAACCAAGCACTTGCTAGGTAAGGAGAACCCCAGCTCATGACCGACGCACCCATCCCCCCGGTCCTCGAGATCGATGATCTCGGACCGGACACGCAGCCGGTCGCCTACGAGGTCTCCGGCGGCACCGCGTACGTCACGCTCAACCGGCCCGACTTCCGCAACGCGCAGAACTCGGTCATGACGTACTCGCTGGACAACGCCTTCATCAAGGCCGTCGAGGACGACTCCGTCAGGGTGATCGTCCTGCGCGCCAACGGCAAGCACTTCTCGGCGGGCCACGACATCGGCACCACCGAGCGCGACCACCACGTCGAGTACACGAACCGCGCCTCGATCTGGTGGGACCACACCACCCGGGGCGGCGGCGACCGCCGGCTGGCGCGGGAGACCGAGGTCTACGTGCAGATGTGCCGGCGCTGGCGCGAGATCCCCAAGCCGATGATCGCCCAGGTCCACGGCGCCTGCATCGCCGGCGGGCTCATGCTGGCGTGGGTCTGCGACTTCATCGTGGCCTCCGACGACGCCTTCTTCTCCGACCCGGTGGTCAAGATGGGCATCCCGGGCGTCGAGTACTTCGCCCACGCCTTTGTCCTGGGCCCCCGCCGCGCCAAGGAGATCCTCTACACCGGTCGCAGGTTCGGCGCCGCCGAGGCGCTGGACTGGGGGATGCTCAACCACGTCGTGCCGCGCGCGGAGCTGCAGGCCAAGGTCGACGAGATCGCCGGGGAGATCGCGGCCATGCCCGCCTTCGGGCTCACGCTCACCAAGAAGGTCATCAACTCCAACGAGGACCAGATGGGTCTGCAGACCTCGCTGGACACCGCGTTCGGTTGGCACATGTTCGCCCACTCCGCCAACGCCGAGCCGGATGACACCGACTCGTTCTCCGCCTCCCTCGGCGGCATGGACGCGCGCTCGATGCGCGACAGCGCCAACAAGGGGTCGACCGGCACGGGCTCGACCGGGAAGACCGAGGGCTGAGCAGTGGATCTGCACCTGGACGCCGCGACCGAGGAGTTCCGCCTCGAGGTCCGGCAGTGGCTGGCCGACAACGTGCCCGCCGAACCGCTGCCCCACATGGACACCCGCGAGGGCTTCGAGGCACACCGCGAGTGGGAACGGACGATGGCCGACGCCCGCATGTCGGTCGTCTCCTGGCCGGAGGAGTTCGGCGGCCGCGACTGCGGCCTGGTCAACTGGGTGGTCTTCGAGGAGGAGTACTTCCGCGCCGGCGCGCCCCTGCGGGTGAGCCAGAACGGCATCTTCCTGCTCGCCCCGACGCTCTTCGACCACGCCAGCCCCGAGCAGCTCGCGCACATCATGCCGCGGATGGCGCGCGCCGACGACATCTGGGCGCAGGCCTGGTCCGAGCCAGAGGCCGGGTCCGACCTGGCGTCGCTCCGCTCCACAGCGACGAGGGTCGACGGCGGCTGGGTCCTGAGCGGGCAGAAGGTGTGGTCGACCCGCGCCTCCTTTGCCGACAAGGGCTTCGGACTGTTCCGCACCGACCCGAGCGAGCCCCGCCACAAGGGACTCACCTACTTCATGTTCGACCTGCGGTCCGCGGGCGTGACCGTCCGGCCGATCGACCAGCTCGACGGCCTGCCCGGCTTCGCCGAACTGTTCCTCGAGGACGTCTTCGTCCCCGACGACCCCGCGAACCCGGCGGAGTCGGGTGTGATCGGCGAGGTCAACCAGGGCTGGAAGGTGGCCATGTCCACCGCCAACAACGAGCGCGGGCTCTCGCTGCGCTCGCCGGGTCGCTTCCTCGCCACCACGGACCGGCTCCTGGAGCTGTGGGACGGCCACAGCGCGGACCTCGACGACCGCACGCGCGGCGCGGTGGCCGACCGCGTCGTCGACGCCTGGATCGGCTCCCGTGCCTACGAGCTCAGCACCTGGAACACGGTCACCAAGCTCACGGGCGGCGCCAACCTGGGTTTCGAGTCCTCGATCAACAAGGTCTTCTGGTCGAACTGGGACATCGCCACCCACGAGACCGCCCTGGACGTCCTCGGGTCCGCAGGCGAACTCGCCGGCGAGCAGTGGATGGACGGGTACCTGTTCGCCCTCGCCGGGCCGATCTACGCCGGCACCAACGAGGTCCAGAAGAACATCATCGCCGAGCGGCTCCTCGGCCTTCCACGCGGCTGACGGGGACAGACACATGAGATTCGCACTCGAACCCGAGGTCACCGACTTCGCCGCCAGCATCGATTCGCTGCTGGTCAAGTCCGACATGCCCTCGGTCATCCGCTCCTGGGCCGCCGGCGACACCGCCCCCGGCACCGCGGTGTGGAGCCGCATCGCCGAGACCGGCGCCGCCGCGCTGCTGGTCGCCGAAGACGCCGGCGGGGCCGGCGCGACCGCGGTCGAGGCCGTGGTCGCGCTCGAGGTCCTGGGCCGCCACGCCGTCCCCGGCCCGGTCGTGGAGTCGATCATGGTCGCCCCGCTCATCGCGGCCGCGCTGGACGACGCCTCCGCCGCGGGCGGGACGGCCGGCGAGATCGCCGCCGGAACGCCGGCGTCGGTCGCCGTCCCCGGGGTCTCCCCCTTCGCTCCCGACGCGCACGTCGCCGGGTACCTGTGGGTCGTCGACGACGACGAGGTATTCACCGGCCAGCCCGGCGAGGCCCGCCGCTCGGTGGATCGCGCCCGCACCGTCACCACTCCGGTCCGCGGCGAGAAGGTCGCCACCGTGAGCACGACCGACATCGTCAACCACGGCGCGCTCGGCACCGCGGCCCAGCTCATGGGCCTCGGGCAGGCGATGCTCGACATGAGCGTCGACTACGCCAGGCAACGCAAGCAGTACGGCAGGTTCATCGGCGAGTACCAGGCGCTCAAGCACCAGCTGGCCGAGGTCGCGGTGGCGCTCGAGATGGCGCGCCCGCTGTTGTGGGCCGGGGCCCTGGCGATCGCCGAGAACCCGGACGACCCCCGGGCCGCCGTGCGGGACGTCTCCGCAGCCCGGGTGGCCGTGGCCGACGCCGCGTACCTGTCCGCGCGCACCGCGCTGCAGATCCACGGGGCGATCGGCTACACGCTCGAGCACGACCTGGGCCTCCTGCTGACCAAGACGCGAGCGCTGCAGACCGCGTGGGGCACCCAGACCTTCCACCGCGGACGGGTCCTCGACTCGTTGCGGAGCGACCTGCCGGGCGCCGGCCGATGACCGCTCAGACCGCCTCCCCCGCCTCGTCGCCAGCCTCGTCGCCAGCCTTTTCGCCCGGCGTCGACACCGACGAGCAGTCGGCGCTGCGGCAGTCCGTGGCGGCGCTGCTGGAGAAGAAGTCGGACTCCGCCGCCGTGCGGGCGGCCATCGCATCCGAGCACGGATTCGACGCCACGTTGTGGCGGACGTTGGTCGAGCAGATCGGCGCGGCCGCGCTCTCGGTCCCCGAGCAGTACGACGGCGCCGGCGCCACCTGGGTGGAGACACACCTGGTGTGCGAGGAACTGGGCCGCCGCCTCACGCCCTCCCCCCTGCTCGGGTCGGCCGTGCTGGCCGCGCAGGCCGTACTGGCCACCGGCGACGACGACGCGTGCGCCCGGCTCCTGCCCGGCATCGCCGCCGGCGAGCAGGCCGCCCTGTGCTGGGCCTCGAGATCGGGTTGGGCCACGCCGGGGGTCCGCGCGGGCGGGACGGACGGCACCACCCTCACCGGCACCGCCCACCACGTGCTGGGCGCCGACACCGCCTCCACACTTCTCGTCGTGGCCGTCACCGGTGACACCGTGCCGTTCGAGACCGTGGGCCTGTTCGAGGTCCCCGCGAACGCTGACGGGGTCACCGTCACCCGCGTGCCGGTCATGGATCCCACCCGCACGATGGCCCGCGTCGAGTTCGACGGCGTGGCCGCCACCGCCATCAGAACCCGGTCGAGCTTCCTGTCCCGGTTGCGCGCGGCCGCATGGTCGGCGATCTCCGCCGAGCAGGTGGGCGCCGCCCGCGCCGTGCTCGACGCGACCGTGCAGTACACCCAGGAGCGCAGGCAGTTCGGCCGGGCAATCGGCTCGTTCCAGGCGCTCAAGCACCGGATGGCCGACATGTACGTCAAGACCGAGACCGCCCGGTCCCTGTCCTACTCCGCCGCCGCGCTGGTGGCCGAGGCGCAGGACGGCTCCGACGAGGCCGCCCACGCCGCCGAGATCGAAGCCGCCGCGGCCAAGGTGTACTGCTCCGAGGCACTGCAGTGGATCACCGGCGAGGCCATCCAGCTCCACGGCGGGGTCGGGATCACGTGGGAATACGACGTGCAGCTGTACTTCAAGCGCGCCCACGGCACCGCCCAGCTGCTCGGTCAGCCACACGAGCTCCTCGCGGCGCTCGAGGTGGCGGCGGGCCTGTAGCCGAGACCTCTAGAATCACCTGCATGAGCCCCTTCCCCGCGCACGGACGGACCAACGACCAACGGTCGGCCGAGGACCTCGCCGCACAGGCGGGTCGGATGCTCACCAATCTGCGGGTCTCGCGGATCGCCCCCGAGGAGCTGGGCCCGCTCGCGGAGGCGGAGGCCCGGGCAGTGATCGTCGACCGGTTGGCCGTGGCCCGGCCCGGAGATGTGGTGTACGGCGAGTGGTGCCCGGACGCCACCGACCGGCTCGAGGCGGACCGCGTGTGGTTCGTCGACCCGCTCGACGGGGTGAGTTCGTACGTCACCGAGGGCCGCCCCGACTGGGCTGTCCACGTGGCCCTGTGGGAGAAGAACTCCGAGGGGGTCAGCGGCATCACCGCGTGCGCCATCGCCATGCCGGCCTACGGCCGGGTCCTCACCGGACGGGGCGCCACCACCTACCAGCCGCTGTCGATCATCCGCGGCCCGCGCCCCGGCCCTCTGGTCCCCCCGCGGGACGACGACCGCCTGCGCATCGCCGTCTCGGAATCGGATCCCCCGGAGTTCGCGGAGGAGCTGGCGGAGAAGCTCGACGCCTCGCTGGTCCACCTCGGGTCGGGCGGAGGCAAGACCGCCACCGTGGTCGAGGACGAGTGCGATGCCTACATCCACACCAGCGGCCACCACCAGTGGGATTCGGCCGCAACGTACGGCGTCGTGCGCCAACGCGGGCTGCACGCCAGCCGCCTCGACGGCAGCGAGCTGGTCTACAACGTCGAGGAGACCGAGTTCCCCGATCTGCTCGTGTGCAAGCAGGACGTGGCCGAGAAGATCATCGAGGCGGTCCGGCAGTACGTCTAGACCGGACCGCTGGGTCCGGACGTACCGGGCCCGCTCCCGCTATTCCTCCAGACCCCGCTATTCCTCCAGGCCCCGGTAGCCCGCGAACCGCTCCGCGACCTGCTCCGTGCTGAGCCCGTAGTCGGCCAGCGTGTACCGGTGCGCGGGCGCCCGGTCCCCGGAGAGGCTGCGCGCGTTCTCGGCCTCCACGGTCTCCCGCACTCCCTCGCCCAGTGTGGTGCCGGTCGCGGCGTACACGCGCTCGACGACGCCCGCCGGGTCCTCGATGAGCTCGCGGTGGTCGACGTCCACGAACGTCGCCCGCGATCCCGGGTCCGCCTCGTGGCGCGCGCGGGCCGCGTCGAACTCGGCCACGCCCCGCGCCCACAGGTCGAGCTGGGAGGAGCCGATGTACTCGGGCGTGAAGCGGGTGGACCAGTCGGCTGCGGTCCGGTGCGCCAGCGAGAACATGGACGCCATGGACTTGCGCGGGTCCCGGTGCGTCTGCACCACCACGGCGTCGGGGTACACCTCGAGCAACGCGTCCAGCGCGAACAGGTGGCTGGGGTTCTTGAGCACCCAGCGCCTCTCCGGGTCGTGCGCGCCGATCAACTGGAGGTTGCGCTTGTGCCGCCGGTACGCGGGCACCCAGTCGACGTCCTGCAACCAGCGCGAGTAGCCGTCGAGCCTGGCCAGACACTCGTACGACGCGGCGGTGGCGGACTGCCGGAGCAGTTGCCAGCACTCCTCGAGGTCGTCTGCGGAGATGAAGTGGACCCCGCCGTAGTCGGGGTTCTCGGACATGAACCCGGCGTACAGGTCGCGTAGCCCGCGGTAGGTGGGGTCGTCCTCCCACTGCTCCCTCGGCGGCCGCGGCCCCGGGACCTCCGTCAGCCACAGCTCGAGCCCCTGGTTGGCGGGGTCGGCCCCCAGGAGCCGGTGCAGCGCCGTGGTGCCGGTCCGGGGCAACCCGGTGACGACGACGGGCCGCTCGATCTCCACCTCCGCCTGGGCCGGGTCCGCGGCGAAGCCCGCCTGGGACACGAGCCGCGCCACCATCGCGCCCTTGAGGACCGATCGCCAGTACTTGCTGCCGGCCGGGGTGAGGCCGGCGTCGGAGTGCAGGGAGTCCAGCAGGACGCCCAGCGCCTCGCGATGGCCGTCCGCGCCGTCCCCGAAGTCCTCGAGCCCGACCGCCCGCGACGCGCTGGCGTGCAGGTCGTCGACCGTGCCGACGTGGACCCGGTCCGAGTCACCCACGAGCGCCCCGCTCACGTCAGGCTCCTGTCGGCGAAGGCCCGCTGACGTGCGGCGATCCGCTCACGCCACTGCTCGCCCGTCACCCGCTGCTCCGTGTACCCGGGGACCGCGTCCGCGAGCTCGTCGAACCGCACCATCCGGACCGTCGGCCCCAGCTCCGGGGTGATCGGCGAGCAGGTCCGCTGCCAGCGGAACTGCATGATGCCCTCCCGGTGCCCCAGCGTCTCGATCCAGTTGGCCAGCCCGGGGTCTCGATCGGACACCACCAGGTGGACCATCCCGTCGGCCGACACATGAGCCTGGTCCGCCGTGAGGCTGGTCTGGTGGTGCACGTACTCCAGCGAGGCGTACCACATGCTGCCCAGCTGGAAACCCTGGTAGGGCACACCCGCTACGGGGACCGAGATGACCAACGCCTGATCCGACTCCAGCTCGAAGACCCCGGCGGAGGAGTACTGCGTGGTGAGGCCGCCCGGCGTCTGACGCGGCTCGTTCAGCGTGTTGCGCTCCTGCTCGCCGAAGAACCACCCCGGGAATGCCAGCCAGGTCTGCAACCTGCCGGTCAGCGCTCCCGCGAGCTTGCCGTAGAACTTCTCCTGCCCTGCCAGAGTCACCGGCTCCGGGGCGGTGCCCACCGCGTCGACACGGCGCAGGGTGGCGGTGCCGGCCTCCTCCGTGTCCCAGTCCGAGTAGACCTCGCGGACCGCGATCATCGTGGTCCCGGGACGGAGCACCACGTAGCCGGCGTCGCCCTCGTCGTCGTCGCCCCTCGGTGGCCCGAGGCGGAACGAGTACCGCCCGCCCGAGTCGATCACCAGCGCGCGGTCATCGAACGCCGCGTGCGACGCGGCGCGCTCGTCGGCCGAATAGGTACCGGCCATGACCTGGAAGGAAAGGTCCGCCGTGGTGCCGCGGCGGCCCTCCACCACGTACTCGGCGCCGTCGGTGAGGTTGGCGTAGAAGTACAGAGTGTCCGGGTTGTCCAGGCCCATCTTGGTGTACGGGCCCGTGGCCTGGAACAACTGCGGGTGACTACGGCCGCGGTGCTGACCGCTCTCGATCACCCCGCGGATCGTGCCGAGCAGGTACTCCAACCCCTCGGCCACGTCCTCCTCGGTACGCACGTGCGGTGCCGAGCGGATGATCTCCTCGGCCTCCGCGAGGGCGCGGGCCAGCGGCCCGGTCGCCCCGCCTCCGTCCACCACGCCGCTCACAGCCACGTGTAGGAGTCGGCGGAGGTGATGAAGTTCTCGAGCTCTTCCTGCTCGGGCGTCGGGTCCACGACGTCCTCCTCGATGCTCAGGTACGCGCCGCGGTAGAACAGCAGCGGACGGACCTCGCGTTCGGTCGGCCCGAGGTGGTTGACCCGCCCCAGGACTATCCAGTGGTCACCGCCGTCGAGCACCTGCTCGATCTCGCAGTCCAGCCACGCCATCACGCCGTCGATCACCGGTGACCCCAGCGGGCTCGGGGCCCAGTCGATCTCCGCGAACTTGTCGTCGCCGCGGCGCCCGAACGTGGAGGAGACGTCCTCCTGGTCCTCGGAGAGGATGTTGACGCAGAACCTGCCCGCCGCCTCGATGCCCTTCCACGACCCCGACGTCTTCATCGGGCAGAAGAGCACCAACGGCGGGTCGAGGGACAGAGCGGAGAAGGACTGGCAGGCGAACCCCACCGGGGCGTCGTCCTTGACCGCGGTGATGACGGTGATCCCCGTGCAGAACTGGCCGAGCGCGTCGCGCAGATCCCGGCCGGAGAAGGTCTGACCCTCCGGGCTTTCCTCGGTGCTGCTCATCTGAAAGTCAGTCCTCCCTGGATTCGGGTCGGGGTTCGGGCGTTGCGCCCGGCTGCGTGAGAACCCAGCCTAGGTGTCTACTTGAAACCCACGGAGAAGTCGTGGCCCCACAGGCTCACGGCCGTCGACTCCCGGGCGACCCACTTCTCGTCGTCCTCGACCTGCACGCCCTCACAGCCGTACTCGCAGTCGAAGCCTCCGGGCGTCTTCATGTAGAAGCTCAGCATCTTGTCGTTGACGTGCCGGCCGAGCGAGGCCGACATCCTGACCTTCTTGCGCAGCGCGCGGTCCAGCCCGAGCCCCACGTCGTCGGCCGATCCGACCTCGACCATGAGGTGGATGATCCCGGTCGGGTTGGGGAACGGGGTGAACGCCAGCGAGTGGTGCCGGGGGTTGCACCCCAGGAAGCGCAACCACGCGGGCTCGCCATCCGCCGGACGGCCGACGATCTCCGGCGGCAGGCTCATGGAGTCCCGCAGCGAGAACCCGAGGACGTCGCGGTAGAACTCCAGCGCGGCGACCTCGTCCGGGGTGGAGAGCACGATGTGCCCCGCACCCTGGTCGCCGGTGACGAACTGGTGCCCGTACGGCGTCGGCATGCGACGGTGCTGGAGCGCGATGGTGTGGTAGATCTCCAGCGTGAACCCGGCCGGGTCCTGGCAGGTGATCAGTCCACGCACCTTGCGGTCCCGCTTGACCTCCTCCGGGGCCTCCTGCCAGGCGACCCCGGCCGCGTCGAGGCGTCGCCTGACGTCGTCGAACTCCGCCTCGTTCGCACACTCCCAGCCCACCGCGGAGAGCTTGTCCTCCGGGCCGGGGACGATGATCCACCGGTGCGGGTGGTCGTCCATACGGAAGTAGAGCGAGTCGGGGTCGTCGCCCGAGCCCACGACGAAGCCCAGAACCTTGGTGCCGTACTCGAGCCAGGCGGCCATGTCCGTGGCGAAGACGCGGACATACCCGAAGTTGCTGATCGCCATAATTGCCAGTCCTTTCGATCCGTGAGGGCGGATCAGACCATCGAGTCGGTGATCTTCTCGCCGAACTCATTCTGCCCGTACATGATGTACGCCTTGGTCGCCTCGTTGGCGGCGTGCACCCGCCCGGCGTTGGCGTCGCGCCAGAAACGCTGGATCGGGGAGGTCACCTCGAGCGCGCGGGCCCCGGAGTTCTGGAAGAGCAGACCGATCGCGTCGATCGAGCGCTGGGTGGCGCGGACCTGGTCACGACGGGCGCGCGTCCGGAGATCCATGCTCGGGTAGTCGCCGGCCTTGATCAGGTCCATCTCCTCGCGGATGTTGCGCATGAGCTGCAACCACCCGGCGTCGATGTCGCCCGCGGCCTCGGCGAGCCGGACCTTGGCGAACGGGTCGTCCTTGGCCTTGGTGCCGAAGGCCGCGCGGACGCGGGCCCGCTGGTGCTCGCGGTGGACCTCGTAGCAGCCGAAGGCCATGCCGACGATAGGCGTCGAGATGGTGGTGGGGTGGATGGTGCCCCAGGGCATCTTGTAGATCGGGTTGGTGTTGACCTCGAGGCCCGGGCTCTTGGTGGCCGCCATGAGACCGAAGGACAGGACGCGGTGCTCGGGGATGAGCGCGTCCTTGATCAGGATGTCGTTGGAACCGGTGCCCTTGAGTCCGGCGACGTGCCAGACGTCGAGGATCTCGTACTGCGACTTCTCCACGAGGAACGTGCAGAAGTCGACCATCTTGCCGTTGTCGTCCAGAACGGGGCCGCCCACGAACACCCAGTCGGCGTGGTCGGAGCCCGAGGACCAGGACCACTTGCCGTTGAGGAGCAGCCCGCCGTCGACCTTCTTGGCCGCGCCCATCGGGGCGTACGACGAGGAGATGCGCACGGTGCTGTCCGAGCCCCACACGTCCTCCTGCGCCTGCTGCGGGAACAGCGCGAGGTGCCAGTTGTGGATACCGAGGATGCTGGCGCACCAGCCGGTGGACGGGCACGCCGTCGCGATGGTCATCGCCGCCGTGTAAAAGGTCTCCATGTCGGCCTCGTAACCGCCCCACTGAGCGGGCTGGCAGAGCTTGAAGAATCCGGCCTCGTCGAGCTCCGCGATGTTCTGGGGATGCACCTTCCGCAGATCCTCGGTCTCCTGCGCGCGCTCGGCAAAGCCGGGCAGCAGGGCCTTGATCCGGTCGATTACCTCGTGGTTGGCGTGCTCGCTCATGTGATCCCTCTCTGGCGCTCTCGGGGTTATTGGCTCTAGACTAGAACACGTTACAGTTTTACACCAGGTTCAACCCGCTGGATGCGAGGCTATGGCACCCCGTGCCAGCGTTTACGCGGATTGGTTGTGACTCGCACCGCGAGTCTATAACCTGTTCTCATCCGGCTCATGTCCTCAGGAGGATCATCATGACCGCATCCCTCTCGTCCGCGTCCCCCGGAGCCATCCGTGAGATCGACACCGGTGAGGCCCGCGAGCGCTACGCCCGCGGTTGGCACTGCATCGGCACCGTCAAGGAATTCAGCGACGGCAAACCGCACTCCATCCACGCCTTCGGCACCAAGCTGGTCGTCTGGGCAGACGACAAGGGCGAGATCAAGGCCCTCGACGCCTACTGCCGCCACCTCGGTGGCGACCTCTCCGACGGTGAGGTCAAGGACGGCAACATCGCGTGCCCGTTCCACGACTGGCGCTGGGGTGGCGACGGCAAGTGCAAGGGCATCCCCTACGCCAAGCGTGTCCCCCTCCGGGCCAAGACCCGCGCGTGGATCACTCACGTCCAGTCCGGCCAGGTCTTCCTCTGGCACGACCACGAGGGCAACCCGCCCCGTGAGGAGGACGCGATCCCCGAGATCGCGGAGTACGGCACCGGCGAGTGGACCGACTGGGAGTGGAACCGCCTCGAGATCTCCGGCTCCAACTGCATGGAGATCGTCGACAACGTCGTCGACATGGCGCACTTCTACTACATCCACTTCGCCTTCCCGACGTACTTCAAGAACGTCTTCGAGGGTCAGGTCGCCACGCAGTACCTCAACACCAAGGGCCGGCCGGACCACGACCCCACGGGCGGCAAGTACGGCGACACGCTCCTGGAGTCCGAGGCCTCGTACTTCGGGCCGGCGTACATGATCAACCCCCTCAAGCAGATGTACGGCGACTTCGTCACCGATGCGATCCTCATCAACTGCCACTACCCGGTGGACCAGAACTCGTTTGTGCTGATGTACGGCCTGTCCGTCAAGAAGCCCAAGGGATTCGACGACGAGACGTCCGCCAAGATGGCCGCCAAGATCGCCACCTTCTTCGGCG
Source organism: Rhodococcus sp. IEGM 1408 (assembly GCF_033142235.1). Classification (NCBI taxonomy): domain Bacteria; kingdom Bacillati; phylum Actinomycetota; class Actinomycetes; order Mycobacteriales; family Nocardiaceae; genus Rhodococcus; species Rhodococcus sp. IEGM 1408. Next base: position 140,892 of record NZ_JAWLRW010000009.1, read on the forward strand.
AGGGCTTCCTCCAGGACGTCCGCATCTGGCAGCGGAAGTCCGCGATCGCCAACCCCCTCCTGTGCGAGGAGGACGGCCCGGTCTACCAGCTGCGGCGCTGGTACGAGCAGTTCTACGTGGACCGCGACAAGGTCGAGCCCGAGATGCAGGAGCGCTTCGAGTTCGAGGTCGACACCACCGCGGCCAACCAGTTCTGGGAGAGCGAGGTGGCGGAGAACATGCGCAGGCAGGACGCCGGCGAGGTCGAGATCTCCGACGAGCAGACGCAGTACACCGGCATGGCCGAGGTCGCCGGCGAGGCGGACGCGGCCCGCGCAGAGCAGTGATGTTCAAACGAGACGATTCGCGGCGCGCGCCCACCTGGGACGAGATCGACCCGGCGCGCGCCGCGCGTCTGCACGCTTACACGGACCTGGATCGGGAGACCTACACCCGGGACGGCTTCCAACCGGTCGAGTGCCGGAGCTGCGGCACCTGCGTCTCCGTACGCAAGAACAGCGAGAAGCACACGTCCATCCAGTGGAGCGAGGGCAGCGACCGCTCGTGTCCCGTCCTCACCGAATGGCGTGCGGGCGGCGAGCGGCCGCAGGGTGAGGACACCTGTCCGCGGATGCTCGCGAGCATCCGGTACGCCTATGCAGAGGGACTCATCACCCTCACCGAGGGTGTCGATCCCGCCGATTCCGACCACATGGTCAACCCGCTGTACGCCCCGGAGTAACCGCCCCGGGGTGACCCGGTTCCCCGCCGCATCCAAGCGATAGGCTTCCCACCCATGACCGTCACGCCACAGCTCGGTTCCTTCGTGCGCGAGCTCACCATCACCGAGGTGATCGCGGAGACCGCCGACGCCAAGTCGATCGTCTTCGACATCCCCGCCGGCGCCGAGCACGACTTCCGGTACACCCCCGGGCAGTTCCTCACGTTGCGGATCCCCAGCGAGCAGACCGGGTCCGTGGCGCGCTGCTACTCGCTCTCGAGCTCTCCCACCCAGGACCCGAAGCTCAAGGTGACCGTCAAGCGCACGATCGACGGCTACGGCTCCAACTGGCTCTGCGACAACGCCGAGGCCGGCATGTCCATGCACGTCCTGGCGCCGTCGGGGATCTTCACGCCCAAGATCCTCGACCAGGACTTCATCCTCCTGGCCGCCGGGTCGGGCGTGACGCCGATCATGTCGATCCTCAAATCCGCGCTCGCCCAGGGCACGGGCCACATCGTCATGGTCTACGCCAACCGCGACGAGAAGTCGGTCATCTTCAAGGACGAGCTGCAGGCCCTCCAGCGGGAGAACCCCGACCGGCTCACCATCCTCCACTGGCTCGAGTCGGTGTCCGGGATCCCGTCCCCCGAGATGATCGGCAACCTCCTGCACCCGGTCGCCTCCAAGCGACACTCCTATATCTGCGGGCCGGCGCCGTTCATGGAGACCGTCAAGGACGGTCTCCGCCGCTCGGGCGCGGACATGCACCTCATCCACACCGAGGTCTTCTCCTCGATCGAGGGCGATCCCTTCGCCGAGATCGTGATCGACGACTCCCCCGGTGACGACGGGGTCGGCCCGGCCACCGCGATCGTGGAGCTCGACGACGAGACCCACGAGGTCTCGTGGCCCCGCAACACCCCGCTCCTCGACGTCCTGCTCTCCAAGGGGATCAAGGCGCCGTTCTCGTGCCGCAAGGGCGAATGTTCGGCGTGTGCCTGCATCCTCAAGTCCGGCGAGGTCGAGATGATCCACAACGGCATCCTTGATCCCGAAGAGGTCGACGAGGGGTACGTGCTGAGCTGTCAGCTGCTGCCCAAGACCGATCGGGTCGAGGTCTCCTACTCCGAATAGCGCCCCCTGTTCTGTTGCACCCCGGGCGGGTGCCGTAGCGATCCGCTGCGGCACCCGCCCGGGGTTTTCCGCGCTGGACCGCGACGGGGGAGTTGCTCTCCACCCTTTACAACATGACGCGGGTCACATACGCTCCTCGCATTGAATGAGTGTTCATTCAATTCAAAGCCCCGAGGAGAACTCCATGAGCAAGAGCTATGCCGACATCACCTACGTCGTCGAGGACCGTGCCGCGATCATCACGATCAACCGTCCGGACCGGTACAACGCTTTCCGCGCACAGACCGTCGAGGAGCTCACCTGGGCCTTCCGTGCGGCGATGGCCGACAGTTCGGTCTCGTCAGTCATCCTCACCGGTGCCGGTGACAAGGCCTTCTGCACTGGGGGCGACGTCAAGCAGCGCGCCGAGACCGGTGACTACGGCCCATCCGAGTCCGGCATGTTCGAGATCGGTTACCTGCACAAGTTGATCCGCGACATCCCCAAGCCCGTCATCGCCGCCGTCAACGGCGCGGCGGTGGGCGGCGGGCACGTGTTGCACGTGCTCTGCGATGTCTCGATCGCGTCCGAGAGTGCCCGATTCGGCCAGTCCGGCCCCAAGGTCGGATCCTTTGACGCCGGCTTCGGCTCCGCGTACCTGGCCCGCGTCGTGGGCGAGAAGAAGGCCCGGGAGATCTGGTTCTGGTGCCGCCTGTACTCCGCGCACGAGGCTTTGGACATGGGCCTGGTCAACAAGGTCGTCCCGGGAGACCAGTTGATGGCCGAGGCCAAGCAGTGGGCGGCCGAGGTGGCGGAGAAGAGCCCCACCGCCATCCGCTTCCTCAAGCAGTCCTTCAACGCCGACACCGACCACCAGGCCGGGTTCTCGAACATGGCCATGACCGCGCTCGACCTCTTCGGCTCCACCGAAGAGGCCCGTGAGGGTGCCAACGCCTTCACCGAGAAGCGCCCCGCCGACTTCACGAAGTTCGTCTGAGCCCCGGCCGCCTCAACCCCACCTGAAGGAGCACACCATGACCCAGCGAACCGTCCTCGTCACCGGCGCCGCCTCCGGCATCGGCCGCGCGACCGCCCTGGCCTTCGCCGCCCGCGGGCACAGGGTCCTCGCCGTCGACCTCAACGGCGAGGCCGCCGAGGAGACCGCCACCACGGACCCCGAGCACATCACCGCCTTCACCTGCGACATCTCCGACCGTGCTCAGGTCGAGGCCCTCCGCGGTGCCGTCACCGAGCGGGTGGGCGCCCCGGACATCCTGGTCAACGCCGCCGGGTGGGACCGGACCGACAAGTTCCTCAACGCGAGCCCCGAGTTCGCCGAGAAGGTCGTGGCGATCAACTACATGGGCCCGGTCCACCTCGCATCGGTGTTCCTGCCCGCCATGACCGAGTCCGGCGACGGCGGCCGGCTGATCTATCTCGCCTCCGATGCCGGTCGCGTCGGCAGCTCGGGCGAGACCATCTACGCCGGCGCCAAGGGCGGCGTCATCGCCCTGACCAAGTCGCTGGCGCGCGAGATGGCCCGCTACGGCATCACCTGCAACTGCGTGTGCCCCGGGCCCACGGACACGCCGCTGTTCCGCGCGCAGGACGAGAAGCTGCAAGAAGCACTCATCCGCGCCATCCCGCTGCGCCGACTGGCCACCCCCGAGGAGGTCGCCGCGCCCGTGTTGTTCTTCGCCTCGGACGACGCCTCCTTCATCACCGGACAGGTCATCAGCGTCAGCGGTGGCCTCACGATGGCGGGTTGACATGAACTACGACCCCACCCCGTACCGGGAGTTCTTCGAGAAGGACGTCACGTACATCAACGCGTTCTGGCGCAACACCACCAGGTATGCGCACCGTCCCGCGCTCACGGACCCGGCGACAGGCGAGACGATCGACTACGCCGAGCTGGGCAACCGTGTCCGACGCATCGCCTCCGGGTTGCTGGCCGCGGGCATCGGCCCCGGCGACGTCGTGGCCTACCAGCTCTTCAACGGCGAGGAGTTCGCCGAGCTGTACCTGGCCACCCAGGCGATCGGCGCCGTGGGGTCGCCCATGAACTTCCGCCTCGCCGCCGGGGAGACCGCGTACATCTTCGGACTCAGCGCGCCCACGGCGTTCATCTACGACACCTCGCTCAACGAGATGATCTCGGACGTCTTCGAGCACGCGTCCCACCGGCCGGCGCTCATCGTGGGCGTCGGCGACGCCCCCGCCGTCGAGGTGACCGGCAGCACCACGCTCCCCTGGTCCGAACTGTCCGTAGATCCAGTCGAGTTCCCGGACACCGACGTCACGGTGTGGGACGAGACCACCCGCCTCTACACCAGTGGAACCACCGGCATGCCCAAGGCCGTGCCGATGAACGCCATGATCGAGATCTTCTCAGCGCACGACGTGATCATGCACTTCCCGTTGACGCCCGATGACACCACGCTCAACATGACGCCGTGGTTCCACCGCGGCGGCCTCTACTCGGGCGGGCCCAACCCCACGTTCTACCTTGGTGGGCGCGTGATCCCCATGCGGGCCTTCGACCCAGCACTCACCCTCGACATGGTTGAGCGCGAAGGCGTCACCTTCCTCATCGGTGCCCCCACCAACCTGGCGATGCTCGCCGTCGAACAGGAGAGGCAACCTCGGGACCTGTCCACGCTTCGCGGCATCGTCACCATGGGCTCCCCGCTCGAGCGGAAGGCCGCACTGCGCTACCAGGAGGTCCTCAATCCCCGGATCTTCAACGGATACGGCACCACCGAGGGCTTCTGGAACACCTTCCTCCGTCCGGGCGACGTCACCGAGAAGGCTGGCACCGCCGGGAGCTCGTGCATCGACGATGACGTGCGCGTGGTCCAACTGTTCGAGGACCGTCTGGCCGAGCCGCACGAGGTGGTGGACCGCGACGGTGAGGACGTGGGCGAGGTGATCATCCGCTCGCCCAAGTGCGCCAATACCTACTTCAACGCGTCCGAGAAGGAGAACGCGAAGTTCAAGAACGGGTGGCTGCACATCGGCGACCTCGCCACCTGGGACGCCCAGGAGTTCGTGACCATCGTCGGCCGCAAGGACGACATGCTGGTCTCGGGCGGGGAGAACGTCCACCCGGTCCAGGTCGAGGAGGCCCTGAACGGCCACGCCTCCGTGGGCGACTCGCTGGTCGTGGGAGTTCCCCACGAGAAGTGGGGACGCATGGTCGTGGCGTTGATCGTGCCGGCCGCCAACGCGGAGCCCACCGCCGCGGAACTCGACGCTCACTGCCGGGCACATCCCATGTTGTCGGACTACAAGCGTCCCCGCGCATACCGGATCGTGGATTCGCTGCCCGTAACCGCCACGGGCAAGAAGGTCCACTACAAGGCCTCCCGGCAGGCCGCCGAAGACTTTGCCGCGGGGCTCTTCACCGACGCCCCCTCCACCAGCGCCAGGAGCTGACCCGCCATGAGCACCATCACCAGAGCCCTCGCCGGACAGGAAGCCGACCGATGAGCGCGCGGGCGGGGTACGAACCCGAGCACCATGCGGTCCGCGAGGTGGCCCGGGACTTCGTCGCGGCCACGATCGCACCGAGACACGAGGCGTGGGAGGCCGCGCACGGCGTCGATCGCTCGCTGTTCACCGAGGCCGGCAAACTGGGCCTGCTGGGCTTCTCCGTCCCGGAGCAGCACGGCGGTCCGGGTGTGGAGGACTACCGATACAACGCGGTCCTCATCGACGAGGTCGCGCGCGCGGGAGCCGCGTCCGAGGCGATCGCCTTCTCGCTGCAGAACGACGTGGTCCTGCCCTACCTCACGGACATGACCACCGAGGAGCAGAAAGCACGGTGGCTACCGGGCGCGGTCTCGGGCGAGACCGTCCTCGGCATCGCCATGACCGAACCCGGCACCGGGTCGGATCTGAAGGGGATCCGCACCTCCGCGGTCCGAGACGGCGACGCCTATGTAGTCAACGGCGCCAAGACCTTCATCTCCAACGGTCAGAACGGCGATCTCTTCGTGGTGGCCGTGCGCACCTCGCCTGACCGCCAAAGCGGGCTTTCACTGCTCGTCGTGGATGCCGACACCCCCGGATTCGAGCGGGGGCGCAACCTGGACAAGATCGGCCTGCAGGCACAAGACACCTCGGAGCTGTCCTTCACCGACATGCGGGTTCCGGTGGAGAACCTGCTGGGCTCGGAGGGTCAGGGTTTCGACCAACTGGTCCACAACCTGCCCCAGGAGCGGCTGTCCCTGTCCGTGGGCGCGGTCGCCGCCGCCGAGGGCGTCTTCGCGACGACCATCGACTACGTCAAGGAGCGCAGAGCCTTCGGCTCGCTGGTGGCGTCCTTCCAGAACACCCGGTTCGTCCTGGCCCAGATCTCCACCGAGCTGGACCTGGCCCGCACCTACCTGGAGGACTGCATCGCCGAGCACGTGGCGGGAGAGCTGACCGCGGCCCGCGCCGCGCGTCTCAAGCTGTGGACGACCGAGCTGCAGGTCAGCGTCGCAGATCGGTGCCTGCAACTGCACGGCGGTTACGGCTATATGCGCGAGTATCCGGTCTCCCGGGCGTTCGTCGACGCGCGGATCCAGACCATCTACGGCGGGACGAGCGAGATCATGAAGACCATCATCGCCAAGGACATCGGGCTCTGACCATGCGTTGCCCCGTGCAATATGGTGGTGACTAGCTCCTGCCGGGGCGTTCGACGAGAGGGCCACGCCGTTCATGACCGCCTCCAGCACGAGCAGCGACATCGGGGACGGCGTACGCCGCGCCCGGGTCCGGTCCCGGCGTCGACAGCTCCTCGATGCCGCCGTAGCGGTCATGGAGCGCACGGGGTTCCACCAGATGTCCATGCAAGCGCTCGCCGTCGAGGCGGAGGTCAGCGTGGGAACCATCTACACCTACTTCGGTAGCAAGGAAGAGGTCCTCCTCGAGGCGATCGTCAGCATCCTGGAGGCGTTCTCGGATCAACTCGCTCCGGCCATGGACGCTGCCGGCGACGACCCCGTGGAGCGGATCGCCGCGGGCTTCGACAGGTACGTGCGCATCATCGACGCCAACCGGGGCGCGGTGGCCCTCACGTACCGGGAAAGCCGGACGCTCCCGCCCGAGGGACAGGCCCGGATCATGGAGCTGGAGGTGGCCACGGCCGCGCCACTGCGCGAGGCCGTGGAGGCCGGAGTCGCCGCCGGTGTCTTCCCCCCGGTCGACGTGGATCTCATGGTCTACGACCTGGTGATGCTCGCCCACGCCTGGGCCCTCAAATACTGGCACTTCGGTCGCCTGTACGACCTCGACACCTACATCCGCAGGCAGTTGCGCTTCGCCTTCAACACCCTCATCCCCGTCGACGGCCGCGAGCCCTACCGACACCACTTCACCCCGGAGACCTCATGACCTCCCCCGTTCCCGAGACGCCCACCCTCGACGTCGCGATCTCCGACGGCGTCTGTCTGATAGCCGTCGACCGGCCCGAGGTCCGTAACGCCCTCTCCGCGCAGGTACTCACCGACCTCACCGCAGTGCTCGACCACGTGAGGGACGACGACGAGGTGTCCGTCCTCGTGATCACCGGCGCCGGCGACAAGGCCTTCATCGCCGGTGCCGACATCAACCAGCTGCAGCACTACACGCCCTCCACCGCGTTGGAATCCGCGATGCAGCGGGTGTTCGACGCAATCGAGAACTTCCCCAAGCCCACCATCGCCGCCGTCAACGGCTTCGCCCTGGGCGGCGGCTGCGAGCTCGCCATGTCGTGCGACATCCGGATCGCCTCCGAGCGCGCGAAGCTCGGCCTGCCCGAGACCAACCTCGGCGTGCTCCCCGGAGCGGGTGGTACCCAGCGCCTGGCGCGGCTGGTGGGGACGGGTCGAGCGATCGAGATGATCCTCACGGGCCGGTTCATCGACGCCGAGGAGGCGCTGCGCATCGGGCTCGTCACCTCGGTGGTGGCCCCGGACGCCCTGCTCGATGCCGCCCGCGGCACCGCCGCGACGATCGCCGCCAAGGGGCCGCTCGCCGTGCGCTTGGCCAAGCTGGTCGTGCGCGCCGGGATGAACGCGGACCAGGGCACCGGCCTCGTGGTGGAACGCCTGGCGCAGGCCGTCCTGTACGGCAGCGAGGACAAGATCGAGGGGACCGCCGCGTTCCTGGGCAAGCGCACCGCCGAGTTCCAGGGCCAGTGAGCGGGATGACGCCGATCCGCACCGTCCTCGTGGTGGGTTCCGGGGCCATGGGCTCGCAGATCGCCATGGTCTGTGCCAACGCCGGGCTCACCGTGGCCTGCACCGACCTGGACCAATCCGCGCTCGACCGAGCCGAGTCCATGCTGCGGACGCGCATGGAGTCCAACGTCGCGAAGGGCCGGATGACCGCCGCGCAGCGCGACGCTGCGTTCGACCGGCTCACCCTAACCACCGACCGGGACACCGCTGCGCGAACGGCGGACCTGGTGATCGAGGCCGCGGTGGAGAAGCTCGACGTCAAACGCTCGCTCTTCGCCGAGCTGGCCGCGCTCGCTCCCGACACGGCGATCCTGGCGTCCAACTCGTCGTCGTTCGTCCCCTCCTCAATGGCTTCGGCCGTGCCGCTCCCGGAGCGGTTCTGCAATATCCACTTCTTCAACCCCGCGCTGGTCATGAAGTGCGTCGAGGTGGTGCGCGGACCGGAGACCTCCGACGAGACCATGGCCGCCGCGACCGCGTTCGTGGAGAAAATCGGAAAGACCCCGGTGGTACTGGAGAAGGAGATCCCGGGCTTCGTGGCCAACCGGATCCTCGGCGCCGTCCGCGACGAGGCGCTACGCCTGTTGGAGGGCGGATATGCCGACGTCGTTGCGATCGACACCGCGTGCCGCACCGCGCTCGGCTACCCGATGGGGCCGTTCGAACTCATGGACCTCACCGGGATCGACATCGGCTACCTGGTCAAGAAGCAGCGTTTCGCCGAGTCCGGGGACCCGGCGGACGAGCCCGCCGAAACGGTGGCTCGGCTCGTCGAGCGCGGCGACCTGGGTCGCAAGACCGGTAGCGGCTGGTACACCTACTCCGAATCCGGCGAGAAGCAAGGACTCAACCCGCTGTAGGACCGACTGCTGACAGACTGGGTCCGTGAACCGCCCCGTCGTCGCCTTCACGTCCCGGTACGGGTCCACCCGTCGGTACGCCACCGCCCTCGCCTCGCGGTTCGGCACGCCGGCCACAAAGCTCGCCGACCTCGCCACGGCGTCCGAGGCAGACCCGTTGATCGTGCTCTCGCCCCTGTACGCCACGAGGATCCGAGGGCGCCGTCGAATAATCCGAGCGATCCGCTCGGCCCCCGGACGTGCGGCCCTCGTCGTCGTCGGCATGTCCCCCACCGACGACCCCGGGCGCGCCACTCTCGCCGACGCCCTCGTCGCAGCCTCCGGCCGCGCGGTCGCCACCTTCCAGCTGCGGGGCGACTTCGACCCGACCCGGCTCGGGCCGCTCGACCGGGCGCTCATGGCCGTTCTCCGGTCGCGGCTCCGCAAGACACCCGATGAGCCCGCGGCGAGGCTGATCCTCGCGCGCGAGCCCATCAGGTTCATCGACGAGTCCACCCTCGATCCGGTCGTGGCCTGGGCGAACGGCCTCACCGGCCGCGAGACGTGAGAGGTCGACGCCGGGATCGGTCAGGCCGGGCCGATCAGGCGTTCGCCTGCTCCTTTTGGATCTCCAGCGCGATGTCGATGAGCTGGTCTTCCTGGCCGCCGACCAGACGGCGCTCACCGGCGCGGATGAGGATCTCCGACGACGGCACGCCGTAGCGGTTGGCGTGGCCCTCGGCGTGCTTGAGGAACGACGAGTAGCACCCCGCGTACCCGAGCATCAGCGCGGAGCGATCGACCACGCACTCGGTGGGCATGAGCGGCCGCACCACGTCCTCGGCGGCGTCGGCGATCTTGAAGAAGTCCACCCCGGTGGTGATGCCGAGCTTGTCGCACACACCCACCAGGGCCTCGACAGGCGTATTGCCGGCCCCCGCGCCGAAGCGGCGGGTGGAGCCGTCGATCTGCTGGGCGCCCGCGCGGATCGCCATGATCGAGTTGCCGACCCCGACGTCCAGGTTCTCGTGACCGTGGAAACCCACCTGGGCATCGCTGCCGAGCTCGGCGACCAGCGCGGCGACGCGGTCGGAGACCTGGTCCATGACCAGCGCGCCCGCCGAGTCGACGATGTAGACGCACTGACAGCCGGCGTCGGCCATGATCCGACCCTGCTTGGCCAGCACCTCCGGCGGCTGGGTGTGGCTCATCATGAGGAAACCGACGGTCTCGAGGCCCAGCTCGCGGGCGTAGCCGAAGTGCTGGATGGAGACGTCGGCCTCGGTGCAGTGCGTCGCGACGCGGCAGATGGAGCCGCCGTTGTCGCGGGCGGCGAGGATGTCGTCTTTGATACCCAGGCCCGGCAGCGTGAGGAAGGCGATCTTGGCCTGCTTCGCCGTCTCCGCCGCGACCTTGATGAGGTCCTGGTCGTAGGACTTGGCGAAGCCGTAGTTGAAGGACGCACCGCCGAGTCCGTCTCCGTGGGTGACCTCGATGACGGGGACGCCGGCGCCGTCGAGCGCGGCGACGACATCGCGGACGTCGTCAACTGAGAACTGGTGCCGCTTGTGGTGTGAGCCGTCGCGCAGTGACGAGTCAGTGATACGGATATCGAGGTCAGAGCTGTACGCGCGGGCGTCGACGTTGTACGGGTTGGTCTTGTCCATGGTTCTCACACTCCGAGCGTGGTGTGGGCGGGCGTGGTCTTGGCGAGCTTGGTCTTGGCGATGTCCTCGCCGACCTTGGTGGCGGCGGCGGTCATGATGTCGAGGTTGCCTGCGTACGGCGGGAGGAAGTCTCCAGCGCCCTCGACCTCGACGAAGATCGCGACGCGCGCCATTCCGCCGGTGATCTCGGTGGGCGGGTCGAACTGGGGCTCCTGGAGCAGCCGGTACCCCGGCACGTATGCCTGGATCTCCTTCTCCCGCTTACGGATGGCGGTGGTGATGAGGTCGTGGTCGGCATCCTCGGGGATCGCGCAGAAGATGGTGTCCCGCATGATCATGGGCGGTTCGGCCGGGTTGAGGATGATGATCGCCTTGCCGCGCTTGGCGCCACCGACCTTCTCGATGGCGAGCTTGGTGGTCTCGGTGAACTCGTCGATATTCGCTCGGGTGCCCGGCCCCGCCGACTCCGACGAGACGGAGGCGACGATCTCGGCGTACTCCACCGGCACGACCGAGGAGACGGCGTGAACCATCGGGATGGTGGCCTGGCCGCCGCAGGTGACCATGTTGTGGTTGGGGGCGTCCACATGCTCGTGCAGGTTCGCGGGCGGGATGACCATCGGGCCGACCGCGGCCGGGGTGAGATCGATGGCGATGATGCCGGCCGCCTCGTACTTGGGTGCGTACGCCTTGTGGACGTAGGCGCTGGTGGCTTCGAACAGCAGGTCGGGCTTCTCTCCGCCGGCCTCGATCGAGGCGAGCAGCTCGTCGGCGCCGCCGGACATGCAGGTCAGTCCGTGGTCCGCTGCACGCTTCATCCCCTCGGACTCGGCGTCGATGCCGACCATCCACTTGGGTTCGATGTACTCGCTGCGCTCGAGCTTGTACATGAGGTCCGTGCCGATGTTGCCGGACCCGACGATTGCAGCGGTGAGTTTGGTCTTCTCTGTCATGCCGGTCAGTCTCGCGCTCCGGCCGCACGGGCCACAATCACGTGTGCCGCTGAGTGGAACACTAGGCGGGGTAGCTGCTGTCGGTGTCGGTGTCGGTGTCGGTGTCGGTCGCGTAGCGGTCCGGCCGCTCGATCCCGGGTGGGTTGGTGAGGTGGCCGTCTTCGGCGATGAGGTGGTCGAGGCGCTGTTGCCAGGTGTGTTCGAGGAGTTG